>NZ_JACHJC010000001.1:2400000-3000000 GCF_014203425.1 Micromonospora echinospora
GGACATCCCGCCCTCGTCGGCGGTGACAGTCGCGCCCTCGGCGGCCAGCCGGTCGCCGAGCGCGGCGAGCGCGGCCGGCTCCGGCCCGCGTACCCGCACCGACGCGGCGGGCCGGGCGGCGATCAGCTCGGCCAGCGGCGCGTCCGCCACCAGCCGGCCGCGCCCGAGCACCACCAGCCGGTCGGCGGTCTGCTGCATCTCGCTCATCAGGTGGCTGGAGACGAGGACTGTGCGTCCCTCGTCGGCCAGGCGGCGGGTGAACCCGCGGATCCACCGCACCCCGTCCGGGTCGAGCCCGTTGACCGGCTCGTCGAGCAGCAGCACCGGCGGGTCGCCGAGCAGCGCGCCGGCGATGCCGAGCCGCTGCCCCATGCCCAGCGACAGCGCCCGGCCCGGCTTACCGGCGGCGCGGGCGTCCAGACCGACCAGGTCGAGCACCTGCGCCACCCGCCGCTCCGGTACGCCGTTGCTGCGCGCCATCGCCCGCAGGTGCGCCACGCCGGAACGGGCCGGGTGCACACCTGTCGCGTCGAGCAGCGCGCCCACCTCGTACAGCGGGTGCCGCAGCGTGCGGTAGTCCCGGCCGTTGACGAGCGCCTGCCCCGCGGTGGGCCGGTCCAGGCCGAGCACCATCCGCATGGTGGTGGACTTACCCGCGCCGTTCGGGCCGAGGAACCCGGTGACCTGGCCGGGGCGGATCTCGACGGTCAGGTCGTCCACGGCGGTGACCCCGCCGAACCGTTTCGTCAACCCACGAAGTGTGATCATGCGGCGACGCTATTGCGCGGCGGTGCCGCCGCACTGCCGTCGAACGGCAGCCCCCCACCCTGACTTTCGTAAGGAAGGGCCCCTTATTAACGCCTCCGGTAGAGGAAGGGCCCCCTGTTAACACCCGCAGGGCTCAGGCGCGGCGGACCACGAACGCGTCCGGCATCCGGAACGTCAGGTTGTCCGGGCACCACGGTGGACGGACCACAGTCACGCCGTCCAGCAGCGCGGTCGCCTCGGCGACCACCACTGCGGCCTCCATCCGGGCCAGCTGCGCGCCGACGCAGCGGTGCGGCCCGGCGCCGAACGCCAGGTGCCGCCGCGAGCCGGGCTGCCCGGGGCGGAACTCGCCCGGCGCGCCGACCACGGCCGGGTCGCGCCCGGCGCGGGCCAGCCACGCCACCACGCTGGTGCCCGCCGCCACCGGCAGCTCGCCGAGCGTCGTGTCCACGGCTGCCACCCGCCGCCAGGTGACGATCGGCGGTTCCAGCCGCAGCCCTTCCTCGACCACGTCGTCCACCGCCACCGTGCCGGCGCGCAGCCCGGCCCGTACGGTCGACTCCCCGGCCAGCCGGTGCAACAGCAGGGTGAGGAACTGCGAGGTGGTCTCCTGACCGGCGACCAGCAGGAAGAACAGCGCGCCGACGACCACGTCGGGGGAGTGCCCGGCGTCGCGCAGCCGCGCGGCGAGCCCGCCCCCGGTGGCGGCGAACTCGCGCAGCACGGTGTGGAACCGGCCGACTTCGGCGGCGAGTGCGAGCTGCCGGGAGGAGTCCAGCGGCGCCCAGAACAGCTCCAGCGCGGCCCGGGCGAAGTCCTTCACCGCGCCGACCGGGGCGTCCGGCAGCTCGACCAGCCGGGCCAGCACCAGCAGCGGCAGGTCGGCGGCGAGACCGGCGTACAGGTCGACCGGGCGGCCCGCGTCCAGCGCCGCCGCCAGTGCGGCCACCCGCTGCCGGACCAGCCCGGTCAGCCACTGGCGCTGCGCGGCCACCCGGTGCGGGTGCAGCGCGTCGGCGACGATGCCGCGGATCTCCGGGTGGCTGGCGCCGCCGTTGTTCGCCAGCGTCGGCGGCAGCCGGAACCGGTGCCCGGCGAGCACCCGCAGCGCGGCCACCGGGACCGGGGTGACCGCGTCGAGCGCGTTGTCCGGCCGGAACGTCACCGGGTCGGTGAGCACCTGGCGTACGAGCGCGTGCCGGGTCACCACCAGGTGCGGCACGCCGATGTGGTCGACAACCGTGGCCGCGTCCGGCCACTGCTCGTCGACGGACTCCCCCCAGCCCCGGAACAGCACGCGGTAACGCTAGCGGCGGGCGCCGGGCGGGTTCGGGTCCAGCTCCCACACGGTGGTGTGCTTCACCCGTACGCTCTCCAGCGCCTCGGACACCGGCACGTCGTACGCGGCCAGCTCGTGGAACCGTTCGCGGGGAAGGAACACCCGGCCCGGGTCGCCCACCAGCACCCGGGCGCCGGAACGGGCGGCCCGGAGCAGGAAGCGCAGCATCCGGCGGGCCATCGCCTCGCTGTAGAAGACGTCCCCGGCCAGCACCACCTCGGCGTCGCCCGCGTCGGAGTCGAGGATGTCGCCGAGTTCGGCGTCGACGCGTACCCCGTTGGCCCCGGCATTGAGCGCGACGGCCGCGACGGCCCGCTCGTCCACCTCGACGGCCCGGACGCCGGCCGCGCCGGCGCGGGCGGCGGCGATGGCGACCAGGCCGGAGCCGGAGGCCAGGTCGAGCACCCGGCGGCCGGCGACCACCTCGGGGTGGTCGGTCACGTAGCGGGCCAGACCCTGCCCGCCGGCCCAGGCGAACGCCCAGAACGGCGGCGGCTGGGCGCTGCGGAACTCGCCCTCGGTCAGTTCCCACAGGCCGATCGGCTCGTCGGCCTGGTGCAGCAGCACCTCGGGCACGAACGCCACGGGGGCGAGGCGGGCGTGCAGCCGGACGAACGCGGCGGACAGCTCGGACACCGGAGAATTGTGTCCCACCCGGGGTCTCGGCCCGCATCCCGGGCGTGTCGCGGTGAGGTCGTGACCGGTTCACCACGTTCGGTGAAATGGCCCTCGTGTTGTGGCGTTGGATGCGAACACGCCCGTCTACCGGCGTGCCCGGCGCGCTCCTAGCGTTGCCTGTGGATACGACCGAGGGTGAGGAGGCGTGGTGAGCGAGTGGCGGCACGCGCTGCGGATCGGACTGGTGCTGACCTTCGTGGCCGGGACCGGGTACGGCGGAGCCCTGCCCGCCCGGGCGGCGGCCGCCTTCTCCACCGAGCTGAGCGGCCTGCCGGACGAGTTCACCGCAGGGAACCGGGTGGAGACGCTGTCCGCCGTGGTCTCCCGCTCCGACGGGGGCGGCTGTGTCAAGGTGCGCTGGTCGATGGTGGTGCGGGTGCAGGGCCTGCGCCTGGACCAGCTGAAGGTCGACCGGGTGGAGGACAGCGGGTCGTTCCCGCTGGAGATCCGCACCGAGGGAGACACCGCCCGGCTGACCGACAGGCAACTCGATCCGGGTGTGCTCTGCCCGGGCCGTACGGTGACGGCCCGATACCGGGTGGCGTTCGCCGAGGACGTGGCGCGCGGGCGGGTGAGCTTTGCCGCCGAGGCGTACGACCCGCAGTTGCGCCTGCTGGCCCGGCGGACCGCCACCCGGCAGGTGGTGGGTGAGTCGGCCGAGCCGACGCCGAAGCCGTCGCCGACCAGCGCGGAGCCCACGGAGGTGCCTTCGGAGGAGCCCGCCGACGATCCGGTGACCGACGAGCCGACCGACGCGGCAGTGGTGGAGCCGCCGCCCGGGGGTGTTGCCGGTCGCCCGGTCGCGGACAGCGGTGGCTTCGGCCTCGTGCAGGCCGCGTTCCTGCTGGGTGGTCTGCTGCTGTTCCTCGGCGCCGGGTTGCTGCTGCGGATGCGCCGCCTGCTGCGCCCCGCCGCCGCCACCGAGCCGGAGACCCTGCCACCGCCCTTCGAACGCCCCCGCCCGACCTGGCCCTGACCGGCGGGCGCGGTCAGTCGAGCTGGCTCGGTTCTAGGCCCAGTTCGCGGGCGGCGACGAGGCGGATCCACTCGGCGATCTGGCGGCGCGTGATCACCCGCTCGTGCACCGCGAGCTGGACCGCGAGGCCGTCCATCACCGCGCTGATCCGCCAGGCCGCGCCGGCCGGGTCGGGGCAGTCGAACGTGCCCTCGGTGACCCCGTCCGTGATTACTGCGGCCAGGTCCTGCCGCCATCGCAGGTCCAGCCGCCGGGAGAGCTTCTCCAGTTCCGGGGTGCGCAGCGACTCCGCCCAGCCGTCGATCCACATGGACCAGGAGGTGGCGCGCCCGGTCGGCGCGTACAGGCGCAGCATGCGGCGCAGTTTCGCCAGCGGCGGCGCGGAGGAGCGGAGCACCGCGTCGAGTCGGGTCAGGTCCTGGTCGACGGCGTACGCGAACGCCTGGGCGAGTAGCCGGTCCTTGGTGGCGAAGTGGTAGAACACGAGCGCCTGACTGACCCCGGCGGCCTCCGCCACGTCGGCCGTGCGGGTGTTGGCGAGCCCTCGTTCCGCGATCACCTCGCAGGCCGTACGCAGCAGCGCGTCCAGGCGGATCTCGGCGGCTCGTCTCGTCACGGCGTTACGGTAACCCATCCGGATGACCACGGGGAGTTACCGAGGCGGCTGGTCGGCGGTCGGACAGTCGGATGCCGGACACTCGACTCGCCGGTCTGCTTCCGCAGGTGGGAGCGCTTGCCAATGCCCTCGGGAGCCAACCACCCAGGCTCCTAGGAAGCTGAGGGCGAGCGCCGCCCGCCACCGTCGGACGCGCCGGAAACGGGACCCGATTTGGCAACCGTTCCCGGGCTCGGCTAAAGTTCTCATCCGTCACCGGATAACACCGGGGGCGTGCGGACGTAGCGCAGCTGGTAGCGCATCACCTTGCCAAGGTGAGGGTCGCGGGTTCGAATCCCGTCGTCCGCTCGGAGATGCCGCCACGCAGTTCGGGGGCAACCTCGGTGGAGTGGCCGAGAGGCGAGGCAACGGCCTGCAAAGCCGTGTACACGGGTTCAAATCCCGTCTCCACCTCGGCAGTAGACGAGGGCGATTGGCGCAGTGGGAGCGCGCTTCCTTGACACGGAAGAGGTCACTGGTTCAAACCCAGTATCGCCCACCAGCGGAAAGGCCGTGTCGATCATTCGACACGGCCTTTCTCGTCGTCATCGATCAGTCCAGTGCCCCGCCGCTGGCCATTGCCGCGCCCGCGCGGCCGCACCCAGACTGGCCCGGTGGACGATCAACAGACCCGAGCCCAGCGGTTCCGCGCCCTGCACCGGCCCGGTGAGCCACTGATCCTGGCCAACGCCTGGGACGCGGTGAGCGCCCGGCTCGTCGCCGCGGCCGGCGCCCGCGCGATCGCGACCACAAGCGCCGGCGTCGCCTGGAGCCGCGGCGCCCCGGACGGCGACCTGCTGGCCCGGGAGACCGCCGTCGACGTCATCCGCCGCGTCGCCGACGCGGTCCGCCTTCCGGTCACCGCCGACATCGAATCCGGGTACGGCGACAACCCCGAGCAGGTCGCCGAGACCGTCACCGCCGTCCTCGCCGCCGGAGCCGTCGGCGTCAACGTCGAGGACGCCCGGCACGACGGCGGCGGTCCGCTGCGCCCGGTCGACGAGCAGGTCGCCCGGCTCGCCGCGGTCCGGGCCGCCGCCGACCGCGCCGGCATCCCGCTGTACGTCAACGCCCGCGTCGACACGTACCTGCGTGGCGCCGGAGGCGTACCGGAGACGGTCGCGCGCGCCGAGGCGTACCTGGCCGCCGGCGCGGACGGGATCTTCGTCATCGGGACGGTGGAGCCGGAGACGGTGGCCGCGCTGGCGGCGGCGATCCCGGCCCCGCTGAACGTGCTGGCCGGGCCGGGCGCGCCGCCGGTGGCCGAGCTGGCCCGGCTCGGGGTGGCCCGGGTGAGCCTCGGACCGGCGCTGGCCGAGTCGGCGTACGCGGTGGTCCGGCGTGCGGCGGCGGAGGTGTTCGGCGCCGGGACGTACGAGGCGCTCGCGGGCGGGCTCGACTTCGGCGAGCTGAACGAGCTGATGCGGGACTGACCCTGCCGCACGGGCCGGCCGGATCACCCGATCCGGCCGGCCCGGTTCCGGGACCGATCAGCTCCGTCGGCCCCGCTCGCGATCACATCGGCGGTGCGACGTCCCGGCGCTCCTCGACCCGGCGGTACTCCACCGGCTCCTCGGCGGTGGTGGCGACCACCGGACGGCGCCGGCCCCAGACCAGCGTGGTCATGATCAGGCCGAGGACGCCGGCCGCCATGAGGATCCAGCCGACGACGTCGAGGTCGACCCCGCCGACGCTGGCGTTGAGCGCGAACGTGAGGATCGCGCCGACCGCGATCAGGAAAATGCTCGTACCGATACCCACGACAGCCTCCTTCGGGGGGATGGTTGTGCTGTCACCGGCCTCAATACCCCGGCGGCGAGCGGCGCAACCACCTGCCGCCCGGCGCGGCGGGGGCCTGGCGCGCGGCGATCTTGGCATCGGGTAGAGTCTGCTGTGTCGCCGGTGCGAACCGGCGGCACGCGGACGTAGCGCAGCTGGTAGCGCATCACCTTGCCAAGGTGAGGGTCGCGGGTTCGAATCCCGTCGTCCGCTCGCGGTTGCCCGGGCGATTGGCGCAGTGGGAGCGCGCTTCCTTGACACGGAAGAGGTCACTGGTTCAAACCCAGTATCGCCCACCGAGAGTCACCACGCCGCCGGTCGACAGGCGGTCGTCTCCCACCGGACAGCCGGCACCGGCTACATCGGTCACCCAGGTCCACCGTGCGGATTATTCTGCCGCTGCCACCGCGCGTGCCACTGTGAGGCCCGATGCGCAGGGAGGCGGTCACATGGCAATGATCGAGCGGGGACGGTGGCGGCGGACGGCCGCGCGATTAGGGGTGGCGACCGTCGTCGCGGCGGCCGGGGTGACGGTCTTCGCCGCGCCCGCGCAGGCCACCGCGACGCGGACGGTGGCGTTCTACAGCATGGACGAACCGGCGTCGTCGTCGACGGTGCTGACCGACTACAGCGGCAACGGCCGCCACGGCACCATCGGCGGCGAGGTGGCCACCGGCGCGCTCTACGCCGGGGCGACCGGCCACCGCTTCGCCACCCACCTGCCCACCGACCAGGAGTACGTCCCGGGCCACGTCGACCTGGTGCCGCACACCACCGACTTCAACCCGGACGCCGGGGACTTCTCGGTGACCATCCGTTACCGGACCACGTACTCCTTCGGCAACATCCTCCAGAAGGGACAGGGCAACACGGCCGGCGGCTACTGGAAGTTCGAGGCGCCCAACGGCAAGCCGAAGTGCCTGTTCCGGGGCGCGGACGGCGCCTCCCGTACCGGCTACACCGATGTGCCGATCTCCGACGGCCAGTGGCACACGATCACCTGCAACCGCACCTCCGCGTACGTGGAGATGTACGTCGACGGCGTGCGGACCAGCCGCCTCAACGGGCCGACCGGAACCATCGCCAACACCTGGCCACTGTCCGTGGGCGGCAAGAGCCAGTGCGACGGTACGAAGGTCACCTGCGACTACTTCGCGGGCGACATCGACTACGTGAAGATCCTGAAGGGCTCGGGCGGCCCGGCGAACCAGGCGCCGGTGGCCGCGCTGACGCCCACCTGCTCCGGGCTGGTGTGCACGTTCACCGGCGCGGGCTCGACCGACGCCGACGGCGCGATCCAGGACCACAGCTGGAACTTCGGCGACGGGGACACCGCCGGCACCGCCTCCGTACCGACCACGTCCCACACGTACGCGGCAGCCGGCACCTACCCGGTCACGCTCACCGTCACCGACGACCGGGGCGCCACCGGGGCCGCGACTGTCGAGGTGACTGTCGCGCCCGTACCGGAGCGGATCTCGTTCGTCGGCCAGGCCACCGCGAACGCCAACTGGACGAGCCACACGGTGACCGTCCCGGCGGGCGTGCAGGCCGGTGACATGCTGCTGCTCCTGCTCAGTCAGAACACGCACACCGGCACCGGGGAGCCGACCGGCGTGACCGGCTGGAGCAGACTCGACCGGCTCGACGGCGGCTTCGCCACCACCTCCGCCTGGTGGAAGACGGCCGGCGCCGGTGACGCGGGCACGGCCGTCCGGGTGACACTGGACAGTCAGGCGAAGGGCAACCTGGTGCTGGCCGCGTACCGGGGGGTGGCGCCCGGCGCGCCGGTCTTCACCCGGGCCACCGACCCGGCGAGCACCGCCACCCGCATCACGCCGTACGCGCCGGTGACCACCGCGCAGAGCTGGGCCGTGTCGTACTGGCTGCACGGCGACAGCACCTCCACCGCGCTCACCCCGCCGGCGGGCGTGGCGGTGCGCAGCAACACCTCGCAGACCGGCGGCGGACGGGTGACCGGCCTGCTCGCCGACTCGGCGAGCAGCGTGCCGACCGGCAGCTACGGCGGGCTCACCGCCACCGGCGCCGCGGCCAGCACGACCACCACCACGTGGACGTTCGTCCTGCCCCCGGCCTGACCCATCGGGTACGCGGAAAGGCCGGCACCCCGTCTTGGGGGTGCCGGCCTTTCACGTGTGTCTGTTACTTGTTCCAGTGTTCGGCGACGAGGTCGGCGGCCTGCTGCTCCCACTGGGCGTAGTGGTCGGGGTAGGCCGAGACCTGGACGGTCTGGGCGGCCTTGGTCAGTGGCATGTCCTGCCAGCCGTCGACCTGCTTCAGGCCCTTGAGGAACGCGGTGGTGGAGTATTCGGGGTCGGTGATCTGCTCGACCGTGCCCCACCCGCTGGAGGGGCGCTGCTGGAACAGGCCCTGCGAGTCGTGGTCGTTGCGGTCACCGAGGTGGCCGAGGTTTTCCAGCTTCGACTCCTGCAGGGCGGTGGCGATGGAGACGACGGCGGCGCGTTCGTCCATGCCGGCCTTCTTCGTGGCCGCGATGATCGCCTTCACATTCGTGGTCTGCTCGTCGTTCAGCTCGATGCGCGACTGGTTGCCCTGCACACCGTGCGGGATCAGCTTGTCCGACTGGACGGTGGCCGTGACCGGCTTGGCGTTGGCCGTGGTGTCAGCCGCGTGGGCGGCGACCGGGCCGGCGAACACGCCACCGGTGAAGGCCAGACCAGCAATACCCAGGACGCTCTTACGCAGAATCGTGTTCATGATGGGGCTCCATTCGGGGGATCGACGCCCACACCGACAGGGGGTTCGGCGCGGGTGCGAGCACCGTCAGGCGCTCAAGAAAAGTCTTCGCGGGGGTTTCCGGCTGCTCGCGGGGCGCGGGGGGCCTCGGCGCGGCGCCGGAAGGATGTCCAACGACCCGCGGCCCGGCGTCATTCCCGGGGCGCCTCGCGCCACCGGCAAGGCGGCGCGGGTTCACGTCGTCGGAACCATACTCAACGACTGACCGGGCGAGATGATTCCCGGCGGCTCACGCCGCCGGAACCATGCTCAACGACCGGCAGCCCCCGGACTGTTTCCCTACCCGGGTGCCACCGCCTCGAGTGGCGTGGCCTTGCTCGGTCGGTCACCTGATTACAACGCCACCGGCCCGCCCACGATTCCGCCACCAGAGTGCCGCCGACCACCCCCGAACCGGACACCTACGCCCACACCCCCCACATCCTCACCGCGCCCCAGCTGGGCACGTCGCTCTGCGGCCCCCGTGATCAAGGAGTTTGCGGCACCTTCCGGGCGCCCGCGAGACCACAAACTCCTTGATCACCTCTAAAGAGGCCCTCCCCGGGCACCCACCACAGGGTTGATCATGACGTTAGCGGCGGCAAAACGGACACCAAGCGCCGCCAAGTTCATGATCGACGCGCTCGGGGGCGGGCCGAACCGGAGGCCGAACCGTGGGGCGGAGCGAGAGGTGGAGCGAGGCGGCGCCGATCTTGCAGTTCGAGCCCTGCGGGTGTCCCATTCGCGCGTTATGCGGGGCACAGAAGTGCAAGATCGCGGGCGACTCCGGGGAGGGCTGTTCGGGGGTGCTCGGAACCCGCCCGTGATCTTGCTTGAGCCCGCCGATCTTGGAGTTGTGGCACCTCGCGAAAGGTGTCAACCGGGCATCCTGGGCGCCACAACTCCAAGATCGGCGGTCAGGGGCGAGGGGCCGTGGAGCCCGGCAGCGCGGCAGCTCCTCCGGTCACTGCGTGCAGCCGCAGGCCCGTCCGCGCAGCGCGGCCGGCTGCCGACCGCGGGGTTCTGCCGTTGGCAGATCCGCTGACCGTGAACAGGGCACGCCGTACCCGACACGGGGCGGCACTCTGGGACGCATGCGACTCCTGATGCTTGGCGGTACGGGCTTCGTCGGTGGTGCCGTGGTGGCCGAGGCGGTACGCCGCGACTGGCAGGTGACAGTGTTCAACCGGGGCGTACACGGGCAGGCGCCGCCCGGCGTACACCGGTTGCGGGGTGACCGGACGATGCCGGACGGGCTGGCCGCGCTGGCAGGCGGCGAGTGGGATCTGGTGGTGGACACCTGGGACGGCGCGCCCCGGGCGGTCCGGGATGCGGCACTGGCCCTGGCCGGCGCGGTGCCGCACTACGTCTACGTGTCCAGCGGCTCGGTGTACGCGCCACCCGTCGAACTCGGCACCGGCGAGGAGGCGCCGACGGTGGCGGCGGACCCGGACGCCGACGACGGCGACTACCCGGCGAACAAGGCGGGCGGGGAACTCGCCGCGACCCGGGTGTTCGGTGACCGGGCGCTGCTCGTGCGCGCCGGGCTGATCCTGGGGCCGGGGGAGGACATCGGGCGGCTGCCGTGGTGGCTGCACCGCATCGCCCGGGGCGGGGACGTGCTGGCGCCCGGGCCGCGTGACCTGCCGATCCAGTACGTGGACGTCCGCGACCTGGCGAACTGGCTGCTGGACCGTGGGGCTGAGGGCGTCGGCGGGGCGTACAACGTGATCGGTCGCACCGGGCACGCGACGATGGGCGAGCTGCTCGACGCTGCGGTGGCGGCGACCGGATCGGACGCGACGCTGCGGTGGACGGCGCCGGAGCCGATCCTGGCGGCCGGGGTGGTGCCGTGGAACGACCTGCCGGTCTGGGTGCCGCGTGGGCACGAGTACCGGTGGTTGCAGGAGCGGAACGTCGAGCGGGCGTACGCGGCGGGGCTGGTGTGCCGGCCGGTGACCGAGACGGTCGCCGACACCTGGCGGTGGCTGCGCGAGGTGGGGCGCGTGCCGGACCGCGCGGGGCGGCCGGCGCGGGCCCCGGTCGGCCTGGAGCCGGAGCGGGAGGCCGCGTTGCTGGCCTCGCTCCCCGCCTGATCAGGCACCGGGCCGCCGCCGGTACGCGGGGCCATGCGGTCGGCCTGACCTGCGGAGGGATACGGGTCAGGCCGGCACGACCGGCAGGTCGAGCACCTCCTCGACCGAGCGACGCGGGGTGGCGCGGCCCGGCTGGCCGTACCCGATCCGCATCACCATCTGCGGAGTGCCGAACCGGCCCAGCGACATCCGCAGCGCCTCCCGCGCGGCCGGCACCTCGATCGGCTGGGACAGCATCGACGCGCTGAGCCCGGCGTCGGTGGCGGTGAGCAGCACCCGCTGCAACGCCTGCCCGGCGAGGATCTGGTCGGCGGAGGTGTTGCCGGCCGAGCCGAGCACCGCGACGAGCGGCTCCGGCTCGAAGTCCCGGCCGGGTGCGCGGTTGCGGCCGCCGAAGCCGCGCTGGGGCAGCAGGTCCTGCGGCTCGCTCTGCGGTCCGCCGGCGACGGCGGGCACGCCGTCGGCGGCCGGCTCGGAGCGGATCCACTCCGTCCGCTCGGCCACGTACGCGGGGTCGCGCTCCAGCACCCGGTGGGCGCTGCGGGCGACCTCGGCGACCGCGTTCACCGCGCTGGTGCCGATCACCAGCTCCAGCCAGCACTGCTCGGCCCGGGCCGCCTCGCCGAGCCGCCAGCGGGCCTCGGCCGGCACCGGGTCCGGCCAGAACGGCGCGCGGTTGCTGAACCGGCGGCTGATCGCCCCGTACAGGCTCTGCTCGGTCGGGGTGGGGCGGCGCGGCACGTCCGGCACGAGCCGGGCCACGACGTCCGGGTCGGAGGGGTACGGGCGCAGCCGCACCGTGGCCGGGGTGCCCGCCACGGCGAGCGCGAGGCGCAGGTTGAACAGCGCCGCGCCGGCGGCCATGCGCGCGCCCCACCCGGTCGGGTCGGTGGCGGGCAGACCGCGCAGCGGGTCGACGGACACTTCGATGCCGCCGTCGACCACCCGGAACCGCCACGGCTGGGTGTTGTGCAGCGACGGCGCCCGGACCGCGTCGGCGACCGCGGCCCGCAGGTCCGCGGTGGTGTATTCGGTCGTCATGGTGGGCTTCCTCTCGTGCGGCGCCGGCTCCCCCGTCCGGTACGTCACTAACGGTGCGTCAGCGGGCCGCGCCCTGAGCAGGGCCGGAGGTCCCCACCTGGGCCCGGCCGTCGGTCCTGGCCGGCGCGTGCAGGACGGGACTTTCGACCCGTGCTATTGAGGCGGGAAAGCGGGTAGAAAGGACTGATGATCCGGGTGTTCCTGCTCGACGACCACGAGGTCGTCCGTCGTGGCCTTGCCGACCTGCTGCAGAGCAGCGGCGACATCGAGGTGGTCGGCGAGTCCGGCCTGGCCCAGGAGGCGGCGCGCCGCATCCCCGCGCTGCGCCCCGACGTGGCGATCCTCGACGCCCGGCTGCCCGACGGCAACGGCATCGACGTCTGCCGGGACGTCCGCGCCGTGGACTCCTCGATCAAAGGGCTGATCCTCACCTCGTACGAGGACGACGAGGCGCTGTTCGCGGCGATCATGGCGGGCGCCGCCGGGTACGTGCTCAAGCAGATCCGCGGCACCGACCTGGTGGACGCGGTCCGCCGGGTGGCGGCCGGGCAGTCGCTGCTCGACCCGGCGATCACCACCCGCGTGCTGGAGCGCATCCGCAGCGGCGTGGAGCAGCCCCGGGAGCTGAAGTCGCTCACCGAGCAGGAGCGGCGGATCCTGGAGTACGTGGCGGAGGGGCTCACCAACCGGGAGATCGCCGGGAAGATGTTCCTGGCCGAGAAGACGGTGAAGAACTACGTCTCCAGCGTGCTGGCCAAGCTCGGTCTGGAGCGGCGCACCCAGGCGGCGGTGCTGGCGACCCGGCTGCTCGGCAAGAACACCTGACGCCGGTCAGTCGAGCGGGACGCTCCAGCGCAGCTCGGTGCCGCGCGGCTCGGCCCGGCGCAGCGAGAACTCGCCGCCCAGCCGCTCGGCCCGCTCGCGCAGGTTGACCAGCCCGCTGCGGGCCGCCTCCGGGTCGCACCCGACCCCGTCGTCGGTGACGGTGATCTCGACCCGGCCGGAGTCGACGCGGACACACACCCAGACCCGGCCGGCCTGCGCATGGCGTACCGCGTTGGACAGCGCCTCGCGCAGCACGGCGGTGAGTTCGGGGCGCATCTGGTCCGGGACGGCGCTGTCGATCGGGCCGACCAGTTCCAGGTCGGGCCGGTAGCCGAGCGACTCGGCGGCCACCTCGATGGCCTCGCGGATCTCGGTGCGCAGCGCCGCGCTCATCGGGGTACGCAGCTCGAAGATGGTGCGGCGGATGTCGCGGATGGTGGCGTCCAGGTCGTCCACGGCCTGGTTGATCCGCTTGGCTGCCTCGGGGCGGGCGTTCATCGCGCCGCTCTGCAGTTGCAGGCCGGTGGCGAACAGCCGCTGGATCACCACGTCGTGCAGGTCGCGGGCAATGCGTTCGCGGTCCTCCAGGACGACAAGCAGTTCCCGCTCCTCCTGCCCGCGGGCCCGTTCCATGGCGAGCGCGGCCTGTCCGGCGAAGCTGGCCAGCAGCGCGAGGTCGTCGTCGGCGGCGGGGCCGTGGTCGGGCCGGTAGCCGATCACCAGGACGCCGTGCAGCGTGTCGGCGGCGGCGAGCGGGGAGACCACGGCCGGCCCGGCGACCACGGGCCGGGGCCAGGGCGCCGCGGCGGCGAGGTTCTCCACCTGGTCGTGCCGGCCCGACGTGGCGGACGCGGCGAAGCTGGTCTCGGCGGCCGGCAGCACCACGCCGACCAGTTCCCGGGTGACCGGGTCGGCGCCGTCGACCACCTCGACTGTGAACTGTGCCTCGTCCTCGTCGTAGAGCAGCACCAGGGCCAGCTCGGCTTCGGCGACCTCGCGGGCGCGGCGGGCCACGAGGGTCAGCGCGTCGGTGCGGCGCACCTCGCCGAGCAGCACGGAAGTGATCTCCGCGGCGGCGGCGAGCCAGCGTTCCCGCCGGTGCGCCAGCGCGTAGAGGCGGGCGTTCTCGATCGCCACGCCGGCCGCGGCGGCCAGCGCCACCACGATCTCCTCGTCGTCCTCGGTGAACTCGGCGGCGCCCTGCTTCTCGGCCAGGTAGAGGTTGCCCCAGACGTGGTCGCGGATGCGTACCGGCACGCCGAGGAAGCTGTGCATCGGCGGGTGGTGCGGCGGGAAGCCGTACGAGTTGGGGTGCTTGGTGATGTCCGGCATGCGTACCGGCTTCGGCTCGTCGATGAGCAGACCCAGCACGCCGCGGCCGTGCGGCAGCTCGCCGATCTTCTCGTGCAGTTCGGGGCTGATGCCGTGGACGATGAAGTCGTGCAGCATCCGGTCGGGGCCGATCACGCCCAGCGCGCCGTAGCGGGCGCCGGCCAGCTCGCACGCCGACTGCACGATCCGCTGCAGCGTGCTGCGCAGGTCGAGGTCGGAACCGATGCCGACGACGGCGTCCAGCAGCGCCCGTAGCCGCTCGCGGCTGGTCACCACCTCGCCGACGCGGTCGAGCATCTCCTGGAGCAGTTCGTCCAGGCGGACGCGGGACAGCGGGGTCAGCCCGAGCGACGGCGCGACGTGCTCATGCTGGGGCTGGGGTGCGGCGGCCACCGGGCGATCGTATCGCCCGGTGGCCGCCCTGATCGAGACCGGTCAGGTGAGCCGGTCGCGGACCGCCGAGGTGTCGACGGTCTCGGTGACGTCCAGCCGGGGGGTGTGCGGCGGTCCGGCGTGCGTCGGGTCGGCCATGCCGAGCCGCATGCTGATGTACGGGAAACCGAGGCCGGCGAGCATCTGCCGCAGCACCTCGCGGGTGCCCTCGACCTCCACCACGCCGGACAGCGGCACCAGCGACACCCCGTGCCGGGTGGCGGCGAGCCAGGCGGCGGAGAGCGCCTCACCGGCGCGCAGCCAGCTCATCAGCTCGTCGTCGGCGCCCCAGAGGATCCCGTACACGGCGGTCTTGTCGTGGCCGGGGCCGATCGGCAGCGAACCGGCGCGGCCGAAGTCGCGGGCCGGAACGGTCGTCTGCGGGGCCTGCTCGGGCAGCACCTCCGGCGGCAGCCCGGTGCCGGTGCCGGCCCGGCTGGTCCAGTACGCCAGTTCCTCGCGCAGCTCCGGGCTGTCCGCCTCGACGGCGGCGGCCTGCTGGGCGGCGCTGGCGAGCTGGATCTTCTGGGTGTCGTCGAGCAGTTGCAGGTTCACGCCCTCGAGCGTGGCGGCGCGGTCGATGTCGCCGAGCGCGGCGGTCGGGATCTGCTCGTCGCTGACCGGCCGCCGGTCGGTGTGCCGGACCTGCATGCACTGCACGACGCGCATGGCGTCGGGGTCGGCGCCGGTGTGCTTCAGGCTGGTGATCCGGGCCAGCAGGTCGGGTTCCTTCGGGTCGGGCAGCCGCTCCACCACCGGGGTCCAGCCCTCGGCGGCCAGCGCCACCCGGGCGTGGTGCAGCGCGGCGCCGCAGCTCACCACCAGCAGGTGACCCTCCGGGTCCATGGCGCTGAGGTGCCGCTCGCGTACCACCCGCAGCTCCAGCGCGTCGGGCAGAACCGTCCAGTGCCACGGCTGCGTGTTGTGCACCGAGGGGGCGTGGCCGGCCATTCCGGCGGCCTCCGCGAGCGCGGTGGTCAACGGGCGATCGCCGGCCGGCGTCTCGTGGCTCATCGTCACGACCTTTCCTGTTTTCCCCATCGTGCCCCACGCCCGGGACGCCCGGGTGGGGGATGCCGCTCCATCCTCGGGCATGCCCGGCCACCCCGCAGGCGTCCCTCGCCGCTCGGATCGCCAGCGTCGTCCCGCCCGGACTGGGACGATTCTCGGGTGGGAACCGAGCCACGCGAGTGCGTACCCGAGCAGCCGGCCCGCGCCCGGCGGTGGGCGTGGACCGAGTGGGCGCCGTTGGTGCTGCTCACGGTGGCCGTGCTGGCCGGGGCGGCGCTGTGGTTCGCCGGCGCGCACGACGCCGCCCGGCTGCTCTGGGCGGCGGTCACACTGGTCGCGCTGGTCCCGGCCGCGTGGACCACGCTGCGCCAGCTCTGGCTGCGGCAGTTCGGGGTGGACGTCATCGCGGTGCTGGCGCTGCTCGGCGCGCTGCTGGTGCGGGAGTACCTGGCCGGCGCCGTCATCGCGGTGATGGTCGCCACCGGGCGGGCGCTGGAGGAGTACGCCCAGCGCCGCGCCACCCGCGACCTGCGGGCGCTGCTGGAACGCGCGCCCCGGCAGGCCCGCCGGCGAACCCCGGACGGCGGGATCGAGGTGGTGCCGCTGGACCGTGTCGCGGTCGGGGACCGGCTCCTGGTCGGGCCGGGCGATGTGGTGCCTGTCGACGGCGTGGTCGAGGAGGCGGCCACGCTCGACGAGTCGGTGGTGACCGGCGAGTCGCAACTGGTCACCCGCGCGGCGGGGGAGCAGGTCGCCAGCGGCGTGGTCAACGCGGGCGCCGGGTTCGGGCTGCGGGCCCGCCGCAACGCGGCGGAGAGCACCTACGCGGGCATCGTCCGCCTGGCCGGCGAGGCCACCGCACGCAAGGCGCCGATGGTACGGCTCGCCGACCGGTACGCCGCCGCGTTCGTGCCGTTCACGCTGGTGCTGGCGGGGCTGGCGTGGCTGCTGTCCGGCGAGTTCACCCGGGCGGTGGCGGTGCTCGTGGTGGCCACCCCGTGCCCGCTGCTGCTGGCCACCCCGATCGCCGTGGTCTCCGGCCTGTCCCGGGTGGCCCGCCGCGGCGTGCTGGTCCGTGACGGCGGCTCGCTGGAGCAGCTCGGCCGCGCCCGTACGCTGCTGCTGGACAAGACGGGCACGCTCACCGCGGGCCGGCCCCGCGCGGCCGAGGTGGTGACGGCGCCGGGCGGCGACCGGGACGAGGTGCTGCGGCTGGCCGCGTCGGTCGAGCAGCTCTCCCCGC
The DNA here is from genome assembly GCF_014203425.1 of Micromonospora echinospora. Taxonomy (NCBI): domain Bacteria; kingdom Bacillati; phylum Actinomycetota; class Actinomycetes; order Micromonosporales; family Micromonosporaceae; genus Micromonospora; species Micromonospora echinospora. The sequence goes on from NZ_JACHJC010000001.1 coordinate 2,416,933, forward strand.
ACGTGCTGGCCGCCGCGCTGGTCCGGCAGGCCCGCGAACGCGGGCTGCCGCTGGCCGAACCGACCGGCGTCACCGAGGAGCCGGGGCACGGGGTGAGCGGGCGCGTGGACGGGCGGACGGTGCACGTCGGGCAGCTCGCGGGCGAGCCGCCGGAGTGGGCGGGCCGGCTCGGTGAGCGCGCCGAACGGGCCGGGCGCTCCGCGGTCTGGGTCAGCGACGACCACGGGCCGCTGGGCGCGATCCTGCTGGAGGACCCGGTGCGCCCGGATGCCCGGCGGACCGTGCGGCGGCTGCGCGAGGCGGGCCTGACCCGGCTGGTCATGGTCACCGGCGACCGTCCCGGCACGGCCCGCCAGGTGGCGCAGATCGTGGGCGTGGACGACGTGATCGCGCGCTGCTCGCCGCAGGAGAAGGCCGAGCGGGTACGCCAGGAGTCGGCGCACGCGGTGACGGTGATGGTCGGCGACGGCGTGAACGACGCCCCCGCGCTGGCCGAGGCGCACGTCGGGGTGGCGATGGGCGCGACCGGGGCGACCGCCTCGGCCGACGTGGCCGACGCGGTCCTCACCGTGGACCGCCTGGACCGGCTCGCGGACGCCGTCGAGATCGCCCGGTACGCCCGCCGCATCGCGGTGCAGAGCGCCACCGTCGGGATGGGCCTGGCGGTGCTGGCGATGCTGGTGGCGGCGGCCGGCCGGCTGCCACCGGTGGCCGGCGCGTTCCTCCAGGAGGGCATCGACGTCCTGGTGATCCTCAACGCGTTGCGCGCGCTCGGCGGCGGCCTGCGGCGGCGGGACCTGCCCCCGCACACGGTGGAGCTGATCGACAGGTACGCCGGCGAGCACGGCGGCGTGCGCGACGTGCTGGCCCGGCTGCGGGACACCGCCGACCTGGTGGCGACCCGCCCGGACGACCCGGAGTGCCTGCCGGCGCTGCGGGAGGTGCACCGCCGCCTGGTCGACGAGGTGCTGCCGCACGAGGCGGCCGAGGACCGGCAGCTCTACCCGGCGCTGGCCGGGCCGCTCGGCAGCGACGAGGCGACCTCCACGATGAGCCGGGCGCACGTGGAGATCGTGCGGCTGGTGGAGCGGATCGGCGGGCACCTCACGGCGCAGCCGGACGGCCGGCTGCGCCGTGACGAGGTGCCCGACCTGCTCGCCGCGCTCTACGGCCTGGACGCGGTGCTGCGCCTGCACCTGGCGCAGGAGGAGGAGGACTACTTCTCGCTCAACCCGGAGGAGGGCTCCACCGCGTCCGGCCGCTGAGGGCGGTCAGCGCTCGCGTACCACGGCTACCGGGCAGTGCGAGTGCTGGATGAGCTGCTGACTGACCGAGCCGAGCAGCATGCCCCGCAACCCGCCCCGGCCCCGGCTGCCGACCACCACGAGCTGCGCCGACCGGCTCGCCTCCACCAGCAGCGCCGACGGGCTGCCGGGGACGGCCTCGACCTCCACCGGCACGTCGGGGAAGCTCTCCCGCCAGGTGACCAGCTCCGCCTCGGCGGCGGCCCGCTCGGCGGCGGCGGTCTCCTCCGGGTCGAAGTCCGGCGACACCCACCTGTCGCCGGGCGGCTCCCAGACCCGCAGCACCCGCAGCGGCACGTCCCGCTGGGCGGCCCGCTCGACCGCGAAGCCGAGCGCCCGCAGCGCCGTTTCCGAGCCGTCCGAGCCGACCACCACCGGCCCGGACGTGGCGGGCTGACCGTCGCGGACCACCACCACCGGGCAGTGGGCGTGCGCGGTGACCGAGACCGCCGTGGAGCCGGCGAGCAGCCCGCCGAAGCCGCCGTGGCCCCGGCTGCCGAGCACCAGCATCCCGGCCTCGGCGGAGCGCTCCTGCAGCACCAGCGCGGGCGGGCCGTCGAACACCTCGCCGTGCACGGTGAGGCCGGGCCGGTCGGCGGCGGCGTCCGCCGCCGCCCTGCGGACCAGTTCCTCGACCTGCCGGCGGGCGGCCTCGTCCGGCCACACCCCCGGGGCCACCCCGGGACCGATCCAGCCGGTCACCGTCAGCCACTCGAAGACGTACGCCAGCCGCACCGGCCGGCCCGAGCGGCCCGCCTCGTCCAGCGCCCAGTTCAGGGCGACAGCCGCGTCAGCGGAGCCGTCGTACCCGACGAGGATCTCCTCCTTCATTCGCCACTCCTTACCGCCGGATCGTTCTCGCGGACCCAGCGCCACTCGGCGACCCGGGGATCGTCCTCGCCGTGGCGCCGGGTGTAGTCGCGGCAGGACTGGCGGGCGTCCACCATGTCCTGACGCAGGTGCGCGGCCCTCGACCGCAGCCCCGGCACCCGGTCGATCACGTCGATGACCAGGTGGAAGCGGTCCAGGTCGTTGAGCATCACCATGTCGAACGGCGTCGTGGTGGTGCCCTCCTCCTTGTAGCCGCGGACGTGCAGGTTCTCATGGTTGGTGCGCCGGTAGGTGAGCCGGTGGATCAGCCACGGGTAGCCGTGGTAGGCGAAGATGACCGGCTTGTCGCGGGTGAAGATGGTGTCGAACTCGTTGTCCGGCAGGCCGTGCGGGTGCTCCGACGGCGGCTGCAGGCGCATCAGGTCGACCACGTTGACCACCCGCACCTTCAGGTTCGGCAGGTGCCGGCGCAGCAGATCGGCCGCGGCGAGCGTCTCCAGCGTCGGCACGTCGCCGGCGCAGGCGAGCACCACGTCCGGCTCGGCGCCGTCGTCGCTGCTGGCCCAGTCCCAGATGCCCAGGCCGCGGCGGCAGTGCTGGACCGCCTCGTCCATGGTCAGCCAGTTCGGCGCGGGCTGCTTGCCGGCCACCACCACGTTGATGTACTGCCGGCTGCGCAGGCAGTGATCCATGGTGGACAGCAGCGTGTTGCCGTCCGGCGGCAGGTAGACGCGGACCACTTCGGCCTTCTTGTTCATCACGTGGTCGATGAAGCCCGGGTCCTGGTGCGAGAAGCCGTTGTGGTCCTGCCGCCACACGTGGCTGGACAGCAGGTAGTTCAGCGAGGCCACCGGCTCCCGCCACGGGATGTGCCGGGTCACCTTGAGCCACTTGGCGTGCTGGTTGACCATCGAGTCGACGATGTGGATGAACGCCTCGTAGCTGGTGAAGATGCCGTGCCGGCCGGTCAGCAGGTAGCCCTCCAGCCAGCCCTGGCACAGGTGCTCGGAGAGCACCTCCATCACCCGGCCGTCGGGGGAGAGGTGGTCGTCGCCGGGGACCTCCGCGCCGACGAACGCCCGGTCGGTCACCTCGAACGCCGCGCCGAGCCGGTTCGAGGCGACCTCGTCCGGGCCGAACAGACGAAACGTCTCGGGGTTGCGCGCGATCACGTCGCGTACCCAGGGGCCGAGCACGCCCGTCGCGCCGGCCATCGGCTCGCCCGGCGTCGGTACGTCGACCGCGTAGTCGCGGAAGTCGGGCAGCTCCAGGTTGCGCAGCAGCCGGCCGCCGTTGGCCACCGGGTTCGCGCTCATCCGGCGGTCACCCGTCGGCGGCTGCCCGGCCACCTCGGCGACCGGCCCGCCGGTGGCGTCGAACAGCTCCTCCGGGCGGTAGCTGCGCAGCCAGCGCTCCAGCTCGGCCAGGTGCTCCGGGTTGTCCCGGACCTTGGAGATCGGCACCTGGTGGGCGCGGAACGTGCCCTCGACCTGCTTGCCGTCGACCCGGGACGGGCCGGTCCAGCCCTTCGGCGTGCGCAGGATGATCATCGGCCAGCGGGGGCGTTCCACGCGCCCGCCGGAACGGGCGCGGCGCTGGATCTCACCGATCTCGTCGACCGCCCGGTCCAGCGTGGCGGCGAGCAGCTGGTGCACGGTCCCCGGGTCGTCGCCCTCCACCACGTACGGCTGGTAGCCGAAGCCGCGCATCATGTCCCGCAGATCCTCGCCGGGGATCCGGTCCAGTACGGTCGGGTTGGCGATCTTGTAGCCGTTGAGGTGCAGGATCGGCAGCACCGCGCCGTCGCGGGCCGGGTTGAGGAACACGTTCGACAGCCAGCTCCCGGCCAGCGGGCCGGTCTCCGCCTCGCCGTCGCCGATCACGCAGGCCACCAGCAGGTCCGGATTGTCGAACGCGGCGCCGTACGCGTGGCTCAGCGCGTACCCCAGCTCGCCGCCCTCGTGGATCGAACCCGGCACCTCCGGCGCCACGTGGCTCGGGATGCCGCCCGGGAAGGAGAACTGGCGGAACAGCCGCTGCATGCCGGTCTCGTCGCGGGGGATGTGGTGGTACAGCTCGCTGTAGGTGCCCTCCAGCCAGGTGTTGGCGACCAGCGCCGGGCCGCCGTGGCCGGGGCCGGTGACGAAGATGGCGGACAGGTCCCGGTCGACGATGACCCGGTTGAGGTGTGTGTAGAGCAGGTTGAGCCCAGGGCTGGTGCCCCAGTGGCCCAGCAGGCGCGGCTTGACGTGCTCGGGTCTGAGCGGTTCGCGCAGCAGCGGATTGTCGAGCAGGTAGATCTGGCCGACGGTCAGGTAGTTCGCCGCGCGCCAGTAGGCGTCCAGCCGACGCAACTCTTCCTCGGTCAGGGGGCTGTGCAGGTTCACCGCGGTGTCCATGCTGTCTCAGCCTCTCGTGGCTCGGGGTCGGCCGCCACTCGGGGACCACATTTTCTTCCCCGGCGCGTCCAGCTTCGCCCCTGCCCGGAGTCGCCGGTCAGGGCCGTAGGTCCCGCCTCGCGCGGGCGTCACGATCCGTCCTCGTCGCCCGGCCTGAGCCCTCGTACGACGATCAGCGGGGCCGGCGAATGGTAGAGCAGGGACTGGCTGACCGCGCCCAGAGTGGACGTCACCGGCCCGTCGCCCCGCGCGGCGACCACCGCGAGCTGCGCCGCGCGGGACCGGTCGAGCAGGACGGACTTCGGCTCACCGTGGACGGTGAGGCAGTCGGCGGTGACCCGGGGATGCCGGGCCGCGTGCCGGTTCACCGCCTCCTCCAGCAGTCCGTCGTCGCCGTCGCCGCACTCGGGCTCGATCACCCGGACGGCGAGCAGGCGCGCGCCGCGGCTCTCGGCGCAGTCGAAGGCGTACCCGAGAGCGGCGCGGGAACTGGACGACCCGTCGAAGCCGACGATCAACGGTCCGGGCGGGGCCGGCTCGACGCGGCCGATCAGCACCGGGCAACCGGCCCGGGCGGCCACCTCGACGGCCGGCGTGTCGGTCGGTACGCCTTTGGGTCGGGTCGACATGCCGCCGTCACCGAGCGCGACCAGGAACGCGGTGTCGGCGGCCCGCAGCAGCGCCTCGACCGGTGAGCCCTCGACGATCTCACCGCTGACCGGCACCTCCGGCGCGCACTCGGCGGCCGCCTGGCCGGCGGTCTCCAGCAGGTTCTCCGCGTCCGTGCGGCTACCGCCGGCCGGGGCGGGCCCGGGCGTCGCGGCCCAGTTGAACGCGTGCAGCAGGTGCAGCGGCAGGTGGTGGGCGGCGGCCTCGGCGGCAGCAGTGCGGACCACCGCCAGATCCTCCGCCGACCGGCCCACGCCGACCACCACCGAACCGTGGCTGGGTGCGGCCACCCCGGCTCACCTCCCCGACCCCGCTTTTCACTCACCGTAGTCGCGGGACCGGGTGCGCCGGACCGGGTCGGCGGAACTGGCGGTCAGCGCGGGGCGGGCAGGGTGGGATGGACGCGCAGGACGACGGCTGTGGCGTTGTCCTCGCCGCCCTCGTCGAGGCTGGCGGCGAGCAGAGCCTCGGTGGTCCGCGCCGGGTCGCGCCGGGTGGCGAGCAGGTCGCGCAGCCGGTGGTAGCCGAGCTGGTCGCTGATCCCGTCGGTGCACAGCAGCCAGGTGTCGCCCCGGCGCAGTGGCACGGCGAGCAGGTCCGGCTCGGGCCGGTCCGGGTGCCCGACGTAGCGCAGCAGCTGGTAGCGGGCCCGGGCCGCCTCCGGCGAGTCCGGCGGCCACCAGCCGTGCAGCAGGCCGAGCCAGGCCATGGTGTGGTCGACAGTCACCAGCTCCAGCAGCCCGTCGCGCAGCCGGTAGGCCCGCGAGTCGCCGAGCTGGACCAGCCAGCCCTGTTCGCCGTCGGGCTGGACCACGAGCGCGGTGAGCGTGCATCCGGTCAGGCCGGACTGCGCCGCCCCGGCCTGGCGTACCCGCCGCTGGGTCTCGGCGACGGCGGCCCGCAGCCCGGCGGGGCCGACGGTGGGCCAGTCGGCGCGGACCTGCGCCACGAACGTCTCGGCCGCGGTCGTGCCGGCGATCCGGCTGCCCTCGCCGTCGCCCATGCCGTCGCAGACCACCGCCAGTGGCAGCTCCGGGTCGACGTGCAGCACGTCGTAGTTCTCCGGGTAGCGGTGCCCGACCACGCCGCCCCCGGCGATCTCCAGGGTGAGGCGGCCGGCGGTGAGCCGGCACGAGGGCTCGACCGGCCGGTCCAGCGGACGGCGGCGGAACACCAGCGGACCGTAACACCGCCGCGGGCCGGGGATGGTAGGCCACGACGAGTGTCAACCAGGGTTGACAAGACTCATGCTGTCAACCTACATTGACAGCATGAGTCAAGCGACGGAACTCGCGGCGGCGGCCGGCAGCACCGACCCCAAGGTCGGCCTGCGCGCCGTGCTCGCCCTGCGCCGGCTGCTCGAACGGCTCGAGGTGATCCAGGTGGACAACGCCCGGCGACAGGGCTGGTCCTGGCAGGAGATCGCCGACGCCCTCGAGGTCAGCCGGCAGGCGGTCCACAAGAAGCACGCCGGGCGACCGGCGGTACGCGACAGCTGGGAGGCGTGATGTTCGAACGATTCACCGACCGGGCCCGCACCGTGGTGCGCCACGCGCTCGACGAGGCCCGCGCCGAGGGGCGGCGGCCGGTCGGCACCGAGCACCTGCTGCTCGGCGTACTGGCCGACCGCGACAGCCTGGCCGCCCGGCTGCTGGCGGCCGGCGGCATCGAGGCCGACGCCCTGCGCGCCGCGCTGGCCCGCCACGCCGCGCGGGGCGTGGACGGGCTCGGTGAGGCGGACGCCGCGGCGCTGCGCGAGATCGGCATCGACCTCGCCGCGATCGTGTCCCGGATCGAGGAGTCCTTCGGCCCCGACGCGCTGCGCGAGGCGACGCCGCGTCCGCGCCGGTGGTGGCGTCGCGGGACGGACCACGGCACGTTCTCGCCCCGGGCGAAGAAGGCGCTGGAGCTGTCGCTGCGCGAGGCGCTGCGGCTGCGCCACCGGCACATCGGCACCGAACACATCCTGCTCGGCCTGCTGCGCGAGGGAAACGGCCTGGCCGCGGTGGTGCTGACCGAGGCCGGCGCGGACATCGACGACCTGCGCCGCCGCATCGACGCGGCGCTGCGCGAGGCCGCCTGAGGCCACCGGAGGTTTCAAACCTGTTTGCGGTCCTCGCAACGTCCCGCTGCGCCGGGTCGCCGTCACGCCCCGTGTCCTGCACACTGACGCCGTGGACGGTGCAGACGACAAGCGCCCGGTGAACGCGGAGAACCGCACCCCGCGCTCGGCAGTGGTGGTCAACCCGGTCAAGGTGACGGACCTGGAGGAGTTCCGCCGCACCGTGGACGGCGCGCTCGCCGCCGCCGGGTGGCCGGCCCCGACCTGGTACGAGACGACAGTCGAGGACCCGGGCCGCGGGCAGGCGGAACAGGCCGTCAAGGCGGGCGCGGAGGTCGTCTTCGCCTGCGGCGGCGACGGCACGGTGATGGCCTGCGTGACCGCGCTGGCCGGCACCGACGTGGCGCTCGCGGTGCTGCCCCAGGGCACCGGAAACCTGCTCGCCGCCAACCTCGGCCTCTCCGGCGAACTGGCCGCCGGGCTCCAGGTCGCCGTCGAGCGCGGGATGCGCCGCCTCGACGTCGGCGTGGTCGGCGACCAGTGCTTCGCGGTGATGGCCGGGATGGGCTTCGACGCCCAGATGCTCGACTCCACCTCCGAGACCACCAAAAAGCGGATCGGCTGGCCGGCGTACGTGGTGGGCGCCGCCCGGCACCTGCGGGACCGGCCGATGCGGGTCTCGGTGCGCATCGACGGCAAGCCGCCGCTGCGCCGCCGGGCCCGCTCGGTCCTGGTCGCGAACGTCGGGCGCCTGCAGGGCGGGGTACGCCTGCTCACCGACGCCGAGCCGGACGACGGCTGGCTCGACGTGGCGGTGCTGACGCCGCGCACGCTGGGCCACTGGCTCGCCATGGGCTGGGCGGTGCTGCGCCGACGCGACCGAGTCCCCGGGATGGAGGTGTTCCGGGCCCGCTCGGTCGAGATCACCAGCACCCGGGCACAGCCCCGGCAGCTCGACGGCGACCTGATCGAGCCGGGCCGGTCGCTGAAGGCCACCATCCGCCCCGAGTCGCTCTGGCTCTGCGTACCGCGCCCGGAGGAGCACCCCGACCTGGCGGAGGACGCCGACGCGGTCGGCGAGCGCGGCGAGCACCTGGTCGAGGAGGCCCGCCGTGAGTAGCACCAAGCTGGTTCCCGAGACCCGGTTGATGACCGAGAACGAGCTGTCCGCCGACGACGCCTGGCACACGCTGCGCCGGCACGGCGGCTGGTGCCTGCTGCGGGACGCGTTCGTCCGGTTCCGCTACGGCGACGGCTTCAGCCACTCCCGGGCGCTGGGGTTCCAGCTCTGCCTGGCGGTGGTGCCGTTCCTGATCGCGCTCACCGGCCTGATCACCGACCTGGGCGTGGACGAGGGCGGCAAGGTCGTCGCCGACACCGTACTGGCCATCACGCCCGGCCAGAGCGAAGCCATGGTGCAGCAACTGCTGACCGACAGCGAGCGCAGCGAGAGCGCCGGTGAGCTGGCGCTGACCCTCGGCCTGCTCACCGGGCTGGTCGCGCTGACCACCACGATGGCGCAGATCGAGCGGGGCGCGAACCGGATCTACGGCGTCGAGCGGGACCGCCCGGCGCTGGGCAAGTACCTGCGCGCCACGGTCCTCGCGGTGGTCGCCGGCGTGCCCGCGCTGGCCGGCTTCCTCATCCTGGTCGGCGGCCGGGCGATGGGCGAGTCGGTACGGCGGCACTACGAGTGGGGCGACGTCGCGATGGCCGGCTGGGACGTGATCCGCTGGCCGCTGAGCCTCGGCCTGACAGTGCTCGCCGTGGCGGTGCTGTTCCGGCACGCGCCGCGACGCCGGCAGCCCGGCCTGTCCTGGCTCGTCTTCGGCGCGGCCATCGCCATCGCGATCTGGTGGCTGGCCAGCCTGCTGCTGGCCGCCTACGTGAAGTACAGCGGCGGATTCGGCCAGACCTACGGCGCGCTGACCGGCATGATGGCCCTGTTGCTCTGGGCCAACCTCACCGGGATGGCGCTCTTCGGCGGGCTGGCCTTCGCCGCCCAGCTGGAGGCGATGCGCATCGGCGTGGACGAGCCGGCCCAGCCGGATCTGTGGCAGCCGGAGGCGCACCGTGAGGACCTGTTCGACACCGGTGAGATGACCTCGCTCTGACGCCGCGCCGGTCCGGCGTGTACGAGTCACGCGGATCGGGTACAGCGCGCCTCGCAGAGGAACGAGGGAGGTGCGGTGTGACCGCGGTCAAGGAAGCCGGGCGCCGGCCGCTGAGCCATTTCGCCGAGCGGAGCCTGGTGGGTCTGCTCGCCGTGGCCGGTGCGGGAGTCGGGTTCGGGCTGCTCCTGATGCTCGTCCGGTTCCGCTGGAGCCCGTTGCGCGACGCCGACCATGCGGTGGCCGAGTGGTTCAACGACCTGGTGGCGCCGCACGGCCCGCTGGTCACCGTGCTCCAGGCGATCACCGACCTGGGCGGCCGGCCGGTGCTGATCTGGCTGGTCACCATCGCGGTGGTGGGCCTGCTGATCCGCCGCCAGTCCCGGCTGGCGGTCTACCTGATCGTCACCGGCGTGGGCGGGCTGATCCTCGACCCGTCGCTCAAGGCGCTCGTCGGACGGCTGCGCCCGGTGGTGGACGTCCCGATCGCCGCCGCCCCGGGCAACAGCTTCCCCAGCGGCCACGCGCTCGGCTCGTTCGTCGCGTACGGGGCGCTGCTGCTGGTGTTCCTGCCGGCCATGTCGCCGCGCTGGCGCAAGCCCGCCATCGCCATCGCCGCCGTGCTGGTCTTCCTGGTCGGGCTGACCCGGATCGCGCTGGGCGTCCACTTCGTCTCGGACGTGATCGGCGGCTGGCTGCTCGGCGCGGCCTGGCTCGGTGTCACCGCGTACGCCTTCCGGCTGTGGCGGCGCGAGCGCGGCCGGCCGGTGCCGCCGCTGCGCGAGGGCCTGGAGCCGGAGGCGGGCGAGGAGCTGGCGCTCGCGCCGGACGAGGAGAAGGTGCTGGAGCACCCCCGCTCCGCGGTGGCTGAGCTGCTCGTCGGCTGGGTGCTCGTCTTCGGCGCGCTCTACGCGTTCGGCATGTTCGTCAGCTACCACGCCAAGGGCACGTTCTTCGACACGCTCGACACGAAGGTGCCGCGCTGGTTCGCCGAGCGGCACACCGATCTGCTCACCGACGTGAGCTGGTGGTGGAGCAAGTTCGGCGACACCCACGCGATCCTGCTGGTGTCGCTGGTGTTCTGCCCGATCGTGCTGGCCCTGTGGCGGCGCTGGCGGCCGGTGCTGTTCGTGGTGCTGGCGATGTTCGGCGAGCTGAGCCTGTTCCTGGCCAGCGCCCGGGTGGTGGACCGGCCCCGGCCGCCGGTGGACAACCTGGACGGGCAGATGCCCACCTCGTCGTTCCCGTCCGGGCACATCGCGGCGACCATCTGCCTCTGGGCGGCCATGGCGATCATCGTGTTCCCGCGTACCGACAGGTGGTGGCGGTGGCTGTTCGTGGGCATGGCCGTGCTGATGCCGGTCGGAGTGGCCACCTCCCGGATGTACCGGGGCATGCACCACCCGACGGACTTCATGGGCGCGATCCTGCTCGGCGCGCTCTGGCTGTCGCTGTTGTACTGGGTGATCAAGCCGAACGCCGACGTGGCCGAGGGCAACCAGCCGGCGATCGAGTCCGAACAGGTGGACGAGCTGGACGACGAGCTGGCCAAGGCCGCGCGGCCGGACTGAGCCGATGCTGCGGGTGATGACCTGGAACATCCGGACCGGCGGGCGGGACGCGGGCGGCGCCGACCGCCGGGACCGGATCGTCTCGGTCGTCACCGCGCAGCGCCCCGACGTGCTGGCCCTGCAGGAGCTGCGCGGCATGGACGCCACGCTGGGCGGCCTGGCCGAGCGGCTCGGGATGGCGCCGTACCTGGCCCGGTCCTGCCTCGGCCAGCCGGTGGCGGTGCTGGTCCGCCCGCCACTGCGGGTGCTGCGCGCCGACCGGGTCCGCCGCCCGTTCCACCACGCCGCCGCCCGGGTCCGGGTGGCCACCGGCGCGGGACCGCTGACCGTGCTCAGCACGCACCTGTACCCCTACTCGGGCGGGCGGCGGCGGATGGAGGCGGACTGGCTGGCCGCCGCGCTGCGGCGTACCGGGGGAGAGCTGGCCCTGCTCGCCGGGGACCTGAACACGCTGGAGCCCACCGTCGACCACACCGCCCGGCTCGCCGGGCTGGCCACCCCGTACCGGCGGCGGCACCTGCGCCGCGACGGCCGTACCGTGGACACCCGCGCGGTGGCCCGGCTGCTCGACGCCGGGCTGGTCGACCTGTGGCCGCGCTCCGGCGGCGACGAACCCGGCGGCCGGACCGTGCCGACCCGGCACGGCGGCGCCGAGTTCGCCGGGATGCGGCTGGACTATCTGCTCGCCACGCCGGCGCTGGCCGATCGGGTACGCGCGGTGCGGGTGGTCCGCGACGGTGACGCCGACTCGGCCTCCGACCACTATCCGGTGCTGGCCGAGGTGGACCTCACGGCCGGCTGAACGACGTCGACGCCAGGTCGGCCACCACGAAGGCCGCGAAGATCAGGATGACCGCCTCGCTGACCAGCCAGGAGTGCCGGTCGGTCCAGGCGCGGAAGGCCGGCAGCAGCCGTTCGGCGCGGTCGCCGAAGACCAGCAGCGTGAGCAGCGGCAGCGCCAGCAGCAGCACGGTGAGCGCCACGAACGGCAGCAGGTGCCACCAGGGGCGGCCGTGCCCGGCCATGCTGCCCGCGACCGACGCCATGACCAGCTCGTCGCTCGGCACGGCGACGGCGAGCAGCAGCCCCAGACCGAAGGCGTACGCGGGCCGGGGGTCCTGCAACCGGCGCAGCCACCCGGGCGGCCGGTCGCGCCGCCGCCTGCGGAACGTGACCACCATGAGGACGGCCAGCAGCGTCAGTACGATCCAGTCGATGAGCCGGCGGCTGCCGCCCACCCCGATGCCGTGCACGGCGGTGTGCCGCACCACCCGGAACGCCGCGTACCAGAGCGTCAGCGGCCCGAGGACGCCGACCGCCACGCCGCCGAGGAAGGCCGCCGAGCTGCGCCGCGGGTGGTGGCCGGCGGCGAGGACGACGGCGCTGACGAGCTTCGACCCGGCGACCATCTCCAGCGCCAGCGGCAGCGCGGTCAGCAGGGGCATGCCCCATTCTGGTGCCGCCCTCGCGGACGCCGGGCCGGGTTCTACAGGACCAGGTTGAGCAGCACGGTGAGCACCACCGAGGCGACGATCGAGAAGAGGATCATCAGCAGGCAGCCGAGCCCGCCCCCGGCGGGGCGGATCTCCGTGTTCCCGATACGCATGGCGTCAACTCCTCGTGGTGATGGTGAGCAGGTCGTGGACGGCGGCGGCGACCTGGGCGGGCGCGGTGGTGACCACGTTGTGCGCCGCGCCCGGCACCACAGCCGAGCGGGCGCCCGGCACCAGCCGGGCCACCTGGTCGCGCCAGGCGGCCGGGGCGACCGGGTCGCGGGCGCCGGTCAGCACCAGCGTCGGCGCGGTGACCCGGACCAGGTCCTCCTCGACTGCGTTGCGGACCGAGTGGGACAGCGTCGCGAACACCCGCCACGGCCGGGCGTCGGCCACGTCGCGCAGCAGGATCGGCGTCTGCCACGCCGCCTCGCGCAGCGTGTCCACCAGCCAGCGGCCGGCCAGGCCGCGCCGGGACCGGGCGGCCGGGTCGCAGGTCGGTCCGGCCAGCACCAGGGCCCGGACCAGGCCGGGGTGGCGGGCGGCGAGCGCCGCGGCCACCTCCGCGCCGAAGGAGTGGCCGAGCAGGCAGACCGGACCCAACCGGTACGCGTCGAGCCAGTCGACGAGGAACGCCACGTGCCGGTCCACGTCGTACGCGGCGCCGGGGCGCCCGGTCAGCCCGAAGCCGGGCAGGTCCGGCACGTACACCGGCAGGCGTGACGCCAGCGCGACCGCCAGCGGGGTGAGGTAGCGGTGCGACACGGCCAGGCCGTGCACCAGCACCACAGGCGGCGCGTCGGCGTCCGGGCCGGCGGCCCGGCGGGTGTGCGCCAGCAGCCCGCCGACCTGCCGGAAGTCGCTGGTCAGTCCGGCGGCCGGCCGGGGCGCGGCGAACGCGAGCCGCAGCTCGGCCCGGCTGAAGCGCCCCGGCGGGGACGACGGGACGGTCACAGCTCCCGCAGCCGGGGCAACAGCTCCTCCTGGGCCCAGTCGAGGAACATCGGCTGGTTGTCGCCGCCCACCTGGATCAGCGCGACGTGGGTGAAGCCCGCGTCGACGAACTTCTTGAACGCCTCGACGTGCCGGTTGGTGTCCGGGCCGCAGGGGACGCCCTCGGCCACGTCCTCCTCGCGCACGAACTGGGTCGCGGCGGCGAACGACTCCGGACCGGGCAGGTCGGCGTTGACCTTCCAGCCCAGGCCGAACCAGCGGAACTGGTCGTGCACGATCTTGCGGCACTCGTCCTCGTCCGGGCCGTAGCAGATGGCCACCTGCCCGTAGCGGGGGCGGCCCGCGCCACCGGCCTCCTCGTACATGTCGATCAGGTGCGGCAGCGGGTCGGTGGCGATCATCGCGTCGGCGTACTCGGCGGCCAGCGTGGCCGACTGCCGTCCGGACGCGGCCACCGCCATCGGCACCGGCCGGTCCGGGCGGTCCCAGACGTACGCGTCGGGCACGTCGAAGTGGTTGCCGGAGAACGTCAGCGTCTCGCCGTTGAGCAGCGGCCGGATGATCTGCAGCGCCTCCTCGAACATCTCGTGCCGCTGCTGCACGTGCGGCCATCCGCCCACCACGTGCTCGTTGAGGTTCTCCCCGGCGCCGAGGCCCAGCGTGAACCGCCCGTCCGAGAGCACCCCGATGGTGCTGGCCTTCTGCGCCACCACCGCCGGGTGGTAGCGCCGGATCGGGCAGGTCACGAACGACATCAGCTCGGCCCGGCTGGTGGCGTGGGCGACCGCGCCGAGCACCGACCAGGCGTACGGGGAGTGGCCCTGGGAGTCCAGCCAGGGGTAGTAGTGGTCGGACATGACCAGGTGGTCGAAGCCGGCGGCCTCGGCGCGTACGGCGTGGTCGACCAGTTCCTTCGGGCCGGCCTGCTCGCACATCAGGGTGTAGCCGACGTTGACCATGGCACGTCTCCTTCCCGGGCGGATCGTCCCCGGATACCCCGCCCGGCGCGGGTCAACCCTGCTGTCCGCTTCTCCGGCCCGCCGCGCCCCGATCCCTTAACCGGTTCAGCGAGTGCCGCCCGCCGAGTGCCGCAGCCTCCCGGGTTGTTTCGCTTAACCGGTTGCCTTCCGCGATCCATCGCCATACGCTGATGCGGCGTCCGCCGGGAACCGGCGGCGGCTGCCGGGCTCAGCCGCCACCACGTCGTCACCGTCACCGCACCCCCGCTCGGGCACGGGGGAGATCTTCCCCTGAGGACAGCCATGAAGAAACTGCTCTCCGTCGCGGGCGCCGCCCTGCTGACGGCCCTCGCCGCCGTCTTCGCCCTCGCGCAGCCGGCCCAAGCCGCCACCGGGTTCTCCGTCTCCAACGGGCGGCTCTACGACGCCAACGGCTCCGAGTTCGTCATGCGCGGGGTCAACCACGCGCACACCTGGTACCCGCAGCAGACCAGCTCGTTCGCCAACATCAAGGCGCTCGGCGCGAACACCGTCCGGGTGGTGCTGGCCAGCGGCGACCGCTGGACGAAGAACAGCGCCGCCGACGTGGCAAACGTGATCTCGCTGTGCAAGACCAATCGCCTGATCTGCGTGCTGGAGGTGCACGACACCACCGGGTACGGCGAGGAGGGCGCCGCCGCCACGCTGGCCAAGGCCACCGACTACTGGCTGAGCATCGCCGACGTGCTCAAGGGCCAGGAGAAGTACGTCATCGTCAACATCGGCAACGAGCCGTTCGGCAACCAGGGCTACAGCGCCTGGACCACCGACACCTCGAACGCGATCAAGCGGCTGCGCGCCGCCGGCCTGACCCACACGATCATGGTGGACGCGCCGAACTGGGGTCAGGACTGGTCGTTCACCATGCGCGACAACGCGAGCACCGTGTTCGCCGCCGACGCGCAGCGCAACACCGTCTTCTCGATCCACATGTACGGCGTGTTCGACACCGCCGCCGAGATCAGCGACTACCTCGGCCGGTTCCGGACCGCCGGGCTGCCCATCGTGGTCGGCGAGTTCGGCTTCAACCACTCCGACGGCAACCCGGACGAGGACGCCATCATGGCCTACAGCCAGGCCAACGGCATCGGCTACCTCGGCTGGTCGTGGAGCGGCAACGGCGGCGGCGTGGAGTACCTGGACATGACGACCGCGTTCAACCCGGCCCAGCTCACCAGTTGGGGCCAGCGGATCTTCAACGGCGCCAACGGCATCGCCGCCACATCCCGCGAGGCGTCGGTGTACGCCGGCAGCACCCCGACTGCCAGCCCGACGGTCAGCCCCACCGTCAGCCCGACGACCAGCCCGACCGTCAGCCCGACCCCGCCGCCGGCCACCACGCCCCCGCCGTCCGGTGGCTGCACCGCCACCTACACGGTCGGCAACTCGTGGCAGGGCGGATTCCAGGGCGAGGTCAAGGTGACCGCCGGAGCCGCCGCGATCACCGGCTGGACGGTGCGCTGGACGTACGCCAACGGCCAAACCGTCACCCAGGCGTGGAACGCGAGCGTCAGCAACAGCGGGTCCGCGTACACCGCCCGCAACGTCGACTACAACGGCCGCCTCGGCGCCGGAGCCAGCACCAGCTTCGGCTTCATCGGCACCTGGCAGGGCACCAACTCCACCCCCGCCGTTACCTGCACCCCCGCCTGACCCCCCAATAGGTGATCAAGGAGTTTGTGTCCCGTTCGGACGCCGGCGGTGACACAAACTCCTTGATCACCCGGGGTGGGGCGGGGTCAGGCCGCGACCACCTCCAGCAGCAGGGCCTGTTCGGGGTGCAGGGCCGGTAGTTGCAGGCCGACCGACCCCAGCACCGAACCGCTCACTGTGATCCCGTCGCCGGGCCAGGCCAGCCAGCCCGGCGGGGACAGCTCCAGCAGGGCGGGTTCCGGTACCCCGGCGGGCGGTCGGACCCGGTAGCGCCGGGCCGGGTCCAGCCCTGGTAGCCGTACCGCGCCCGGCACCTGCGCCGCGGAGGTGGCGACCCGGCTGATCGCGTACACCGCATGGGAGCTGTCGTGGGCGACCACGCCGTGGGCCTGCACGGCCGGGTCCGGGTGGTCGACCCGGACCACCCGGCCACCGTGCAGCAGCGGACGCAGCCGCTTGTGCAGCGCCACCCAGGCGGCGAGTTCGGCCCGCTCGGTCGCGTCGATCGCGGTGATGTCCCACTCGATGCCGTGGTGGCCGAACAGCGCGGTGACCGCCCGGAAGCTCAGGTCGTGCACGCGGTGCGTGGTGTGCGAGCGTTCCGGCCCGATGTGCGTGCCGATCAGTTCCGGCGGCAGCAGCAAACCGGTCCAGCGCTGGATGGACAGCCGTTCCAGCGCGTCGTTGCAGTCGCTGGCCCAGACCCGGTCGGTACGGCGCAGGATCTCCAGGTCCACCCGGGCGCCACCGGAGGAGCAGCTCTCGATCTCGACGTCCGGGTGCCGCGCGCGCAGCTCGTCGAGCAGCCGGTAGACCGCGAGGGTCTGCGCGTGCACCCCGGGCCGCCCGGCGTGCCCGGCCTCGGTGAGGTCGCGGTTGTGGTCCCACTTCAGGTACGCGAGCCCGTCGTGTTCGCTCAGCACCGCGTCGAGCCGTGCGAGCAGGTACGCGTACGCGTCCGGGTGGGCCAGGTCGAGCACCTGCTGGTGCCGCCACGGTGGTGGCAGCCGGCCCGGCGCCTGGAGCACCCAGTCGGGGTGGGCGCGGAACAGGTCGGAGTCGGGGTTGACCATCTCCGGCTCCACCCAGAGCCCGAACTGCATGCCGTGCCCGCGTACGTGGTCGATCAGCGGCTGCAACCCGTCCGGCCAGACCTCGCCGTCGACCCACCAGTCGCCGAGCCCGGCTTGGTCGTGCCGCCGACCGCGGAACCAGCCGTCGTCCAGCACGAAGCGTTCCACCCCGACCTCGGCGGCCCGGTCGGCGAGCGTCCGCAGCCGGTCCAGGTCGTGGTCGAAGTAGACCGCCTCCCACACGTTCAGCGTCACCGGCCGCGGCGTGCGCGGGTGCGACGGGCGGGCCCGCAGGTGGGTGTGCAGCGCATCGCTGAGCCCGTCCAGCCCGTCGGCCGAGTGCGCCGCGTAGAGCAGGGGAGTGGCGTACTCCTCGCCCGGCCCGAGCACGATCTCGCCGGGTGCCAGCAGCTCGCCGCCGCCGAGCGTGGCCTCACCGGTGGGGCGGCGCTCGGCAGCCGTGACGTGGTCACCGCTCCAGGCGGTGTGCACCGCCCACACCTCGCCGTGCCGGAACCCGAACCCGGCGGTGCCGGCGACCAGCAGCAGAGTCGCGTCGTGGCCGGTGCGGCCGTGCCGCCCCTCACGGACCCAGGCGCCCATCGGCCACGGGTGCCGCTGCGGGGCGCGTTCCCGGCACCAGCGGCCGGTCAGGTCGAGCAGCTCGGTGGCGACCGCCGGCACCGGCAGCACCGGCGTCAGCTCGCGCAGCTCGTAGCGGCCGTCGCCGTCGTTGCGCAGCCGGTGCCGCAGCGTGAGCACGCCCGCGGCGTCCAACGTCAGCTCGACGGTCAGGCTCAGCCCGGCATCCGCGTCCGCCGCCCGCACCACCACCCGCCCCGGGGTAAGGAAGGGCCCCTTGTTAACGCCTGGTGCAGGTAAAGGGTCCCCTCCTAACAGGTCGGGCGGCGGCGCCGCGAAGTCGTCGTGCACGTCGAGGTCGATCAGGCGGAACGCCGTCGACCAGTCCCGGCCGTCGCGGTGACCGGCGAGACCGGGCCGCCCGCTCCACCCGGCGCCGGCCTCGGGCAGCAGCGACAGCACAGTGGGCGCGTCGAAGCTGCTCGGCACCACCGGCGGCACCGTGGCGTCGACGAGCGCTGGCAGGTCCCCGTCGGGCAGCGGGCCGAGGTCGGTGCCCCAGTGCACGACCCGGGGCAGCCCCGGGCCGCGTGCGTCGAGCACCAGGCTGGTCCGCGCGCGGCGCAGGTGGACGATCGTCATCCCTTGGAGGCTCCCAGCGTCAGACCCCGGACGAACTGCTTCTGGAGCAGGAAGAAGATCACCAGGGTGGGGATCGCGACCAGCACCGAACCGGCCGAGACCAGGTTGTTGTCGGTGAAGAACTCGCCGCGCAGGTTGTTCAGCGAGCTGGTGACCGGGAACTTGTCGCCGGTACGCATGAGCACTGTGGCCCAGAAGAACTCGTTGTAGATCCAGGTGACCTCCAGCGTCGCCAGCGCGGCGAGCGCCGGGCGGCACAGCGGCATCGTCACCTGCCAGTACTGCCGCCACACGTTCGCCCCGTCGACCATCGCGGCCTCGTACAGCTCGTGCGGCAGCGCCTTCATGTAGTTGCTCAGCACGAACACGCAGAAGCCGCACTGGAACGCGACGTTCACCAGGATCAGTCCCCAGTAGCTGTCGTAGAGCAGCTCCGAGTCGCTCATCCAGGCCGGCAGCGGGATCTCGGTGAACATCCGGAACAGCGGGATGAGCAGCGCCTGCTGCGGCAGCAGGTTCGCCGCGGTGAACAGGCCGAGCAGCGCGATGTTGAGCTTCCAGCTGAACCGGGCGATCACGAACGCCACGCACGAGGCGAGGAAGAGCGTGAGCAGCACCGCCGGGACGGTGATGTAGGCCGAGTTGAGGAAGTGCTTGCCGAACTCGGCGGTACGCCACGCGGTGACGTAGTTGTCGACAGTCCAGCCGCCGAGGGACACGTAGCCGTTGGCTGCCGTGTACTCGTAGGAGCGGAACGAGGTGAGCACCGCCCACAGGATCGGGAACAGCCAGCCCACTGCGACCGTACCCAGGAACAGGTGCAGGGCGACCCGGGCGGGCCGCACGGGGCGGCGGCGGCCGGTGGAGACTGCGGCGGTCATCGCTTGCCCTCCCGCATCACGGTCCAGAGGTAGATGGTGATGAAGACGAGCGAGACGGCCAGCATGATCGTCGCCAGCGCGGAGCCGAAGCCGATCCGGCTGGCCTCGCCGACCACGTTCTGGGTGACCAGCGCGGAGATCAGCTCCAGCCCGTTGCGGCCCTTGTTGATGACCCAGACCAGGTCGAACGCGCGCAACGACTCGATCACTGTCACCACCAGCACGATGATGTTGATCGGCCGCATCACCGGGAAGACGACCCGGAAGAACGTGCTGGTCTCCGAGGAGCCGTCGACCGCGGCGGCCTCCCGCAACGACGGGTCGACGCCCTTGAGGCCGGCCAGGTAGAGCAGCATGATGTAGCCGACGTGCCTCCAGCCGGCCGCCACCAGTACGGCCCAGATGTTGACGTTGGGGTCCCCGTACCAGTCGGTCTCGCCGCCGAACACGCCGTTGAGCAGCCCCTGGTCGCGGCTGTAGATGAGCTGCCAGACGAAGCCGATGAGCGCCAGCGACAGCACCACCGGCAGGTAGAGCGCGGTCTGGTAGAAGCGGCTGCCGCGAATCTCCTTGTCGAGCAGCACGGCGAGGAACATGCCGAACGGGGTGGCCACCACGAACAGCGCGGCCAGCCAGAGCAGGTTGTTCTGCACCGCGGGGACGAACGGCGGGTAGATGTTCACCACGTCGTCGTAGTTCTTGACGCCGACCCACTCGATCTCGGAGATCGGGCCGATGCCGTCCCAGTTCGTGCCGGAGAGCAGCACCGTCGCCACCGCGGGCAGCCAGACCAGGCCGGCGACGAGCAGCAGGGGTACCAGCACCATGAGCGTGATGACCACGCGGTCGGTGCGGGACAGGAGCCGTAGCCGACGACCGCGACCACCCTTGGTGGTGGTCGCGGCCGGCGGCGGCACGGCGCGATCCGCTTGGATCAGGGGCAGGTCGGACATGATGTCCTTCCCCCTTCCGCCGTCAGCTGGTGAAGATCGACTTCTTCTGGTTCTCGATGCTGGTGAGCAGCCCGCTGATGTCCTTCGGGTCCTTGATGAACTGCTGCAACGCCGGGATCATCACGGTGGAGGCGAAGTCCGGCCGGGTGTCGCGATCGAGGAACTGGGCGATCTCGGTGGCGGAGCCGACCAGCTCGGCCGCCTTCTTCTGCAGCGCGGTGTAGGCGCCGGTGTTCGCGCCGCTGTTGGCGACGAGCGTGCTCGGGTCGTTCTTGACCGTGATGTCCGCCGCCTCCTTGGAGCCCAGGTACGTCAGCAGCTTCTCCGCCGCGTCCTTGGACTTCGGCTTGCGGGCCATCATGTAGCCGTCGATCGGGGCGTCCAGGGCCTTCGCGCCGATGGTGGAGTCGACCTCGGGGAACGTGAAGAAGTCCAGGTCCTCCAGGTCCGCGCCGCTGAACTGCTGGCCGACGAACAGGCCGAGCAGGTACATGCCGCTCTTCTTCTGCTGCAGCGACTGGGCGGCCTCCTGCCAGGTGCGGCCGAGCGAGTCCGGCTGGTGCAGGGGGAGCAGCCCGGCCCAGGTGTCGAAGACCTTCTTCACCTTGTCGGAGGTCCACGCCTCCTTGCCGGCCATCAGGTCGATGTGGAACTGGTAGCCGTTGATCCGCAGGTTGAGGATGTCGAACGTGCCCATCGCCGGCCAGCCGTCCTTGTCGGCGAAGGCGATCGGGTTCAGCCCGTCCTTCTTCATCTGCGCGCCGAGCGTGTTCAGGTCGTCGAGCGTCTTGGGCACCTGGTAGCCGCGCTGCTGCCACACCGACTTGCGGTAGAAGACGGCCCACGGGTAGTACGACGCGGGCACGAAGTACTGCTTGCCGTCGTCGCCTGTGGATGCCTTCTTGAACGCCTCGGAGTAGCCGTCGAGCTTGCCCCACACGTCGCTGAGGTCGCCGGCCAGGCCCTTTGCGGCGAAGAAGCGCATCCGGTACCCGGCGAACCAGGTGAACACGTCGTCCGGCTTGCCCTGCAGGTAGTTGTTGATGTTCTCCTGGAACGTGTTGTGGTCGACCGTGTTGATGTTGACGGTCACCCCGGAGGACGTCTTGAAGCCGTCCATCACCTTCGCGACGACGTCCTTGGGTTTCGGGTCGGACTGGTTGGAGCCGAGCGAGACGCTCTTGGCGTCACCGCCCGATCCGGAGTCGGAGTCGCCGCAGCCGGCGAGCAGCCCGGTGCCGAGCAGCGCCCCCGCGCCGGCCGCGCCGGCGAGCAGCGAGCGCCGGTTCAGACCGGCGACGGACGGGGGTACGAGCCGGGCGAGGTATTCGGCTTGCGAGCGGGGACGGGACATGGTGCCTCCTGCGTGGAAGAGGTGCGCTGCGCTCATGGACCGTGATCGTTGGCGGTGAGCGGTGTTCATGTCGGCCGCGGCAGATCCACCGAGAATCCACACGTCCGAACACAAACAGCCGGTGGCGCTTGAAGCTACCCCTTGGCGCGGCGCTGTCAAGAGGGCAAAAAGGCGGCACCGTTGCCGGTAAGGCAGGGCAAAGAGCCGGTAATCGTTGGAACATCAGTCGATGTTGGAAAGTGTTGACTTGGGTGCTGTTCGGAGGCAACCTCTGCTGTCATGCGGAACTGGCACGGCGAGGGCATCTGGTACGGCGCCGACTACAACCCGGAGCAGTGGCCCGAGCAGACGTGGGCCGAGGACGTCGAACTCATGCGACGGGCCGGGGTCAACCTGGTCTCGGTCGGCATCTTCTCCTGGGCGCTGCTGGAACCCGCCCCCGGCCGGTACGTCTTCGACTGGCTGGACCGGGCGATCGACCTGCTGCACGACGGCGGCATCGGCGTCGACCTGGCCACCGCCACCGCCAGCCCGCCACCGTGGCTGGCGCACCGGCACCCGGAGACGCTGCCCCGCCGCGCCGACGGCGCGGTGCTCTGGCCCGGCGGCCGGCAGGCGTACTGCCCCAGTTCGCCGGTGTTCCGCGACCACTCGCTCGCCCTTGTCGAGGCGGTCGCCCGGCGGTACGCGCGGCACCCCGCCGTCGTGCTCTGGCACGTCTCCAACGAACTCGGCTGCCACAACGTGCACTGCTACTGCGACGTCAGCGCCGAGGCGTTCCGCGGCTGGCTGCGCGAGCGCTACGGCGACCTGGACTCGCTCAACGCGGCCTGGGGCACCGCGTTCTGGAGCCAGCGCTACCACGACTGGGACGAGATCAACCCGCCGCGTACCGCGCCGACGTTCGCCAACCCGACGCAGCAGCTGGACTTCCTGCGGTTCTCCTCCGACGAGCAGCGCGCCCAGCTGCGCGCCGAGCGGGAACTGCTGAACCGGCTCGTCCCGCAGCCGGTCACCACGAACTTCATGATCGGCACCGGCATCAAGTACCTGGACTACCACTCCTGGGCCTCCGACGTGGACGTGGTCGCAAACGACCACTACCTCACCGCCGCCGACCCGCAGCCGCACGTCAACCTCGCGCTGGCCGCCGACCACACCCGGGGCGTCGCGGGCGGCGCGCCGTGGCTGCTGATGGAGCACTCCACCAGCGCCGTCAACTGGCAGCCCCGCAACGTGGCCAAGACGCCGGGCCAGATGCGCCGCAACAGCCTCGCCCACGTGGCGCGCGGCGCCGACGGGGTGCTGTTCTTCCAGTGGCGGGCCTCCCGGGCCGGCGCCGAGAAGTTCCACTCCGCGCTGGTCCCGCACGCCGGCCCGGACACCAAGGTGTTCCGCGAGGTCTGCCGGCTCGGCGCCGACCTGCGCGCGCTGGCGGAGGTACGCGGCAGCCACGTCGACGCCGACGTGGCGATCCTGTTCGACTACGAGGCGTGGTGGGGCGTCGAACTGGACTCCCATCCGAGCGTCGACGTCACCTACACCGACCGGTTGTCCGCGCTGCACGGCGCGCTCTGGCGGGCCGGGGTCACCGCCGACGTGGTGCACCCCTCGGCCGACCTGTCCCGCTACCGGCTCGTCGTGGTGCCCACGCTCTACCTCACCCGCGACGCCGACGCCGACGCGCTGCGCCGGTTCGTGGAGGCCGGCGGCACCGCCCTGGTCACCTACTTCAGCGGCATCGTCGACGAGCACGACCACATCCGGCTCGGCGGCTACCCCGGCGCGTACCGCGACCTGCTCGGCGTACGCGTCGAGGAGTTCTTCCCGCTGCGGGCCGGCGAGACGGTACGCCTCGACGACGGCGCCCGCGCCGACGTGTGGACCGAGTGGCTGCACGCCGAGGGCGCCGAGGTGCTCGCCGCGTACGCCGACGGGCCCCTGCCCGGCGTGCCGGCGCTGACCCGCAACGCCGTCGGCGCGGGTGCCGCCTGGTACGTCGGCACCCGGCTCGACGACGACGCCACCGACCGGCTGGTGGCCCGGCTGCTCGCCGAGACCGGCGTCCGGCCGCCGGTGGACGCGCCGGCCGGAGTGGAGGTGGTCCGCCGCCGCTCGGCGGCGGACCGGAGCTGGCTGTTCGTGATCAACCACACCACCGAGCCGGCCCGGCTGCCGGTCACCGGCGTCGAGCTGCTCGGCGGCGCCCGCTGCGACGGCGAGCTGGAGGTGCCGGCGGGGGAGGTGGCGGTGGTCCGCGAGGAGCCCGCGCCGCCACCCGCGACCGCCTGACCGGTACCCCGCCGTGCGCGCCGAGGAGGTTTCCATGCTCGCCCAGCAACGGCAGAGCGCCATCCTGGAGTTGATCCGCCAGCGTGGTGGCGTCCGGGTCAGTCACCTGGTCAGCCGCTTCGGGGTGTCCGACATGACGATCCGCCGCGACCTGGAGGTGCTGGCCGACCGCGGCCTGATCGACAAGGTGCACGGCGGCGCGACGCTGGCCGGACCCGGCTCCACGGAGGAGCCCGGCTTCGCCGCCAAGTCGGTCCGGCAGCAGGCCGAGAAACGCGCCATCGTGGAGCGTGCCGCCGGCCTGGTCGAGCCGGGGATGGCGGTCGCGCTCTCCGCCGGCACCACCACCGCCGCGCTGGCCGCCCGGCTGGCCGAGGTACGCGGGCTCACAGTGGTCACCAACTCGATCCCGGTCGCCGACGCGCTCTACCAGAACCCCCGGACCGACCAGACCGTCGTGCTGACCGGCGGCATCCGTACCCCCTCGGACGCGCTGACCGGACCGGTCGCCGAGGCGGCGATCGCCGCGCTCAACGTCGACCTGCTCTTCCTCGGCGTGCACGGGATGAGCCCGCGTACCGGGTTCACCACCCCGAACCTGCTGGAGGCGGCGGTGAACCGGCGGCTCATCGGCGCCGCCCGGCGGCTGGTGGTGCTCGCCGACCACACCAAGTGGGAGACGATCGGCATCGCCACGATCGCCCCGCTGGAGGAGGCCGACGTGCTCATCACCGACACCGGCCTGTTGCCGGAGGCGCGCCGGCAACTCGGTGAGCAGGTGGGCGAGCTGGTGGTGGTGCGAGCGGACTGACGGCCGGCCCGAGTGTCACTAAACCGACTGAGCGTCGGCGGGATGATCAATCGCGGACTCGGTCGACGCCGGCCGGCTGCGGAGCACACCGGTGAGCAGATAGATCGAGAGGCCGGTGGCGAGGAGTCCCACCGTCCAGACGGTGCCCAGGCCGACGACGGCCCCCGCGTGCCGGTGGGTGAACGTCGGCCACAGAGTCCATCCCAGGGCCAGTACGCCGGCGCCCGGAAAGCAGATCAGCAGAGGAATGAACCAGTCCAGGACCCGGGCCGGCCGACGATTCGCCTGCGACCAGGCTGCCCAGCCGAGTCCGCCGGGAACCCGTGGCGCGAGTTCCTCATTGATGTACCTCGTCGTCCAGCGCATTGCCGTCCGCTGTCCCACATATCTCCCGCAGAGCAGGTATGAGCTCAGCGGCACGATCAGCAGTACCGGTAGCAGGCCCGGGCTCGACAGGGCGAAAGCGACGATTGCGCTCGTCAGCGTCAACTGAAGGGCCAGGATCTGTTGTTGGAACTTCGCCCGCGAATCAATCTCCGCGCGAAGCGACTGGTACTCTGCCAACGCTCCGTGGACGTCAGAATCGGTCACGCCTTGTCCTCTCGACCGTAGTGACCGCCGTACGGTCACCACGCACCGTTCACCGACTGGTCACCGCTTCGATTCATCCCGGTAGTGTGACGGAAAGTCTCCACGCGGGCGATCGAGCGGAGATGAGGCATGATTCTCCTCAACTTTGGCACGCGCCTCAATGCCCGGTCCTGGGCGAACGCCCTGAACGTGCGCGCCGATTTTCTCGCCGAGTCCACTCTCTCAGCGGGCAAGTTCGCAGGTCAGCGCATTGTCGTAGATCTCTCAGAAGTCGGTTTTGCCGATTTCGTGAGCCTGGGCCATCTCCTCATCTTCCTGCGGGCCGCAACCAATGCGGGCGCGCAGTTCTCGGTGGTCCCGCCCCATCCGGGGGCACTGGCGCACGAGTCTTCCGGTGATGCCGCGTCCGGCTTGCGGAGGCTGGCCCGGCGCAACTGTCAGCTGTACCTCGAGCAGACCGGCTTCCAGGCCGCCTTCACCGAATTGCGAGGGCGGGTCGATTTCGATTCCTCGCGTGATGCCCGGCTTCTCCCCATCCCCGACAGTTCGCGGACCTCGGAGGGGGACGAACTCGGGCAACTACCGAAACGGCGTCGGCGTATCCTGCCTTATCGCTGGGTGGCAGTAGAAGACGCCCGCGGCCTGACCGAGTCGGATGCGGCGTCGCGCTGGGTGGGCGACCTCAAAGACCTGGGCCTGTCCGAGGAACAAGCAGCGGCTTTCGGCACCGGAATCATCGCCGAACTGCTGGAGAATGCGGCCGAGCATTCCTCGTTGATGGCCGACGGCCTGGATCGGCCGCAGATCCTCCTCGGTGGGGTGATCGTGCCGCCGGAGACCTACCAGGACCGTAGCGGGGACCTCGACGAGAGCCTGGGGGACCTGGTGACCACGGCGGCCGCCGTTCCCAGCCCGCTCGTGCGACTGGTCGTCGCGGACGCCGGTGTCGGCATGATCGGTGAGCTCGTGGTCGGGTCCGATCCCGGTCCGGCGACCGTGCAGCGGGCCATCCTGACCACGTTGGACCGCCGGCAGCCGGCGCGCACACCGAACGGGTCGATCGATCACCATGCCCGAGGGCTGTGGAAGGTCGCCCGCCTCGCCCGCGGCTACCAGGGCGGTCTGCTGATCGCGTCGGGCGGTCAGGTGGTCACCCGGACGTTCGGGAGCCAGCCGAGCCACCAGGACTCGGCTCGGAGCCAGGCCGCAGCCACCGCCGGCACCCTCGTCGAATGCGCCGTGCTGCTGCACCCGGACGACCGCCGGCTCGGCGCGGAGGAGGTGGCGACACCGCCACGAACCACCGGTCGCGAGGACGGTCGCCCTGACCTGCAATGCGTGATCGCGTCGCTGCGCCGTCGCCGCGGGCTCACCGGCGCCGACCTGCGCACCGTGCGCCGGGAGTTGAGCCGTCGGCCCACCGCCACCAGCGGTCTGGTCATCGCGGTCACCACCCCGGACGGCGACGTGCGGCCCGACGACGTCGACATCGGCGCCGCGATCGCCCAGGTCCTGACGGTGGCGAACACCCAGGACGACCTCGGCATGGTGGTCCTCGCCTTCCCCGGCGTGAATCGGCAGATGATGTCCGTCGCCGTGGAGTTCCTCAACGCCGGCTGCGGGCCCCGGCCCGTCGATGTCCCGTCCGACCGGCGGTCACCGATCCTGGTGCTCGGCCCGGACAACCGGCACTTCTGGGTGGGCGGCACCGCGACCGGCCGGCAGATCCTCCGCCGCCTGTCCGGCGCGCAGCGGCCCGTGCACCTGCACGACCTGGCGGACAGTGGCAGCCCGGCCGACGTGCTGCCCGCGATCCGCGAGCTGCAGGACCGGACCGGAGCCCTGCACGCCGAGCACGACGTGCTCCGCCTGCGGATCAAGCCACAGGACGCGATGAGCGCCCTGGCGAACTACGTCGGCCAGGAACTGCGGACCGCCATCCAGGACGCCACCTCCGACGGTGTGGTCCAAGGCGTGTTCCTGACCCCGAACCTCAGGGTGACCAACCGCTGGTGCGACCTCGGGCGCGTCCTCGCGGGGCTGGATCTCGGCGGCCTGGCCGGCTACGCGCTCGCCGCCCTGATGGAGGATCGCATCGGCCGCTTCGACCGGAAGACGGCGCCGCTCGTGGTCCGGGTCGGCGACGCGCCCCACGCGATGGTCGCGGCGTTCGCCCGCTCGTTCACCGGCCACGACCGATACCTCAACTCGCTGGAGGACGTACGGCTGGAGCGAGCCCGCCGAGGCACGGAGGGCGCGCCCCGGGTGTTGTTGATAACCGACCTCGCGTCCAGCCGCCGGACCCTCAAGCACGCGCTGCTGGAGGTCGTCGACCGCGACATGGTGCCCGTCGCCGCCGCTGTCGCGGTCGACACCGGCGCGCACGAGGACCCCGGGGAGCCGGGCGAGGTGCTGTTCCTCAACCGCCGGATGCCGATGATCAGCCTGGCGCAGGTGGACATGAGGGTGGCGGAGCCGCCTCCGCGCACACCGGACCCGATCGACCCGGTGCTGCGCCGGCCCACCACCGGTCACCGCGTCATGCCGAGGGCGCTGGTCGACCAGGACACGTACGTCTCCGCCATGGAACGGGCGAACGCCGCCCGGCTCGGTCACATCGAACGTCCGGCCGAGCGGCACTACACGGCGTACGTGGACCCCACTCGCCTGTTCCGGCAGCGGGACTGGGCCGAGATGGTGACCAGGCACATCACCAGGCGGGTGAAGGAGATGGACCGGGTGGCCTTCGGCGGCGCCGAGGCTCACGCGCCGGTGTGCGTTCTCTACCCGGAGGGCACTGTCGACGACCTGCCGCAGGTCGCGGCGATCGTCGCCACCGCGCTGAACCGGGCGGGCGTACCCGTCGTGGCGATGCTGGGCGTTCCCCGGGCCCCGCTCGGCGAGCGGTGGTGGTATCCGGGCTCGGTCAAGCTTCCCGCCGGGGCGCGGCATGCGGTGATCATCGACGCGGGCGCGGGCAGCACCCGCACGATCGGTCACCTGCAGCGCATTGCCACCAGTGGAGGCATCGCCGCGATCAGCGGTTTCCTGCTGCTCAACGGTCTTCCGCACGACGACGCGCTGGTGCTGCACCAGCCCAGCACCATTTCCCGCGCCCGGGGCGGATCCCGGCGGGAGGGAGTTCCGGTCGCCCTGCACTACGTCGCCCGGACGGCGATGAGCGGACTCGGGCGGTGGTTGTGCGACATCTGCTCGTTGCGCCGGACCTACGACGAGCTCGCCATGCTGGTGCCGATTCCGGTCCGGCTGGAAGCGCACCGGAACTGGCTGCTGCGGCTGCTGGAGCCGCGCTCCAAGCGGTCCGCGTTCGAGGAACAGGCCACCGACCTCTTCGGCGCCCACGTGGGCCCCAGGGACTGCACCGAGTACCTGCGCTGGCGATTCGAGCTGCGCGAGGCGAACGTGGACACCCTCCAGCGTCGTGCGGTCACCGTCAAGCTGGAGGCCGCCCGCGAGGAGACGGTGGTCAGGGATGCGCTGATCCGTCTCCTGGTCGCCGAGGCCCACTGGCTGGGTTCGGCGCCGCTGTGGTTCCCGGAGTGCAGGGACACCATCGCCGAACTGGCGCTTTCGCTGCTGACCAGCGACTCCGCGCGGTCGGACGACGCGATGCTGCGGGTGCAGGCGGTGATTCTCCTGGCCAAGGTCTCGGTGATCACGTTCGCCGACCAGCTCAGCCGGATCCTGCACGACAACCGGTACGACGAGCCGGTCGTCCTGCAGGTGATGCTCGAGGCGCTTCGCCTCGTGGCCGCCGTCCGGTCGCCGAACCGGTACTCCCGGGATCTGGTGATCAATCCGATCGTGCAGCGACTCGTGCGGCTGGAGGACGAACTGCGCGGGTACGGCTCGGACCGCGCCGAGGGGCCGTCCGTGCTGACGCCCAACCTGGTGCGCTATGTCCTCTCACACGGGCAGCGCACCGTCGCTCCCGAACCGGCCGACCCGCAGACCGCCTGGGCCGCGCTGCGGGGCAACCGGCGTTCGGTAGCCGACCACGACTACGAGAACGCGATGTGGCGCGTCATCCAGAACGTCACGCTGGTCGGCCGGGGACGACTGCCCGAGGATCTCGACGGCATCCGGGAGGACTGGGCGGTCTGCAGCAACTTCCTCAATCTCGACGTGCTGCCGAACATCTACCTGCTGCGTAACGCGCTGTTGACCCGTGACACCGCGGCGGGCCTGAGCAGGGACGACGCGGACCGCTTCGCGGAGGTGGTCAACACCGCGTTCGGGCGGAGCGCGGTGGACGAGACCACCGTGCAGCTGGACGCCCTGGTCGACCGGGCGAGGGCCAGCGTCGGACGAGCGCCGCACGACGTCGACCAACTGCTCCGCGACCTGCAGTGGTGGCACGACTTCTTTCTTCCGGCCACCGGCGCCGGCATCCATCAGGTGGTCGACCGGTGTCCGACCGACCTCATGCGGGTCCTGCGCAGCACCTTCCCCGACCATCAGGTGCTGCTTCCGGCCGGCGAACGGCACTTCCAGGTCTTCTGCACCCGACGGCTCGTCAAGGACGTGTTCACGCACATCCACATGAATGCCGCCAAGGTGCACCGGGTCGAAGGTGGCGAGCAACGTATCGAGGTCGCCGTCGAGATCCGGGACCCCGGGTTCGTGACCGTGTCGGTCCGAAACGACAGCAGCCGGCCGTCGCGTCGCGGCGGAGGGCGCGGCCTGAGCTCCCTCAAGGACGAACTCGCCGCCTTCGGCGGGCGGATCCAGCCGGTCGACCCCCCGGCGGAGTGGGCAACGTTCTGTGTCGAGGTCACGTTCGAGCGGTGGAGGCTGTCGACATGACGCTGGAGATCCGAGGGCTGCTGGTCGACGACGAAGCCGGCAACACCCCCGTCATCCGCGACTCCATGAACCTGGAGTTCGAGGAGATCGGGATGAAGGTCAGCTGGACAGTCGCCTCGGACGCGACCTCTGCGCGCAAGACGATCCGGGACGAGCCGACGTTCGAGTTCGCCATCGTCGACTACGGCCTGGGTGAGGGCCAGCAGAACGGCATCGCGGTCGTGGAGGCGCTGCGGGCGCGGGGCGCGGACACCTACGTCCTCGTCATCACCGGTCTCGGAAACCACTATCCGAACTTCCGGGAGGAGGCGATCAGAGCCGGCGCGGACGAGGCGGTCATCCGGTCCATCCTCAACATGGGCCGCCAGGGCGGCATGACCTTCCGCGACCTGGCGAACAAGGTTCGTCTGCACGTGGCCCGCAAGCGTGACTTCGAAGGGCTGAAGGTCACCTTCACCGACGACGATCTCGCGCTGGAATCGACCCTGCACCAGGTCGGCAGCCCGAATCCACCAGGGGCGGACTCGGTGGCCATCGGCAAGGACATCGTGCGCAGTCTGGCCCTGGACTGCCTCGCCCCCGACTACCGGCCCGGGGCGACGGCGCTCGCCGTCGGCTACCTGGCGCCGGGGCGGTCCGGCGCGTACGTGTGCCGGGTCGATCATCAAGAGGGGCGGGCCACCACCTCGTACGTCCTGAAGATCGGACTCGACCGGCGCGCGCTCGAGTTCGAACTCGCGGCCAACAAGAAGGCGTTGCACCTGCTCGGCGCGGGTGACCTCGTCGGCTTCTCCGGTCAGATCCGCAGCCACCAGGAGTCCGGCTATCACGCCATCGCCGCGCGGCTGGCCACCGGCGCGCACACCCTGGCCGACTGGCTGGACGATGCCACCCAGGAAGAGGCGGAACACGTGGCCCGCATCCTCTTCGGATCTCAGCTGATCAAGCTGTTCGCCCCCGGGCAGCGAGAGACGAGACCGTTCGACGAATGGCTCGCCGCGACGCCGGTACTGCGCCTGCGGGTGCTCGACACGCTGACCCTGTACGGCGACATGCTGGCGACCGTGCGGGCGGAGGCAGGCGAGGCGCCCGGCGAACCGGCGGCCTGCGACATCCTCACCACCTTCGTCAACCAGGGCGTCCTGCCCGGCGGGCTGCGTCCCGAAGGGACCACGACGTACATCGACGCCTTCGGCGACCTGCACTCCACGAACGTCCTCGTGTATCCCGCCCCGGACAACCGGCCCGTGCTGGTGGACGCCTCCATGTACGGGCCGCACCACTGGGCCACTGACGCGGCCCGGCTGGTGGTGGATCTCGTCCTTTCCGTGCGGCGGGCGGGGGTGGCCTCGCTGGACTGGGCGGACACGACCGAGGTGTCGGCGTACATTGCCGGCCTGTGCCGGACCGCCAGGTCCAGACGACACGTCCCGCCGGCCGATTCGGTCGACGCCTTCATCGGTCACGTGGTCGACAACCTGCCGACGTACGTCAACGCGGAGAAGCTGCAGATGACCAGCGAACAGTGGCACTGGCAGTGGCACGCCGCGTTGGCCAAGGAGTTGATCCGCCAGGGCACCCGGGCCGGACTGCCCGCTCCGCGGGCGGCGGCGGCGCTGAGCGCCGCGGTGCGGCAGCTGACCTTCGCGGCGGACGCCTTCAGCCGGATCGACTACGCCGGCCGGACCGCTGCCGTACCGCCGCCCGCCTGCGCGGCGGCCGAGCCAGATGTCACAGTGCCCCGACCGAGAGCAGGCGGGTCCGGCGCCGAGCCGGGAACGGACGCGCAACCCCGACGGTCCTGATAGACGTGCCGGCCTTACCTGGCGCGCCTCACAGGCAGTTCTCAGTCGCGCCATTTAGGGTGCCCTGACGAAGCGTCCGACGGTCCATGTCGGAATGCCGTTCAGCGGGAGTGACCGATGGTCTTCAAGAAAATGTTGAGCGCGTTCGGCGTGGGTGGCCCGAGCGTCGACACGGTGCTCACCAACCCGAACACCCGGCCCGGACTGACCCTGGACGGTCACGTCAACCTGGTCGGCGGCGACAGCCCGGCACGGATCGAGCAGATCAACCTCGGCCTGGTCACCCGCGTCGAGATCGAGAGCGGCGACCACGACTACGCGGGCGTCATGGAGTTCCACCGGCTGCCCGTCAGCGGTGCGTTCGAGTTGGCGCCGAAGCAGCAGCTGTCGATCCCGTTCCAGATGCCGGTGCCGTGGGAGACCCCGATCACCGACGTCTACGGCCAGCGGCTGCACGGCATGACCATGGGGCTGCGTACCGAACTGGCGGTGGCCCGCGCGGTCGACAAGTCCGACCTGGACCAGGTGTCGGTGCACCCGCTGCCGGTCCACGAGCGCATCCTGGAGGCGTTCCAGGCGCTCGGCTTCCGGTTCAAGCACGCCGACCTGGAGCGGGGCCACATCTACGGCGTGCCGCAGACGCTGCCGTTCTACCAGGAGATCGAGTTCTTCGCCGCGCCGCAGTACGCGCAGACGGTCACCGAGGTCGAGCTGACGTTCGTGACCAGCCAGCAGGGCGTCGAGGTGATCCTGGAGTGCGACAAGCGGGGCGGCTTCCTCAGCCCCGGGCACGACGTCTTCGGGCGGTACTCGATCCCGCACACCGACGCCGGCCGTACCGACTGGGTGCAGGTCGTCGACGGCTGGCTGCGGGAGACCACCGGCCGTTACGGCAGCATGCGCGCCCAGGGCTTCGGCATGCCGCACGGCGGCCACGGCTACCCGGGTCAGCGCGGCTACGCCGGCCACGGGCGCCGCGGCCCGGGCATGGGCGGCGTGGTCGCGGGTGCCGCGCTGGGCGTCGCCGGCGGCCTGGTCGCCGGTGAGATGCTCGAGGGCGCCTTCGAGGGCGGCGACGACTTCGGGGACTTCGGCGAGGAGTGAGCACACGCGACGACGCCCCCGGGACGGATCCCGGGGGCGTCGCCGTTCACGCGGCGTCCGATCAACGCCCGCGGCGCTCCTTGCCGGAACGGCGCGCGCTGCCCGCCTTCGACAGGCCACGGCTGACCAGGTACGCGCCGGTCAGCGCGGTCAGGTACCACCAGGCCTGGTTCGGGTTGTTGATGTTCAGGCCGTTGGCGGTGGTGCCCTTCCAGAACGCGGCGATCACGACGAGCGCGACCGCTGCGGCGTACACCCAGAACTCGGTGGTCAGGAACGCCTGCTTCGTCTCCGTACCCGGAGACGGCATCGGCTCCCGGTGACCGTCGTGCATCGACGGCATGTGCCGGGTCGACGTGTCCTGCATGCTCGCCCGGTTCTGGGCGTCGGACATCGGCCGGTTCATCGGCCTGGTGGATGCAGCCTGCGTGCTCATCTGGTCCTCCTCAAGGATTTGATGAGTCGTTAACCTGCACACCCTCGCCCCGCTACCGCAGGTCGGCCACGGCGCGGTTCGCGCTCTGTGGCGGGGGCACCCTGGGTCTACCCGGGCCCGGAGACAAGCTAACCGCCGGTCGTCATCTGATGGCCGCCACGCTCCCGAACCGGACATCCGGGCACGCACCCGGCCCCCGCCGCCGGCTCCGGTTTCAGCCACCCGCCGTCGGGCACGCAACACCGATACCCCGAGAGAGCTGCGAGGTGGTTGACGTGCGTGAGGACGACATGCGGCAGGACGCCGCCCGGCGGGCCGAGCAGCGGGTCGCCGGCGGCGTGTACGGCGAGGGCGCGCTGGACGAGGTCACGGTGCCGCAGACCGACGTGGAGCGGATGCGCCAGGAACTCGACCCGGACGACCCGGCGGACGTACCCGTCGACCCGACGGTGCTGCGCGACGGCGGACCGACCCGGGGCCAGGGCGCGGTGACCACGACCGGTGGCACGGCCGGCCCGGCCAGTGTGCGCCGGGTGGCCCGGCAGCCGGAGAAGCACCCGGGCAAGGTGGCGCCGACGACCACCGGGGACGCCGGCACGGGTGGCCTGAGCACCCCGGCGGGCGGCTCCACGAGCGACAACTCGGCCACCGGCGCCCAGGTGGGCAACTTCACCAACAACCGCCCCAACCCAGGCTGACCGGAGGCGGCACGGCACGGCGGGGGCGGCCTTCGGCCGCCCCCGCCGTGCGACTTCTGCCACCGCCACTTCGGGGAAGTGGTGTGGTCAGGGCGGTCGTGATGTAGCAACTTCGCCGATCTGGTGCACGTGCCCGCCACTTCGGCGAACCGGCGCGAAACAGGCCGGCTGAACACGCGCCACCCCAGCCCACCCCAAGCCCGCACTCGCCGATCTTGCACTCCGCCCCGAAGAATGTCCGTTTGGTAGCTCTTTCCGGGGCCGCAACTCCATGATCGCGGAGCAGGGAGGGCGGACACCGTGGGACATGAGGCAGCACGTGCTCAACCCGGTCGATCATGAAGTTGGCGGCCGATATCGAGATCGACAATGCCGCCAACTTCATGATCAACGGGGCAGAGGGGAAGGGAAGGGGGTTAGGGGGTGCGGAGGATGCCCAGGCGCTGGGTGGCTCTTGTCAGAGCCACGTAGAGGTCGCTGTGACCTCGTGGGGACTCGGACACGATGCGGGCCGGGTCGACCACCAGCACCGAGTCGAACTCCAGGCCCTTGGCCTGCTCGGTGGTCAGCACCACCACCCGGTTCGCCAGCTCGGGCTGTTCGCCCACTGTCGCCTCCGGCAGCGCCGCCACGACCGCGCCGCCCAGCTCGCTCACCCGCCCGGTCGGCACCAGCACGCCGAGCCGCCCGTCACCGAGCGACGTGGCCTCCCGGGCGGTGGCCTCGACCAGCTCGGTCACGAGCCGGTCCGCCGGTACGGTCCGGTCCCAGGGCGGTACGCCGGTGGCGCGTACCGAGCGGGGTGGCCGCAGCGCCGGGTCGATCTCGGCCAGCACGTCGGCGGCGACGGCCATGATCTCGGCCG
Organism: Micromonospora echinospora; assembly: GCF_014203425.1. Taxonomy (NCBI): domain Bacteria; kingdom Bacillati; phylum Actinomycetota; class Actinomycetes; order Micromonosporales; family Micromonosporaceae; genus Micromonospora; species Micromonospora echinospora. The sequence continues at coordinate 2,451,892 of NZ_JACHJC010000001.1, forward strand.
GGGTGCGGTAGCTGACGGTCAGCTCCTCCAGCCGCCACCGGTCCGCCACGTACGGCGCCAGCGCCTCGCCCCACGAGGGCGTGCCCGCGAGCGCGCCGGTCTGTGCCACGTCCCCGACGATCGTCATGGACCGGCTGGGGCAGCGGCGCATCAGCAGCCGCCACGCCATGGGCGACAGCTCCTGCGCCTCGTCCACGATCACGTGCCCGAACGCCCAGGTGCGGTCGGCGGCGGCCCGCTGAGCGGTGGTGAGCCGGTCGGACTCCTCCTGCCGCTCGGAGAGCCGGTCGGCGTCGATCAGGTCGGTCACGCCGAGGATCTCACCGCCGTCGGCTTCGTCCTCCACGTCGATGGAGCGGGAGCCGCGCCAGATCTCCAGCACGCCCTCGGCGTACTCGCGTTCCATCGCCCGGATGCGTTCCCGGCGCGCCACGGCGGCGCGCTCGTCCTCGCCGAGCAGTTCGGCGGCCTCGTCCAGCAGCGGCACGTCGGCGGGCGTCCACCCGCCGGGCTCGCGGTGCAGCGCGGCCCGCTCGGCGTCGGTGAGCATCGGCGCGGCGGCGGCGATCCGCTCCGGCGAGGCGTACAGGTCGGCGAGCAGGCGTTGCGGGGTGAGCACCGGCCACAGCTCGTCCAGCGCGGCCCCGATCTCCGGTTCCTCGCGCAGTTCGCGGCGGATCTCCGCGCGGTCGGCCTCGGAGAGCAGGTTCTCCCCGCCCAGCGGGTCGGCGCCGATCCGCTCGGCCACCTGGTCGGCGAGCGCGTGCACGATCTCCACGTCGAACAGGGCGCGGGCCAGGTTGTGCGGGCGGCCGGTACGGCGTACCCGGTCGCGGGCCTGGCGCACGGTCTCCGGGTCGAGCGTCAGCAGCTCCCGCTGCGGCAGTTCGATGGTGACCGGCTCGTCCGGCACCCACTGCCGGTCGCGGACGGCCGCGGCGAGCACGTCGGCGAGCACCGCGCGGCCTTTGAGCGCCGCGGTGGTGGCCGGCTCCGCGCGGCGGGCGTGCACGCCGGGGAACAGGTCGGCCTGGGTACGCAGCAGCACGCCGGTCTCGGCCAGCGTGGGCAGCACCTGGGAGATGTAGCGCAGGAACGTGGCGTTCGGGCCGACCAGCAGCACACCGCGGGTGGAGAGCTGCTGGCGGTGGGTGTAGAGCAGGTATGCGGCCCGGTGCAGCGCCACAGCGGTCTTGCCGGTGCCCGGCCCGCCCTGCACCACCATCACGCCGGGCAGGTCGGCGCGGATGATCCGGTCCTGCTCGGCCTGGATGGTCTCGACGATGTCGCGCATCCGGCCGGTACGCCCGGCGTTGAGCGCGGCGAGCAGCGACGCCTCGCCGGTCAGCTCCTCGTGGGCGGTGGGGGAGGCGGCGGCGATGTCCAGCACCTCGTCGTTGAGCCCGGTCACCTTCCGGTCGCGGGTGCGCAGGTGACGGCGGCGGCGTACGCCCTGCGGGTTGGCGGCGGTGGCCAGGTAGAACGGCCGGGCGGCCGGGGCGCGCCAGTCCATCAGCAGCGGGTCGTAGTCGCCGGAGGAGTCGAAGATCCCGATCCGGCCGATGTAGCGGGCCGCGCCGTCGTCGCCGTCGAGGCGGCCGAAGCAGAGACCGCTCTCCACGGCGGAGAACTGCTCGACCTGGTCGGCGTACATCGCGACTGTCGAGTCGCGCTGCGAGCGGGCCTGCTGCGTGCCGCCGGTGTGGCGCAACTCCTCGTCGAGCCGCCGGGCGGCCTGTTCCCGCATGCCGTCCAGCCGGTCGTACAGCATCGAGACGTATTCCTGCTCGCGGCCGATCTCGTCGTCCTGGCGCAGGTCAGCCGACACGTCGGAGTGCGTTGACAATCCGGCTCCTCATTGACTAAAATTGCCGCAGGAATGGCATTCAGAAGCCATTCCTTTTTTGTGCCTGAACTGAGAAAGATAGCGCGTCGACCGCCACCCGACCAAGCCCGGACACGACTCGGGGCCCGGTCGGCGTCCGCCGGCCGAGCCCCGAATACGGCATGTCTCAGCCCTTTGCCGCCTGGTAGAGCCGCTCCGGCGTGACCAGGCCGGCGATCACCCGGCCGTCGTCGGTGAGCAGCACGCTGAACAGCTTGCCGCTGAGCAGCCGGCCGCTGCCCCAGTCGCCGCTGACCTTGGGCAGGTCACCGAGCACGCCGGCCAGCATCTGCGCGTCCGGCGCGTCCGCGCCGGGCTTCGCGCCGGGCTTGGCGTCGCCGCCCGGCGCCGCGTCGCCGATCTTGGCGACCACCACGGTGGTCCACCCGGTGCCGACGGTACGCACGTCCGGCTTCTCGGCGTCCTTCCGGTCGAACCGCTTGCCCGCCGGTCCGGGCCGCTCGCCCTCGGCGGCCTCGGTGACCTTCACGCCGGGCGGCGGGTTGAACCGGAACTGGTCGGCCTCCGGCGTGCGGAAGTCGACCTGGGTGAACGCCACCTGGAACGCGGGCTCGTCCTGGCCGTCGGCGAGCACCTGCAGGCGCAGCGGCACGTGCTCCTTCGCGTCGAGCGCGATCCGTACCTGGTGCACCAGTGAGGCCTTGTCGCGCGGGGTGAGCACCAGCTCGTACGCGTTGCGCCCGGCCACCGTCGCGGTGCGGCCGACGGTGACTGCCGTGGTCGGGTCGATCGCCTCCAGCGCCCGGTCGGTGGCGTCGGCCGGGGTGGCCGGCACGGTGGCCCGGTCCGGGGCGTCGGCCGGCAGCGTCCGGTGCGTCGCGGTGTTCTCCCGGCTGTTCCAGGTCCAGACGTCCCGCCCGTTGCGCAGGATGTCCTGCTCGCCGAGCGTGTCGACCAGGGCGATCCGCTGCCGGTCCTCGCCGCCGTACCAGACGCGCAGCGTGTGCGTACCGGACACCAGGCCGGCCAGGTCGTTGCCGGCGGCCCGGCCGGCGAGCGCGGCGATCGGCGGCAGGCCGAGGTCGGCGCGCTGCACCACGGTGCCGGAGAGCCCGTCCAGGCGGGACGTGCGCAGGTCTTCCAGGAGCTGGGCGGCGCTGCGCGGCGGCAGCGCCGGGTCGGCGCCGGCGGCGAACGTGCCGACGGCGGCGCCACCGCCGATCACGGCGACCCCCGCGGTCACCGGGACCAGCCAGCGCAGCACGGCGCGGTTCTTCATCACGGACATAGTGTGCACCTCCTGCGCACCATGCTGCGCGATGGTCGCTGTGACCACGCTGAGGAGATCCCCTACGGGTGACCCCATGGTGGCACCCTGGACCGGTGCGATTGCTGGTGGTGGAGGACGAGACGCGGCTCGCGGCGGCGCTGCGCCGGGGCCTGTCGGCAGAGGGTTTCGCGGTGGACGTGGCGGCCACCGGCCCGGCCGGGCTGGACGCGGCCCGGCACGGCGAGTACGACGCGATGATCCTCGACGTCATGCTGCCCGGCCTGTCCGGCTACGAGGTGGTGCGCCGGCTACGCGCCGAGCAGCGCTGGCTGCCGGTGCTGATGCTCTCGGCCAAGGACGGCGAGTACGACCAGGCAGACGGCCTGGACTGCGGCGCCGACGACTACCTGACCAAACCCTTCTCGTACGTGGTGCTGCTGGCCCGGCTGCGGGCGCTGCTGCGCCGCGGCGCGCCCCGCCGGCCGGCCGTGCTCACCGTCGGCGACCTGCGCCTGGACCCGGCCCGCCGCCGGGTCACCCGGGCCGACGCCGAGGTCGTGCTCACCAGCCGCGAGTACGCGCTGCTGGACTACCTGATGCGCCGCCCCGGCGAGGTGGTCTCCAAGACCGAGCTGCTGGACCACGTCTGGGACGCCTCGGTCGACACCGCCCCGAACGCGGTGGAGGTCTACGTCGGCTACCTGCGCCGCAAGATCGGCCGGGAACGGCTGGAGACGGTACGCGGCGCGGGCTACCGGCTGGCCACGTGAGCTGGGTACGCGGCCCGCTGCCACGCCTCGGCCTGCGGGCCCGGCTGCTCGCGCTCGGCGTGCTGGGGCTGGCGGTCGGGTTCGCGTTCGGCGGGACGCTGCTGGTCGGCGCGTTGGGCTGGACGTTGCAGCGCTCGGTCGACGAGGAGGCGCTGCGCACCGCCGACGCGGTGGCGCTGCTGACGGCCGAGGACGCGCTGCCGGACCCGCTGCCGGTCGCCGGCGGGCAGCTGCGGGTGCAGGTGGTCGACGCGCAGGGCCGGATCCGAGCCGCGTCGATCGACGCGGACCGCCTCGTGCCGATGCTCGGCCCCGGCGACCTGCGGCCCGGGCAGCGGCAGCGGCTGGTGGTGGACGGGCGGCGCGTCGGCATGCCCGGCCCGGTCCGGGTGGTCACGGTGCCGGCCGGCACGCCGCAGGAGCCGCGTACGGTGCTCGTCGCCAAGTCGCTCACCGACGTACGGCACAGCCTGCGCGTGGTGCGCAACCTGCTGCTGGTGGGCTTCCCGCTGCTGGTGGCCGGGCTCGGCGTGGTGGCCTGGCGGGTGGTGGGCGCGACGTTGCGACCGGTCGAGCAGTTGCGCAGCGGCGCCGCCGAGATCACCGGGCGGGCCGGGGCGGAGCGGCTCCCGGTGCCGGCGGGGCAGGACGAGATCCACCGGCTCGCGGTCACGCTCAACGACATGCTGGACCGGCTGGCCGCGTCCCGGGACCGGCAGCGGGCGTTCGTCGCCGACGCCGCGCACGAGTTGCGCAGCCCGCTGACGAACATGCGTACCGAGCTGGAGGTGGCGCGGCGTCTCGGCGACGACACCGACTGGCCGGCGGTCGCCGACGACCTGCTCGCCGACACCGAGCGGCTCAGCCGCCTGGTGGACGACCTGCTGCTGCTGGCCCGCCTGGACGAGCAGGACGCCCGGCCGGCGCCGGTGGGCCCGGTGGAGCTGGGCGAGCTGCTGCGCGCGGTGGCGGCCCGCTATCCGTCCCCGCCGCTGCGGCTGACGCTTCCGGACGGGCCGCTGTGGGTCGAGGGGGACGCGGGGGAGCTGCGCCGGGTGCTGGTGAACCTGGTGGACAACGCGCTGCGGCACGCGCGTACCGGGGTGGACCTGGCCGTGTCCGGCCCGGACGGGGCGTACCACCTGGTCACGGTGACCGACGACGGGCCGGGCATCCCGGCGGCGGACCGGGAGCGGGTGTTCGCACGGTTCACCCGGCTGGACGACGCGCGGGCCCGCGACGCGGGCGGCGCGGGTCTCGGCCTGGCCATCGTGCGCGAGCTGGTGCGCCGGGCCGGCGGCGCGGTGGAGCTGACCGACGCGACGCCGGGCGCCGCCGCGCCGGGACTGCGGGCGACGGTACGACTGCCCGCGCTGGCCGAGCCGGACGCGGAGTGAGCGGTCAGCGGCGGCGCTTGGTGCAGACCGGGCCGCTGCGGGCGACGGTGTCGGTGGACCACACGAGCGCGACGGTGAAGCAGTAGTCGGTGGTGCGGTCGAGCCCGTAGGCGATGTAGTCGGCCGAGCCGGCGGGCAGCGTGGCGAAAGTGCCCTGCGGCTGCCCGGCCCGGCCTCCGGCGACCACCACCGGTCCTTCCGCCCCGGGCGGGTACGTCCAGCTCAGCACGATGCTGTCGCGCCGGTCGGTGAGCGTGAACCTCCCGGGTGGGGTGCCCGGCGCGGCGGCTGCCGCCGTGGTGGGCGCGGGAGCGGCGGAGGTCGGCGGCGGCGCGCTGGACGCGGGCGCGCCGGTGGCCGGTGGCGGGGCGTCGCGGCCGTCGTCCACCCGGGACACCCCGGCGATCACCGCGATGGTGCCCAGCAGCAGCGCCACCACCACGCCGAGCACCACGAGCGGCAGCCAGGGCAGCGTGCGCCGCTCGGCGGCCGGTGGCCGGGGCACGTGCACCGGCAGGTAGCGCGACGGCGGCTCGGGCGGCGCCTGCGGCACCCGGCGTACGCCGTCCGGCTCGTCGCCGGCGAGCCCGACCACTGTGGGCGGCAGCGGGTCCGCGCCGGGGCGCCACGGCTGCTCGGCCGGCTCGTCGGGCGGCCACGGGTAGTCGCCGAACCCGTCGGCGTCGTCCTCGGGCGCGGTACGCGGCGTCGGCACGTGCGCGGCCTCGGCGGCCCGGCCGGGCGGGTGGTAGAGCGGCGTGTCGACCGGTTCGTCCAGCGCGGGCGGGCTGTACGGCGGCAGGTCGTGCGGCCCTTCGGCGGGCGGGGGGACCCGCGCGGCGGGCACCACCGGCGTGGTGCGCGCGGGCGGCGGCTCGGGAGCGGGCGTGGGCGCGGGGCAGACGTGGTCCGGGTCGGCGGCGGCGCGGGCCAGCCCCGCCACCTGGGCGGCGAGCGGGTCGTCGGGGTCCAGGTGCTGGCGACACAGCTCCTCGGCGAGCGTCAGGTGCTCGTGCGAGTCGGCGTACCGGCCGCAGTCGCGTTCCATCGCGCCGAGCTTCGCCAGCATCTTGATGCCGCTGGGATGGCCGTCGCCGTATACCTCGTGGTGCAACTCCCAGGCGTCCTGCAACCGATCGCGGGCCACCTCGCACTGGCCGCGCGCGAACTCCACGGTGGCCAGGTCGGCGTGCGCGGCGAGCACCCGCTGCGACTCCGGGCCGTCGCGGGCGGTCAGCTCGATGATGACGTCGGAGTAGAGCCGGGCGGCCCGGGCGTCGCTGCCGACCCGGTGCAGCACCGCGGCGAGCGTCGCGGCGGCGGTGACGGTGCGCTCGTCGGAGCGGCCGTGCAGCCGGGTGGCCGCCGCGTACGCGAACGCCGCCCAGCCGCGGGCGGAGTGCGGCTCGCCGAGCGCGACGAGCACCCGGGCCTGGAGGCCGGCCGCCTCGGCCAGTTCGGGGGAGGCGTTGCCGGGGCGGGGATCGGCGTCGCTGAGCGCGTCGGCGAGCAGCCGCTCCGCGCCGGTGAGGTCGCCTTCGGACACCAGTTGGTGCGCCTGGACGGTCAGGTCAGCGAAGCCGGAGGACACGCCCCATCGTGCTCGTCCGGCGACGGTATGTACAAGACCCGGAGTGGATCAGTTTGGTCCCGAATCCGTCAAGTGGTCGGCGAGCGTCTCGCTGATCCGGCGGAGCTGGTCGACCTGGGCCGGGCTGAGCGCGTCGAACAGGTGCCGGCGTACCCCCTCGACGTGGCCGGGCGCGGCGGCGGCCAGGGTGGCGAAGCCCTCGTCGGTGAGCACGGCGATCTGCCCGCGCCGGTCGGTGGGGCAGTCCTCGCGGCGGATCCACCCGGACGCCTCCAGCCGGGCGGCGGCGTGCGAGAGCCGGCTGCGCGAGGAGCCGGTGAGCTCGGCCAGCTCGCTCATCCGCAGCCGCCGGTCCGGGGCCTCGGAGAGGCGGACCAGGATCTCGTAGTAGGCGTGCGGCATGCCCGCGTCGCGTTGCAGTTCGCGGTCGAGCGCGTCCGTCAGCGCCCGGGAGGCGGTCAGGAAGGCGCGCCAGGTCCGCTGCTCGTCGGGGGTCAGCCACCGGGTCATGACGCCCATCATAGCGGCAATAGTTGAACGCTCAACAAAACCCGGGTACGGTCGGTGGCATGGGCATCCACCGACTCAACCACGCCGTCCTCTACGTCAGTGACCTGGAGCGCAGCGTCGCCTTCTACCGCGACGTGCTGGGCTTCCGCCGGGTCCCGATGACGCCCGAGGGCTTCCGCGGCGCCGCGTTCCTCCAGGCGCCCGACTCCACCAACGACCACGACCTCGGCCTGTTCGAGATCGGCGCGGCGGCCGGGGCGTCCCAGGCCGGACGGGCCACCGTCGGCCTCTACCACCTGGCCTGGGAACTGGACACGCTCGACGAGTTGAGGGCCACCGCCGAGCGGCTGGCCGCTGCCGGGGCGCTGGTCGGCGCGTCCGACCACGGCACCACCAAGAGCCTCTACGGCCGCGACCCGGACGGGCTGGAGTTCGAGATCGTCTGGATCGTCCCGGCCGACCTGCTCGACGACGCCGCGCTCGCCGCGCGTACCCGCATCGGGCGGCTCGACCTGGACCGCGAGCGGCAGCGCTACGGCGGGCAGACCCGCGGCGGCGTGGGCATCTCCGTCCCGGTCTGAGCGGGGTTCACGGCCGGGCCGCCGCGCCGTGCGGTAGAAACGCACCATGTCGACCGACGCCGTCCTGCGCGAGCTGCTCGTCCGCCAGCTCGACCACTGGCTCCCCGCCGCGCTGCACCGGGCGCGGCGGGCCACGCTCGCGCTCGCGTACGCCGGAGGTGACGCCACCGGGGCGGAGGAGGCGTTGCGGGTGGTGGCCGAGTTCGCCGACCGGCTGCGGGGGCGGCGGCTGACCGTGCTGGTGGTGGCCGACGACGGCACCGACCTGGCGGTGCGGCTCGGCGCGGCCGAGGCCGCGCTGCCGGCCGACGTCGCCGTGCACCTGGTGCCCGGCGGGCCGGACCGGCTGCCGGTGGCGCTCAAGGCCGCGGGCGCGGCCGGCGCGCCGCTGCTCACAGTGGCCGACGGTGCCGAGCCGGACCCGGCCCTGCTGGCCGCCGCCGCGTCCGGCCGCCCGGCCGAGCTGCTGCTGGTCACCACGCCCGGCCGGTCGCTACGTCCGGCGCTGAGCGCCGCCGGGTTCCCGCTCGCCACCGAGGTCGAGCTGGTGCCCGAAGGAGACGGCCCGGCCCGGCTGCTCGGCTACGCCACCGGCTCCGACCGAGGGCTGGAGACGGTCAAGGAGGCGCTCTGGGCGGTCGACGAGTACGCCGGGGTGCGCTACCGCGACCCGGCCGACCCGCAGGGACGGCTGCTCGACATCTCGCTCGACCCGGAGCCCGGCCCGCTGCGCCGCGAGCTGCTGGCCGAGCTGGCCCGCTCCGGTCCGCGCCCGGTCACCGAGCTGCGCCGCTTCGCCACCACGGCGACCGTCTACCGGGCCGCCGACGCCAACCGGGCGCTGGCCTCGCTGCTCGCCTCCGGCGCGGTGACCCGCGATCCCGAGCACGGCCGGCTCGGCGGGGACGTGCTGATCAGCGCCGTCCCGCACGCTGGGTCATCTGCTTGACCACTATCGACGCTCCGGTGGCGACCACACCGATGCTGAACACCATCTGCGCGCACACCGCCACCCGGGCGATCTGCCCCTCGGCGTGCACGTCGCCGTAGCCGACAGTGGTGAGCGTCGCCAGCGCGAAGTAGAGCGCGTCGACCCGGGTCCGCAGACCGACGAACTCACCAGGCCGGGTGTTCGCCACCACGTAGTCGCCGAGTGCGAAGACCAGCAGCCCGGCGATCAGCGCGACCGCGAGCCGGGTCAGCGCGCGATCCTCGTCCCGGCCGGTCGGCTGGTCCTTGACGAGCTGTCGGCGGACCTGGCCGGTGACCAGGAACGCGATCACGGCCACCAGCACCACGGTGCCCGCCGAGCGCAGGAACAGCCGCAGGCCGTTCGGGTCGGCCGCGACCGGCACCAGGAAGTAGCCGACGAGCATGAGCAGGCAGGCCGCCACGGCCCGCCGTCGCATCCGCCGCAGGGACAGGTCCGCCATGCGGCGATTCTCCGGTCGCCGGGGCGCCGTGGTCGGCGGAACCGGAAAAGCCGGTACGGACGACGATCGGGGCGCCGGCCAGCCGCCGGCGCCCCGATTCACGTCCGGGTGTCAGGACGGGCTCTTGTCCTGCTTCCACGACAGCGGTCCCGGAAGGTCCACGCGGTGGGCGCGGGTGTTCGAGTTCCAGGACCAGCGGCCGATCTTGATGCTCCACGACGAGAAGCCGTTCTGGGTGAAGTGGAGGATCAGCGGCCCGTACTTCTTACGCTTGCGGAACTGGACGCCCATCGGGGGTGCCTCCTTCGTCTCCCTGCCTCTGCAGTCGTCTGCATGCCTTCGCGGCATCGAACATGCCCGGATCGACGATTCGCGAAACCCTGCCCGGTCCGCTCTGGACGGTGGGGCTGCCGCCCGGCAAAATCTCTATCCAACGGGTAGGTGTTAAGGAGTCGTAAATGCTGGTGGAGGCGGGTCGTAGCAAAGCCAGCGATGAAAGTCTCACTGAATGGAAGGGCATTGACCGGCGTGGAGAACGGTCGGCAGCATGAGGGCATGTCGCAGCGGGACGAGCTTCTCCTCACCGCTCGCGTGCACGTCGACCTGGTCCGGCACGCGAGCGCGCTCTGTTGAGCCGAGCGCTCGTCGTTCCCTCTCCGCCCGTCCGTTCCCGCAGCCGGCGCATCGTGGCCCGGCGCGGTACGGCGTGCTCCCCGGCCCCGCGCGGGCCCCCTCCACCGCATCGTGGACAGATCAGGAGACTCCGCCATGCCCTCGACCCGATCACCGCGGCGTGCCCTCACCGCCGCCGTCGCCCTGCTCGCCCTCACCACCGCCACCGCGTGCGGCGCCGACGCCGCCGACGGCGCACAGACCAAGGAACTGCGCTACCAGGGTTCGGTCGGCCAGGTGACCCTCCCCGAACTCGCCGCCGACCTCGGCTACCTCGGCGACGTCACGCTCGACTGGATCGGCAACGTCACCGGCGGCCCGGCCGACATCCAGGCCACCGCCACCGGCCAGAGCGACTTCGGCGGCGCGTTCAACGGCGCGATCGTCAAGCTCCAGGCCGCGAACGCCCCGATCACCGCAGTCGTCAGCTACTACGGCTCCGACGCGCAGACGTTCCAGGGCTATTACGTGCTCGACGACAGCCCGATCCGCGGCCCGCGTGACCTGATCGGCAAGCGGGTCGGCATGAACACGCTCGGCGCGCACGCCGAGGCCGTCCTGCGTACCTGGCTGGCCCGGGGTGGCCTCACCGCCGCCGAGATCGGCAAGGTCGAGCTGGTCGCGCTGCCGCCGGTGAACACCGAGCAGTCGCTGCGCGCCCGGCAGATCGACGTCGCCGTGCTCGGCGGCGTGATCCGCGACAAGGCGGTCGCGAACGGCGGCATCCGCACCGTCTTCACCGACTACGAACTGCTCGGCGCGTTCAGCGCCGGCAGCTACGTCTTCCGCGACGACTTCCTCACCCGTAACCCGGACACCGTCCGGACGTTCGTCACCGCGGTGGGCAAGGCGATCGAGTGGGCGCGCACCCAGCCGCGCGAGACGGTGGTGGCCCGGCTCAAGGCGATCATCGCCAAGCGCGGGCGCAACGAGGACACCACGCTCGTGGAGTACTGGAAGTCCAGCGGCGTCGCCGGGACCGGCGGCCTCATCACCGACCGGGAGTTCGCCACCTGGATCGACTGGCTGGCCGACTCCGGCGAGCTCAAGGGCGAGCGGCCGAAGCCGTCCGACCTCTACACCAACCGGTTCAACGCCGCCGCGGCCACCGGCGGTGGCGCATGAGCACCGACAAAATCCGCTTCGACCGGGTGCGCAAGGTCTTCCCGGGCCGGCGTGGCGGCGGCGCGGTCACCGCGCTCGACAACCTCACCCTCGGGGTACGCCCCGGCGAGTTCCTCGTCGTCGTCGGCCCCAGCGGCTGCGGCAAGTCCACCCTGCTCGACCTGCTCGGCGGGCTGGCCACCCCGACGGCCGGGCAGGTGCTCGTCGACAGCCGCCCGGTCACCGGGCCGGGCCTGGACCGGGGCATCGTCTTCCAGCAGTACGCGCTGCTGCCCTGGCGCACCGCCGCCGGCAACGTCGCGTTCGGACTGGAGGCCAAGGGCCTGCCCCGCGCCGAGCGCGCCGACCTGGTCGCGTACCACCTCGACCTGGTCGGGCTGACCGGCTTCGCCGACCGCTACCCGCACGAGCTGTCCGGCGGCATGAAGCAGCGCGTCGCCATCGCCCGCAGTCTCGCGTACGACCCGGACGTGCTGCTGATGGACGAGCCGTTCGCCGCGCTGGACGCGCAGACCCGCGACTCGCTCCAGGACGAGCTGGTGCGGATCTGGCAGGCCACCGGCAAGACCGTCGTGTTCATCACGCACGGCATCGACGAAGCCGTGCACCTCGGTCAGCGGGTCGCCGTGATGACGTCCCGGCCCGGCCGGATCAAGCAGGTCATCGACATCGAGCTGGGCGACCGGGAGGCCGAGGAGGACGTCCGCTCCACCGACGCGTTCCGCCACCACCGGCACCAGATCTGGACGCTGCTGCGCGACGAGGTCCGCGCCGCGCAGTCCGCCGTACGCGAGGAGGCCCGCGTTGGTTGACGTCGCCGCACCGCCGGCCCGGCCGGTGGCCGCCCCACCCGCCCCGGCCGTCGCGCCCCGCCGGCCCGGACGCCTGCTCGGCCTCGGCGGCCGGGCGCTGCACCGCAGCGCCGCGCTGCTGACGCTGGCCGCGATCTGGGAGACCGCGCCCCGCGCCGGGCTGGTCGACCGGGTCTTCCTGCCGCCGCTGTCCGAGGTGCTCGCCGCCTGGTGGGAACTGCTGCGCAGCGGGCAGCTCGCCGACCACGTCGGCGCCAGCGGAACCCGGTCGCTCACCGGCTTGGCGCTCGCGGTGGTCACCGCCATTCCGCTCGGCCTGCTGATCGGCTGGTACCGGCCGCTCGCGGACCTGCTCAGCCCGCTGCTGGAGGTGTTCCGCAACACCGCCGCGCTGGCACTGCTGCCGGTCTTCGTGCTCATCCTCGGGCTCGGTGAGACCTCGAAGATCGCCCTGGTGGTCTACGCCTGCTCCTGGCCGATCCTGCTCAACACCATCGCCGGCGTGAAGGGCGTCGACCCGCTGCTGATCCGCTCGGCCCGCTCGATGGGGCTGAACCACCTGCGGCTGTTCCAGAAGGTGATCCTGCCGGCGGCCGTGCCCACGGTGTTCACCGGCGTCCGGCTCGCCGGGGCGTACTCGATCCTGGTGCTCGTCGCCGCCGAGATGGTCGGCGCGAAGGCCGGGCTCGGCTACCTCGTGAACTACGCGCAGTACAACTTCGCGATCCCCGACATGTACGCCGGGATCATCACCATCTCCGCCATCGGGCTGGTGGTCAACCAGCTCCTCGTCGCCGGGGAACGTCGCTTCTCCACCTGGCGCGTCGACGTCACCACCGTCTGAGAGGAACCGCCATGTCCCGGACCCTGCACCTCAACGCCTTCCTGATGGGTGTCGGCCACCACGAGGCGGCCTGGCGGCACCCGCGCGCCGACCCGAGCCGCCTCGCCGACGTACGCCACTTCCAGGAACTGGCCCGTATCGCCGAGCGGGGCACGCTCGACTCGGTGTTCCTCGCCGACGGGCTCGCCGTCGGACCGGCCGTACGCCACAACATCCAGGCCGTCTTCGAGCCCATCACGCTGCTCGCCGCGATCGCCACCGCGACCGAGCACATCGGCCTGATCGCCACCGCCTCCACCACGTACACCGAACCGTTCAACCTGGCCCGCGCGTTCGCCTCGCTGGACCACCTCAGCGGTGGCCGGGCCGGCTGGAACATCGTCACCTCCGCCCAGGCCCGGGAGGCCCGCAACTTCAACCTCGACGACCACCCGGCGCACGCCGACCGCTACCGTCGGGCCGCCGAGTACGTCGACGTGGCGATCAAGCTCTGGGACAGCTGGGAGGACGACGCGCTGGTCCTGGACACCGCCGCGGGCGTCTTCGCCGACACCGCCCGGGTGCACGAGATCGACCACGCCGGGGAGCGGTTCCGGGTCCGCGGACCGCTGAACACGCCCCGCCCGCCGCAGGGCCGGCCGCTGCTGGTGCAGGCCGGCTCGTCCGCCGACGGGATCGCGTTCGCCGCCCGGTACGCCGAGGCCGTGTTCACCGCCCAGCAGACGCTCGCCGGCGGCCAGGCGTTCTACAGCGCGTTGAAACGGGCCACCGCCGACGCCGGGCGTGATCCGGAACTGGTCAAGGTGCTGCCCGGTATCGCGCCGGTCATCGGGGGTACGGAGAAGGAGGCCCGCGACCTCGCCGACGAACTGGAGGCCCTGATCGTGCCCGAGCACGCTCTCGCCCAGCTCTCCGGCATGACCGGGCTCGACCTGACCGGGCTGCCGCTGGACGGCCCGCTGCCGGACCTGCCCGACGCCGGCGCCGTGCAGTCCCACCAGAGCCGCTACCAGCTCGTCGTCGAGCTGGCCCGGCGGGAACGGCTCACCCTGCGGCAGCTCATCGGCCGTCTCGGCGGCGGACGCGGGCACCGCGTCGTGGTCGGTACCCCGGAACAGATCGCCGACCAGATCGAGCTCTGGTTCACCCAGGGCGCCGCCGACGGCTTCAACGTCATGCCACCGCTGCTACCCGACGGACTGGAGGACTTCGTGGACCACGTCGTACCACTGCTGCGCCGGCGCGGGCTGTTCCGGTCCGCGTACACCGGGCGTACCCTGCGCGAGCACTACGGCCTGCCCCGGCCGGCCAGCGCCTACGCGACCCGTGAGCTGGTGGCGTCGTGACCACAGTGGACCGGCCCGGCGCCGGAACCGTCGAGCTGCGCCCGGTCGACGTCGACTCGTTCCGCGGCCTGCTGCGCCGCCAGGCGTCCACCGTCACCGTGGTCACCACCCCCGGCCTGCGCGGCAACCGGATCCGGCCGGACCTGCCGCCGGCCGGCTTCACCGCCACCTCGTTCACCTCTGTGTCGCTCGACCCGCCGCTGGTCTCGGTGTGCCTGGGCCGCGCGTCGTCGAGCTGGCCCACAGTCGAGCAGGCCGAGCACGTCGCCGTGCACCTGCTCGCCTCCGGCCAGCAGGAGATCGCGCAGATCTTCGCCACCAGCGGCATCGACCGGTTCAGCGCCCACCCGGGCTGGACCACCGGACCGTTCGGCGTGCCGCTGATCGGCGACGCGCTCGCCGTGCTGCTGTGCCGGGTGGTCCGCCGGATCGAGGCCGGCGACCACACCATCCTGCTCGGCGAGCCGCTCGCGCTCGGCGCGGGCGAGGACGGCGACCCGCTGCTGCACCACCGGGGCAGCTACACCACCACGCTCGGCGACTGGTCCGAGGCGTGGTGACCGCCGCCGCCGACGAGCTGATCGCACTGGACCGGGCCGCCCAGGACCTGCTGTTCCGGGCGGCCCGCACGGCAAACGCGTTCACCGACGAGCCGGTCGGCGACGAGCAGGTCCGCGCCGTCCACGACCTGGTCCGGTACGGCCCGACAGCGATGAACGCCCAGCCGCTGCGGGTGCTGCTGCTGCGCTCGGCGGCGGCCCGGGCGCGGCTGCTGCCCTACGTCAGCGCCGGCAACCGGGACAAGACGGCAGCCGCGCCGCTGACCGCCGTGCTCGCCGCCGACGTGAACTGGCACGACCGGCTGCCCGAGCTGTTCCCGCACCGGCCCGGCGCGCGGGACTGGTTCACCGGCGACCCGGCCGGGCGGGAGGCGCAGGCCCGGTTCAACGCCGCGCTCCAGATCGGCTACCTGCTGGTCGGGGTACGCGCCGCCGGGCTGGCCGCCGGGCCGATGGCCGGATTCGACGCGGCCGGCGTGGAACGGGAGTTCTTCCCCGACGGGCAGCACCGGGTGCTGCTGCTGATGAACATCGGCCGCCCGGCGCCGGACGCCTGGCGGGAACGGCTGCCGCGCCTGCCCTACGAGGAGGTGGTCAGCACGCTGTGATCAGCGCGGCTCCCACGCGTCCGGCTGGGCGGTCAGCTTGCGCACGTGCGCCGGCAGCCGGCCGCTGACCAGCTCGTCCAGGCTCACCTCGTCGACCACCCGGCGCACCGAGGCGCGTACCGCCACCCAGAGACGGGGCAGGTTCTCCGCCGCGCCCTCGTACCGGGTCTCCTCCGGGCGCAGCCCGCGTACCCCGGCGAGCGGACCGTCGACGGCGCGCAACACGTGCCCGATGGTGATCTCGCGCGGCGGCCGGGCCAGCGTGTACCCGCCCTCGGCGCCGCGCTGGGCCCGGACGATCCCGGACCGGCGCAGGTCGGCCAGGACCGCCTCGAGGAACTTGCGGGGCATGTCCTGCTCCGCCGCGATGACCTGGGTGGACAGCAGGGTGGGGTACGCGGTGGCCAGGCTCAGGGCTGCCCGTACCGCGTAGTCGCCGCGCGCGGAGATCTGCACAGTGCCATCATGCCTGGCCGGTGGGCGCGGGGGAGTCGGCGGGCGGCCGGGGTCGCACCAGACGGACGGGCAGCGGGCGTTCCCGGTTGGCCCGGAACGTCCCCGGGCTCACCCCGACCTCCCGGGTGAAGAAGCGGCCGAAGTTCGTCGGCTCGGGAAAACCCAGGTCACGGCCGATCCGGGCGATCGACTCGTCGGTGGCGGCGAGCAGCCGGCACGCCTGCAACGCGACCCGCTCGTCGATGACCTGCTTGGCGCTGCGCCCGGTCACCGCCAGGCAGGCCCGGGTCAGGGTACGCACCGAACAGCCCAGCTGGGCGGCGTAGTCCTCCACCCGGCGGGTGTGCCGGTAGCCGCGCTCCACCTCGCGGCACAGCCGCCGGAACGTGTCGGTCTCGGCCCGCGGCGCGGACCCCTTCTCCGGATGCGGCAGCAGGCTGAGCCGCAGCAGCAGCACCGCGAGCTGGTGCCGCAGCAGCGCCGCGGCGGGAGGCACCATCGCGTGCCGTTCCGCGTCCACAGCCAGCTGGCTGACCTCGCTGATCACCGCGTCCTCGTCCTCGCCGGCGAGCTGGCGGTGGGCGGGCACCGCGTCCGGGTCGACGTCGAGGCCGGCCAGCGCGTCCGGCCGCCAGCTCACCACAGTCGCGTCGAGCTGCGCGCCGACGCACCGCAACACCTGACCGGGGTACGCGCGCAGCAACGTGCCGGGCCGGCATGGCACCGGCCGGAAGTCCAGCTCGGCAGTGCCGTGACCGTGGGTGACCAGGATCAGCACGTCGCGGTCGAGCAGGACCGGCCGGGGCCAGCCGGGCTCGGCGGCGAGGTCGTCGAGCGCGCCGGTGAGGATCTCGTCGGCGCCGGGGCGCGACTCCGGCGGGCCGGTGCGGGTGGCCGGGGAGGGCTGACCGGTAGTGACCATCACCCCGACGGTAACCGGCCCGGCCGCACGTTGCATCTCGACGCTTCCGCCCGCACGGACCGGTCTTGTCGGCACGTACGGCGGACCGTTACGTTACCGATCGGTAAGCCCGGGTCGGCCGACCGGCCCCCGGCCGGGCGACGGCGATGGGATGAGCATGACGGAACTGTTCTCGGTCGACGGCAAGACGGTGCTGGTCACCGGCGGTTCGCGGGGGATCGGGCTGATGATCGCGCGGGGCTTCGTGCAGGCCGGCGCAAAGGTGATCATCTCGTCACGCAAGGCCGACGTGTGCGAGTCGGTGGCCAAGGAACTCTCCGCCGAGGGGCACTGCGAGGCGATTCCGGCCGACCTCGGCAGCGACGCGGGCGCGCTGACGCTCGCCGAGGCTGTGCGGGAGCGCCACGACCGGCTGCACGTACTGGTGAACAACGCGGGCGCCACCTGGGGCGCGCCGCTGGAGGAGTACCCGGAGGGCGCCTTCGACAAGCTCTGGGCGGTGAACGTCAAGGCGGTCTTCCGGCTCACCACCGCGCTGCTGCCGCAGCTGCGCGCCGCGGCCGCCGCCGACGACCCGGCCCGCGTGATCAACATCGGGTCGGTCGACGGCATCCGGGTGCCGTGGATGGAGGTGTACGCGTACTCGGCCACCAAGGCGGCGGTGCACATGCTCACCCGCAGCCTCGCCCACCAGCTCGCCGGTGAGCGGATCACCGTCAACGCGATCGCGCCCGGACCGTTCGAGAGCAAGATGATGGCGTTCGCGCTCGACGACCCGGAGTCGCGCTCGGCGATCGAGCAGCAGGTGCCGCTGGGGCGGATCGGGCGGCCCGAGGACATGGCGGGCACGGCGATCTACCTGGCGTCGCGGGCCGGCGCCTACCTGACCGGCGCGGTCATCCCGGTCGACGGTGGGATCACCACGCGCGGCTGAGGCGCACCCCCGGTGAGACGGCCCGGGGCCGCGCGGACTCGGCAGATCCGCGCGGCCCCGGGTGTTGCCGTGTCAGCGACCGGCGAGCAGCCGGTTCACCGCGGTGTCGACGTCCAGGTGCTCGGCCTCGCGGCCGCGCGGGACGACGACGTAGGTCCGGCGCAGGAAGCGCACCAGCACGCTGCGCGGAACCTCGAACAGGGCGTTGCCGTCCGGGGACGACAGCGCGAGCGCGACGAAGTCGCCGCGCGGTGTGGCCCACGGCCAGACCCGCACATCACCGATGCCGGCCGGTTCGTCGAGCCCGGTGACCAGCAGTTCGCGTGCGAACGACCAGCTCACCGCCTCGCCGCCGGCGGACTCGGCGTGAAACAGGACATGGACCGCATACGGGTCAGCAGGGTCGTAACGCAGACTGGCACGCACCGGCAAGGCGGTGGCGTCAGGCGCGACGAGCCTTAGCGACGTCTCGACCTCTACGGTCGTCGGTCGGATGACACTCATGAACGTTCTCCCCCCGGCACCGCTGCGGAACGCGCGTGTCCCGCTTTTCCCATACTCAGGTGCTGCTCCTGGCTACGCTCCGCCATACGCTGACTTCACCCAGTGGTGGGAAGGGGTTCGGAAAGCCCTCGGGAACCCCTCGGCCCCACGTAGGATTTCCGGTTCCGCCCACTCCGTCGTCCCGCCCGGCAACGGGTGGTTCAGTCGTCGACTTACTCCGGTAACGTCCAGTCGTCAGCAGGGGTGACGGTCCCGCGCGACACTGGGGGTGGAAATGGTCACGGGGGGCTCGTCGGTGACGTCGCGGACCAGGGGTGATTCGCCGAAAGGTGCGGCCCGAGCAGCCGAAAGTCGGGGGTACGAGGTGCCGGTGGAAGGGCGGTCGCGAGGCGCTCTCGTGGAGCAGCGCCGGCGCCGACGTGGCTGGCGGCTGCGCCTGCACACCACGCTCGAACTCATCCGCGCCAACCCCACCGGCCGCGTCGCCCTGAAGATCTTCATCGGCATTCTCGGCGCGCTCGTGGTCACCATCGGTATCGCGCTGATCCCGCTGCCCGGCCCCGGCTGGCTGCTGGTCATCGCCGGCCTCGGCGTCTGGGCGGTGGAGTTCCACTGGGCGCGACGGCTGCTCGCGTTCACCCGCCGGCACGTCAACTCGTGGACGCGCTGGGTGAAGCGGCAGTCACTGGGGGTGCGGTTCGTGCTCGGCGCGGTCGGGCTCGTGTTCGTGTCCGTGGTGGTGTGGCTGTCGCTCAAGTACAGCCTCGGCATCGACGTCGTGGCGCAGGCGCTGCACTACCTCGCGACGCACTGAGGCCCGGTTTTTGGTCCGGGCTCTCGATCGGGTAGAGTCATGCGCGCTGAGGGCGATTAGCTCAGCGGGAGAGCGCTTCGTTCACACCGAAGAGGTCACTGGTTCGATCCCAGTATCGCCCACCGTAAATATTTGCAGGTAGCGAGCCCGTCACCGGAATCACCGGTAACGGGCTTTCGCGTTGTTGCCCCTTAAATTGGGAGCAGATTGGGAGCAGCGCCAACCGGCGCGCGATCCTGACCTCGGAAAACGGGGCACTCCTCCACGGCCGAGCAACATGCTCGTCGATCCCCGTCAACGACGTCACGGCGGCGTACCCAGTCGACCACGGGGGCCGCTGTCCAACCGGTCGCCCACCGTCTCCTTGGGGCGGTCCCTCCACGCGAGGCCGTCCCGAACGCGTTTCCGGCTCGGAGGGACCGCGCGCCGGCAGGGTATACTTGAGGGCATCGGTGGCGCTGCGCCACCCGTTCCTCCTGTTGCCCGTGGCCCACGCCCCAGCGCGACATCGAGAGACAAGGGCTCGCAACGCTCGTCGCAGACCAAACTCACCACTGACGGGTACTCCTATCGCACCCGGCGGTGGCGGCGTGGGCGCCACCCCGGGAGACATGGATACCGTCATGAGCAACAAGAATCCCAAGGCCAAGCGGCTCGCCGACGCGTACCGGCTCCGGTATGCCGAAGCGCTGAACGTGATGCGCGAGGACTCCGACCTCGCCGAAGAGTTGGCCGAAGAGCTGGAGATTTCGCGAGCTGAGGCTACTCGCCGCATCGAGGAGCAGTACGCGGCGGCGCGGCAGCGCGCAGACGAGCGCGGGGTTTCCTTTCGCACCGCTCTCGCCGAGATTCGGTCTGAGCAGTCGCTCAACATCCAGTTCGAAGCTCTGGCCAAGGCGGCGCCCTCGGTCGAGGAGATGCTGCGGGAGGAGATTCCGGCCCTCTGCCAGCGCCTGACCGGCGAGATGATCGAGGTGCCGGGCGAGGATGATCTCTACGTCCCCGGTCTAAAGTTCAGCGAGGTCGAGCTGCCGCGCGACGTGGTCGACGAGATCTCAATCCACAACATCGACCTCGATCTGGACACGCTGGTCTGGAACCGCGCCGACGTGTACGAGGGCGATACCCACGTCGGGACGGCAGAGGTTCGAGCGCAGGTCACGCTCGACGGGTTCATGTTCAAGCACGACACCTACGGTGAGCACGACGTGGAGGTCTGGATATTCGACTGGAACGACCAGATGTCCTACGTCGGTTTCGTCCGCGAGGTGGTCCTGGAGTTCGAGGTGACCGTGCGCCCCGGCATGGCGATCGACAACATCGAGTTCTCGGCGGCCACCGACGGCGTGCGCCGGTGAACCCGCACAGCATCTCCGGGTAACCTGGCCGGAAACGACGAAAAGAGGCCGCCGCCTCCGCCGGCCCGAAGGAAGGTGAAGGCGGCGGCCTCTTCGCGTGAAGGTGTCAGAGTCTGTTCTTGACCGTGGTGCGTACGCCGTCGTCCGTCGCGACCGCCTCACAGGTCAGGCCAACCGAGGTCGGCGTCTGGCCCAGCAGCGCCGACGTGAGGGTGTAGTTGGCGGTGCCGTTGACCGACCAGCCGTCTTCGGTCTCCCAGGTCTCCTGGAGCTCTACCCCGGTCATCGACACGAGGATGTTGTTGCCAAGGCCAGCGCGCCTCTCGGCCTCCCGCTCAATGGCGGTACGGCACTCCCGCTGCGCCTGCTCCTTGGTGAGGTCGTTGCGGCCGACGAACCACAGGGTGCCGCCGATCGCGATCGCGATCAGCAGCACGGCGGCGCCGGCGGCGGCCAAGATGAGCGGCAGCTTGCTCTTCTTCGGGGCCGGCACCGGCGTGTACGAGCCGTCGGCGGGCGGTGCCGGGTACGCATCGACGGTGGGCTGCGAGGACTCGGTGGGGGGTGGAACGTTGGAGGGTGGGGGTGTGGTCATCCGCGCCACCGTACCGGCGGTCGCCCGGGGCGACGACCCGAGGAACTGTCGGGTTCCGGTCACTCCCGCAGGGTGGTGTGCGTCGTCACCTCGTCCAGCGCTGGATCCGTGGTGGGCATCGGCCGGGTGTCGCCGGCCGGCACGGGCGCGGTGATCTGCGTCCGCTCGAAAATGCCCAGGACGACGGGGACGAAGCTCAGCAGCACGACCTGGTCCTCGGCGCTCATCTTGAGCCCGAAGCCGACCGCAGCGGCGAGAGCGGCCTGAGCGAGACCGAGCAGCGCGGCCACCTGGCCGTCCTTGCGGGCGATGAACGCGACGGCGACACCGTCGCGGCTGCTCACACAGGTGCCCGATGCCCTCGACGGCGTCGACGACCTGGCCGAGCTGCCGCAGTGGTGCATCTACGTCGCCGAAGCCGACGGTGATGGTGTCTTCGGCGGCGTGTGGATGGACCTGGAGCACGACACCAACACCGGACGGCCCGAGCTTCGGGTGCTGCTGGACACCAATCCCGAGATGGGCCTCGCGGGGCTCCTGGCTATTCCCCTGTACCTCGACCGCGACAACATCACCGAGGCGATCGCCAACTACATGGCGACCGCGGTCGCGAGCATCGGCCGCACCGGTGTCGACGTGCGAGGCGGCGAGCTGGACGCCACTGGTGCCGCGCGCGTCGACGGGTACCTGGCCATTGCCCGCTACCTGGCCCGACCCGAGACGGACATCCAGAGCCTGATTGGGGCGAGCGGAGCCCCGCCGGTATCGGTCGTCGGTGAAGGACAAGGAGATCTGGCTCGTCGGCTACAGCGATGCCTGACGGACGCCAAACCGCGAAGGGCGGGTGGCTATGGCAGGCACCGCCGGCGCCCGGCCAGAGTGGGCGGCGAGGGCGGGTCGGTGACCTGCGTGGAGTACGAACGGACCCAGGTGCGGGTGCGGCCCCTCCTTCGTGGAACTCGAAGTCCAAGCGCACGTTCACCGGCAACATGGCGTTCCAATCCAGGTACAGCACCAGGGTGTGCGCCGCCCCTGGCGCAAGGTCGGTCAGCGTGGTCGACGGGCATACTCTCATCCGCCCCGACTCTCGTGACGAACCCGTACACGTCAGGCTGCCCGGCCGCGCTGACGATGACGGTGTCGAGTGCCGTGCCGGCCAGCAGCTTGATGGGGATCTTCCCGAACCGTTGACCGCTGATTAGGTCCACACCCTGATCGACCTGGAAGCTTGGGCCGTCGGCCTCGTCCCGGGCGTTCGACTCGCTGTCAAACTGCCGGCGAGCAAGAGCCAACTGCTTCTCGGCGGCCAGTGCCTGCCGCTCCGCGAAGTCGGCCGACTCCTTTGCGCTTTTGGCCTGGGTCCTAGCGATTAGGCCGTGTTTGGAAGGGGTCGGCGGGTGGTTAGGTTCCGGCGTGGCGGTGATCGATAAAGGTTGAGGTCTGCGGTAGATCGGTTAGCGACCAAGCAAACCGAAGGCCGACCGGAGACCTCGTGCCCAGCGTAGCGGCGACGAGGCGGCACGACCTCACCGACGCGCAGTGGGCGGCGCTGGAGCATGCTCTGCCTGCCAGCTCGGGTATAGGGCGGCCGCCCAAGTGGACCAAACGGCAGGTCATCGACGGGATCCGGTGGCGAGTGCGCACGGGAACTCCGTGGCGCGACGTGCCCGAGGCGTACCCGCCCTGGCAGACCCTGCACGACTGGTTCCGGCGCTGGCAGCGCGACGGCACCTGGGCGAAGATTCTGGCCGAGTTGCAAGCTGACGCCGATGCCGCCGGGAGAATCGACTGGACGGTGAGCGTCGACTCGACGGTCAGCCGAGCGCACCAGCACGCGGCCGGCGCCCGCCGCGACGGCCACTTGCAGGAGGAGCCGCCGGGCGGGCTGCGGACCGAGCCCGCTGATCATGGACTGGGTCGGTCCCGGGGCGGACTGACCAGCAAGACGCATCTGGCTTGCGAGCAGGGCCGCAAACCCCTGGCAATGGTGATCACCGGCGGGCAGCGCGGTGACAGCCCGCAGTTCATCCCGGTCCTGCGCAAGATCCGTGTGAAGCGGGTTGGCGGTGGCCGGCCGCGGACTCGCCCGGAGCAGGTGCTGGCCGACAAGGCGTACACCAGCAAAGGCAACCGTGGTCACCTCCGCGCTCGCGGGATCAAGGAGTGCATCCCGAGCAAAGCCGACCAGGACGCCCATCGTAAGGCCAAGGGATCCAAAGGCGGCCGACCGCCCGCGTTCAATCCGGTCGTCTACCGGCAGCGTCACGCCGTCGAGTGCGGCATCAACCAGCTCTAACAGCACCGCGCCATGGCCACCAGGTACGACTCGCCGTGCGCTACGAAGCCACCCTGACCATCGCCGCCATCAACCAGTACCTCCGAGCCTTATGAAACACGGGCTAGTACTCCAGCCGCACTTTCGTGATTTAGAGTTTCAGCAGCTCAGCGGCATGGTCGACGTCCGGGTTATGTCGTCCGCGTAGCTGCGGATGTCGATGCTATTGGACGGATGTGTGGCTTGGTCGCACCGTCTGTCTGTTGTGGTCGATCGTACGGCGGGCAGGCTCCCGTGCTTGTGTTGATCGATGAGATCGTGGGCTGGCGGGCGGGTTTGGATGATCTGCTGGCGCGGTTCGCGCACCGTTTCGGGCGGGCGGAGCCGCGCCGGCAGGCGCTGGCGTACCTGGTCGGGTTGCTGTCGCCGTTGGCGAGCAAGAACGGCTGGACCCTCGCCGAGGCCGCCGGAGATACCACGCCGAATCGAATGCAACGGCTACTCAACAAGTCTGCGTGGAACCCGGACGCTGTTCGCGACGACCTGTTCGCCTACGTGGCGGAACATCTCGGCCATGACGACGGGGTGTTGATTGTCGACGAGACCGGGTTCCTGAAGAAGGGGGTCAAGTCGGCTGGGGTGCAGCGTCAGTACTCGGGCACGGCCGGGCGGACGGAGAACTGCCAGCTCGGGGTGTTCCTTGCCTACGCCGGCCCGCAAGGGCGCACCCTGATCGACCGGGAGTTGTATCTGCCCCGCCGCTGGTGCGACGATCCCGCCCGCCGCACCGAAGCCGGCATCCCCGCCAGCGTCGGGTTCGCCACGAAACCCGCGCTGGGGCTGCGGATGCTCGAACGCGCCGTCACCGCGGGCCTACCAGCGAAATGGGTGACCGCTGACGAGGCATACGGGCAGGACTCGAAGTTCCGGACGTGGCTGCAGCAGCAGCGCATCGGTTACGTCCTGGCCGTGCCCTGCAACCAGCGGGTCCCGACCACGGTGGGCAGTTCCCGTCCGGATGTCCTCGCCGCGAACGCGCCGGCACTGGCGTGGAAGCGGCGCAGTTGCGGCGACGGCGCCAAAGGGCCGCGACTCTACGACTGGGCCGTGGCCTCCCTGCCCGGCATGGTCGACGGATACGGCCACTGGCTGCTGATCCGACGCAGCATCACCGACCCCACGGACCTGGCCTACTACCTGTGCTTCGGCCCAGCAGGCACCCAGGACGAGCAGCTGATCCGCGTAGCCGGAACCCGTTGGGCGATCGAGGAGTGTTTCCAGACCGCCAAGACCGAGGTCGGCTTGGATCACTACCAGGTGCGCCGGTACGACGCCTGGTACCGGCACATAACTCTCGTTCTGTGCGCCCACGCCTACCTCACCGTCACCGCCACACAGGCCAAAAAGGGGGCACCGAATCCGATGACGGCCTCATTCCCCTCACCCTCGGCGAGGTCCGACGTCTCCTGGCACACCTGATCACCACCACCCGACCCTTCGACCACATCCATCGATGGTCACGATGGCGACGACGACACCAATACCGCGCCAGAACAGCCCACTACCAGCGAAGACTCCGGCTCCACCAGGTGCGACTGGAGTACTAGTACTGCAACGGCAGTTGGTCGGGGGTAGCCGCGTCGTCGGTAGTGGCAAGTTCGGGCTTGGTATTGGCGTCGTCGGCGCCATCGTGACCAAGCCCAGATCCGCTCTGGTGGGTGGGTTGATCGCACTACGAGTGCGGTGAGGAGCCTTCGGATCTCCGGTACCGTGTAGCCGATCATCATGTCGTCGCCGGGACTGGTTCCCCTTTTGCGGTAAGGGATCGGGCCACGGACAGCCAGGCGTGGGCGGCCATGGACAGGGTGATGTGGGCGTACCAGGCTCGCCAGTCGCGGACCTGGTACTCGTCGAGGCCGGCCTCGTTCTTGGCCTGTTGGAAGCACTCCTCGATCGCCCACCGGGCCCCAGCGATGCGGGCGAGGTCGAGCAGGCGGGTGCGGCGAGGTCCGTAGCAGACGTAGTAGGCGATCTCGCCGGTGCTGATGCTGCGCCGGGCGAGCAGCCAGTGCCCGCGGCCGGGCTGCCAGCCGATGCGCACCGGCACCCGCGCCCACCAATACTCGCGAGGCCCGTGGGCGCCGGCGCCGGCGGACAACCGGCACCACGCTCGGGCAGGCAGAGCGGCGATGAGCTGGTCGGCGCGGCAGATGCCCATGGTGGTGGTGATCATGTCGTCGTTGCGGCGGGTCGCGACCACATAACCCACATCCCGGTGCTCCAGCCAGACACGCAGGGCCTTCGACTGCCCGTAGGCTTCGTCCATCGTCACCCACCCCACCGGCACGTTGGCGTCCAACGCTCGAGCCAGCATCTGGCGGGCCATCTGCACCTTCGTGGCGAACTCGACCTCGTCCGGAATGCCGGCCGCCTGACACCGGTCCCGGTCATCGGTCCACGACGCCGGAAGGTAGAGCTGCCGGTCGATCAACGCGTGGCCCTTCGCTGAGCGGTAGGCCAAGAACACCCCGACCTGGCAGTTCTCGGTCCGCTCAGCAGTGCCGGAATACTGCCGTTGCACCCCGGCCGACCGGGTTCCCTTCTTCAGGAACCCGGTGTCGTCGACGATCAGCACACCGGCCGGGTCGCCGAGGTGCTCGATCACGTAGTCCCGCACATCGTCACGGACCGCGTCGACGTCCCAGTCCGCCCACCGCAACAACCTTTGCATCCCGTCCGGCGACACGTCCCCGGCCTGCTCAGCGAGGGTCCAACCGTTCTTGCGGCCCAAGCCGGAGACCAGCCCGCACAGGTACTGTCGCGCCCGCCACCGCGGCTCCGAGCGGCGAAACCGAGGCCCGATACGCCCGTGCAACCGGTCCAACTCGCCATGCCAACGATCGACATCAACATCCGTCACAGGCAGACCAACGAACGCGAGCCGAACTCGGTTCGTCTACTGCCGTTGCAGTACTACAGAGGTTGAAGGGCCAAGGTTCGAGCTATCTCGGTGGTTCGGGTTCGAGGGTCATGCCGGTGCTGGCGAAGAAGCCGGCGAGGAGATCGGTCTGTTGCTGACAAGCGCGTAGCCGACGTTTGACCAGTTGGGCGAGGTGGTCGACACCGCGGGCGGCGGTGTTGGTCAGGCCGCGTTTCATCCAGCGCCAGACGCCTTCGGTGGGGTTGAGGTCCGGAGCGTAGGCGGGTAACCGGATCACGGTCAGCCACGGCCGAGTGGCGATCAGGGCGTGCATGCGGCGGCTGACGTGGGTGTTCAGGTTGTCCCAGATCAGCACTATCGGTGCCTGCAGGCGCTGGTGGGTCTGGTCGAGGAAGGCGATGTAGTCGTCCTCGCTGAAGCTACCGCGTTCGCCTGTACGACCACGGTGCAGCCGGGTTCGCCACATCAACCGGCCTCGCTGTCCGGGCTTGAGGCAGACCAGGCCAGCGATCGAGACCCGGCCGGAGCCCTTACCGGAGACCTCGATGACCGGCGTGTGCCCGCGCCGGGCCCACGTCTTGGCCACCGGCGGTCGCATGACCTGACCTGCCTCGTCCTGGAAGCAGATCCAGGCACCTTGCGCCGCCGCTAACCTGGGTGATTCACCGTGATCGCCAAGATGCGCTGTTCGTCGGCGTGTAGATAAGCGGAAGTGCCTGCCCTGCAAGGGAAACTTGTGATTGCGACATCTACAGGTTTCTCTCTGGGGGAGGCACTTCCAAGGTGCAGCTTACGGCGTGGTCGCGGGGTCTGCGGGTCACCGCGGGTGGTTCGGGTGTGGTGTCGCACGTCGGTGCGGCGTTGCTGCGGTTGCTGGCGGACCGGGCCGGGTTGACCGGGGCGTTGTCCGCGGGGCTGGCCCGCGCCGGCCGGTGGCCGGTGCATGATCGGGGTCGGGTGCTGGTCGACCTCGCGGTGATGATCGCTGACGGTGGTGAAGCGATCGCGGACATCGACGTGCTGCGCCACCAGCGGGAGGTGTTCGGGTCGGTGGCCTCGGACACCACGGTGTGGCGGGCCCTGGACGAGATCGGCGCGGTGCAGCTGCGGCGCATCGCCAAGGCCAGGGCGAAGGTCCGCGCCCGGATGTGGCAGCTGTTCGGCGGCCCGCCGACGGCGAGGGCGGCGGGGCGGGACATCGGCGCCGGCGTGGTGGTCCTGGATGTGGATTCCACGATCGTGATCGCGCACAGCGACAAGGAAGGCGCCGCGGCCACCTACAAGCACACCTACGGCTTCCACCCGATCCTGGTCACCTGCGACAACACCGGAGAGCTGCTCGCCCTGAAGCTGCGGCCGGGCAACGCCGGCGCCAACACCGCCGCCGATCACCTCGACGTGCTCGCCCAAGCAATCGCGCAGGTCCCCGCACCGCACCGCCGGCAGCTGCTCATCCGCGGTGATTCCGCCGCGGCTACCCATGCCGTGCTCGACTGGCTCCACGAGCAGGACAGCAAGCGCGGCCGGCGGGTCGAGTACTCCCTCGGCTGGTCGATCGGCGAGGCCGAACGCACCGCCATCACCGCCCTGCCCACCCAGGCGTGGTCACCTGCGATCGACGCTGATGGTGGTGTGCGCGAGGGCGCCGCCGTCGCCGAACTGACCGGCCTGCTGCCCCTGCCCGGCTGGCCGGCCGGAATGCGGGTCATCGTCCGGCGGGAACGCCCCCACCCCGGCGCCCAACTCACCCAGTTCGAGCACCGCGACGGCTGGCGCTACACCGCCTTCGTCACCAACACCCCGACAGGAGCCTTGCAGTGGTTGGAGGCCCGCCACCGAGCCCACGCCCGCGTCGAGGACCGGATCCGCTGCGCCAAAGACACCGGCCTTCGCCGGCTACCCTCCCGCGAATTCGCCATCAACGCCGCCTGGTGCACCGCCGCCGCGATCGCCGTCGACCTGATCGCCTGGCTGCAGCTCATCGGCCTCGACAGCGACCTGGCCAAAGCCGAACCGAAACGACTGCGCTACCGGATCCTGCACACCGCCGCCCGCCTCGTGCACGGCCAACGCCGCCGCTGGCTACGCATCCCCACCACCTGGCCCTGGGCCGAACAGATCACCACCGCGTTCAACCAGATCACGGCCATCCCCGACCCCGGCTGACCCACTCAGCCACCGCCCCAACCACCGGAGGACCCCAGGAGACCACGCCCGCCGCCGCGACAGACGGCCCACCACCACGCCCAGAACCAAGACACATCGACAAACAGCGATCAGACGTGCCGGGCCAAAGAGGCCGCAGTCAGGCGCGAATCATCGAGGCTAACCTCTTACCGACGGCCACCGCCCGCGATGCCAGCCGGCGATCGCTTCCGGATCGCGTTCAATCGCCCGACGAGTGGGAACCTGCTGGCTGTACCCGATGCGATGCAGCAGATAGGACACCCCACGCAGCGTGTAGGAAACGCCGAAACGACGCTCGATCACCTCGGCCGCCCGCGCGAGGGTCCAGCGGGCATCGTCCCAACCGTGCACGATCGGACCCTCATCGAGCATCTCGGCCAGCTGTCTGCGCTGCTCAACGGAGAGTTTGCAGTCCGAACCGGCCGGCCCGGCCGACGCCAGAGCCCCCGTTCCGCCAGCAGTCCACCGCCGCCGCCACAAACGCACCGACTTCTCGGAAACCCGCAGCTCAGAAGCGATCTGCGCAGTCGGTACGGACCTCTCGAACATGGACGCGGCCTGGATCCGGACCTTCTCACGCCGAACCCGAGCTGCCGCATTCATGCCACCACCAGCCGGATACCTCATACCTCCGGCCTACCGAACCCATCGACCCAGATCACGCAGACACGCCGACGGACGTCAGCCTTTCAACCTCTGTAGTCGAGCTTTGCAGCGAACTGACCCTGTGTGGCCGTCGGTGCATCGGACCGTCATAATCGACCCATGGCACGCCCAAAGCGGAACGTCAATGTATCCGATCTCCTCGCTTCCGCGACGGTGCAGGCCGCGCACGCAACCCGAGCCGGCACTGTGCGCGCCGCTGCTATCTCCAGGGACGGCGTGGTCCGGGCCGCAAGAATCAACGCTGCTGCGGTGGCCGTCGCGGCACTGATCGGAGGAACCTGTGCGGTCGCGAGCACGGGAGTCGACGGCTACTTCTCGCTTCAAATCGCCAACGGCCCATTAACGCCGAGGCTGATCTCGCCAACCACTGCCGGCCAGGAAGATCTCTGGGAACCTAAGTGCCTGTCAAGTGACGGCCGGATTCACCCAGCCGCGCTCGTGCCCCCGTGGACCCCTATGTCCCGGCCAGCGCAAGGAGTCAGCATCGACGGAGCATCAGCGCAAGTCATCAGCTATGTCATCTGCGCTGATTCAACAGCCGAAATCTGGGACGTCCGAAAATCATGAACGACACCTTGACCCCTATGCCCGTACGCAGAGCGATGCGCTATGCCGCTTCGATGGAGGAGGCAGGGCCGAGGGGGGTGTCGCACACCCCCCCAGGGGTCACGGTCGGTAACCCTCGCGTCGAATCGATCACGACCTCGCGACGCTCGCGGCGACGACGCGGCGTGCCGGGCGTCCGGGTCGGCAGGGCGGCCCGTCGGGGTGGTGGGCGGTGCCGGGGTGTGCCGGTATGGGGGCCAGCGTGGGGCGGGTACAGCACGGGCCGAGGTTTGATCCCCGAGGGCCCGCGTCAGTCGGTCACCTCTGCTCGAACCGCAGCCGGCGGCCGTGGTTGTACCGGACTCGGTACGCCTCCTGACGCGCCCGGTCCGCGGCTGCGTACATCTCATGCCAGACCCCCCGGGTCGTGGCATCCGGCCCCGGCTTCTTCAGCGCGTCCGGATGCGGGACCGCTCCCGGGTCAGCCTGACCCAGGACGCCGAGGGCTTCGTGAGCCTGGCGGAGGTGATCGGCCGGGCTGCGGTGTTGACCCTCGGCGGCGCTGCATAGGCCCCACTCCGAATCGGCCCGGCTACGACCGCCAGGTGATGCGCATCGTGTCCGGGTCGCGCCCCTTGCGCCCACGTGGCGCGCGTAGCAGCTCCACCTATCGAGTCGGTGCAGGGCTTGTCCGACGACGAGCCGGGCCGGCGGGTTCTTGTGCTGGAGCAGCTCCGGTATCGCTGGTTGAAAAGATGTGAGGTCATGCGTCGACGCGCACAGCGAAGTGGTTGAGGCCGTCAAGGAATCGATGGTTCGCCTCCCACCCGTCGACCTCTGGTGTTGCGGCGCCGATCCATACGGGTTCGGTGTGGGGGTAGGCGTCAAGTTGCTGGCGGACGCCGTCTCGGGTAACGACGATGCAGGCTTGTCGATGGCGTGAGGCGAGGACGCAGAGCCGTCCCGCTTCGAGGTGAAAGGCGGAGGCATCGCGGCGCCCAGACAGCGGGTGCCAGGCGATCACCACTTCAAATTGCCGGCCCTGAAGCTTGTTTGCCCTTCCCCTCGTAGCGTGGAGGCCAGAGCTTGAGGGATAGAGGTTCATGGCTGAGACGAGACGCCAGTTCGATCCGGAGTTCCGGGCGGGCGCGGTGCGCATCGTGCGCGAGACGGGCAAGTCAATCGCTCAGGTCGCCCGCGACCTGGGGATCAACAGCGGGACCCTGGCGAACTGGGTGAAGAGGGACCGCGAGACTCGCGGTGAGGCCCCTGCTGGGCAGCTGGCAGAGGACGAGCGGGCGGAGCTGGCACGGTTGCGGCGGGAGAACGCGGAGCTGGCGATGGAGCGTGATGTCCTCAAGCGATCCGTGGTCCTGTGGGTCAAGGAAGCGACGGGCCAGTGAGCGTGGCCGCCTTCATCGCTTCCCAGAGGACCGAGCACGACGTGCCGCACGCGCTAGCCTGCCGGGCCCTGGGGGTGTCCGAGTCATGGTTCTACAAGTGGCGTGACCGGCCGCCAACGCGCCGCGATGACCGGCGTGCTCGATTGTCGGCCGCGGTCCAGAAGGTGTTCGACGACTCGGGTGGCACCTACGGCAGCCCGCGCATCGGCATCGAGCTGCGCGAGTCCGGCTGGCAGGTCTCCGACAACACGATCGCGCAGCTCATGGCCAAGCTGGGCTTGGCCGCCCGGGTCAAGCGCCGCCGGCGGGGCCTGACGCGCCAAGGTAAGCGTCCGGCCGCACCGGACCTCATCAAGCGGGTGTTCACCGCGCCGGCGCCGGATGTCGCCTGGTGCGGCGACATGACCGAGATCCGCACCGACGAGGGCAAGCTCTACCTGGCCACCGTCATCGACCTGTACTCCCGTCGCATCCTCGGCTACGCGATGGGCGCCCATCACGACGCCGGGCTGGTCGTCGCCGCGCTGAACATGGCCGCCGTCACCCGCGGCGGCTGCGTGGACGGGGTGATCTTCCACAGCGACAGGGGCAGCGAGTACACCTCGGCCGACTTCGACCGGGCCTGTGCCCGGTGGAAGGTACGCCAGTCGATGGGCCGGGTCGGGTCGTGCTTCGACAACGCCGTCGCCGAGGCCACCTTCTCCACCATCAAGGTCGAGTACGTCCACCGCCGTCACTTCCGTACCCGTACCGAGGCACGCCTGAAGATCGCCACCTGGATCACCGACTTCTACAACCGGCGCCGCCGGCACTCCGTCTGCGACTGGCGATCCCCCATCGACTACGAACGATCAGAGACCCGCGCCCTGGAGGCCCAGGCCGCATAACGGAGCCCTCCACGATTCCAGGGGATTGACAGTTTCGTTGAGGTGTACGCGAAGGGCGACGGCTTCGGCGGTGCGCCGCAGGAGGGCGTAGCCGGCGCCGCGAGCGCGTTCGTCTTCGTTCAGGGGGTAGCGTCGCCCGCCCGGGTAGGTGAGCAGTTTGCTCTTCAGGTGCGCGGTCAGCAGCCGCAGGCCGGCGCCGCCGCAGTCGACGTGTACCTGAAGCGCTCCGCGTCCCATGTGGGTGAGGGTGTCGCCGTCGACGTCGGGGACCGCAGGCAACCCGGAGGGCGGCAGCGCGATGATCTGCGCTTCCTCGGTGAGGGGATGCCGGGCGAGGACAGCGACGCGGATGCCGCGGCTGTCCGGGTGGGAGGACACGACGGCCTGCCAGGGCTCACCGAGGGCAGCCCGCAGGTCCTGCGCCGCCCGGAGGCTGCCGATCTCTTGAAGAGCGACGACGTCGGCGCCGGTGCCGGCGATCAGACCGGCGAGGTAGGTGAGCTTCGCGGTGTAGGTGTCGGCCGCCGGCGTGTCGGTGTCGTCGGGTGGGAACAGGTTCTCGACGTTCCATGTCATGACGATCAGGTTGTTGGCCACCGTCGCTCCCGGAATTGCAGGTGTCGTGCCAGCCTGAGAGTCGCACTCTAGGACGTCGGATTGTCGCTGATCGCCGGTGCGTCGCCATCTCGACAGGCGCGATCGGCGGCGGGGGAGAGGCCAGGCGAGTTCCTGCGGGGCGGTGGTGCGGACAGGGAGCGGCTGTGGCCAGTGTTCGCGGGAGCCTTCCCCGCTCTTCACAGTGGTGACCGTCGATGGACATGATGGGGCGAGATGGTCGCTGTCTACGACGGATGCCTGAGGAGGCCCTCATGCGACTCACCCGACGACTCACCACATCTGCGTTGGCGCGGCGTGTCCTGACCGGCGCGGCGGCGGTGATGGTGGCCAGCGCTGGCCTGGTCGCCGTCGACGCTTCGGTGGCTTCGGCGACACCTCCTGGTATTCCGTCCAAGGCGGGCGCCCAGTCGCAGCTCAACGCTCTGACGGTGAAGAGCGAGGGGTCGACGAGTGGGTACTCGCGGGATCTGTTCCCGCACTGGATCACCATCAGCGGTGCCTGTAGCACCCGCGAGACGGTCCTCAAGCGCGACGGCACGTCCGTGGTCACCGACAGCAGCTGCGCGGCGACCTCGGGCCGCTGGTACAGCCCCTACGACGGCGCAACCTGGACCGCCGCCTCCGACGTCGACATCGATCACGTCGTGCCCCTCGCCGAGGCGTGGCGCTCGGGCGCCAGTGGCTGGACGACTAGCCGACGGCAGAGCTTCGCCAACGACCTCAGCCGCCCGCAGCTGATCGCCGTCACCGATAACGTCAACCAGGCCAAGGGTGACCAGGACCCCTCCACCTGGCAGCCGCCCTTGTCGTCGTACCGGTGCACCTACAGCAAGATGTGGATCACCGTGAAATACAACTGGGGGCTGAGCCTGCAGTCGTCCGAGAAGTCCGCCCTGCAGAGCATGCTGAACACCTGCAGTTCTTGACGCCCCGAGGAGTCCGCGCGCTCACAGCCCCACACGTCGCCGCCGAACGGGCTACGACTGAAAGCAAGTGCGGGCCTCCGAAGCGAGGAAGCAGATGACCGGATGCCAGTAACGCGGTCAACGGGCGGCAAGCTCAACCCCGGGCTTGCCGCCTCTCACGCCGCCGCTGCCAGCTGCGACGTCAACGGCGGTGGACCGAGCCATATGACGAAGCCATCCGGAGGGCTGAGTGGCTGCGGGTCGATAGCGTCGGATCTATGGGGGCGAGAGGGCGTGACCGGGCGGGGATTTAGGGGAGCGTATGGAACCGTGGACCTTGGCGAAGGTGGATCAATGGCTTGACTGGGTGCACGACCGCCACGACGAGTTCGACTACCGCTACATCTACTTTGCGTACCTGGCAGCTCGTGTGCCTGATCCGCGTGCCGGCGAGATCACCCTGACTGTTGAGCCCGACGGTGGTGTCGTGTTGCAAGCGGGCACCGACGACCGTGGACTGCGGCTGGCGAACGACGACGAGCGGACCCAGTTCGTCGATCACCTGCAGCGGCGGTACTGCCGAGACCGGTACCCGAGCATGCGGGAGTGGGAGCAAGCCCGGCATGCGGACTTCGTTGAAGAAGCCCAGTGGCGGTACGGACGGTGATACGCGCTCCCATAGCCCACCAGCGCGGGTAAGCGGTTGGGATGCCGCCGCAACTCCTGTGACGGAGCGGTGCGTGCCTGCAGCACTATGCAGGCTAAGAGCGTGTCTTAGGTGGTGAGTTTTGAGGTAGCGCTTGTGGCAGGTAAGGGCGGCGGCGAGGGTCAGGAATGGGCAGTACAGGCTGGCCGAGCGTTCGTAGCGGATGGTCAGCCGACGGTAGCCGGTGAACCAGGCGAAGGTCCTCTCGATCACCCACCGGTGCTGTCCGAGGCGGTGTGAGGATTCGATGCCGCGGCGGGCGATGCGAGGGCGGATGCCGCGGGCGCGGAGCATGCGGCGCAGGTGGGGGTAGTCGTATCCCTTGTCGGCGTGCAGTTTGTCGGGCCGTCGGCGGCGTGGTCCGCGTCGGGAGCGCACGGCGGGGATGGCCTGGATGAGGGATTCGAGGCAGCGGCTGTCGTGGGTGTTCGCGGCGGACACGCCGACGGACAGGGGCCAGCCCGTTGCGGTCGGACAGGGCGTGGATCTTGCTGCCGGGCTTGCCCCGGTCGACCGGGCTCGGGCCGGTCAGGTCGCCCCCCCCCTTTTCGCCCGCACCGCCGACGCGTCGGCGGTGGCCCGGGACCAGTCGATCAACCCTTCGGCGCCGAGTTGGTCCAGGGCGGCCACGTGCATGCGCCGCCACAGCCCGGCCTTCGTCTAGGCGACGAACCGGCGGTGCGCGGTGGCCTTGTACACCCCGAACCCCGGCGGCGGTCGGCATAACGGCACAGTCAGCGTCCGAGCACCGCGCTCAGACGCACGAATGAGGGTTCCCAGGCCAGTCCAGCGCCCGAGCTGCGGGTCGGCGTGACGCACACTTCGGGGCAACTGCAGGCGGGGCCACGGCGTTTTCTGGCACCGGGGCCGAGGCGGCGATGAAAACTACGCTGATTCTCGACCTCGTGCAGAGCGTGGAAGCCGTGGCCGCGACTGGAGTCCGACGACGTGCTGATGAGTACCGACTCGGCCTTGCCGCTGAGGACGCGTAACGGATCAGCCAGCACAACCTGGCTTAGGTGCCGCGAGTCTGGGCGGTAGCGAGCGCTGAGCTGAGAACCGGCACGCCTATCGTGGCGATCCAGAGGTCGCCGACGGGTCTGCGACTTGCGAGATCGACGCGAGGCATGGGCTGAGTGCTCGCAGCCGGGCCGACAGCGCCTGGTCGGGGTAGTGCTGCTGTAGGATTAGACTAATTCGGTTGCGCCCGCCTGCCATCATGCGCCTATGGACGGCGATGACCGGTTTTCCCTCCTGGTGCAGCGGCTCTACGACGTGCACATGGCGCTCGAATTCCTCGCCAGGTCGTCTGTACGACCTGAGTGGTTCGAGGCCCGCGACGTGTTGGCGCACGAGGTCCTAGCCGGCGCCGCCGAGCGGCTGAGCCGACTTCTGAATCGACAGGTCTCAGTAGACGAGCTAAAGCAGCTCGGCCAAAGTGAGGCGTTAAGCCTACTGACGCCGGGGCTGATGCTGCAGCAGGACGCGGCGCGGGCGGCGCTCAGGAAAACCCTTGACGACCAGTTCCGCCGAAGGACGGCCGGCCAGGGTCAGGCGGGCCTGGATCCCGACGTCCGCCCGAACCGATGGCACCCCCTCGTAAGCATCGCTCTGGGCGTCGGCATCTCAGTTCTGGCGGCGACCGCCGCCGCGCCGATCGCGGCCCTCGCCGTGCAGGAGCCGATCACCCGAGAATTGGTGAAGGCAGCCATCACGGGCGTGGTCAGCGGGACGGTGACGGAGGTGGCCCGCCCAAAGCTCGCCGACCAGTCCGTCAAGGGTCTTAGCGACCGCGTGAGTGATCTCGAAAGACAGATACGGGGCCTCCTACAACCGCCGTCGCCCAACAACCCTCAAGGCCCTCAGCGGGCTGCCCTCCCGAACGACCAGCACGGGCAGCAACGCCCCCAGGGCCCTCAGCGGGCTGCCCTCCCGAACGACCAGCACGGGCAGCAACGCCCAGGAGCCGGCAGAGCGAAGCCCGAACCGCCGAAGAGCCCGGGAGCCGAAGGACCTCGTTTCCATGGCCCCTAAGGTCGCGCGACCGGCAGGCCCGGCAAGCGCCGCAGCCAGGGGCATTCGGCGTAGCGGCGCGCGAATATCATCTCCACCGTGACCGACAGTTCGACCCCTCACCCGCCAAGGCACGATACCTTCCGCCTGCTGCTCGAGTTGGCGTTTGGCACCCTGTCAGATACCGATCCGGTCGTCGTGACTACGAACGACGAGATGACCGCACATCTGAAACACGAGTGGCGGTCGTGCCTAGCCGAATCTGCAGGCGAGCTCCCGGACATCGCGAACACCATGCTCGGGACCGCTCCCGTACTCTTGATTCCGCCATGGTCGCGATCCTCTGACACTCTGGCGGCCGCAGCGGAGGGTCCATTGCGTTCGGCTCACGAGATTGCGGTAGCTGGAATCCGGCCCGAGGGTGATGATGCCCTATTGGCTGCCTTGCTGCCCGCCAGCGCTCTAACCTCTCCCCGATGCCGGGAGTTCCGCGAGATCGTCGATTACTCCTGGCAACCTTGCCTGGTCATCTTCGCAGCGGGAGTCTTCGACGGGGTGCATCAGCTGTTCGACACGGCCGCGGTGTTCTGGCGACCGCGGTCGTCAGAGGGCCAGCCCCTCAAGCTCTTCAGGTTCCCAGGGCGCGAGGATGAGAAGGCGGTGGAGAGCGACTTCCGCAGGCTCCTTAGCCGTGCGAGTGGCACGGGAAAGTTCGGCTACGTCCTGCCCGGCCCTCCCGGATCGGGCGAAAGCCTGTCCATCGAGCTGCACGATCCCGCCACCACCGCTCGCTGGTCAGAACTCGACGCATGGGGAGCGACAGTTCCTATGAAGGACTTGTTCGCGTTCCCGGCACCAGCTCTCCATCGAACTGCACACCGTCATCTGCTTCATGATCAGCGGCAGGACGGATCTGTGCGGGTCGTGGCGGCGCGAGACCTCAGGCACGACGGCACCTTAGCTGGCCTCGACGACTCCTCCCGGTGGGCCGAGGTTCCCCCGGACCGGCAACTGCGAGCGGGAGACGTCCTGCTCCGGCGGATGTTCCCACCACGGGCGCGAGGCAATCTGGTCGTCGTAGAGGTGGCCAGCGAGGACTTGCCCTTGGCCGCAGACGACAGCGTGGTGACGCTTCGCGCCAGCGGGCACCTAGGTGGTCCACAACGCCTCGTCGCTGTTCTGTTCCTCCGCTCGCCGCTTGTCCGGAAGTGGGCCGTCGGACTCTCGGTCGCCAATCTCACCGCGTCGGTTCTGCGAGACCTGCCCATTCCGCAGCCGGATACGGCGCTGGCCGTGACGATCGAGGGCCTTGAAGCCGCTAGATCCCAGTTGGAGAGCTGGAAGGACGAGTCCGAAGCGTTGCTCGCATCCGTTTTCGAGGAAGAGAGCGCAGTCACGGCGAGGCGCCGCCTACTGGAGTCCGGGCGCCAGCTGCGCATGCGTGTGGACGCGGCGGCGTTGCTGGACGACTTCAGCCATCGGGTACGGACCCGCTATCCGCACCCGATCGCTTACCGCTGGAGCGAGGTGCAGGTCCACCTCTCCAGGGGCGCCGATGAGGCGGCCTACGAAGCCATTGTGGAGACCGCGGAGGTGCTGCTGTGTTACACCGCGCTCGCTGTTTTGTCGCTGTCTCGGGGTGCAGGTCTTCGCTTGGGGGCGGTCGACGGCATCCGGGGTAGGCTGTCACGGGGAGGAAGCCACGGGCCCGGCTTCGGGGACTGGGCTGCCATCCTTAACGAGGCAGCGGAGAGCAAGGCGTTTCGGCGCGTACCCGACGGAGACCCACTCAAGGACTTCAGCCGCGTCTTCTCCGACCCGGAAGCGGCATCTGCCCGCCAGCGCCTAGCCGCACGACGCAACGCCAAGTCGCATCTCCGACGTGTCGACGCCCTTGACCTTCCGTCCGCCATCGACGAAGCGCATGCCGACCTGATGACTCTGCTGGAACACGCGTCTTTCCTCGCGGACCTACCCCTGGTGCACGTCACGGGCATTCGCTGGGACACCCTCCGGGGAACCGCCGAAGTGGATTACCAAGAGCTCATGGGTGACAACGCGCTGGTGCCGGGCCAACAGCGCCCTTATTCCAGCAGTGGCCTGGAGATCGGCAGCCTGTACCTGGCGAACGAGGACGGGCAGCTGCATCTACTCCGCCCCTTCCTGCTTCGACGCCGCTGTCCCATCTGCCGCAGCTGGGAAACTTTTCACGTCGACAACACCCCAGACGCCTCGTCTGTGACGGTCAAGAGCCTGGAACGCGGCCATACGGACACGGATCCATCACTGCGGCAGGTGCTCGAGCACGTGGGACTTGTCGAATAGCTGTTAAGAGGGCATCCGCGCCGTGTAGCGGCTATTAACATTCGGCCGTGGCAGGGGGTGGCGACGGTCGTTGCAGGATTATAGTTTTCGCTGCGCTGGAGCAATCTTGTGCGTGCGGCGCTAGATCTCTTCGCATCAAACGTCGCGAGTTGCCGTGGAGGTCGGCTTGGCCGGGATGTTGTACTACCCGTTCGCGAATGCGCCGGTGCACGTGCTGCAGCAGGCGATCTTGTACTGGGACGACCTCGCTACGGTTGTCGCACCTGGATGGGAGGAGCGACTGAGCAGACAGATGAAGGAGGTCCAAGACGCGGGGCTTTATCGGCCCCTCGAAGCGGACCGAGCATTCGGGCCCTTCGAGCTCCATGAGATCGAGACCGACCTTCGCCAAGCTCTGAAGCAAGTTCCGGACCACGCACTGAGGCCGCCAGCTGAACCGCCAAACGGCGAGTTCAGCACGCTTCATGTGGACAAGCTGCATGAGAGCGTCGTGGAAGAGTTGCTACACCAGAAGTTGGTGTATGCCCACCCGCACAGCCCCTCGCGGCTGGTGGCCGCGCCAGCCTTGCTGAACGTCGTCGTCAGCCTCATCGCACGCCGCATCGCCGCGGACATCAATGCTCAAGAAGGCTGCACTGGACCACACGGGCTCCGTCCTCATACTGACATCACCGCAGCGCATCGGCTTGGCACCGTCCCGACTTCCCGCCACGATGTCACGGCGTGCTGGGAGGTCAATCTGGGCCCACTCCTACCGGTACCACGCGACGAGGTCATGATCGGTGATCTCGTGCGCTTCAGGACAAAGTACGACGACGAGCGGAGAAGAATGATGCTCGCGATCGACGACCTCCTCCACCGGCTCAAGCAAGCTGACCGTCACCCGCAAGACGCTCTTCGCCTCCTAGGGCCTGTATCAAAGTCTCCGTGGCCGCGATGAGGTATCTACGTGCGTCAGTGATCGCTATCAGCGGGTGAGGGCGGTCAGCCGGGACGGCCTGGCGCGATGTAGCGCAACGCAAGGAACGAACCGTACTGGTTGGTCTCAGCCAAGGTCCACGGGGTGAATGCCCTCGCATGCAACAGTCGGGTGCCGGAGCCGACCAGGACTGGCGCGACGCCGATGTGCAGCTCGTCGACGAGGTCGGCCTGCACGAACTGGGTGGCAAGCTTTTCACCGCCGAGGATCCATACGTTCTTTCCCTTGGCCGCCTCGACCAGCTGCGGGTGCACGTCGGCTACGTCTGAAGCGGTGAAACGAAGGTCAGCGCCATCGTGGTGGGGCAGGGTGCGATGCGTAAAGACCCAGGTAGGCCGGTCACCATAGAACCAGGGGGCGTTGTGGCGACAAATGAACTCGTACGACCGCGACCCCATCGCGATCGCACCTACCTCGTCGAAGAACCGCTCGTAGCGCCGCCGTTTGCCCTCCAGGTTGCTGAACTGGGAAAGCCAGTCGAGCTGTTCGGCGGGTTCGGCGATGTACCCATCGATGCTCATGGCGACGAAGTACTGCGTCAGGGCCATACACGAGACACTAGGGCCTGTGTTGAAGGCGGTGCCAGGGTTTGATCGGGCTTGAGGATCTTCGCGTGTCGGAGATCGAGATATGGCGAGGCCTCCGGTAGATGGTTAACGACCAAGAAAAACCGGCGACCACCGGAGACCTCGTGGACACCCTCGCGGTGACGAGGCGGTTCGACCTGACCGACGCGCAGTGGGCGACGCTGGAGCCGCTGCTGCCAGCGCCGAAACGGCCGGGTCGACCGTCGTTGTGGAGCAGACGGCAGCTGATCGACGGGATCCGGTGGCGGATCCGGGTGGGCGCCCCGTGGCGGGACGTGCCTCCGCAGTACGGCTCCTGGTCGGCGGTGTACGCGTTGTTCCGCAGGTGGCAACACGATGGGACCTGGAAGCAGGTGCTGACTGCGTTGCAGGCCGTGGCTGATGCGGCCGGGCGGATCACCTGGGACGTGTCCGTGGACTCGACCAGCGCCCGCGCCCATCAGCACGCTGCCGGGGCGAGGAAAAGGGGGATCTGCAGGCCGAACCACCCGGCGGTGTCACGGTTGAGCCGGCTGATCACGCCCTCGGCCGCTCCCGCGGCGGTTTGACCACGAAGCTGCACCTGGGCTGCGAGCAGGGACAGAAACCCCTCGCCGTCGTGCTGACCGCCGGACACCGCGGCGACAGCCCACAGTTCATCCCGGTCCTGGCCGCCATCCGCGTTCCCCGCCTGCTCACAGGCCGCCCGAGGACCCGACCGGACCGCGTCCTGGCCGACAAGGCGTACACGTCGAAAGCCAACAGGGCCTACCTGCGCCGACGGGGCATCGCCGCGACGATCCCGAGCAAAGCCGACCAAGACGCCCACCGGCGAGCCAAGGGATCCAAGGGCGGCCGGCCACCAGCCTTCGACCCCCACCTCTACCAGCAACGTCACGCCGTGGAGTGCGGCATCAACCACTCAAGCGCAACCGGGCCGTGGCCACCCGCTTCGACAAGCTCGCCGTGCGCTACGAGGCCACCATCCATCTCGCCGCCATCAACGAGTGGCTGTGACCGACTTCGACACAGGCCCTAGAACGTGAACTGGTTGACGCGGCGGCTGACCTTGATGCCGCCGCGCGGAGCACGAGGTGGGGCTGGTTGACCCGTCCACTTGCAGCTTTTGTCGCCGTTGCTGCCGGCTACGGAGCGGCAGCCCAGCCAGACCTCAACGTTCCACTCTTGGCTCTCTCCGGCGGAGCCGTCAACGTCGCAACCACACGGATGCGACGTGATGTCAGTGGAAGGGCTGCGAGCTATACATACCTACATCAAGCGCAGAGACTTCTTCGTGAATCTGCAGGGCAGGGCTGATGCGTTCGAGCGGATCAGCTAGCCTGCCCCTGCGCCGGGTCGTTGTTCAGCGGAGGACCTTGATGACCGCTTGCACCGTGATCACGGCGCAATTGAACTCGATGTCACCCACGCATACCCGATTCAAGGTCGAGGGCCGGCCCAAACCTCGGGTCAGCCCTCGACGCTGTACCGGACGGGTCCCCGTTAGCGGCCCGGGGGGCCCGGGAACCCGCGCAGTCCGGGTAGGGCGGCCGTCAACCGATCGGGATGGCGCCAACAACGCACAGCCCGAGGTGGGCA
Organism: Micromonospora echinospora; assembly: GCF_014203425.1. NCBI lineage: Bacteria > Bacillati > Actinomycetota > Actinomycetes > Micromonosporales > Micromonosporaceae > Micromonospora > Micromonospora echinospora. The sequence continues at coordinate 2,493,456 of NZ_JACHJC010000001.1, forward strand.
TCGATTCGTGTCGATCACCCCGATATGAACGCCCACGGCAGCCAGCGAGATGGCTCCGCTGCACGTCTGGCTGATCCCAGGGAGGTTGGTGGTGGCGGGGAAGCGGAAGTGGGGTACGGCCAGGGGCGCCCCGACGGCGTCGCAGGTACGCAGCAGGGTGCCGAGATTCGCACCGTGCATCGGCCACAACGGGGCGGCGATCAGATGGTCTCAACATCGGTGGGCGCGGCGTCGGCGGGCGGCCTGGATCTCTCGGCGGGGCCGTACCCGGATCGACGGGCTCACTGGACGGGAGCGCTCACGCTCCGAGGATCAACGTTGATGGGGGAGTGGTGCTTCGCGGCGCACCCGACCATCGACGAGTCGTTGGGAACAACGCGCATAGCGCGAGCCATCCTGCGGCCCATGTCAAGGCTGGGATCGGGCGTACTGATGCCTCTGGTCGGGAGTTGCAGGTGCGCTCCACAGTGGCTTACCGAAATTAACCGCGACCAGGCCTGCCGCAGTCGTCGGATAGCAGCCAGATGTCGCGGCGGGCGATGCGTCCCCAGCTGCCGTTCGGCCTGGCCGGCTGAGGGGTCTCGTGTTCGCCGGGTCAATAAGCGTCGGTCCGGCCCGGCCGCACGTGCTCGCCGATGTCGTGGAGGGCACGTCCCGCCGACCAGATCCGGTCGAACTCCTGCCGGAAGTGTCGGGTACGACTGCGGATCCCGGTCAGCCCGCAGCGTGAGTGTCGGCTCGACCCCGGCGGGGCGGTGCGAGTAGAGGTCGACCTGCATCTGGCCGTGCGGCTCGTCCGGGTCCACCAGGACGAGCCCGAACGCGGGCACGAAGCTCAGCAGACGGACCTCCACGCGCCCGGTGTGCCCGCGCTGACCGGCAAGGTAGGTGAGAAGGTCGATCGTCGGCCGGAGGCGGTGATGGAAGATCTCGGGGGTGTGCGGGACGCCGGCGCGGCGGGCTGCCTCTTGGACCGCTTCGCTGTGCGGTTCCACCAACGCAATCCTGACCACCGCTCCCTGCTCGAGCCGGCGCTGCAGGACGAGGGCGTTGCTGCGCAACGTGCGGCCGAGGGTGACCCCGACGATTCGGATGTCGGTGGCGTGAGCCACTCCGAGGTCGGCCCCGGGAGCCGCCGTCGACAGCAGAAGGTCGGCTGACGGGCGGTCAAGTAGGCGTTCCCGGGTCGCCTCGACCAGCTCGGAGGCGGCGGCCAGTGCGGACACCTGAGCGCGGCCGTGCGAGGACTGCATGGCGACAAGGCCGAGGGTGGCGAGGGTGGCGGCGCCGAGGACGTCGGCGTCGACGACGCTGAACAGGCCCAGCAGACCGAGTGTCACCGACACGAGCGAGGTGATGTAGGCGTCGAGCCGGATACCGATGCCCTTCGCTGAGATAGTCCGCAAGATTCGCACGTGGCCGTCCTCTGGAGGTTTTACACCCGGCCATCGGCGGCCGGGGCGGCGTTGACGGGTCGATGGGAACGTCACAGGCCGGACGGGGCAGTGCCGGCGGCCTCTGCATCGAAGATAGACGAGTTATTGTCAAAAGTACATGAAGCCTCGCGTTGAGGGATGCGGCAACGCCGTCGCGGTGTTCAGCAGGCGGATCACCGCGGGGTTGGTGCTGGGGCGCTCGCTGCGGACGACCTCCCACACGGCGTGCAGTGCATCTCGGGCGAGAGCCCAGGACACCTCCCGTGGGCCGAGCCGGGGCAGTTCGACCAGGGTGTCACCGGGAGGGATGGACGACAACCATCGCGCTCACCCGATGACCACCCGGTAGCTGTCGACTCCACCAGTTGACAGCGGTCGACAATGGGCCGATCGACCGACCGATGTAGACGCCATCGCAGTGAATTCGGCCGTCGGGTGCGGCCCCGTACCACCCGCCGGGCCACGCCACCGACTCGACGAGGATCAGATGCCGCCCGCGACTGACGGCGTGCGGCAGCGGCGGCGCGCTTCCGTCTGCGGTGCGTATGCCCTGGAAGATCCGCACCCCGGGCAGGTCGGTCAGGCCGGCGAGCAGCATGGCGGTGCGGGTCGCCGTCTGGCGGGTGGTGGCGTAGATGGAGCGCAGCGAGCGGTGCTCGCCGTCGGCGACCACGTCGAGAGTGCCGTATGTGTGGCCATGCCTGCGCGAGGACGGCTCACTTCCGTCGTTGTGGCGGGTCGGGACATTCATATGGCGGACCGGCCCTTTCGTCGCTCCGGTTACGGATGGCCGGTTGACGACTACCCAAGGCTATTTGGCCATGGGCAACTACCGATGCGCTTCCGTTTGGCTTCCGAAGATGCCGTGAAGCACCGCCGTGGTTGGCGGTGCTCGATCTCTCCTCATACCGTGCGTGAGCACGATTCCTCGATCCGTGAGGGGTGAGGCCGAGTGATCTATGGCTTGCTGGGCCAACTGGAGGTCCGACGTGACGATCGGCTCGTTGAACTGCCAGGCGGCCACAGCCTGATCGTGCTGGCCGCTCTCCTGGTGAACGTCAACCACCCGTTGTCGAAGACCGAACTCCTGCGGGTGGCGTGGGGCAGTCCCGACGTCAGCGAAGCCCAGTTGCACAAGTCGGTCGGCGTGCTGAGGGCACTGCTCGACCAGGTGGGACGTCGCGACGACCTCGTCACGCATGCCCGGCACGGGTACGAACTGCGGGTGACCCGCGACGAGGATCTGGACATGCTGCTCTTCCAGCGTCTGTTGCGCGCTGCCGACGAGGCGGGCGTGGGTGGGCGTATGGACGAGGAGGTCGACGTGCTCCGGCGGGCACTCCGCCTGTGGCGCGGCGCGCACCCGCTGTCCAACGTGCCGACCGATGCCTTCCGCCGTGAGATCGCCGGCCTCGAGCGGCGGCGCAAGCGTGGGGCCGTACGTCTGTTCGATCTGGAGCTGGTTCGCGGCAACCACGAACGCGTCCTGGACGACCTCCTGCAGATCACGACGTACGCTCCGACCGACCGGAGGCTGTGCGAACAACTGATGCTGGTGGCCTACCGGTGCGGGCACAGCAGCGATGCCGTCGAGGCGTACGAGCGGCACGCCGGCGCGCTCGCCGCCGAAACCGGAGGCGCGCCCGACCCCATGCTGCGCAAGCTCTACTACGCGGTCGCCAACGGTGACGAGGCGGTGGTCGCCACCGTGGAGTCAGCCATCGGCCAGCGGCTCGGGGTCGCCGAGACGATCGGCGCGAAGGCTCGTTCCGCGGCACCCTCGGCCGCGGTGCCCGTGCCGCGCCAGCTCCCACCGGACCCGCCCGACTTCGTCAACCGCAGTGACCTCCTTGCCGAGGCGTCGTGGCTGCTCACTCGCGAGCCGGGGCGCACGGTACCGGTCATCGTGATCTCCGGACCGGGTGGGATCGGCAAGACCGCGTTCGCCCGACGGGTCGCGCACCTGGCCAGCAACCGGTACCCCGACGGGCAGCTGTACGTCGAACTGCGCGGCACCGTGGGCGAGCCGCTCGACGTCAGCGAGGTGTTGGCGCAGTTCCTGCGTGCCTTCGGAGTGCCCGCCGTGCCGGACAGCGAGGCGGAGCGGATCTCGATGTACCGCACGCTGCTCGCCGACCGACGGGTGTTGGTGGTCCTCGACGACGCCGCGACGGGTGCCCAGATCAGCGACCTGATCCCCGCCAACCCCGGCTGCGCCGTACTGGTGACGTCGCGGCGGCGGCTCCCGGAGATCGCCGGCGCCCATCACGTGCCCCCGCTGGAGCCGCTGGACCACGGCTCCGCCACCGAGCTGTTCGTGCGTGTGGCCGTCAGCTCCGGCATCGACCTGAGCGGCGATCCGGGGGCGGTCGACCGGGTGGTGCGCCTGTGCGGAGGGCTGCCGCTCGCTCTGTGCATCGCCGGCGCGCTGCGGGTGCACGACCACCCCCGCCCCACTGCGGAGCTGGCCGAGCGGCTGGCGCGGCAGGGGCCGGAGGCCTTCGCGTACGGCGAGCAGAGCGTGGCCCGTGCGATCGGCGCGGGCTTCGACCGCCTGGACGAGGACGCACGCCTGCTCTTCCTTGGGCTCGGCCTGCTGCAGTTGCCCAGCTTCGGCCTGTGGACGGCGGCCGCTCTGCTTGACGGCACGGGGGTCGACGCGGCGGCGGCCCTGTCCCGGCTCGCCGCGAGCAACATGATCGAGCTGGTCGAGTCCGAGGTGCGGTACCGATTCCACGACCTGACCCGGGAGTACGCCCATCGGCGGGCGCTGAGGGCGTACGCCGACCCCCGAGAGCGGGATGCCATGGTGCTCCGGACGTACCGGGCGCTGTTGACACTTGCCAGGAGTGCGCATGCCGCGCTGTACGGCGGCGACTTCGAGGTGGTGCACAGCGACGAGCCCGACTGGGCGGCGCCTCCGATGGTGCTGGAAGAGGTCACGCAGGCGCCGCTCGGATGGTTCGAGAAGGAGCGGTTGACCATCCGCGCGGCGGTCGACCGTTGTGCCGAGCTGGGGGCCGTCGGCCTCTGCTGGGACCTCGCGGTGTCCGCGCACGAATTCTACACGGTGCGCGGGTACTTCGGCGACTGGTACGCCACGCACCAGGCCGCGTTGCGGGCGTGCCGGGACGCGGGGGACACGCGTGGTGAAGGCGTGATCCTCGCCTGCCTGGGCCAGCCGGCGCTCGTCGCGAGCCGACGCGGTGGCGTGTCCGGCCTTCCGGAGCTGAAGCGCGCGGTGGACCTGCTCGTCGAGTGCGGCGACCGGCACGGACAGGCGATCGCGTTACGCACGCTCGCCAACGCGCTGCGCCGCAGCGGTCATCTGACCCGACCCCTCGCCCTGTTCCGGGAGGCGCTGGCGTGCTACGAAGCGAGCCAGGACGCGGTGGGCACGTGGCAGACCCTCCGCTTCATCGGCCAGACGCACCTCGACCTCGGTGAACACGACGAAGCGTTGGAGGTGCTGCACCAGACCGGGAAGGTGGCCCAGATGCTCGGGCAGCCGCGCCTGCTCGCGCAGACGACGTACTGGCTGGGCCAGACCTGTCTGGCCAAAGGCGATGTGGCCAGGGCGTCATCCGCCTTCGAAGCGGTCCGCGAGGCGTACCCCGAAGCGACCGGAATCGGTCACGCGTACGCCGTGCACGGGTTGGGTGAGGTGGCATGCCAGACCGGCGCGTACGAGGAGTCCGGCCAGCGCCTCGCGGTCGCGGCCGACCTGGCTCGGGAAGGGGCCGACGCGGTGCTCGAAGGGCGGGTGCACGTCTCCATGGCCACTCTCCATGCCGCCCTGGACCGGCCCGGAGAGCAGATCTCCACACTGCAGCGTGCCGTGGAGTGTTTTGCTGCCTGCGGTGCCGTCTACCTCGAGGTGCAGGCCCTCGCTGCCCTCGCCGAGGCGCTCGCCGCCCAGGACGACGAGCACGCCGCACGCGCCGCCTGGGGCAGAATCGACGAGCGGTACGCGGCGACGGGCGTGCCAGCCGAGGACCGCCTTGCCCGACGGCCGGATCCGGCGCGGTGACCGCGAGGCGACCTAGCCGTCCGTACCGGGCGAGGCCCGCAGGATCGGCGGATGGAGAGCCTCGGCGCTCCCGCGCCGGTACAGCGCGGCGGGCCGGCCCGTCGGTGGTATCCGTCTGGTGCCGGTCGGTTCGATGAAGCCGGGTGTCTGCACCACCTTGCGGCTGAAGTTGCGGGGATCGAGAGTGACGTCCCACACCACCTCGTACACGTGGCGCAGGTCCCCGACAGTGAATGTCGGCCCGCAGAAGACCGTCGCCAGCGTCGTGAACTCGAGACGGGTGCGAGCCCGCTCGACCGCGTCCCGCAGGATCTGGTTGTGGTCGAACGCGAGATCGTCCCGGACATCCTCGACTGGTGCCCAGCAAGCTCGGGAGGCGTCCGACCCTGCGGTGGGGATCGGAAGGTCGGGAGCGATGGCCAGATAGGCGACGCTCACCACCCGGCCCCGTGGGTCACGGTCCGGGGCGCCGTAGGTGGCGAGCTGCTCCAGGTGCAGGACCGCGCCGTCGAGGCTGGTCTCCTCGACCAACTCCCGCTCGGCTGCCTGGCGCAGGTCCTCGCCGGCGCGCAGGAAGCCGCCCGGCAAGGCCATTCGCCCCTGGTAGGGGTCATTCGCGCGTTCGATCACCAGCACCTGCAACTGGCCGTCCCGCACCGTCAGGATCACGAGGTCGACGGCGAGACGGAGCCAGAGGTGTTCACGGTCGGTCACTCGACGAGAGTATCTTACTGTCCTCTTGACACAAAGCCGGGGCGAAACTTAGTGTCATTCTCACAGCAAGGCTGAAGCGGCTGGCCGTGGACGTACGACCGGTTGATGTGGAGGCCTTACATCGCCACCGGGGGACCTGTCGTCGGTGGCTCGGGAGCCAATCGCGCGCACGGCGCCGTGCAGGGGTAGGCCAGCCCCGCCCTCCCGTCCGGTCGGGCGGTGGGCAACGCGGTATCCCGTCCGTTGCTTCCCTGACGCATCCGGAAGGAATCATCATGCGCCCATCGCCCCGCCGTCGCCGCGCACTGCGGCTCGCGACCGCTGCCGTCGCGCTCGCCGCACTCCTCCCCGCACCGGTGGACCCGGCTCGCGGTGTCCTCGCCGGCGGCGTCTGCCCGACCGGCACCAACTGGGACAACCGCATCCGGGCGTGCCGGTAGAGCCCGGTAGAGATTCGGTAGAAGTTCACACAACGCTGGTACCGGAAGCAACCGAAACATGTTGGTAGCCGACGGCGCCGGTGGGTCCGGTCAGGACGGAACCCTCCGGCGCCGTCGCCACCGCCGCATAGGACCGCTGCGGCCGGCACCGAACGAGCTGGACGGCAGGTGGAGACACGTGAGGAAGACGTACGTCTATCGCAAATGGACAGCCGCGCCCGCGCGGCCGGTACGGTACCTGCCGCACCACGCTCTGGCCGACTGGTTCCACGGGTGGCGTGACGGGAAGCGCCGTGTCCCCGCGCTGCCCCGGCAGGCCACCGACGAGGAAGGCGAACCAGTCCAGGCCAGCACCGCCCCGGGATCCGACTTCGACGAGACCCGACGGTTGGTCACCACTCCTCGGCTCGAAGCCCTCCGCCGGCGAGCCGAAGAGCAGATCGCCACCGAGGACACGGTCTTCCTCGCCGTGCAGGACCCGCTCGCCCGGGAACTGCAGGCGCTGATACCGGTGGTGGAGGAGTGGCGTCGCAAGGTCGTCGAGGCCGCGGCCAAGCTCGACCTCGCACGCCAGGCCCCGGCCGACGAGGACCTCAAGGAGCGCCGCACAGCCGAGGCGGACCGTCCGGACAGTCTGGTGCGTCAGCGGCGACTGGCGGAACACGCACGGCGGCTGGCGAACGCCGAACTCGCCCACGAGCGGGCCTGCGACCACCTCGAGCTCCACCTGCGGCACCGGGCCGAAATAACCGAAACCCTCCGGCACCAGGAACGAGCCTTCCAGGCGCGCAAGCGCCGGCTCAAGGAACACGCGGGGCGTCGGGTGGCCACCTACTGGCAGCAGTTGGTGCGCTCGCACGACGACGGCCCCGAACTCAACAGCCATCTACGCCCCATCGGACCGGATCTTCCCGGCTGGACGGGGTCGGGAGACGAGTGAGGACGTCATGGCAGGAATGACGCTGGGCACGCCCCTGCGGATGCGCATCGGAATCGGCCGTCTGTTCGGCCGGTTCATGCTGGGCGGATCTCCGACCCCGAGGCCCTTCCGACCGCAGCCGGTCGACCCGGAGGCGGCGCGACGGGAGATCGACCGCTACGTCGACCGGCTCGCCCCGGAGGCCATCGACGAGTGCACGGGACACGCCCTGGACAACCTCATCAACGCGCGGGCGGACGCGTGGCTCGCCGAGTTGGCCGTCCACTACGCCGAGTACCAGGTCGACGTAGAGCGGTATCTCGCCGCGGCGGACGCCGTGGTGGCGTGGCAGGGCGCTCTCACCCGCTACTACTACCAACGGTACGAAGACCTCACGCTCGCCCACGACTTCGCTCACGAGCGGCTGGCCGGCGGTTACCAGGGGCGGCCGCGATGAGCCTGCAACGTACCGATCGCCAGCGGCCCGACTTCGACGGGCAGAAGGGCAACGGCTACGACGACGCAGCACTGCTCGCCGGCCGTCCGCTCGGCTCCGTCGTGCATCTGCTGGTGCTCGCCGCCGCGGCTGCCGCCGACTACGGCCAGTTCTACGGCGTAGTGAAGGTGGTGCTGCCGGAACTCACCGAACGCATGGCGCTGATGATCGTGGCCGGCTTCACGGCCGTCGTGCTCTTCCTCGCCCACGCCGCCGGCGCGACCTTCCGCGACCGGCGGGCCGGAGTCCAGTGGATCCGACGCCCACTGCCCTGGTTGTGCGTGTGCGGCTGGCTGGTCCTCGGCGCTGCCGCCTTCTACGTACGCCTGGCGCAGCAGCCGGACAGCGTGGCGGGCGTCATCCAACGGGAGGGCGAGCCGGCCGTGCCGGCCGCGGCCGGCACGGAACTCCACCTGGGGCCGGCGGCGATCGTGTTCGTCGCGTTGTACGTCGCCACCGGACTGGTCGCCGGAATCGGCGGATATCTCACTCACAACCCCGCCCACAGCGCTCACCTGCGTGCGCGTATCGCGAAGGCGCTCGCCGCCCGCCGGGCGGCCCGGGCGGCCCTGGCCATGCAGGTCGCCAACGGGAACCGGGAACTGCAGGAGTCGTACCAGCAGAAGGCCGTCGAGGTGCTCCGCCGGGAGAGCGATCGGCGCCTGGCGCTGGCAGAGGAGCTGAAGCAACACGCCCGGCTGGTCATGGCCCAGCGGGCCAAGGACCCCGCGCTGACCGACGCGCTCTTCGAACCCGACCGCAACCCCTACCACCCCCCACGGCCGCCAGAGGCCTGAGGCAAGGGAGAGATGATGATCCACCGCTCGACGAACCGAGTGCGACAGGTCGCGCCGCTGCTCGCCGCCGGCCTGGTGCTGACCGGCTTCTCCGGATGCGGCAGCGACGAGCCCGTCCCCGCACCGGGCGGTCCGACCGGTGCCACGGCCGTGGCGGACGGTTGCGAGCTTCCCACCGGGCCCCTCGCGGTGGCCTACGGCGCCCGGGCCAACACCCCCGATCCTCGCCTGCCTGAGGCGGTGTCGGATCTCATCGACCGGAGCCTGGACGGCGGACACCCCGTCTCGGCGATTCGGCTGGACGGGACCCCGGAGAAGGCCTTCTCCGCGACCTTCAAGTCCACGGCGGGCAATGGCGATGGCCGGGACGTCCAGTTGAAGCGGTTCCGGCAGAGCGTCGACGCCGAGTTCGCCAACGTACGGGCGGAGCAGCAAGAGGCCGACGTCCTTGCCGCTCTGAGTCTGGCGGCCCGGTCCGTTCCCGAGGACGGTGGCACCGTTGTCCTGGCCGACTCCGGACTGCAGACCACTGCTCCGTTGGACTTCCGTGACGGCGCGCTGCTCGCGGCCGAACCCACCGAGGTGACGACGTTCCTCAAGAAGCATCGGCTGCTGCCCGAGCTGAATGGGCGCGTCGTGGTGTTGGTGGGAATCGGCGACACGGTCGCCCCCCAACCGACGTTCGACCAGCGGACGCACAACAATTTGATCGCCATCTGGAAGGCGGTGGCCACCGAGGCCGGAGCCCGGTGCGTTGCGGTCTTCGACGGACCCGGGGCGAACCGGCCCCGGTCGGGACAGTTGCCGGCGGTGACTCCGGTTTCGCCCCCGCCCGAGCCGACGCCGGTGACGTGCGGACAGACCGTGCTGCCAAACAGCGGAAAGGTCGGCTTCCTGCCCGACCGGGCGGTCTTCGTGGACCCGGCGGCGGCCCGTTCCGCGCTGGCCGAGTTGGCACCGACGATGACTGCTGGTAACCAACGCATCGACCTGATCGGCACCACCGCCACCGACGGCACCCGGGAGGGGCGACGCCGGCTCTCACTGGAGCGGGCGGAGGCGGTGAAGAAGATCCTCGTCGAACTCGGTGTACCCGCCGTCCGAATCACGACGAAGGGTGTCGGCACAGAGTGGGACGGCCACGTTCCCGATCTCGACCGGAATGGCGTACTGATACCCGGACCCGCGGCGAAGAACCGGTCGGTCGTCGTCCGGCTGTACTGCCCGTCCGGGACCACCCGGTGAAACCCATCCGGTACGGGCCGTTCGCCCGGGCCGCCGACTGGTACCAGGGGTGGCGGGATGGCAGGTCCGGCATCCCGCCCAGACCCCGGACCCGAGGGCACCGGGTCACCACCGCCCACCGGGAGGTGCTGATCCGCCGGGCGCAGGACGCGTTCGACCATGAGTACCTGCGCATGGAGACGCTGCTGTTCGGCGCCGGGCAGACGATGGTGGGGGCGGAGGCGCGCAAGCGAGGCAGCCTAGCGATGCTGCGCCGGGCCGAAGCCGAGAGCGCCGCGCTCGGCCGCGAGCTCACACCCGAGGAACTCGGGCGACGGCGGACCGGTGAGAAGGCCGCCGACCCCCGGATCGTTGCAGACCGCCGAAAACGGGAGCAGCACAAGCGCCGCACGGGTGTGCTCACCATGATCCGTGACATACACCGGGAGGTGACCGACGCGGAGGTCCAGCTCGCCCGGGCCGGCCGCGAGGCGACCGTGCAGCGGGAGGTGGCCTATGCCCGGGTGCGACGCATTCACGAACACACCCACCGGCGACTGGCCGCCTACCGGCGTCGCCTGGTGCGGTCGCACCCGGACGGCCCCTGGGTGAACCAGGTGCTGGGCGTGCTCGACCCGGAGATCCCCCAGTGGGCGTTGCCGGAGCACGACGGGCCCGGGCACGAGCGGGCTGAGGTCGACTACCCGCCGCCGCCTCCTCGGTCCGTTGAGGTGATCATGCTGGTCCCGGTCACCGTGTTCGGATCGAAGGTGCCGCCGTCGGATGTGCTCGTGGAGGGCTACGACGTGAGCGAACGGCACTTCCGGATCGAGCGTGCCGGACAGGGGCTGCGCCTGCGGCACCTCGGGCACGGTCGTGAGCTCTACGTCGACGGCCGCGCTGTGCGGTCGGCGACGCTCCGACCCGGAGACTCGTTCGACTTCGACCGGTTTCGGTACCGGGTCAGCGAGGACGCCACGCACCTGCTGGTGACCCGCCTCGGCCCCGCGGGTCTGATCGTCCACGGGCTCAGCGACGAGACCGGTCGGTTGACCCGGATGTCCTTCGTGCAGCGCACGGGGACGGTCGTGGCCATCCTGGGACCCTCCGGGGCGGGGAAGTCCTCGCTGTTCGGAGCGCTGACCCGGGAACTGTCGACGGAGGCCGGGGGGTCGCTGTACTTCGCCGGCCTTGACCTGAACCGGCACGCCGAGCAGGTGCGGTCCATGCTGGGGTTCGTTCCGCAGGACGACAGCCTGCACACCACCCTGACCGTGCGTCGACTGCTGCGGTACTCCGATCGGCTGCGCTCGACCGGCCCCCGGCACAAGGGGGACCGTGAACGCCACATCGAGGAGATCTGTTCCTGGCTCGGCCTCACCAAGCATCTGGACAGCCTCGTGGCCAACCTGTCCGGCGGCCAGCGGAAGCGCGTGTCGATCGGCTTGGAACTGCTCTCCGACCCGACCCTGCTCATGCTCGATGAACCGACCTCGGGCCTGGACTCCCACATGGACCGCGAGGTGATGAAGCTGTTGCGCCGGTACGCCCATGCCGGCGAACGAACGGTCATCACCGTCACCCACTCGAACGAGCACCTGAATCTGGCCGACGCCACGCTCGTCGTCGGCAGCAGGGGCCGTCCCGTCTACTTCGGTGCGCCGAGCGGGGAGTGCGAAGCGCTGCAGGCGGCCAGCTACGCGGACCTGATGGCGACCCTCGCGAAACAGCCCGACGAGCCGGGTGGGGAGGTGGCCACCGCGCTCGCCGGCGCCTACCAGGCCGGACCGGAGGTCGCGGAGGCCGCGCGGGAGGCCGGCCTCGCCGCGCGGGAACCGGATGAGCGCGCCAACCGTATTCGTCGTCCGCACGCCGCCGTCGTGGCCGCCCGCCAGGTTCCGGTGTTGATCGCCCGGCAGTGGGCCCTGGTCCTGTCGCACGGTCAGCGCAAGAACCGCGCGGAGCGGGGCTTCCTCGACCGGCTGCGTACCGTGATGGTCGCGGCGAGCCCGATGCTCATCGCGGCGGTCACCGCGGTTCTGGCCGCCCTCGTGACCGGTCCCGACGGGCTCGGCCCGGCCGAACCCGGCGCACCGCGAGAGTCCGGCCCGATGGTGTTGAGCTTGCTGACCACTCTGGCCGTGCTGAGCGGTCAGGCTCTCACGTACAGCAACGTCGTCTCCGAGTTCGCGATCGTCCGGCGAGAGTACCGGACGGGGATGAAGCCATCCGCTTTGTTGCTCGCCAATTGGTCGGTGTACGCGGTCCTCGCGGTCGCGCAGGCCGCCATCGTGACCGTGGTCTTCACCCGGCTCAAGCCGGGACCCGTCCACGGGTTGTCCATTCCGCCGACCTGGCAGCTGTTCGTCACGCTCGCGCTGCTGAGCGTCACGGCGATGTCCCTCGGCCTGCTGATCTCGGTACACGCCAGGAAGCTGGAGCAGGCGGTGGCCTGGACAACGGCGGCATCCATCGCCCAGATCGCCTTCAACGGCGTGACCAGCGACATGTCGGGGGACCGGTTGTTGCAGGTCCTGGGGATGCTGATGCCGACCCGGTGGGGTCTCGGGGCGGCCGCCTCCGCCACCGACCTTCGCGCCGTTGCCCCGACGACGGCCTACCACGACGCGATCTGGTCGCACACGACCGGGCAGTACGCGTTCAACATGTCGATGCTCGCCGTACTCACCTTGCTCTTCTTCGTGCTGGCGGTTGTCCGCCTCGGGCGGCGCCTGCGCCCCCGACAGCGGATCAGTCGTCGTTGGTGGACCGGATGGAGGAGGTCTCCGTGAAAGGCCATGCCTCACCACTCGCTCTCGTCGCCTCCTGCGCGCTGCTCGTACTCGTCGCATGCGGCAGCGAGCCGACGAACGAGACGACGGACCCGGCCCCGACCCAGGCGGCGCCGACCTCGCCCGCACCGTCCCCGACCGACGCCGGGCCGTCGACCCCCACTCCGTCACCATCCGCTACCGACGACAGCACCGCGACGATCCCGGAGATCACCGGTCTGCGGTTGTCGGAGGGGGAGGAACGGCTTCGATCGCGGGGAATCCTGTCGATCAACGTCGTCGATGCGAGCGGCGAGGGGCGCATGATCCTCGAGAAGGACAACTGGGTCATCGTGTCGCAACGCCCCGAAGCCGGGACGTCCGCCGACACCGCCACCTCCGTGACGCTGAACGTCAGCAAGCCGACCGACCCGCAACCCACGATCAACGCCGTCGAAGGCAAGGTGCCCGACGTGGTGTGCCGCGACTTGCAGGCTGCACAGGACGCACTGCGAGCCGCCGGCTTCTATCTGCTCCTGCCGAAGGACGGACTGGGGCAGGGCCGGTTCCCGTTGGTGGACCGCAACTGGATCGTCGTGGGACAGTCCGCTCCGGCCGGCAGCAGCCCTGCGACGAGCACAAGGATCGAGCTGATGGTGGTCAAGTACGGCGAACCCACCGGGAACTCGGGGTGCCCGAGTTGATCACCACGCAGCCAGTGGCGGAGTGGCGCAGCAGCCCACCGTCGTACCGGGACTGCCGCGCGGCCGCGCGGTCGATCCGCGGTGCCGAGTTCGGCCGCGATGCGATGGACCTGGTCCGCCCGCGCAGTGTTCTCGGTGTGTTCCGAGGCAAGGCGCCACTGCCGATGGTGCTCTACGTCGCCGGCCACGAGGGGCGGCTGGTCTGGCGGAATCCGGATTCGCTCGCGATGCTGCAGCCGCCGGCGGACCACGCGGTCGCGCCGCTCGCCGGCCGGTTACGGGTGGCCCGAGGCTTGGTCCGGCACTGGGACGCCGTGCTGCTCACGGCGCCGCCGGTGGTGTGCCTGCTCGGTGCGCTGGTCGTCGCGCTCACCGGTGCCCTGCTCGGCCCCGCCTTCGTCCTTGTGGCGAGCCTCGCTCTGGCGCTGGTGGCGGTGGGTTACATCGCCCTGTTGATGACCGCACTGGTCCTGTACGCCGCGCGGTCGGTGCTCGGTGCCGTCCGCAATCCCCGTCCCGCGCCCGGCGCGGTGGCCGCGCGGACCCTGCCCGGCACCCGGTGGTCGATGGTCCTGTGTCACCACGTCGATCCGGCCACCGGCGGCGAGTTGCTGAGTCACGTCACCGCACGGCTGAGCCACCTGATCACCGGACAGGCAAAGCGGTGTCTGCAGGAGTTGGGTGCTCAGGCGCCGATCATCAACGTCACGGAGACACTCGTGTGCCTGACGCAGGGAATCACCAGCAGCCCGATGCGCCGCAGAGCCGCCGCCTGGTCCACCGGGAGCGTGGCCGCCGGCTCGGATCCCGAGGCCATGGTCAAGCGGCCGCTGCGCCAGCCCGATCGTCCGCCGCTACGTCTCTTCGACACGGGCACCGTCGCGCTTCTGTACCTGGTTGCCGTCGCCGTCGTGGTCCTCGGCGAGGCGGTGCTGATCGCCGGGTGGGAACGAGAGGAGTGCGCCCAGGCGGACTGTGCCGGAAGACCGGCGAACTACGGCAGCGCGGTGCGCTGGTTGGCGCAGCGGCTGCTGTTCAACGACCCACCCTCGATCACGCCGGCGACCGCCCAGTCGGTGATCGTTGGGTGGCTGACCAGCGTCATGTCGGCTGTCGGAGTCGTCGTGCTCGCCGTCGCCTTGTACCGCTACGCCCGACATCGGTCCTCGAACGCAAGGGAGTTGAGAGCAATGATCAACGAACGTAGATCGGTTGTCCTGATCCTCGTGGCCACGAGAACCGAACGCGATGCGTTCTTCGCGGCCCTGAAGGCGGCCAACGGCCGTGAGCCTGAGCCGCAGCCCCTCAACACCCATGTGGTGTTCGATCTCGGCGTGGTGTCCCGGGCGCAGGTCGTCCTCGCGCAGAGCGGACCAGGTGCGGTCGACCCCGGAGGCGCTGCGATCACCGCCGCCGCACTGATCCAGCGGTTGGCGCCGGACTTTCTGATCCTCGCCGGCATCTGCTTCGGTCTGCGCGAGGACGAGCAGAGCCTCGGCGACATCGTGGTGTCCCGGAAGCTGCGGGCGATCGACCACCGCAAGGTGATGGAGCCGGAACCGGGCCAGCCCCCGATCATCCGGATACGGGGCGACTTCGTCTCCTCCTCGGAGGCCCTGTACCAGCGTTTTGGCGCCAGCGAGTACACCTGGACCAGGTGCCCGGTGCACTTCGGCACCATCCTGTCGTCGAGCACGCTGGTCAACTCCCGCCAACTGCACCGGGAACTGCAGGAGATCGACCCCGAGGCCATCGCGGGCGAGATGGAGGGGGCCGGCGTCTACGCAGCCGCTGCTCCCGAGAAGGTCGACTGGATCGTGGTCAAGGCGATCGCCGACCGCGGCTACGACAAGTCGGACGACATGCAGCCGTTGGCGGCCCGGAACGCGGCCGACTTCGTCGTCCACACGCTGCGCAGCGGTGCCATGGACGAGCGGATCGTGACGGCGACGGCGTCCTGAGGAGGCGCGATCACACGCCGCTTCGGGGCATGACGGCTCTTCGAACTTGAGTGGGGTTCGCGGGCAGACGGTGACCCGGATGTGTAGGGCTCGCAGCCCATCGGTGATCATCCGGGTGTCGAGTTCGGATGGTCACATGTGAAGAGCTGCGAGCATGGTCAACGATACGGCCCTGCTACTGGGGCTGAATGGCCTGGTGGCCGAGCGAGTCGAGTTGGTTGCCGCCGGCATCCCGGTGGCGGACCTGTCCACCGGTTGTGAACAGGCACGATGCTGCCCGCAGTGCGGGCAGCGAGCAGTGCGGGTGAAGGAGTGGGCCACGACCCGGCCGCGGGACCTGCCGGTCGCCGGGCGGCCGGTGAGGCTGCGCTGGCGTAAACGACGCTGGTACTGTACTGACCAACGTCGGCCTGTCCGCGCAGGTCGTTCACCGGACAGGTCGCTCAAGTGCCGGCCCGTGCCAGGTTGACCACCCGGTTGCGGCAGGCGGCTGGAGCGGCGGGCGCACGATCGCGCAGTCCGCCCGCGACCACGGCATCCCGTGGCCGCTCGTCGCGGCCGCGTTCACCACTCACGCCACCGCGGTGCTGCCGGCCGAGCCCGAGCCCGTTACGGTGCTCGGAATCGACGAGGTCCGCCGGGGCAAGCCGCACTGGACCTGGGATGAGCAGGCCGCCTCCCGGACCACGACCGCGGACCGGTGGCACGTCGGCTTCTGCGACCTGTCCGGCGACCAAGGGCTACTCGCCCAGGTCGAAGGCCGACGTCGACATCGACCACGTCGTGCCCCTCGCGGAGGCGTGGCGTTCAGGCGCCAGTGGCTGGACCACCAGTCGACGGCAGAGTTTCGCCAACGACCTGACACGCCCGCAGTTGATCGCGGTGACCGACAACGTGAACCAGGCCAAGGGTGACCAGGACCCGTCGACGTGGCAGCCGCCGTTGTCGTCGTACCGGTGCACCTACAGCAAGATGTGGATCACCGTGAAGTACAACTGGGGGCTGAGCCTGCAGTCGTCGGAGAAGTCCGCGCTGCAGAGCATGCTGAACACCTGCAGCTCCTAACTCCTCGCACCGCCTCAGGCCTGACCGCACAAGCACCGACGCACGGCAACGTCTGAGCCATCCGTCATCGGCCCCGCCCGCGCGCCCGCGGACGGCGGCGCCGACGCGCTGGAGGGCGGGTCGCCACACGACCCGCCCTCCAGCGCCGAGGCGCAATCGGATGAGGCGCTGATCCCGCCGGCGGGGCGATCACCCGGTTGGGACGATGGCACCGTCACGGGCCCACAGGGTGCTGCCGTCGGGCCAGACAAGCGCCGGCTCGTCGGCGCCGTGCAGCAGGCCGTCGCCGGTGACTCGCAAAACGGTGGGGCGCTGCATCATCACGGCCACCCCCGATAGGGGCCACCACGGCCCAGCCGCCAACGCCACGTCACGGCACCCCTCCCACCCTGGGGTGGGTGCCGTGCCGAGCACCTGCTGGTAGGTGTCGATCGCGGCGAGCACAAGCCAGTCGGGGTAGAGGTTCCAGGCCGGATCGAAGAACCAGTCACGAGGATCCAGGCAGTAACGGATCACGGCGCGTCCCTCGTCGTTGCGCTTCACGATCGTCTGCTCGTCGCTCCAATACCAGACGAATTGCATGATGTAGCCGCCGGTGAGGGTACGGTCGACCGCCGCCCAGACCGGACCCAGCACCTGCTCATACACCTGCCGTACCGCCTGCAGTACCGGTGTGAGCGCGGACCGCTCGCCCTCGGTGACCGGGTTACAGAGGTACCGGTGCTCCATCAGGTTGTAGCGGGCCTCGAAGCCGTCGTAGCGCTGCTCGCCGTAGTAGCCGTGCCATTCCATGAAGTCGTGGAAATCGCCGAAGGCGGTGAACCGGTCGTGGTCGCTGGTCTGCTCCCAGATCGGGGCTCGTGCTGCTGCCAGCGCGTTGTTGAGGGCGTAGCGGCGGACCGAGGCGACCAGCGACGTGTGCCCGTCCTCGAGCAGTTGCCGCACCTGCTGCAGGGGCGGCCGGGGGAGAGGGGCACCACAGGAACCGCGACGGCTCGGGATGCCCGGCGCTGCGGTAGGCGAGGCGGACGGCTGCCTCCGCGCGCGCCTGGTCCGCGGGCTCGCAGGACAACGCCGCCTGCGTCCATCGGCTCGCCACGGCTTGTCCGTGCGCTGAGATCGGATTGGTGGAGTCACGCATGTCGTCCTCCCGACGAATGATCGATAGTGCGGCATGCCGTTGACGATGCCGCTGCAGGTCAAGTGGCCACGTGCGACCCAGAGGAACCAGGGCCGATCGTCGGTCCCGGCGTTCGCTGTTGTGGCCCTGCTGGGCACCGCGGCCGGTTGCGGTGAGTGATTCAGGGATGACGTGAATGAGATCCTCATGTTTGACTGACATCCATGCGATCGGGGCAGACGCGGCTGGCGATCGACTACGGCAGCGCCGACACCACCGCCGTACTGGCATGGCCGGACGGCACCTGGACGCCGCTGCTCTTCGACGGCGAACCCGCCCTGCCCAGCGCCGTCCTCCTCAGCGAGGACGGCACCACCGTGACCGGCCACCACGCCTGGCGGGCCGCGCCGGCCACACCGCACCGGTTCATCCCGCACCCCCGCCAACCCTCCGAACAGCGCCTCACCGTCGCCGACACCGACGTCGACCCGCTCGACCTGGTCGCCGCGACCCTGCGCCACGTCGCCGAGCAAGCCCACCAGATCACCGGACCCGGCATCGACGACGTACGGCTCGTCGTCCCGGCAGGCTGGGGCCCGCGACGACGCACCTGGATGCGCCACGCCGCGCACCGCGCCGGCCTCCCACCACCACAGTTGATCGACGCGCCGACCGCCGTCGCCGGGCACCTGCTCGCCACCGGCCTGCAGCTGCCCGTCGGCGCCTACATCGCCGTCTGCGACGTCGGCGCCACCGCCGAAGTCAGCGTCCTGCGCCGCGGCCCCGCAGGCTTCGAAGTCCTCGCCACCCTCGCCGACCCCAGCGCCGGCGGCACCGCCATCGACGACGCCCTCACCACCACACTCACCACCAACCCACCCGCCACCGGCGGGCAACGATGGGCCATGACGGCCAGCCTCCGCGCCGGCAAACACGCCCTGACCGACCACCCGGCCGTCACCGTGCCACTACCCGACGGGCCGGCCGTGGTGCTCCACACCGGCCTGCTCGACCAAGCCGCCCAGCCCGTCCTGCACCGCATCGCCCACCTCACCACCGAAGCGATCACCGCCGCGGAACTCACACCCCGCGACCTCACCGGCGTCTACTGCGTCGGCGGCACCGCCCGCCTACCCCTACTGGCACAGACCCTCACCGACGCCGGCATCACCCCCACCCTCGTCGACCAGCCCACCCTGGCCGCAGCCCGAGGCGCCGCCGACGCAGGCACCACCAACACCACCACCGACCCCACCACGACCGACGAGCCGATACCGCCGGTACGGCGCGCCGCCGCGATCGCCCTACCCGGCTTCGCATCCCTCGCCCTGGTCTCCCAGTTCCTGCTCACACCCCAGTGGCGCGGCTCCCTCATGTACCGCGAAGCGATCCTCAACTGGGGCGAGCTGACAATGGCCGCCGTCTTCGCCGTCATCGCCTGCCTCAGCGCCGGCACCGTCCTCGCCTCCACCATCGCCAACCGCACCACCACCCCGACCAGCCCCGGCACACACACCGGCACCGGCATCCTCGCCGCAGCCTCCCTCGGCGTCGCCGTCAGCGGCATGTACGCCGTCGTCGGAAGCCTCTACGTCGGCTACCCCGTCAACAGCTTCCTGCGCTGGACACTGCTACCCATCACCCCGACCATCACCGCCGCCGCCGTCATGGCCCTCATCGCCACCCGGCAATGGCGCACCCCCGCGGGCGGATGGTCGAAACTGCTCGCCTTCCCCACCAGCTCCGTGATCACCGCCGCCGCCGGCATGCTGCTCATCCAATACAGCCTGACCGCCGACCGGTGGCCCCACCTGATCCTCTGGATCGACCTCGCCGGCCGAGCCGGAGGCCTGCTCCTGGGCATCGGCACCGTCATGGCCGTCGTGTCCCAGCCGATCCTGCGCCTGATCCTCAGCGCACCCCTCGCCGTCATCACCGCCGCCCTGGTCTCCTGGCCCGCCTCCGGCATCCTCGGCGCCATCTACGCCATCGCCGTGACCACCTGGTGGCTACGCCAGATGTGGACCCACCTCCTACGCCCCCACCACCCCCACCGGCCGCCGCAATGACCCCACCAACCGGATACCGCCCAACGCACGTGGGGGAGGAGCCGCGGTGAACGGGGCCCGGCGACTCGCAGGCGCTACCGTCGTGCTGGCCGTCCTGGCGATACCACCGTGGCTGCTGACCACCCTCACCCGAGCGCACCTGCCCGGCTGGCCGACCAGCACGCAACTACGCGACTGGCTGACCGACCCGCTGACCCCGGCAACCCTCACCACAGGGCTCATCGCCGTGGCCTGGCTGCTGTGGCTCGGCATGACCTACACCGTCACCGTGACGGCCGCCCGCCGACTGCGCGCCGGCGCCCGATGGGTACGCCACCTGCCGCTACCCACCCCATGGCAGGCCGCCGCCACCAGCATCGCCGGCGCCGCCGCCCTCACCACCGCCCACACCCCCACCACCCATCCGCCGAACCCACCGACACCAGTCACCGCCGATGAACTGCAGCACCCCTCCGATACGCCCCAGACCGAGCGCGGTGGGGTGGTCGTGCCCGGCGGCTGGCTACCCGACGACACCGCCCACCACATCGCCGCCGCAGCCGCCCTGGTATGGCTACGCCGCCGTCGCGCCCACCAACCCGGCCAACCCGACACCAACGCCACCCAGCTGACACCCCTACCCGCCACCATCACCGCCGTCCAAGCAGTCATCGCCGACCAACCACCGCCGCCAACAGCCACCACCGGCGCAATGCAGGCGCCGCTGCCCCCAGCCGGCATTCGTCTCGCCGGTGACGGCGCCGACCACGCCGCCCGAGGCTTGCTCGTCACCAGACTCCTCACCGCGCTGCGCGACCCCACCGACACGACCCCGGTGATCATCACCAGCAATACCCTCACCAGGCTCCTGCCCAGCGTCGCCGAGACCGTCGCCACCATCCCGGGCCTGCACGTCATCGACACCCTCGAACATGCCGCCGTCCTGCTACCTGCATCCCGCACGTCGTCCACAGCCGACCGCCGTATACCCAGCCTCGTGATGACCGCCGGACCCGCGACGGCGGCACCACCGGACCTCCCGGGCGCCCGTGTCGTCACCCTCGACGCCGGAGCACCACTACCCACCTGGCGCGTCGACCGCCACGGCCACACCGTCGATCACCAGACCGGGCAACCACGGCCACGGATGTGTGTCCTCGACGGCACCGCCGCGGCGGACCTGCTCGCCGTCCTGGCCCAGCCCGCCACCGAAGTACTCGACCCCGCCGCCTCCGTACCAGCCCGGCCGGTCGACCGCGCACAGGCAAAGATTCCCCGCCAATCCAGCCGAGTCACACCGCCCACACCGCGGCAGCCCACCGAGACCACAGCAACCGCTATCCGGCTGCGGGTGCTCGGCCGTCCGGCGCTGCACATCGACAGCAACGAGGTCACCATCCGCCGCAGCGCCGCCCTGCAAATCCTCGTCTTCCTCGCCGTGCACCCCGACGGCGCCACCACCACGCAACTCGTACAAGCCCTCTGGCCCGGCCTACCCGCCCACACTGTCACCGGCCGCCTCTACACCACCCTCAGCGACCTCCGCTCGACCATCCGCGCCACCACCGCCGACCCCATGGTTGTCCACACCGAGGGCCGCTACCACCTCGACCCACGCGCCGACGTGGACCTGTGGCGACTGCAGGCCGCCGCCCACCACAGCGCCACCACAGACGCACCCGGCAGCTGGCAGGCCG
The DNA here is from genome assembly GCF_014203425.1 of Micromonospora echinospora. Classification (NCBI taxonomy): domain Bacteria; kingdom Bacillati; phylum Actinomycetota; class Actinomycetes; order Micromonosporales; family Micromonosporaceae; genus Micromonospora; species Micromonospora echinospora. The sequence continues at coordinate 2,514,878 of NZ_JACHJC010000001.1, forward strand.
TGATCGACGCCTACACCGGCGATCTCGCCGCCGGTCACACCTGGCCATGGATCGACCCACCCCGTGAAGCCACACGCCGCCTGGCCCTCGACGCCCACACCACCGCCGCAGCAGCACAAACCGACCCGCACGAGCGCCTACGGCTGCTCCAAGCGGCGATCCGCATCGACCCCTACAACCAACAGCTCCACCAGCTCGCCGCCGACCAACTGAACGCCCTCGGCGACTCCGCCGCAGCCGCCGACCTTCTCCACACCCACCGGCAACGCCTGCGCCTCGCTGGCATCCTCGACCAACCCATGATCACTGCTCGTTAGCCGGGTAGGTCCTCCGGTCGCGGCACGGCGACGTCGAACGAATCCTCGGTGGCGGCAACCAAATCCTTGAAGCCCTCGGCGAGGGCCTGTCTCGCGAAGGGCTCTGTCTCATCCACAGACCCCTCGGCGAGGAAATCGAGGAAGCCGTGGGCCAAGACCGCCACGGCGGTTCAGCCATCGAGCAGATTGCGCAACTGCATGGCTTGGCGTTTTGCCTCCGCGTCTTCGTCCTGCGTGACTTCAGGCGGTGGAGGCGCGAGTGGAAGGGGGGCTAGCCGCAGGCCGTAGCCGCACCGGGATCCGGCCTTGATGATCAGTGGGGGAGCCGGAGGTTCGGGCCAGGCGATGAGGTGAAATCGTTCATCTGACTGGTCGAGCACCTGGTCGTAGTGGCGGTCCCGGCCGCTGGCGTGTATCCGCAGCCGGTAGTGCCCGGGGCCCTGGATGCTGAGCATTGGCAGACTGACCCGCTCGTGTTCTGGTGGTTGCTCAAGTTCCTCGACGGTGAGGTGCCCGTTAGGCACGTACAGGCTGACCTCAGCGACGTCTTCCCAGGAGTCGAGTTCGTTCCAGCGCGTGCCGGTCTCCAGCGCGGGACGCTCGTCGAATGGTTCGGCGGTGACGAGGACGTGGCCGCGGTCGATGCCGGCGTACAGCAGCGCGGCGGAGGCCATGACTCCGGCTAGGCCCGTGCTGTAGTCCATGGTCCCGAACACGGTGTCAACATCGCGGTCGGTCACGAGGAAGCCGTGGTCCTGAACATGAACGCGCGCAGGATGCCTCATGACATCATCCTGCCCCACCTATCGGGCTGACAGCACATCGTTGCGAGGGCCACGAGTAACCGGCCCCCGCAACGATGTGCCCTTGCCGATGGTGTGCCGGTGTTAGCTGCTGATGCCGATGCGGAATGGGTCGCTGTGCAGTACGCGGTAGTCGTAGTAGAACGCGGCCATTAACCCGCCTTGGGCATTGTTTTCACTGGCCGTGATCATGCAGGCGCTGGCACCAGACGGTCCGGTGACGTTGGTCGGCGCGCTGATGTTGCAGCCGGAGAACGTGCGCCGGCTACCACCGAACGCCAGTCCTTGGAACGTTGAGGCCAGCGGATACTCGTCGCAGCTCTTGCCTGTGAGGCTGGGTGCGTCCCCGCAGGCGCGGCTGCGGTTGAGGTTGTTCGTGGCCGTGTCGACGTTGCGGTTGAGCGGGTTGGTGATGGTTGCGCCGGGCAGTCCGGAGCCTTGGGCTCGCGAGACATGCGAAGCCAGGCTCGGGTAGCGACTCTGGCTGTAAAGCACCTGTGCCGGGTACCACGGTACGACGCAGCCGACCCGCGCAGGCCGGGATCCGTTGGCTCCGGTGGCGTTGTCGCACATGATTTCCGCCATTGACGTCGATGCGGTCACGAGCGGGTAGCCGACGGGCTGCAGGCGCAGATTCCACGTTGTCGTACACTCGCCGACCGCGCCAACCGCGGTGGCGGTGGTCTTCGCGCCGGCTTCTCCAAGTCGGCTGGTGTTGTTTGCCGGTGCCAGCGACTGCAACGGGAACGATGACGTCGCGGACTGGCTGCAAGACTTGCCAGACGCGGTCGGTCTGGCTAGCTGGATCGCCAAGACAGTCCGGCACGTCGCTGAGCGGATGCGGCCGCAGAAGGCTGATGACCAGTGGTCGGAGGTGCGGGCGTTCGGCAACCTCCACGAACCGCTGCTGAACCACTTGCCGGCGCACGCGGTAGACGAGTTGCGCCTCGCGGCCCCGTTCTACGATCCGCCAGCCCGCGCAGCGACAGCCATCGTCACTCGGATGAAGCCGCAAGCCGTACGGGTTGCCGTGCAGCCCTCCATCGCTATGTTCGACGGTGCCGCCCTGGCCCGTGCGGCAGCGCCTGCCGTTGATCAGACCTTCACTCTGCTCAGTGCCGGGCGGGCCTGGCACGGAAAGCTGATTGAGTGGCGTACCCCTGACGGAAAGACCGCCGGCATGACCGGCAGCGCGAACATCACCGCTTCGGCGCTGCTGATGAGCACCGGACAGGGCGGCAACTGCGAGCTGGCTGTCATCGCACCGCACGGCGACGGGCTCTTCCCATCAGAAGGGGATCCTCAGCCGCCGAGCGCCATCCAGAACCTGAGGTCGACGCCGCCCGCTGGCAGCTCCGTAAGCGCCTCAGGACCCGTCCTTCTCGGCTGTGCCCTGGTGGACGGCACACTCATGGTGGAACTTGCCGTGGCGGCCGGAGACAGGGTCGTCATCGAGACCTCGCCGACCGGCGCGCCAGGGTCATGGACCGTCGCAGGGGCCGTTCCCGCCAACCAACAGTTCGCACGCCTCCTGGTGCCGGAGCTGACCGGAGGCGCGGTGCGCGCGGTGATGGAGGTTGCCGGCGCACGGCTGGCATCTGCGGCCGTCTTCATCACCGATAGCTCCCGCTGCCGGCCCCGCCAAGACACCAGCGACGAACCGCGCCTGCAACTCCGGCACACAAACCGTCACCCGCCGCTACCAAACCCCCTACGGCAACCCCCGCGGATCACAAATCCCCTGGGCCAACCCCAAGGGCTTCGTCGGCGGCGACAACGACCCCACCGGACTCATCCACCTCGGCGCCCGCGAATACGACCCAGGACTCGGCCGATTCATCAGCGTCGACCCACTGCAAGACCTCACCAACCCCCAGCAATGGCACGGCTACAGCTACGCCAGCAACAGCCCCATCACCCGCAGTGACCCCAGCGGCCTCATCGAAGAAGACTGCGCGATCTTCGACTGCTACGGCTACGACGTCGCAAAGGGAGACTGCCCCGGCGGATGCGGTTCGAGCGAAAACGAGGCATATGGCAAATCCCGGCACCTTACTGGTAGCGCGCCCCAAAGACCACGCACCAACCCGCGATCGCCCGCCAAGAATGTCAGCGTTCCCGTCTATGTCGACATCGACAAGTTCACCAGAGCGTGGAACAACCACCGTGGAGCCCACTTCGCCGCAGCCAGCGGCGGATGGGAAGTTTCCCCCGAATTCATGCTGCAAGCCGAAATCGAGCTAGCACTACTCGTATGCGATGAAATTGGCCGATCGGAATGCGGTGATTGGTACAATCAGCTGTTCGATGGTCGCGCCGACTCCGTCTGTGCCCAGGTCTGCGGCCTGGATGACCTACCAGGCATGCCCGGAGCGGTCGGCCTTCGACCGAATGTCAAGGCAGCGGCGGACGGCGGATCTGGTGGATCACCGGCGCTTGGGGGAAGCCGAGGCGCCTCTGGCGGCGCCTGTAGTTTCTCCGGCGACACAGAAGTCCTGCTCGCCGACGGCACCAAAAAGAGGATGAAAGACCTGCGGGTCGGGGACATAGTTGCTGCAACTGACCCGGAAACCGGGGAAAGTGGTGCCGAAAGCATCACCAACCTCTGGATCCACGAAGACGAGCTGCGCCTTCTGTCCCTCGATGGCGGATCGGTAGCGACGACCAACGACCACCCGTTTTGGAATGCAAGTGATCGCGAGTGGCAGCCCGCCGAGGAGCTCGATGCGGGTGATGCTCTTCTCACCCATGACGGTAGGCAACTGGTTATTAGAGGGATTGGCGCGAACTCTCGCTCCCAAGCGGCGTACAACCTGACGGTTGCCAACCTTCATACGTACTACGTTCTTGTTGGTGACACCCCAGTTTTGGTTCATAACACGTGCCCGAAGGGCGCGAAGCGGGGTCCCAAGCCGGCAGGAACCGGGCCGCATAATCTTAAAATCGAGGCCGTTGGCCGGTCTGTTGTCGATGGAGAGATCATCGCGGGCGGTGGTGTGTTGCCGGAACGAGCTATCGCAACGCCTGGGGGTTTCAAGGGGGCTCGACGCCCTGACATCCTTGTACGTCGTCAAGACGGCTCAATCTACGGCATCAACGTGGGGAAGAAGGCTGCGAACGGTGCGCCAATCAAGCGCGAAGCGGAGGCCATCTCTGACCTTGAGGGCGCGGGAGTCGAGATGCACTTCGTGGCTTACAATTGAGGCACTATGACGAAACTTTCTATGCAATTCCACGCCACGCAGGCCGAGGTTGCCTCATGGGTAGCTCATTGGGTTGAAGATTACCAACTGGCGCTCGCTGTTGAAGTATTCATTCCTGGATACCGCGTGCGGCCGTGCGAAAGGGATGCGGCGTTGGACGCGATCCGTGATCTGCCCGACATTAGCCGAGTCGTTCTGAATCTGACTCCCATGGATTTAGCGGTCGATTCGTCAATTCGCTTTCTTAGGGCAAATCCAGATGTTCTCACGGTGTCGCTAGGTGCCCAATCTCAAGATGAACTGCGTGAGACGGTTATTGGTGCGATGACGGATCATCGCGAAAGCCTCAAGACGTGGCGAGCGATAATTGCAGGGGCCAAGAAGTCAATGCTTACCGGCTCAATAGTTGTCAATCCCGTGACTGGGGCGAGGCAGGACGCAAGGGGCCATTACTACACTGCGGGTGCTCGCGAAATGGCCAAGCGTGGAGCCCGCCTGTTGGCCTCCGTGGGCTGGAATGAGTATCACGTAACCGAATAGAAGCCGTCACATGTTCAGGCTCACGTCAGTCTTAAAGCGTGTTGAGATCGGGTTGATCAGGTCCAGGTGAAGGTGCGGCGGGCTTGGCGGCGTGCGGGTCGGCTGCGGGTGATGCGGCGGGTCATGCCGGCGATGGCGGCCCAGCGGATTGGGCTTCGGAGATGGAGGGGTGCCGTTCGTAGTCGCGGGCGAGGCCGCGATACCGCGCCTGATGAGTCCGTATCCGCCCCGGTCGAAGACTACTTGCTCGTGGCGTGGCCGCCCCGGACGAGCCCGCACGGATCCTGCGGCAGACCGATGCTTGCGGCGCCGAGGTGCGCAGGGCCGAGGCCGCCGCGTCGTCTCCGGTCCCGCCACCGCCACCGCGGGCCGATTCGCTCCGCGAGCAACGCCGCCGGGCCCTGCGCGGGCTCGGCTAAGGAGCCGACGGGAGCGCGGGCGACCAACGGCGCAAAGGTTGCGAGCCTCAATGATGCTCAGTGGGTGGGTGACAAGGAGTTCAGCGCACGTGGGGGTGTCGCTACATTGATCCCGGTCTCAGAGGGCGGTTACGGAGATTAGGTCCTTTTGGGGCTGGAGTGAATATTCCTGGCTCACTCTCGGTGAGGACATTGAGGCTGAACAGGCGTTCTTGCCGGCGTCTTTTCCGGTCGTGGCGGCCGGGACGTGGTTCGCGGCCTTGATCGACTGGGTGTCCACCGCGACCGCGGTCGGGTCCTCGGCCCGGTCGGCCTTCTCCCGTTTCTGGCAGCGCAGCAGGTCATGGATCGCGGTGTCGGTACCGTCGTCCCGCCACAATCCGAAGTAGTAGTAGGTCACCGGCTTCTGCGGCAGGTCGTGCGGCAGATACGCCCACTGGCAGCCGGTTCGGTTCTGGTACAGGATCGCGTTCACCGTTTCCCGCAGATCCTGTTCCCCGTGGCGGCCCGCGACCGAGACCCGCTTGGCTCTCCAGGCGCTCAGGAACGGGCCGGTTAACGTCCACTGCTCGTCGTTTGAGGCCGTGCGGTTGGTGGCGCCTGGGCTGCTAGCGTTCGGCGTCGTGTGGACCGAGGAGATCGTGGCCGGGCGGCCGGCCTGGCGGCATATCCCGTCCGGCGTGGTCTTTCGGGCGGTGCCGGGCGGGACTTTTCGCATGGGTCTGTCCGAGGCGGAACTGGCGGCGGTGCGTGCGATCGAGCGCAGTGGGGGAGCCGAGGACACTCTTGAGTCGTTCTTCGCCGGTGTCGGGGACGCCCAGCCGGTACGTGAGGTGCGGGTCGAACCGTTCCTGGTTGCCCGGCACCCGTTGACGGTCGCGCAGGTCCAGCACTGGTTGCCCGAGTACGAGGACGACTACGCCAGCGCGGACTCCGGCGCGGCCCGGCTCGAGGGAGACCTGGACGAGTTGCTCGACGCGCTGCCGTTCCGGCTGCCCAGTGAGGCCGAGTGGGAGTACGCAGCCCGAGCCGGCACCACCACTTTGACCTTCCGCGGCGACGAGAAACCCGGCGAGGACCAACTGCTCGACGACTTCGGTGATGAGCGGCGGACAGCCGGCGCTGAGAACGCGTTCGGGCTGGCCGCGATGGGCTCGGCAGCCGAGATTTGCGCTGATGTGTGGATTCCCGGTTTCGTGGGCGCCCCGGCGGATGCCCGCCCACGCACCGGTGACGGGCCCAGGGCCGTACGCGGCGGTGCCGCCGACCTCTACCCGTGGCAGGGCTGCGACGAATGGCTGCTGCTGCTCGCCGCCACCCGGTATGAGCACGATCAGTTCACCGCGGTCCGCCCGGTCGCACCACTGCCACCCCGGAGTTAGCCAGGCCGCCGGACGAGACGCGAGGAGGGCCGGTGGTGGAGAGCCCGTTCGGCTGGCGGGAGTTGAAGCTGGTCCTCGTGGTTGTCCTGGGCACCCTTCTGATCGGCGCGGGGATGCTGCTCACCGGTCGGCTGAACGAGGCGATCGACGAGCGGGTTCGCGTCGGCGCCGAGACGACAGGCCAAGTGGTTTACGTCGAACGGTTCAGGATCACGCGTTCGTTCTCCGCCACGAGGCTGACTGTGGACTACACGTTCGACGGCGTGCGGTATCGGGAGCGGTTCTCCAGCGAACTCGACGAGAGTGAGTTCCGCGTCGGGGAGTTACTCGATGTACGCGTCGACAGGACAGATCCGACCCGGGCTGCCACGCCCGACGGGTACGCGACGGAGGATCTGCTCCTGCAGGCGCCGACCGTCCTGGCAGGCCTCGGCCTCGTCATGATCGTGATCTCGCTCGCGCTGATCAGAACGGGCCCCCGGCGCGACTAGATGGGGTGGCGGAACCCGACTGCAGCCCCGGCCGCGGATCGGGGCGGCACGTCCTCGCCCGGGGCGTCGTCGTCGAGGACCGTCGCAGCGGATCCCCTCACCGAACGCTTCGATTTCTCGGACACGATGACGGATCGAGCCAGCTTAGCCACGGTTGGTGTGTCCACTTCCTACAATCAGTAGTCCTGCTGAAGGCTGGTTGTTGGGGGAGGTTGACGTGCCATGTCGTAGCGCCCTGTGGCTGTGGGCTGGTCGGATCATGGCCGGTCTGGCCGTGGTGGGGCTTGTCGTCTACCTGGCAGTGGTCGGGTTGGATAAAGCGGACAAGCTGGGCAGCGCCGCTGGAGTGGTGGTCGCGATCATCGGGTTGTTGGCTCCGTACCTGCTTCCTCTTCGTCCACAGCAGTTGTCCGAAACCGGGCCGGTAGTGGCCGGATCCCAGCCGGTGCCACCGGGTGGGATCGACCTCAGCGCGAGCAAGGGCGCACAGGTCAACCTGGGCGGCACTAACACCCAGCACAACAGCTTCGGATCCCGGTGACCCGCCAGCCCGGCAACGGATCCGACGCCGTCCGTGATGGTGGTCCGCGGCCGGAGGTACACGCGCAGGGACTGCAGATCAACGTGGGCGGTACCAACACCCAGCACAACACCTTTCATCTCCCTTCTCGGCCACTGGTGACCTGGCCGCATCGAGTAGGTGTAGTGCCACCGGTGGTGCATTGCCGACAGGATCGCCCCGCTGACCACGAGCTCGACGCCGCGGCGGCGGGGGATGGGGCCGTGGTGTGTCAGGTGACGGCCGGACTCGGTGGGGTCGGGAAGAGCCAGCTGGCAGCCGGCCTGGCCCACCGGCTGTGGGACGGCGGGGTTCTGGATCTGCTGGTGTGGGTGTCGGCGACGTCCCGCTCAGGGGTGGTCACCGCGTACGCCCAAGCCGCCGCCGATGTCACCGGTATCGAGGACGCCGACGCGGACCAGGCCGCCGCCCGGTTTATGGCCTGGCTGGCCACCACCCCACGGCGTTGGTTGATCGTCCTCGATGATGTGGCCGACCCGAATGATCTGCGTGGCTTGTGGCCGCCGGCCACTCAGGTGGGACGGACGGTTGTCACCACCCGCAGCGCCGATAGTGCCCTCACCGCCGGCCGGCAGGTCATCAATGTCGGTGTGTTCACCCCAGACGAGTCGGCCGCCTACCTGAGCGCCAAGCTCGCCGGTGTCCCGGGCCGCCTCGAGGAGGCAGCCGACCTGGCCGTCGACCTTGGGCATCTCCCTCTGGCGTTGGCGCAGGCTGCGGCGTACATCCTGGACCGGACGAGCATGACCTGCGCCGGCTATCGCCGCCGCCTCGCCGACGGCCGCCGACAACTGGCCGACCTGGCTCCCCGGGCACTGCCGGATGACTACCCGTACCCGGTCGCGGTCACCTGGTCGCTGTCCATTGACCGCGCCGACAGCTTCATCCCGCCCGGTGTGGCCCGGCCGGTGCTGGAACTGGCCGCTCTACTCGACCCCAACGGCATTCCCATCGAGGTGTTCACCACCTCCACAGTTCAGACCTACCTGAGCACACGTACCGGCAAGCCGATCGACGTCGACGACCTCACCGACGCCTTGGACAACCTGACCCGCCTCAGCCTCACCACTGTCGATCACGCGGCTGGCATGGTCCGGGTCCACGGACTCCTGCAACGCGTGGTCCGGGAAGCCACCCCCACCGACCACACCGCGCAGCTAGCCGTCATCGCCGCCGACGCCCTGCAGGCCATCTGGCCGGAGATCGAACGCGACCGCGAGCACGCCCAAGCCCTGCGCGCCAATACGGCTGTCCTGCACGCCCAGACCGAGCCACTGTTGCTGAATCCCAGGCACGGGGCCCACACGATCCTGTTCACCGCAGGCCGTAGCCTCGGGGGCACCGGTCAGGTTGCCGCTGCCGTCGCCTACTTGCACACCCTGCACGAAAGCGCCGCCCACCAGCTCGGCCCCGAGCATCCCGACACCCTCGCCACCCTCAACAATCTGGCTCGCTGGCGTGGCGTGATGGGAGATGCCGCTGGTGCTGCCGCCGCCTTCGCGGAGCTGTTGGTTGTTGTGCTGCGGGTGTTGGGCCCTGACCACCACGGCACCCTTATGACCCGCGACAATTTGGCTCGCTGGCGTGGTGAGGCGGGGGATGCTGCGGGTGCGGCCACCGCCTACGAGGGCTTACTCGAGGACCGAGTGCGGGTATTGGGCTCTGATCACCCAGATACTCTCGCCACCCGTGACAATCTGGCTCGGTGGCGAGGTGAGTCGGGGGACGCCGCTGGTGCTGCCGTCGCCTATGCGGATCTGCTCGTTGATGTGCTGCGGGTGTTAGGCCCCAACCATCCCGGTACCTTGACCGCCCGCAATAACCTCGCTCACTGGCGTGGTGTGGCGGGAGATGCCGCTGGCGCGGCCACAGCCTTCGAGGGCGTGCTCGACGACCGGGTGCGCGTCCTGGGTCCCGACCATCCTGACACTCTCATCACTCGCGGCAATCTTGCTTCCCTTCGTGGCGTGGCGGGAGATGCCGCTGGCGCTGCCGCCGCCTTCGCGGAGCTGTTCGTTGTTGTGCTGCAGGTGTTGGGCCCTGACCATCCCTACACTCTCAACACCCGCAACAACCTGGCCCACTGGCGTGGTGTGGCGGGAGATGCCGCTGGCGCAGTCGCCGCCTTCGAGGGCGTGCTCGAAGACCAGCTGCGGGTGCTCGGCCCCGACCACCCCGATATCCGGGCCACCCGCAATAATCTCGCTGCCTGGCGTGGTGAGGCGGGAGATGCCGCTGGCGCTGCCGCCGCCTTCGACGATCTGCTCGTTGATGTGCTGCGGGTGCTGGGCCCTGACCACCCTTACACCCTCGTCACTCGCAACAACGTCGCCTTCTGGCGGGAGCGGGTCAACCTGGACGCCCCTTGACTCTACTGTGGATTGGTTCGCCGCGATCACTGAGGGAGAGGGTCCAGATTCACTCGCCGATCCGGGGTTCGATTTCAGGCGCGTAAGCACCGGGCAGAAACAGTCGATCACCCTCGTCTGCGTCCTCGCGGACCTCGCTGAGGTCTACAAGGAGTTGGGCGACCTGGCTCCGTGAGGACTAATGTTCGGGAAAGTCACGCTAAGGGTGATCTTGTTCCGGGTTGACCCGTTCCGGAAACAAGGGTTTCCGGGACGAGCCGTCGCGGGTTATCTGCCGAATTGGTCCGCGAGCACATCACCACGCTGGACACCGCTCAGCGAGTTGCCGCAGGCCATGCCCCGGTCCGGCTCATGGCGCACACCTCAACGGCGATGACGAGCCGATCGGCCAGCCCTACCTGGCCTCCTACGCCAGCCTGACCGGCATCGACCCGATGATGACCGACAACCCGATCTGGCACGGCGTGATCGCCTACGCCTTGCACCACGATCGACCCGTCAGCACTGGCAGCTGAACCAGCACCGGCTACTCGCCTACCCGAGGTACTCGACCTTGCAGAAGGCAGCGACGGCTGAACGGCCCTCCCCGCGTCCCGGGAGGCCGGTGTACTGCGGGGCCGGCAGATCAAGGAAGCGCTGCGCCTGCTCGACAAGCACCACCTGGGTGACCATCGGCGCGGACAAGGCCCGGTGGCTGAACGGCCAGGAAGCCAGAACAGCGCATGAGGATGTGGACTCAAGGTAGGGATCGTGGCCGGGAGGTGCGTGTACGTCGGACCCTGAGTTCCCCCCGCTTTGATGGAGCGGTGGTTACCTGCTGCCGGCTGGTGCAGGGGTGGCGATAGGTGGCTCGGCTGGCTCGGTTCGGTGGCTGTGCCAGGCGGTCTCGTACTCGTTTGGGCTGAGGTAGCCCAGTTCCTTCTGGATGCGGCGGGTGTTGTACCAGCCGTCGATGTAGGCGAAGATCGCGTTCTCGGCCTCGTCACGGGTCCGCCATGAGGTGCGGTAGACGAGTTCGATCTTCAACGTCGACCAGAAGTTCTCCATCAGCGCGTTGACGCTCCTATAGCTGTCAAGTGGCGATGGTGGTCGTGCGGAGAGGGCGGAGCAGGGCCCAGATCTCGCGGGCGAGGAGTCGTTTCAGGCAGCGGATGATCTCAGCTTTGGTCTTGCCGTCTGCGGTGCGGCGGGCGACGTAGGCGCGGGTGGGTTCGTGGTGTTGCATGCGGACGATGACGGCGCGGTAGAGGGCGGCGTTGGCTTGGCGGTGACCGCCGCGGTTGAGTCTGTGCCGGTTGGTCATGCCGGAGGAGGCGGGGATCGGTGCGACGCCGCAGAGCCTCGCCCAGGCGGGTTCTGAGCGGACCCGGTCGATGTTGTCGCCGGCGACGATGAGCATCTCGGCGGCGGTGTCGGCGCCGACGCCGAACGCGGCGACCAACTGCGGCACGAGCTGGCCGGTGAGCTCGACGAGTATCGCTTCGTGGGTTTTGATCTCGTCGTTGAGCTGTTGCCAGCGGCGGGCGATCGAGCGCAGGGTGTGTTTCGTTGCGGCGAGCACGGTGGTGACCGGACCGGGGCGCAGGCCGGCGCACCGTTCGATCAGGGCCATCTTCGACAAGGGCTGCAGAGGTTCACGTAGCTCGGGGCTGGCGGTGACCAGCACTGCCTTGAGGGTGATCATCGCGGCGGTGCGGGCCTTGACCGCGACGTCTTTGGCGACCTTGATCTGGCGGATCATCTCCACGATGCCGTCGTTGGTCTTCGGGACGCTGGTGGAGTTACCGGCCAGCACCGAGCGAGCGGCGTTCTCGGCGTCGAGGGTGTCGCTCTTGCCGCGTAGCCGACGGTCGCGGCGGTCGGTGCGCAGGACCTCGATGACTCCGAGGCCCCGTCGTCGGACAGCGGAGGTCAGTCCGGCGCCGTAGGAGCCGGTGCCCTCGATCGCGAAGATCAGCCTCTTCGCCTCGAAGCCGGCCGCCCAGTCGAGCAGCTGTTCATAGCCGCCTCGGTCGGCGGGGAATGAGCGGGCGTCGAGGCGGCCGCCGATGTCGTCCAGGGCGACGGCGACGTGGACGTGCTTGTGGGTGTCGACGCCGATGACGACTCGACGTCGACGCGGGTCGGGGCTCATGCTTGACATCGCGGGCTCCAGCTCAGACCAGGGCGACAGGGGTTCGTGACGCTGGCCGGCCGGGTGGACGGGACTGTGACGGGACCTGCTGCGATCAGGCTCCTATGAGGTCACTGCCCGCCCGGCCAGCACCACTGGTGCTGCACCGCCAGGCAGACGACAGATCAACAGCAAGGACACCCGAACTGCGGGGTCAGTCGTAAGCAAGAGTCAGGCCGCCTGACGGCGCCTCAAAGTCTCACAGTCGTAGGAGTCGCCGACGGATCCCATCAAGGGCAGGATCCCGTTGTCCTGTAAGCGTTCCGCGAAGCGAAACGACGTGTAGTTCGACCCGCGATCTGAGTGGTGGATCAACTGGCCGTCGCGGACGTCGCGCGACCAGATGCCGTATTCGAGGGCGGCGAGGATCAGGTCGGTGTCGCAGCGGTCGGAGGTCTTCCACCCAACGATCCGGCGGGAGAACGCATCGCGGACCGCAGCCAACCAGAACACGCCCTCACCGCAGGGGATGCGGGTGGCGTCGGCGACCCAGAGCCGGTTCGGCCCGTCGGCGGTGAACTGCCGGTTGACCAGATCCGGCGCCGGCGTGTGCCGGGGATCCTGGCGCGTGGAGCCGCCGCGCCAGCCTCGACGCAGAAACGCCCCCTGCCAGCCCTGCTGCGCCATCAACCGCTCGACCCGCTTACGGCCCACGCGGATGCCGTCACGGCGTAGCTGCCGGTGGACCCGGTCCGCGCCGTAGGTGCGCCCCGATGTCTCCCAGATCTCGTGGATGTTGGAGACCAGACCCAGGTCGACCACGTCGCGGTCGCAGGGCTGCTCGACCTGCTTCACCCACGCGTAGTAGGTCGAGGCGCCGATGTTCAGGACCCGTAGCAGGAGCGCGACCGCGAACTGGTCACGGTGTTCGTGGATGAACCTCATGACCGTCGCCGGGTCGGGTCGAGCTCCGCCGCGAAATACGCGCTCGCGGCCTTCAGGATCTCGTTCGCCCGCCGCAACTCGGCGACCTCCCTGCGCAGCCGGCGGTTCTCCTCCGCCATCTCGCTGGTCGGCCGGTCGTGACGCTCGTCGGCGTCGGCCTCGGCTTGGCGGATCCAGTTCCGCAACGCCTCGTGATGCACACCAAGCTGCTCGGCCAGGCGCCGGATCACCGGCTTCGGATCCGACTCGCGGTACAAACGCACAGCGCGCTGACGTAGCTCATCGGGGTACTTCTTCGGTGCTGCCACGGACAACTTCCTCCCCCACGGCCATCAGACCATGGTCAAGAAGCTCCATGAAAGCGGGGGTGGCTCAGCGTGCTGCTATCCGAGTTCAGCCGCCACCATGACGCCGTAAACGCTCTACTCCACGCGGCACTTTCCTCGTACGCCGTGAACAGCGTCTGGCCCCTCAACACTCTCAACCTGCTCGGACAGGAAATGACGCGCCTACCAGACAAGGCGTTCCAGCAAGCCATCACTGACATCATCCCCACAAGCCTTCGGAAGGAACTCCGGGACGCGAGCCTCAAAGCGGCTGGAATAGAGAGTGAAGAATAGTTCGCTGAGGTGGTCGCTGATGTCGACGCTCGTCACGCGCCCGGTCGTGCCGGCGCGGCCGGCGAGCAGCGCGGACTCGACGTCGTCCACGCCGACCTGGCCGCGCTCGGGTACGACACGAGCTGGCTATGCCTACGCGCATCCGACATCGGCGCCCGCATCGACGGGACCGGCTGTTCCTGCTTTATCTGGACACTTCCCCATCGTCGTGATGGAAATAACATTCGCATGTATCGATGGGACAGCGCCATTCGTGGATTAGGTCTAAATCTCGCTTGCAGAGGCGCTGGCGGTGGATCCTGAGCTGTGACTACGCGTAGCGCTGATCACGGGATCGAACGCTGCGAAGGGCTGCTCTCTGCCGGTCTGAGCGCGTTGTCAATGCTAGTCGACCGGATGTGGGACTAGGGCTTTCCCTCGCGGTGAGCGGCGTCGGTGGGTGACCTGCGGACAGCGGTCAGGCACCAGGTGGCATAGGCAAGGGTGACGTCGCCGTTGACCGCGTCGGCGACCGTCGACATGATCTCGGCGAGACTGTCCGGTGGCATGCTCGCTAGGCCGCCGGAAGTCGGGATAAGTTCGAGCAGCTCGTCGCGGGCGTAGGTGCGCTGCCAGTCGTAGCGGCAGATTTCGGGTTCGGCGAAGAAGCCGGATGCGCGGACTCCTTCGGCGGCGCGGTCGTAGAGGGCGCGGTAGCCGTCGAGGATGGAACCGGTCGGCGGTCGGTAGGGCAGGTCGGGCGCGGCCTGCCGCAGTCCTTCGGCGAGTGCTGCGGCGATTGGCGACGGTAGTTCGTAGACGTGGCCGAACGGCGCGAGGACGCCGCCTGGGCGTAGCACTTCGGCTGCCTTGGCGGCTCCGGCGACCGGGTCGATCCAGTGCCAGGCTGTGCCAGAGACGATCGCGTCGAAGGTGCGGCCGGCCGGTTCCCACGTCTCGAAGGTCGCGACCTCGACGTCGATGCCGCTCGCGCGGGCGAATTCGGCCATCCGGGGGTCGGGCTCGACGCCGAGGACCGTGCAGCCGGCGGCGCGGAACTGGCGGGCTTCGATCCCGGTCCCGCAGCCAGCGTCGAGGAATGCCGGGCCCGGCGCTGCGGCGACGATGTTCTCGATCAGCGGGTTCGGATACGGCGCCCGGTTGCGGTCGTAGCGCTCTGGATCGCTTCCAAACGACTCTGCGACGCGGCGTGCTTCGTGCGGTTGCGGCGGTAGAGTGACCATGCGCCCACTCTAATGGGCAATCGCCCACTAGAGAAGGGGCATCCATGCCGACCGGCGTAGCTCTGCGCGATCCGCGCCAGCAACTGTTCGACGCGGCCGCGAGGGTGCTCGTCCGTGGTGGCGTCACGGCGCTGACCAGCCGTGCGATCACGGATGAGGCCGGTGTGGCCAAGGGCGTGCTGCATCGGCACTTCGTCGACTTCGACGCGTTCCTGGTCGATCTGGTGCTCGAGCGCATCGCGCGGGTCGAGGCACAAGGTGCCGCGCTCCGCGATGCGGCCGGGACCGGGACCGTGGCTGGCAACCTCACCGACGCGATGTTCGAACTCTTCGAGCCGGTCATGTCCGCGATCATCGTGCTCACCATCGCTCGTGACGAGCTGCGCAACCGGCTACGCGCGGCCGGCACCGCCCGGATCCCCCTGGCGGGCGAGGCGGTCGCCGCGGTGGCTAGCTATTTGGCAGCCGAGCACGAGCGTGGCCGGATCGCCGCCGACGCGGACGTGCAGGTGTTGGCGCCAACCCTGATCGGCGCCGTGCAACTGCTATTCACCGAGCACTGCGGCGAGCCGCCAGTCGAAGATGTGCATAACGTCGTGGCGAGCGTCTTGCGCTGACGAGTACACCGGGGCGGGCCATGGGCTCACTCTCATAGCCGCGGACAACGCGTGGAGCGCCAGGCGTTGCGTCCCTGTAAAGGCGCCGTTGCTATCGTCGATTCACGACCTGGCGGGTGCGGCGGGGCCGAGTTCATCGAGGAGCCGGCGGATACGGTCGGCGGTGCAGCGGTGTCGTTCGATCTCGCGGGCCCAGCCGCGTTCGGTGGCGTCGGCGATGAGTCGTTCCTCGGTGCGCAGCCGTTCCTGTAGCCGACGAGGAACACATAGCCGGTGTCGGCATCGGCGGGACGTTCGTGCATGACGTAATCGCTGACGGCCGGCAACGCCCGGCCTTCAAGCAGGTCGACGGTCCGGTCCCGGCGCGATTTCTGCCGCGCTCCTGCCGGGTGATCGGCCCGGTGGCGCACCACGATTCGCCGGCGTCCGTAGGAGATGCCTCCAGCCGTAGGCCCAGGACCTCTCCTGGCCGCAGGCCGCCCTCCCACATCAGCTCCAGCAGAGCGCGGTCTCGCCGGGTGCGCAGCACACCCAGCACGGCGACATAGGTGTCGTCGGACATCGGTCGTGGCAGCGACTCCACCGTCTTGATCCGCAACGCACGCCGCACCGGCCTCCGCGGACTCGACGTCATCAGCGGCGCCCGAGGGCGGCCTGGGACTCGGGCCGCTGCCTGGTCAGGGATGGTCACGATCGGGTTATCGGCGCCGCCGTAGCGTTCGATGCTGATCAGGTACTCGAAGAACGACGACACCGCGGCCAGCACCCGGTTACAGGTTTTGGCCGCCAACAAGCGGCCGTTTCCGGCGGTCAGCGCGAGGTCCAGCCGCTGGGCCTTACGGCTGGACGAACGGGTTCGCAACCACTCGATGAAACTCAACGCCTGCGCAGGCCGGAACTCCCCGACCGTCAAGCCACGCTCGTGCAGAAACCGGTACAGCTTCTGCAAGTCGTACGCATAGGCACGAACCGTGTTCGGCGAGTAGTCCTGCACCGTCAATAGACGGAGGAACCCGGCCACATCGGCCACGGGCACGCCGACGTCGTCAACCAACTCCACGCCCGGCTGCCCGGCCTGCGCATCAACAACCTTCGTCACACGCACGCTGGACAACGTAGGGGCTCCACGAGCCGTTCGCAGAATCGCCAGAACCTCCACTGTCCAGATAAGAAGGTCGCCACCACCGGAGAGGGGAAGGGCAGGCGGCGCAGTAGATGAGGCCGCGGAAGACGTACGGGTTGCGGGTGCGCTGCCGCACGTGTTGTCCACCGGTTTCCCGGCCCTGCTGTGCAGGAGGGCTTGGGCCTGCTCGAAGGTCGCGTCGTCGATGAGTGGTTCGTGGGTGATGTCCTTGGAGACCACCCTCTTGTCGCGGGGTTCCAGCGCATGATGCCGGTGTGGGCCATGGCCACGTCGTCGACGACCCGGGTCACACCGTTCATTCGACGGACCCGGCCCTGACGAAGCGGTCAGTGGCCAGACCCGGCACCGGTCAGCCCGCACCGAGACCGTCAACCGGCGCGGCGGGCCAGGCCTCCCATCTTCACCGCGGTGAACACCGCGGCGGCCAGCGCCACGTCGGAGAGCAGCATCAGCCCGATGGCATAGGAGCCCTGCGACCCGTACACCCAGCCCATGACCAGAGGCGGCACGAACCCGCCGAGCCCGCCGGCGGCCCCGACCAGCCCGGTGACCGCGCCCACCTGGTCGGCGGGGGCGACCTTGCCGACCAAGGCGAACACCGCGCCGCTGGCTGCGCCGAGCAGCACCGCCATGCCGAGCAGCGCGACCGTGGCGACCGGCATCAGGGCCGGCTGGAAGGCCTGCACGACGGCGAACCCGGCCACCCCGGCGAAGCACCACACCAGCACCGGCACGGGGTGTAGACGGTCGGAGAGCCAGCCGCCCACCGGGCGGGCCAGCACGGCGAGCACGACGAACCCGGCGGTTCGCAGCGCACCGTCCGCGGCATTGAGCCCGTAGGCGGTGCGCAGGTACGCCGGCAGGTACACGCTGAAGGCCACGAACCCGCCGAACCCGACCGCGTACAGGAAGCACAGCTGCCAGGTGACGGTCAGCCGGGCGACGCCGGCGAGCCGCTGCCAGGCCGACCCGGTGGGCCGGGCCGGGCCCGGCGCGTCGCGCAGCAGCAGGAACGACAGCACCGCGTACGCCGCCAGGATCGCCGCGACCAGCAAAAACGGGGCCCGCTCCCCGTAGGTTTCGGCCAGCCGGACGGTGGTGAAGTTGGCGATCGCGGTGCCACCCATGCCGACACCGAACACGCCGATGG
The DNA here is from genome assembly GCF_014203425.1 of Micromonospora echinospora. Classification (NCBI taxonomy): domain Bacteria; kingdom Bacillati; phylum Actinomycetota; class Actinomycetes; order Micromonosporales; family Micromonosporaceae; genus Micromonospora; species Micromonospora echinospora. Next base: position 2,532,794 of record NZ_JACHJC010000001.1, read on the forward strand.
CGAAGCCGCGCCGGGCCGGCGGATACCAGCCGGACACCAGCGGGACGCCGACGGCGAAGGCGGTGCCGCCGATGCCGAGGAAGAAGCCGGTCACGATCAGCGCCGGGTAGGAGGAGACCGTGGTGAGGGTCAGCACCGGAACGATGGTGGCGACGGTGACCAGCGGGAAGACTACCCGGGCCCCGTACCGGTCGGTGAGCGCGCCGACCGGGATGCGGCCCAGCGAGCCCACGATCACCGGCACCGCGACGAGCAGGGACTGCGCGGCGAAGCCGAGCCCCAGCCGTTCCTTGATGCCGGGGCCCAGCGGACCGAGCAGGGCCCATGCCCAGAAGTTCACTAGGAAACCGAGGGTGGCCACGGCTAGCTGGAGGGCGGCGCCGGAGGTGGCCTCGGGATGCCCGACCGGGGCGGTGGACCCGGCTTGGTCACGGATGCTGGTCATCGTTCAACTCCGTCGGGATCGTCGTGCTGCTGTCGCGGCGTCAAAGGGGAATGCGGCGGTCCGCTTCACCGGTACGAGCCTCGCTCGAGCCAACCCACCCCGGCAGGGCCGGAAGACCCGGCCAGGAGGACGTCCCCACCTGTCACGGCAGGGTGCGCAGACCGACCGGGGTGCCGGGACGCCAACCGGGCGGCACCACGGCCAGCGCGTCGGCGTCCGCCGCCGCGCCCAGGTATCCCGGGTGCGCCCCGTCGACCAGCCGCAGGCCCCGCGCGCCGCGCCGGACCGGCACGATCCGGGTGTTCCGCTCGTCGAGGCGCAACGGATCGGTGAGGACGGCGGTGTCCAGATCGGCCGGCGGCCGTCCGGCCAGCCCGGTGAGCAGCGGGTCGATCAGGGTGAGCGCGGCGACCAGCGCCGCGTACGGGTTGCCCGGCAGGCCGACGATCCAGTGGGCCCCGGCCTGGGCCAGGACCTGTGGGTGCCCGGGCCGGCACCGCACCCCGTCCACGTGCGCAACGGCCCCGAGGTGCCGCAACGACGCGTGCAGCCCGTCCGCCGGGCCGACGGAGGACGCCCCGCAGACGACCGTCACGTCGGCGTCCCGCGTGCTGTCCGCGACCGCCTCGGCGAACCAGTCGGGCTGGTCGCCGACCATCCGCGGACCGAGGAGGTCCGCTCCCCAGGCGGACAGCAGCGGGGTCAGCATCGGGCCGATCGCGTCCCGTACCCTGCCCCACGGGGGACGTCCGGCGTGGATCACCTCGTCGCCGCTGATCACCAGGCGGGCCCGGGGTCGGGCCCGGACGGTGAGGTGGTCGAGGCCGACGCTCGCGGCCAGCCCCAGCACCGCCGGCGTGACCGGCGAACCCGCCGGCACCAGTTCCTGACCGCGGGCGGCGTACTCGCCCGCGCGCCGGATGTGCCAGCGGTCGCCCGGCGCCGCCCGCAGGACGTCACCGATGCGGTCGGCGACCTCGTAGGGCACGACCCGGTCCGCCCGGCCCGGGACGGGAGCGCCGGTGGCCACCTCGACCGCGGTCCCCTCGACCAGGGGCCCGACGGCGTGGGTCCGACCGGCCAGGACACGGCCTACCACCCGCCACGGGCCCGGCCCGCGCACCGCGTACCCGTCCATCGCGGAGTTGTCGAACCCGGGCAGCGGGACCGCCGCGACCAGTGGCGCCGCGAGGGTCCGGCCGGCGGCGGAGGCCAGCGGTACCGACTCCGCGGGCAGGGGAGCGGGGAGCCGGTGGGCCAGCGCCCGCGCCGCGGCCCACTCCGTCGCGGGTCGAGACGAATGGTGACTGTCGGTGTGGTGCGGTGCGATGGTCACCGGTGGTTCCTCCCTGCCGGGACGTCGGGCTGCCTGTTCGCCGGAGGCAGCCGGTGGCGGTCTCCGGGCGGTCGAGGCGGCGGTGGTCACCGGCGCGAGCGGGTCCGACCGCCGCGCGGGGTGGGCAGCCGAGGCGCCCCCTCCCATCCGGGGCGGGTCGGCCGCAGTCCGGGCCGGTCGTCCCGGCTTCGATAGACGACGTAGGGGCGGGTGGCGTAGCCGACCGGGGCGCTGAACGCATGGACGAGGCGGGTGAACGGCCAGAACGCGAAGAGCGCGAACGCGGCCAGGATGTGGATCTGGAAGCCCACCGGGGCACCGGCCATGATCTCCGGATCCGGGCTGAGGTAGAACAGCGACCGGAACCACGGGGAGATGGTCTCCCGGTAGTCGTAGCCGGGGCCGGCGACGTTGGCCCGCACCGTGGCCCAGAGGCCCAGCACGATCACCCCCGCCAGCACCACGTACATCGCCTTGTCGTTGCGGGTGGTGGCGGCGAAGACCGGCCCGGTCAACCGGCGGCGGGCGATCAGGATGCCCAGCCCGATCAGGGTGCAGAAGCCGGCCACCGTGCCGATGAACACGGCCATGAGGTGGTAGGTGTGCTCGGTGACGCCGACCGCCTCGGTCCAGGACTTCGGGACCACCAGGCCACCGATGTGTCCGATCAGGACCATCAGCACGCCGAAGTGGAACAGCGGGCTGCCCCACCGCAGGATGCTGCTCTCGTAGAGCTGGGAGGATCGGGTCGTCCAGCCGAACTTGTCGTAGCGGTGGCGCCAGATCAGGCCGCCGACGAGGATCGCGATCGACAGGTACGGGTACACCACCCACAGCAGGATGTTCATCGGCGTCCTCCAGTCGTGTCGACCAGTCCGAATGGTTCGAGTCCGACCTGCTCCACCGGCGGTCCGGTGCGGGCCAGCCGGGCGGCGGCGGCGATGTCCCCGGGCTGGGCGGGCGGCAGCATCTCCCGGACGGCGGCGACGGCCTGCCGGTACACCGACTTCTCCCGCCCCAGCGCCTCGACCAGCAGGTCGAGGCCGACGCGGTTCTCCCGCAGCAGCCGCCACCCGTCGTCGTCGGCGGCGGCCAGGTCGAGGACAGCGGGCAGGAAGTCGGGCAGCTCGCCGTCGACGACAGTCAGTCCGGCCGCCTTGTACGCGGCGGCGAAGTCGACCAGCGCCTCCCCCCGGCGACGGGTGTCGCCGCAGGTGTAGTAGGTCAGGTGCAGGCAGCAGCGGCGCCGGAAGTCGAACACCTCCACGTAGGCGGTCCGCAGGTCGACCGGCGCGGCGGCTTCCCGGTGGGCGACCACCTCGCGCAGCGGCCGGGCGACCTCGGCCGGCAGGCCGTCGAGCGCGGCCCGCACGGTGGGCAGCGCGGCGAGCACCTCCTCTTCGGGGTAGCGCAGCAGCAGGGACGCCGCGCGGGCGGCCACCGCCCGCCAGGTCGGCTGGCTCACGGGTTACCTCCGTCGACGGGTGCGGATTCGCGGCTGCGGGGCGGGAAGAGGCCCTTCGGGCTGCCCTTGCCGTCCCAGTTGAGCAGGTTGACCCGGCGGGGTTCGTCGCCCGGATCGGTGAAGCCCTCCGCGGTCTGCCGGTCGCGCAGCATGTGGAAGGTCTCCACCTGGACCGGCACCGGCGTGCCGGAGGACTCCCCGAAGGGCCCCTGGCCGTACGGGCCGCCGCCGCCCATCCCGGGGCCGCCCTCGTAATCGAGGCTGCACTCGGTGGCGATCTTCTCCAGCCGGTGCGCGTCCTCGGCGTGCGCGGCGGGGATGACGTACCGCTGCTCATACTTGGCGATGGCGAGCAGCCGGTACATCTCGTCCATCTCCGCGCCGGTCATCCCGACGGCGGCGGCGATGGACTCGTCGCGTTCCTCGCCCAGGTTGATCCGGCGCTGGTAGGCGCGCATCGCGGCGAGCCGGTTCAGCACCCCGCGCACCGGCTCCGGGTCGCCGGCCGTGAAGAGCTCGGCGAGGTACTCCACCGGGATCCGCAGCGCGTCGATGGCCCCGAAGAGGTTGCCGGCCTCCTCCGCGTCGTGGCCGGTCTCGCGCAGCACGTCGGCCACCGGCGACAGCGGCGGGATGTACCAGACCATCGGCATGGTCCGGTACTCCGGGTGCAGCGGCAGCGCCACCTCGTAGCGCATGATCAGGTCCCAGATCGGCGAGCGCTGCGCGGCGTCGATCCAGTCGTCCGGGATGCCGGCCTCGCGGGCGGCGGCGACCACGGCCGGGTCGTGCGGGTCGAGGAAGACCGACCGCTGCGCGTCGTACAGGTCGTGTTCGTCGGCGATGGCGGCGGCCTCGGCGACGCGGTCGGCGTCGTAGAGCATCAGCCCGAGGTAGCGCAGCCGCCCCACGCAGGTCTCGGAGCAGATGGTGGGCTGGCCGATCTCGATGCGCGGGAAGCAGAAGGTGCACTTCTCGGCCTTGCCGGTGCGGTGGTTGAAGTAGACCTTCTTGTAGGGGCAGCCGGTCACGCACATCCGCCAGCCCCGGCAGCGGTCCTGGTCGACCAGGACGATGCCGTCCTCGGCCCGCTTGTAGATCGCGCCCGACGGGCAGGAGGCCGCGCAGGACGGGTTGAGGCAGTGCTCGCAGATCCGCGGCAGGAAGAACATGAAGGTCTTCTCGAACTCCTGCTTCACCTGGCCGGAGACCTTCGCCAGCACCGGGTCACCGGCGGCGATCTCGTTGCCGCCGGCGAGCGAGTCGTCCCAGTTCGCGCTCCAGGTGATCTTCGTGTCCTCGCCGGTGAGCAGCGACTTCGGCCGGGCCACCGGGGTGTCGTCGCCGGCCGGCGCGTTGATCAGGTGCTCGTAGTCGTACGTCCACGGCTCGTAGTAGTCCTGCATGGATGGCAGCTTCGGGTTGGCGAAGATGCTGAACATCTTCTTCACCCGGCCACCGGAGCGTGGCTTGAGCTTGCCGGAGCGGGTCCGCACCCAGCCGCCCTGCCAGCGCTCCTGGTTCTCGTAGGTGCGCGGGTAGCCCTGCCCGGGGCGGGTCTCCACGTTGTTGAACCAGACGTACTCGACGCCGGAGCGGTTGGTCCACGCCTGCTTACAGGTGACCGAGCAGGTGTGGCAGCCGATGCACTTGTCGAGGTTCATCACCATCGCCATCTGTGCCATGACCCGCATCAGTACTGCACCTCCTGGGAACGGCGGCGGATCACGGTGACCTCGTCGCGTTGGTTACCGGTCGGGCCGAGGTAGTTGAACGCGAAGGACAGCTGCGCGTACCCGCCGATGAGGTGGGTGGGCTTGACCAGCAGCCGGGTCAGCGAGTTGTGGATGCCGCCGCGCCGGCCGTTGGTCTCCGACTTGGGCACGTCGATCACCCGTTCCTGGGCGTGGTACATGTAGACCGTGCCCTCGGGCATCTTGTGCGTCACCACGGCCCGGCAGACAACCACGCCGTTGCGGTTGACCGCCTCGATCCACTCGTTGTCCCGGACGCCGATCTTCGCCGCGTCGGCCTCGCTCATCCACATCGTCGGTCCGCCCCGGGACAGCGTGAGCATGATCAGGTTGTCCTGGTACTCGGAGTGGATGGACCATTTCGAGTGCGGGGTGAGGTAGCGGACGGTGATCTCCAGCTCCCCGTTGCGGCCGAGTCGCGGTTCGCCGAAGAGCTTGTGCATGTCCAACGGCGGCCGGAAGATCGGCAGCGCCTCGCCGGCCTCGTGCATCCAGTCGTGGTCGAGGAAGAAGTGCTGCCGGCCGGTGAGCGTGTGCCAGGGCTTGAGCCGCTCGGTGTTGATGGTGAACGGGGAGTAGCGGCGGCCGCCGTGCTCGCTGCCCGACCACTCCGGGCTGGTGATCACCGGCACCGGGCGGGACTGGGTGTCGGCGAAGGTGATCTGCTTGCCCTCGTGCTCGGCCGCCAGGTCCGCCAGGCGTACCCCGGTGCGCTTCTCCACGTCCCGGAAGCCCGCGGTGGCGACCCGCCCGTTGGTGGTGCCCGACAGCGCCAGGATCGCCTCGCAGGCGTGCGTGTCCTTCGCCAGCGACGGCCGCCCGTCCGCGGCGCCGCCGCGCACCTCACCGTTCTTGCGGCGCAGATACTCGACCTCCGGCCGCACGTCGACCGAGAAGCCCTTGCCGGTGGTGCCGAGGGTGTCCATCAGCGGCCCGAGCGCGGCCATCTTGTCGGCGATCGCGCCGTAGTCCCGCTCGACCACCACCAGTTTCGGCATGGTCCGGCCCGGCACCGGGGTCTCCCCGGTCGCCGCCCAGTCGCGGACCCGGCCGTGCGGGGTCGCCATCGCGTCCGGGGTGTCGTGCAGCAGCGGCGCCGCGACCAGGTCCTTGCGTACGCCCAGCCGCGGCCCGGCGAGAGTGGAGAACGCCTTCGCGATGCCGTGGAAGGCGTCGAAGTCGGTCCGGGTCTGCCACGGCGGGTTGATCGCCGGGGTGAAGGCGTGCACGAACGGGTGCATGTCGGTACTGCTCAGGTCGTGCTTCTCGTACCAGGTGGCAGCGGGCAGAACGATGTCGGAGAAGAGCGTCGTGGAGGTCATCCGGAAGTCCAGGCTCAGCAGCAGGTCGAGCTTGCCCTCCGGGGCCTCCTCCCGCCAGGTCACGTCCTTGGGCCGCAACTCCTCCGGCGCCTCCTCGGCGCGCAGGTTCGCGTCGGTGCCGAGCAGGTGCCGCAGGAAGTACTCGTTGCCCTTGGCCGACGAGCCGAGCAGGTTGGCCCGCCAGACGGTCAGCACCCGTGGCCAGTTCTCCGGCGCGTCCGGGTCGGTGCAGGCGAACGTCACGTCGCCCTCGCCGAGCCGCTCGGCCACCCAGCCCGCCGGGTCGTCCGGCCGGGCGGCGAGGGCCTCGTCGGCCAGGTCGAGCGGGCTGCGGTCGAAGGTGGGCATCGACGGCATCCACCCCGAGCGGGCCGACTGGGCCAGCAGGTCCATGGTGTGCTTGCCGGCGAACGCGCCGGTGCCGGTGGGGGAGGAGACCACGTCGGCGGAGTAGGTGTCGTAGCGCCACTGGTCGGTGTGCACGTACCAGAAGGCGGTGCCGATCATCTGCCGGGGCGGGCGGACCCAGTCCAGGCCGAACGCGAGCTGCGCCCAGCCGGTCGCCGGGCGGCACTTCTCCTGCCCCACGTAGTGCGCCCAACCGCCGCCGTTGACCCCCTGGCAGCCGGTGAGGGTGACCAGCGCCAGAATCGCCCGGTAGGTGGCGTCGGAGTGGAACCAGTGGTTCGTGCCGGCGCCGAGCAGGATCATCGACCGTCCGCCGGAGCGGTCCGCGTTGTCGGCGAACTCCCGCGCCACCCGGGCCACCTGCGCCGCCGGCACGCCGGTGACCGGCTCCTGCCACGCCGGCGTGTACGGCGCCTCGACGTCGTCGTACCCGGTCGGCCACTGGCCCGGCAGGCCGTCGCGGCCCACCCCGTACTGGGCCAGCACCAGGTCGAAGACGCTGGTCACCAACTGGCCCCGCACCGTGCGGGTCGGCACGCCCCGGCGCAGCGCCTGCGGGGTGTCGGTGTCGAACCGAGGCAGCTCCACCTCCACCGCGTCGCCCGCCCCGAGGCAGGTCAGCGCCGGCTCCAGGTCGCCCAGGTCCAGGTTCCACTGGCCCTGCTGCTCGCCCCAACGGTGGCCGAGGCTGCCCCGCGGCACGGCGGGAGCGTCGGTGGCCGAGTCCCAGAGCACCGTCCGGAAGGCCGCCTCCTTGTCCGTCTCGCCCAGGTCGTCGGCGGTGAGGAACTTGCCCGGCCGGTACGCCCCGTCGGCACCCGGCTCCAGGGTGACCAGGAACGGCAGGTCGGTGAACCTGCGGACGTAGTCGACGAAGCGCGGGGTGCGCTGGTCGACGAAGAACTCCTTGAGGATGACGTGCCCCATCGCCATCGCCAGGGCGCCGTCGGTGCCCGGCTGGGCGGGCATCCACTCGTCGGCGAACTTGACGTTGTCGGCGAAGTCGGGGCTGACCACCACGACCTTCTGCCCCCGGTAGCGCGCCTCGGCCATCCAGTGTGCGTCCGGCGTGCGGGTCACCGGGACGTTGGAGCCCCACATGACGAAGTAGGAGGCGTCCCACCAGTCCCCGGACTCGGGCACGTCGGTCTGGTCGCCGAAGACCTGCGGGGAGGCCACCGGCAGGTCGGCGTACCAGTCGTAGAACGACAGCATCGAGCCGCCGAGCAGGGACAGGAACCGGGCGCCGACGGCGTGCGACACCATCGACATGGCCGGGATGGGGGAGAAGCCGGCGACCCGGTCCGGGCCGTACTCGGCGATCACGTGCACGTGCGCGGCGGCGACCATCTCCTGGGCCTCGTCCCAGGTGATCCGCACCAGGCCGCCCTTGCCGCGGGCCTTCTGGTAGCGGCGGCGTCGTTCCGGGTCGGCCTGGATGTCCGCCCACGCGGCCACCGGATCACCGAGGCGGCCCCTGGCCTCCCGGTACATCTCCACCAGCACGCCCCGCGCGTACGGGTAGCGCACCCGGGTGGGGGAGTAGGTGTACCAGGAGAAGGCGGCACCCCGGGGGCAGCCCCGAGGCTCGTACTCCGGCCGGTCCGGTCCGACGCTCGGGTAGTCGGTCTGCTGCTGCTCCCAGGTGATGATGCCGTCCTTGACGTACACCTTCCAGGAGCACGAGCCGGTGCAGTTCACTCCGTGCGTGGAGCGCACCACCTTGTCGTAGGACCAGCGATCCCGGTAGAAGGCGTCCGCCTCCCGGCCGCCGATCTGGTGCAATGTCCGGCCGTCGGCGGAGACCTCGGCCCGGCGTACCAGGCCGCCCACCGCCAGCAGCGCCCGCCCCGCACTATCGGTGGCTCGCGACATACGCCTCATTCCTTCGATAGATGGCCGTACTGCCCCACGTTCTCGACAGATGCGCCGGAGTGCAACCCCGAGCGAGGGCGTAATGGCCATGGTGCCGACGTACAACCTCGGGAAACCGGGCCGAAGGTCCCGAGATCATCGGCTTTGAATCTGCGGGTTCGCGGCGGGACTTCGGGCCCGGTCGGGCGGTCACCGGCGGGGCACGGAGCGGGGCCCGGCCGTCTCGGCGTCACCGTCCGGGACGCCCACCCTCACCCGCGAGGCGCTCGCCGGGCAGGTCCGGGACCGGGGGCCACTGTGGAGCGTGTTCTTCCTGGTGCCGGTCGGGTGGGGCGCCGCGCTGGGCGGCCTCGACGCGGGCAGACCGAGGACGTGCTCGACGCCCTCTACGACCTCCGCGAGACCGTGCCGGTCAAGACCACCGAGGCGCACCGCCGGTAGCCGCGGGGCGGCGTCGGCAGCGGCCGACATCCGGGCCGGCTCACCCGGCCGCCGCCTCCGCCGGGGTGATCCGGTCCCAGGCCGGGATCGGCAGCGCGATCACCGCGGCCGGGAAGAGACCGTGCTCCTCGTTGTCGATGTGCCGGTGGAGCCGGTCCAGGGCGGCCAGCACTGCGGGCCAGTCCGGGGCGGCCCGGTCGACGCCGCCGAGCACGCCGTGGATGTCGTCGTGCTCCGCGCAGAGCTTCGCCACCGCCTCGGCCAGGCTGCCCTCGGCCCGCAGCTCCTCGAAGAGGCCGTCCTCCTCGGTGGCGGTGTGCGGCATCAGCAGCGCCAGCAGCGCGTCCAGCGCCACCAGAGCGTCCGGGCCGCCGGCCCGCACCGCGCCGCGCAGCAGGCCGGCCGCGTTCGCGATCGCCTCGTGCTCGGCCGAGAGCCGGCCGATCAGCGGGAACTCCCGACAGCCGCAGTAGTTGCACACTTCGTCTCCTGACCACGAGGGTGGGCGACTCCATCGTGCGTACCGGCAACCTCCGTCAGCAGGGCCGGACGGCCCGGTACGCCGGGACGGCGGGCCCTGACCCCCACCGCCCGGGCACCGACAGTCTGCTCAGACCGTCAACGGCCGGCGGGAGAGCCGGATCTGCCACACGTCCGGCCCGTCCTGCAGCCACTCGCTGGTCATGCCGTCGCCGTAGCGGGCTGCGACCTCGGCCAGCAGCGGGCGGGGTGCGTGCGGGGCGACCAGCACCAGCGCTCCACCGGCCGGCAGCGCCTCCAGCGCCGCCAGCACCCGCGCGTGGCGCTGGTCGTGCGGGAGCTGCCGGACGTCCAGCCGGGGATCGATGGTCAGGGTCGGTGCCGCCGCGTCGGCCGGTGCCCGGTCACCACCGCAGCCGCAGCCACCCCCGCCGCAACCGCCGCCTTTCGAGCCTTCCGAGGAGCCGAGCAGATCGTGCATCCCCTCCAGCAACTTCGCCAGCGAGACGTCGGCCGCGTCCACCAGCAGCGGGACGACCAGGTCGTTCTCCTTGGCCAGGTGGACGGCGAGGAGCGCGGCGAGGGCGCGCGCGGTGCCGGCGAGGCGTACCGGCCGGTTGCCGGTCTCCAGCTCGGCGACCAGGCCGGTGATTGCCTGGTGCTCGTCGAGCATGCCCCGGACCAGCAGCTCACCCTCGGCCCGCTCACCGGCGGCGGCGTAGAGGGAGTCCTCCTCGGCGTGCGCGTGCGGCAGCAGTTCGTCGCGGAGCCATCGGAGCAGTTCGTCGCGGTGCCGGAGCGCCCCGGCGGCGTCACCCTGGTCGGCCGCGGTCAGCAGGTTTCCGACGTGCCGGTCGAGGTCGGCGGCGAGCTGGGCGTGGTGCCGGACGACGGCCTGCGCGGCCTCGTGGTCGGCCGGGGAGCGTGAGGCGGACATGGAGCCCTCCAGGGTTTTGCGGGTGAACGACGTTGTAACGTTATCTAACGTGGAAACCCCGAGAACAGGGCCGGCCGGCGAGACCATCGACCCGCAACGCCACCGGGCCCTCGGCACCGCCAGCCGGGCCTCGATCCTGGAGTTCGTGCGCGCCGCCGGCGTCGGCATGACGATCGCCGAGGTGGGGGAACGGACGGGCCTGCACCTGTCCACCGCCCGCGCCCACCTCGACCGCCTGGTCGACGCCGGACTGTTGGTCAAGGCGCGGGCCAGTGGGGGCCAGCCCGGACGGCCGGCGTGGCGCTACCGGGTGGCCGTCGCGGAGGCCCCGGCCCCCGCGCCCTACCGGGCACTCGCCGCCGCCCTGCTCGACCACCTGTCGCGGCGTGGCCACGGAGACGTCCGGGCGGAGGCCACCCGCGCCGGCCAGGCCTGGGGACGCCACCTCGCCGCCGCCACCCCGCCCGGCGGGGAGCCCGTCGATACGCTGCTCGACGTCCTGCGCGGGCTGGGCTTCAATCCCCGCCGACACCGGACGGCCGACGGGGCGACCGAGATCCACCTGCACACCTGCCCCTTCCTGGAACTGGTCAACCGCAACCCCGACGCGATCTGCGCCCTGCACGTCGGCGTGGTCCGCGGCACGCTCGAACACGCCGGTGCCTCACCGGCCGGCGCCGTGCTCGAACCCTTCGGCGCACCCGACGCCTGCGTGGTGCGGCTGGCCCTGCCGAATATCACCGAAGAGCCGGCATGAACCCACGGCCGGTCGCCGTACGATGGCGTCTCCCCGTCCTCGCCGCGGGCGGCTTCGCCCTGGTGAGCGGTCTCTACGCCGCCCTGCTGCTGCTCGGCCTGCCGATGCCCGCGCCTCACGTCCCACTGGAGCAGGTGCACGGCCCGCTGATGGTGCTGGGCTTCGTCGGCACCCTGGTGGCGCTGGAACGCGCGGTGGCCCTCGGCACCCGGTGGGCCCTGCTCGCACCCGCCTGCTCCGGCGCCGGGGCGGTGCTGCTGGTGCTGACCGGGCCGAGCCTGCCCGGCCGGCTGCTGCTCATGCTCGCCTCGGTGCTGCTGCTGCTGATCTACCAGCGGCTGTGGTGGCGGCAGCCCGGCCCGGCGCTGCTGGCCCAGGTCACCGGCGCGCTGAGCTGGTACGCCGCTACCCTGCTCTGGCTCGCCGGCCTCAGCGTGCCGGAGATCGTGCCCTGGCTGGCCACCTTCGTGGTGGCCACCATCGCCGGGGAGCGTCTGGAACTCGCTCACCTCACGCTGCCCCGGCACGGCGTCGGCTGGTTCCTCGCCGCCCTCGGCATGCTGACCGCCGGCGCCACCGCCGCCGCGCTCTGGCCGACCGTCGGGGCGTACCTCTTCGGGGTCGGCCTGCTCGCAACGGTGGCCTGGCTGGTGGTCTGCGACGTCGCCCGCCGCACGGTGCGCGCCGTCGGCCTCCCCCGCTACGTCGCGGTCGGCCTGCTCACCGGGTACGCCTGGCTGGCGCTGGCCGGCCTGCTGTGGGCCGGCGCCGGGCCGGTCACCGGCGGCTCCCGTTACGACGCCACCCTGCACCTGGTCTTCCTGGGCTTCACCATGTCGATGATCTTCGCGCACGCTCCAGTGATCCTGCCGGCTGTGCTTCGCCGCCCACTGCCCTACGGACCGTGGCTGTACGCCCCGCTCGCCCTGCTGCACACCACCCTGACGATCCGGGTCCTGGTCGGCGACGTGCTCGGCGTGCCGGCCGGGTGGCGCTGGGGCGGCGTCGGCAACGTCCTGGCGGTGCTCGGTTTCGTCGGCGGAGTGGTGGCCGCGTTGGTCCGCGCCGCCCGGCGGCGGACCCGGACGGCGGTCGTCCCGCCGGTCGTGCCGGCGGTGCGGTGATGGCCGGCACCCGCGGCGACTCCGCCCCGACCGCGCCCTCGGGCCCGAGGCCCGGGCCGACCGTCTCGGCAGTCGCGTCGGCCGGTCCCGCCGCCCCGGCCCCCGGCCCGGTGACCGCTCCGGCCGTGGCGGCGGGCCTTCGGCGGGTCGGCTGGCACCGCCGGGTCGCTGCGCTGCCGTTGGCCTACCTGGCCGGGCTGGTCGTGCTCGCCTTCGTCCATCCGTTCCTCCCCGCGTGGCGCTGGACGGCCATCCACCTGCTGCTGCTCGGTGCGGTCAGCAACGCCGTCGTGGTGTGGAGCGCCCACTTCGCCGCCGCCGTGCTGCGTGCCCCCGCCCCGGACCGCCGCCGCGCCGAGGCGGCCCGGCTGGCCGCGCTCAACGTGGGCGTGCTGGCGGTCCTGACCGGCGGCACGGCCGACCGCCCCTGGCTGGGCGTGGCGGGCGCTACGCTGGTCTTCGTCGCGGTGACCGCCCACCTCGTCGCGCTCACCCGCCGGCTGCGCCGCGCCCTGCCGGCCCGGTTCTCCGTCACGGTCCGCTACTACCTGGCGGCGACCGTGGCCCTGCTCGCCGGCGTGCCGGTCGGCGCCGGGATGCTGGTGATCGACGACCCGCTGCGCCCCCGGCTGCTGCTGTTCCACGCCCACGTGAACCTGCTCGGTTGGGTGACGCTGACCGTCCTCGGGACGCTGCTGACACTCTGGCCCACCGTGCTGCGTACCCGGATGGCCGACGGTGCGGTCCGCGCCGCCACCGTCGCGCTGCCGGTGGCGACGACCGGACTGGTCCTGCTGGGCGTCGGCCTGCTCGCCTGGTGGCGGCTCGTCGCCGCGGCCGGGCTGAGCCTGTTCGCCCTCGGCGCGCTGATCGCCCTGCGCCCCGCGCTGGCCGTCGCGCGCACCCGCCCCCCGTACGCGTTCGCGTCCTGGTCGCTCGCCGCGGCCGGCGGCTGGCTGATGGTCGCCCTCGCTGTGGACGCCGCGACGCTGCTGCCCGCTGCGGACCCGGCCGGCGCGGCCGACCGCTTCGGTGCGGTGCTGCTCCCGCTGCTGGTCGGCTTCGTCGCCCAGGTCCTCGTCGGAGCCCTGACCCACCTGCTGCCCGTGGTGCTCGGCGGCGGACCCGCGCCGGTGCGCCGCCGCGCCGCCCTGCTGGAGCGGCACGGCCCGCAGCGCGTCGCGATGACCAACGCCGCCCTGCTGGTCCTCGTCCTGCCCACCCCGCCGTTCGTCCGCATCACCACCTCACTGCTGATCCTCGCCGCGCTGGTGCAGTTCCTCGTGCCGGCCGTGCGGGTCCTGCTCACCGCCCGGAGGTAACCCGTGTCCGCGCGCACCGACGCCCCCGTGCCCCGCCCGCTCGGCGGAGCAGCCGCGGGTCTCGCCCTCGTCCTCGTCGCCGTCCTCGTCGGGGTCGCCGCCCAACGCGTCTCCGGTGACGCACCCGTCCCCGCCGCCGCCACCGCCGTCACCCCGACCGGGCACACCACCACGGTCACCGTGGTCGCCGACGGCATGCGTTTCCACCCCGACCGGATCGACGTGCCCCGGGGTGATCGACTGGTCATCGAGCTGACCAACCGGGACAACCGCCGCCACGACCTCGTCCTGGCCTCCGGAGCGAAGACACCGCTGCTGACGCGGGGCGGCGACGCCCGGCTGGACGCCGGCGTGATCGGGGCGACGGTGGAGGGCTGGTGCTCCCTGCCCGCCCACCGGCAGGCCGGCATGACACTGCGGATCGTCCCGACGGGGGCCACGGTGGCCGCTCCGACAGGGACGGCCGCGGCGACGGAGGGAACGAGGCCGCGCCTCGATGCCATGGCCGACCCTGGCGCGGCCTTCGTCGCCCGGGACGCCACCGCTCCGCCCGTGCCGCCCGGCCGGCTGCACCGGCGTGAGCTGCACGTCCGGGAAGTCGTCCGGGAGGTCGCGCCCGGGGTACGGCAGCGGCTGTGGACCTTCGACGGAACCGTGCCCGGCCCGGTGTTGCGCGGCCGGGTCGGCGACACCTTCGAGATCACCCTGGTCAACGACAGCACCCTGGACCACGGCATCGACTTCCACGCCGGTGCCGTCGCCCCGGACGAGGTGATGCGCCCGATCGACCCCGGGCAGCGGCTGACCTACCGGTTCACCACGACCCGCGCCGGCATCTGGATGTACCACTGCTCGACCATGCCGATGCTGCACCACATCGGTAACGGGATGTACGGTGCGGTCATCGTCGACCCGCCCGACCTGCCCCGCGTCGATCGCGAGTTCGTGCTCGTCCAGTCCGAGCTCTACCTCGGCCCGGACGGCGAGCCCGGCGACCTGGCCGCGATGCAGGCGGAGCGCCCCGACGCCGTCGTCTTCAACGGCTACCCCGCCCAGTACGCGCACCGTCCGCTGCCCGCCCGGGCCGGTGAACGGGTCCGAGTCTGGTTGCTCGACGCCGGCCCCAACCGAGACAGCTCGTTCCACATCGTCGGCGCCCAGTTCGACACCGTCTACCGGGAGGGGCACTGGGAGAACCGGCCGACCGACCCCGGTGGAGCACAGGTGCTGTCCCTCACCCCGGCCGGCGGCGGCTTCGTGGAGACGGTCTTCCCCGCAGCCGGGCACTACCCGTTCGTCAGTCACGCCATGGTCGACGCCGAGCGCGGCGCCCGTGGCCTGTTCGAGGTCCGGTGACCACCATGAACACCGCTGTCGTAGCCGACCGCCCGGTAACGCGCCGCCGCCGCGTGCGCCAGTTCGTCCCACCCCAGCACGGCGCGTGGGCGATGCTCCTGCTGCCGTACACCGTGGGGGTGGCCTTGGCCGGCCCGCGCTGGCCGCACCTGCCGCTGCTCGGCGCCTGGCTGACCGGCTACCTGCTGTCGTATTACGCCTTCCAGGCGATCAAGAGCCGTCGGCCGAGCCGCTTTACCCCCCAGCTGCTGGTGTACGGCCTGTTGGCGGCGCCGCTCGCGGCGACTGTGGCGCTCGCCCGGCCCGCCGTCCTCTGGTACGCCCCGGGCTACGCCGCGCTGCTGGCGGTCAACGCCGGATACGCCTGGCATCGCCGGGAACGGGCACTGCTCAACGACTTGGCCTCGGTGGCGCAGAGCTGCCTGCTGGTCTTCGTCGCGGCGACCATCGCCGGTGTGTCCGTCACCCGGGTCACCCCGGCCTTCGCAGTGCTCCTGCTCTACTTGTTCGGCACTGTCCTCTATGTCAAGACGATGATCCGGCAACGCGGTGACAGTCGCTTCCTCCGTCTCTCCATCGGATACCACGTGCTCGCCCTGACCGCCGTGGTCTGGCTGCTGGATGTGCTGCTCGGTCCGGTCTTCCTGCTGCTCCTGCTCCGGGCCGCGCTGCTGCCGGCACGCCGGCTCCGCCCTGTGCAGGTCGGGATGATCGAGATCGGGTGCTGCCTGGTCGTTCTGGCCGGGGTGCTTGCGACGCTCTGACCGGCGCGCCCCCGTCCTCCGGAGTAGATGTTGTCGGGCAGCACGCTGAACGGGATCTTGACCTCGATCCGGCACCGGTGTACGGCTCGCTGGTCACGACCGAGGCGATCTGGACGCCCGGCGAGCAGTTTCGCCAGCGCGTCGACGAACTGGCCCGTTGGCTCGTCACGTGCTGCCTCCTGCTCGACCCGCAGCGGATCGTGCTGGTCGGCAGGGTGGCGACCGAAGCCCAGCCCGCGGTGGTCTGAGCGGTACGCGGGGCGCGGCTAACCGGCGCCGACGCCAGCCAAGGCCGCTCGGGTAAGCGGCCACGATCTCTGACGAACGACCTGTAGGACGCCCGTTCCAGCCTGGCTGCAGCAACCCGGTCACGGGCCCGGGATTGGGGGAGCAGGTTGGGAGCAACAGGGTGCACTGAACGGCCCTCAACCGCACCGAACGGCACCCAACGGTGCGCAACTGCACCCACCCCGGCCTGCGGCTTCTCGTTTCCGCAGGTCAGAGTCGGTGCAGCGTCCTGTTTCACACCGAAGAGGTCACTGGTTCGATCCCAGTATCGCCCACCACAGATATACGCAGAAGAGCCACCCTCGCGAGAGGGTGGCTCTTGCTGATTCCATCGTCAGTTGTCGTTGGGCGTCAGCGGATCGTCAGCGAACGCTTCCCGGATGCGTTGATCCCGCCCGTCCGACCGGTGGGTGTAGAGGTTCAGCGTGGTCGACGGCTTCTCGTGGCCCATCACCGCCTGGACGTCGTTGACCGGAACCCCGCGTGACACCAGTTCGGTGGCGTAGGAGTGCCGTAGATCGTGGGAGCGCAGCGCGTCCGGCGCCATCTTCGCCACGTGAGCGACGGCTTCCCGCTGCCGGTCGGCGGCGCTGGCAGCCTGACCGGGCCTCATCGCCGGAGCTACGGATCGGAAGGTGGCCATGCAGCCACCCGCACAGCAAGCCCGCCGACGCATCCCGCCCGGGACCGACGTTGACGCCGGGGAGCAGGCCCGTTCCACGATGTGCGGACTCACGGCGGAGATGGGCTTGAGGCAGAGGAGCGGTACGTGGCAGACGAGGTGTTCCCCAGCGATCTTTCCGGCCACTTTTGGGCAACGCTGGAACACCCGACGAAGAGGACCCCAGCATGGATTGGGTCGATGACTCGGAATGACTGGTGGCCCGCTGCCCCAGTGGTGCTGTGGGCGAAACCGCTCACAGCTACTGGTCTGGCGCTCGTAGCAGGTTGCTCTGGCGTCACCGGATGCCCTAGAGCCAATGCTGTCCCTCGTCGCCACGGCTCAGGTAGCGCGCTTGGCCCGTTCGCTTGTCCACCACGACGGGGACATTGCCGGCCATTGCCTGATGCCAGTCATCAGCTTCGACGTACGCCTTCCCGTTGTAGGGGAAGACGTACACCTCGCCGAGATCCTCGACGGCGTAGTCCACGATGACCACGGGATGACTGAAGCGTCCTCTGACCTCGGCGTCCAGGAACTGTTCGGCGGTCTTTCGGGCGGCTTCCATTGAGATCACCGTCTTAGTATCCCTTCGTCGCCGTGCCATCCACGTGCCGGTGGGACCGGCCCCGTCAGCGCGGGTGGTAGACGACCGCGCGGCTGACACCCCAGACCGGGCGGATCGACGCGGCGATGCGGCCGCGGTCATCGAGGTCGACGACCTCGCCGTCCGTGCTGACCCCGGCGAGGCTGAGGTCGTGCAGGATGCCGCGCCGCCACAGCGCCGGGCGGACGCTTCCGTCGGTGGCCTGGGAGCTGGCCAGGATCTCGCCGCGGTTGTTGATCGCCCGCAGCTGGGTGAAGCTGCCGCCGAGGGTGCCGACGTCCAGAGCGCGGCCGTGCCGCCAGAGGATGCCGCGCTCGAACTGCTGGGCCGAGAACTGCCAGCCGATCACCCAGCCGCGGTCGTTGAGGGCGTACGTGTTGCTGCGGTCGAAGGGGCCGGCGCCGAGGTCGGTGACCCGGCCACTGTGCCACAGGGCGGCGTGGAAGCCGCCCGGCACGTACACCCCGCCGGAGACCTGGCCGCGGTCGTTGACGTCGGACACCTCGCCGAGGGCCACGGGCCGGGCACGGCCGTTCGTCCACAGGACGGCGCCTGCGTCGGTGCGGCCGAGGACCTGGCCGCGGTTGTTGATCGCCACGGGCAGGGTGGACGGGGCGCCCAGCGGCCGCAGGACACCGCGGTGCCAGACGTACCCGCCGGAGCCGTCGCCGCGGGTGCCGACGACCTGGCCGCGGTCGTTGACGTCGATCGGGTTGAAGGCGCCGAGATCGATCATCCGGCCGCGGCGCCAGAGGAACCCGCGGTAGGTGCCGTCGGCGGCCTGGGCGCGGCCGACCACGTCGCCGCGGTCGTTCATGGCGCTGGCGTAGCTGCTGTCGCCGCCGAGGGTGCCGAGGTCCACCATGCGATAGCCGGCCAAAGCGCCGGGCGCGGCAGACGCGGCGACGGTGGGTGCGGCCGTCAAGGCGGCCGCGAGGAAAGCGGCGGCGAGGATGGATGGCATGAGACGGCTCCTTCCGGAGCGTCGCCGGACGAACGTGCGCTCAGCGTAGGCGTGTCCCAACGCTCCGCCAGGTTGCCGTCACGAATACGACATTCTCGCCGTCCGCTACGCGTCACTGGCACGCGATCGTGGGCGTGGCGTCCCCAGGGCAGGACAAAGCGGGCTGTCATCCGAATCGGACCGCCACAAGACCACCAAGAGGGCGACACTCCGCCGATGTCCGGCAGACCGCCGCCGACGGGTGGCCGCCGGGGAGCAGGTGGCAGACTTGTCGGAGTGAACGACGGGGTCGCATCGACTGTGGATGGTGAGCTGGAGAGCGTCAGTCTGGTGGACCTCGCCGTCTCCCGGCTGACCCGCGAGATCCTCAGCGGCAAGAGCAACCCGGGTGAACGCCTGGTGGAGGAGCAGCTGACCCGCCGGCTGGGGATCAGCCGGGCGCCGTTGCGGGAGGCGCTGCGACTGCTCGCCCAGCAGGGTCTGGTCGAGCACGTGCCCCGGCGTGGGGTGCGGGTAGCCACACTGTCGGACCGCGACGTGCGGGAGCTGTACGAGCTGCGTGACGTGCTGGAGCGTTTCTCGGTGCGGGCGGGGATCCCCGTCGGCCGGGAGGGCGATCTCGCCGCTTTGCGGGCGACGCTGGATCGGATGAGGGAGGCGACCCGGACCGGCAACCGTTTGGCGGTCGCCGAGTCGCACCGGCAGTTCCACTTCGAGCTGGTGGCGCTCGCCGGCAACCGGCAACTTTCCGCCGTGTACGGTTCGATCCTGGTGAAGTTGCAGCTCTACATGGCAGTCAACCTGCGCCGCGAGGCGGAGACGGCGCAGCCGCTGGACGGGGTTCACCGGCACGAGCGGCTGTACGAGGCTGTCGTCGGGGGAGACCCGGAGGAGGTGCTCTCGGTGCTCACCGGGCACGGAGCCCGCTCGTACCTCGGCTGAGGTGTGGCTCACCAAGGTCGGCCGGACGGCTCGCGCCACGCGCCGTCATATCGTCGTTACGTAGCGCGCGGTTTGCTGTAACAGGACAGTCGACAATCGACTGTATGCCAGATCCGGTGGGATCGATCTCCGACCTCCGTTCGGCGTACCGCGATGGCAGCCTGACCCCGGCGGACCTTGCCGAACGCGTTCTGGACGGGCTCGCCGGGCGCGACAGGGAGCCGGTCTGGATCAGCACGGTCCCGGCCGACCGGCTGCTTGAGCGCGCCCGGTCGCTGAGCCGTCACGGTGACCCTGCACTGCCGCTGTACGGCATCCCGTTCGCGGTCAAGGACAACATCGACGTGGCCGGCTTGGTCACCACTGCGGGCTGCCCCGACTTCGGGTACCTGGCGGCCCAGGACGCTCCGGTGGTGCGCCGACTGCTCGACGCCGGCGCGCTGCTCGTCGGCAAGACGAATCTCGACCAGTTCGCCACCGGCCTGACCGGGGCCCGCTCGCCGTATGGCAGTTGTCAGAGCGTCTTCGGCGGCGGCCTGATCTCCGGGGGTTCCAGCTCGGGCTCCGCGGTGGCGGTGGCGTCGGGCCAGGTCAGCTTCGCTCTGGGTACGGACACCGCCGGCTCCGGTCGGGTGCCTGCGGCGCTCAACGGGATCGTCGGCCTCAAGCCCACCCGAGGGCTGCTCAGCACCGCCGGCGTGGTCCCGGCCTGCCGCTCGCTGGACTGCGTGTCGGTCTTCGCCGCCGACGTCGCCGGCGCCGTCGAGGTGCTGCACGCGGCCCGTGCGGTCACCACGGCAGACCCCTGGGGGCGTCCGCTGCCGACGGAGCAGGTGGCTGCCCGCATGCCGGGAACGCTACGCCTCGGGGTGCCCGACTCAGCAGACCTGGAGTTCTTCGGCGACACCGGGCAGGAGGTCCGGTTCGCTGCGGGGGTGCAACGATTGCGGACCTTCGTCGGGTCGACCCGGTCGGTGCCGCTCGGCGCCTTCTTCGACGCGGGCGACCTGCTCTACCGCGGGCCCTGGGTGGCCGAGCGACTCGTCGCCCTGGACGACTTCCTGCGATCGCATCCGGACTCCGTGCACCCGGTCACCCGGGCCGTGCTGGAGACCGGGCGGCGCCACGACGCGGTCGACGCCTTCCGGGGCCAGCACCGCCTGCGTGAGCTGCGCGCGCAGGTCGGCCGGCTCTGGCAGGACATCGACGTGCTGGTGGTGCCCACCGTCGGCACCACGTTCACGCTCGACGAGATCGCCGAGGACCCGATCGGGCGTAACGCCATGCTGGGCCGCTACACCCAGTTCGCGAACCTGCTCGACCTGGCCGCGGTGACAGTGCCCAACGGCTTCACCAGCGCCGGACGACCGGCGAGCCTGACCCTGGTCGGCCCGGCGTTCACCGACACCACACTGGCCCGCCTGGCCGCCACCCTCACCGAGGGCGAGGCGCCCGGCGCAGCGGTCGAGGTCGTCCCAGCAGCGGCCGAGCTGCTGGTGGCTGTCGTCGGCCGGCACCTGGCGGGCGAGTCGCGTAACGCCGAGCTGGTCGGGCGCGGGGCATTCCTCGTCGGCGCCGCCCGCACCGCTCCGCTCTACCGGCTGTTCCGGATGGACACCCCGGACGGCGAAGGGCTGCCCGGTCTGGTGCGGGTGGTGCCGGACGGGCCCGCCGGCCATTCCATCGAGGTCGAACTGTGGCGACTGCCCGCGCAGGCGGTCGGTGGGCTGCTGGCCGGGGTGCCGGCTCCGCTCTCGCTCGGCTGGGTCCGGCTGCACGACGGGCGGGACGTGCTCGGCTTCCTCTGTGAGGCGTACGCGACCGGCCCGCCGGCCGAGGACATCAGCGCCGCCGGCGGATGGCGGGCGTACCGGGGCGCGCCCGTCCGGCAATAGGGCGGACAGACAACCGCGATCACGACAGGAGGCGAGAGAATGGGCAGCATCGGGCCGGTCCCGGCCAACCCCTATCCGTGGCCGTACGACGGCGTGGCGGACACCGCGCATACCGCACTGCTCTGCATCGACTGGCAGACCGACTTCTGCGGACCGGGCGGCTACGTCGACGCGATGGGTTACGACATCGGGCTCACCCGGGCCGGTCTGCCGGCCACCGCCCGCCTGCTGGAGCACGCCCGCGCGCTCGGCATGCTCGTCGTACACACCAGGGAGGGGCACGAGCCGGAGCTGTCCGACCTCCCGGCGAACAAGCGGTGGCGCTCGGCGCGTATCGGCGCCGAGATCGGCTCGGCCGGTCCGGCGGGTCGGATCCTGGTCCGGGGCGAGCCGGGCTGGGAGATCGTGCCCGAGGTCGCCCCACTGCCCGGCGAGGTGGTCGTCGACAAGCCGGGCAAGGGTGCCTTCTACGCCACGAACCTCGACCTGGTCCTCCGGACCCGGGGCATCACCCACCTGATCCTCACCGGTATCACCACCGACGTCTGCGTACACACCACCATGCGCGAGGCGAACGACCGGGGGTACGAGTGCCTCATCCTCGCCGACTGCACCGGCGCCACCGACAAAGCCAACCACGACGCGGCACTGCACATGGTCACCATGCAGGGCGGCGTCTTCGGCTGCGTCACCACATCCGACGACGTCATCGCCGCCACGGCCAAGTGAGGTGCGCCCATGCTGACCATCGCCACGGCGCGGCCCGGTCCGTACGCCTTCGACATCGCCACCACGGCGCTGCTCGTCATCGACATGCAGCGCGACTTCCTGGAACCCGGCGGGTTCGGTGAGAGCCTCGGCAACGACGTCGGCCAGTTGCGTTGCACCATCGCCCCGCTCGCGGCGCTACTGGCCGACGCCCGCGCCGCCGGCCTGAACATCATCCACACCCGCGAGGGGCACCTGCCCGACCTGTCCGACTGCCCGCCGGTCAAACTCCGTCGAGGTGCGCCGAGCATGCGCATCGGTGACCCCGGGCCCAACGGCCGAATCCTGATCCGCGGCGAGTACGGCCACGACATCGTCGACGAGCTGAGGCCGCTTCCCGGCGAACCGGTCATCGACAAACCCGGCAAAGGTGCCTTCCACGCCACCGACCTGGACGCCCTGCTCGCCGAGCGGGGCATCCGCAGCCTCCTGGTCGCCGGGGTCACCACCGAGGTGTGCGTGCACACGACAGTCCGGGAGGCCAACGACCGCGGGTACGAGTGCCTCGTGCTCGCCGACTGCGTCGGGTCCTACTTTCCCGAGTTCCAGCGGGTCGGCCTCGACATGATCGCCGCCCAGGGCGGCATCTTCGGCTGGGTCGCCGACTCGGCGCAGGTGCGCGCCGCGCTGCCCGCCACCCCCGTGTTGCAGCCCTCATCCTGACCGGGAGTAGTCATGGCCTCCACCACACCCACAGTCGCCCCGCTCCCGTACTGGGTACGCGGCGACACCAACGCATTCTTCGGCTTCGGCGTCAACGTCCTGGTCAACGTGCTCACCCTGACCGGACTCTGCCTCGCCGTGGTGAACCTTCCCGAGGGGGAGGTGTTCGGCACGATCCTGCCCGCGCTCGGCATCGCCCTGGTCGCCGGGAACATCTACTACACCTACCTGGCACGCCGGCTGGCCCGACGGGAGAACCGCACCGACGTGACCGCTCTGCCGTACGGGCCGAGCGTGCCGCACATGTTCATCGTCATCTTCGTCATCATGCTGCCGATCTACCTGCGTACCCAGGACCCGGTGCGAGCCTGGGAGGCCGGGCTGGCGTGGGCCTTCATCATCGGCGTGATCGTGCTGATCGGCGCGTTCGTGGGGCCCTACATCCGCCGGTACGCGCCCCGGGCCGCGCTGCTCGGCACCCTCGCCGGGATCTCCATCACCTTCATCTCGATGAACCCGGCCGGTCAGATGTGGCGGATGGCCTGGGTCGCCCTGCCGGTCTTCGCGCTGCTGCTGATCGGCCTGCTCACCGACGTGAAACTGCCGTTCAACTTCCCGATCGGGCTCGCCGCGCTGCTGCTGGGCACCGCGATCGGCTGGGCCGGCGGGGCGATGTCGGTACCGGACGTCACGGCCGCGGCCCGGGACATCGCGGTCGCCGTACCCTCGTTCAAGCTGGACCTGCTCTTCACCGGGCTGACCGACATGGCGCCGCTGCTGGCGACGGCGATCCCGCTCGGCGTCTACAACTTCACCGAGGGCATGACCAACGTGGAGAGCGCGGCCACTGCGGGGGACAACTACAACCTGCGCAGCGTGCTGCTGGCCGACGGTGCGGGAGCGGTGATCGGCGCCGCGCTCGGCTCGCCGTTCCCGCCCGCCGTCTATGTCGGGCACCCGGGTTGGAAGGCGGCGGGTGGGCGCAGCGGGTACTCGATGGCGACCGGTGTGGTGATCGCGGTGCTCTGCTTCCTCGGCATGTTCGGGCTGCTCGGGGCGATCTTCCCGACGGCGGCCATCGTGCCGATCCTGCTCTACATCGGGCTGCTGATCGGGGCGCAGGCCTTCCAGGCCACCCCCCGGGCGCACGCCGCCGCCGTGGTCGCCGCGCTGATCCCGAACATCGCGGCCTGGGCTACCGGTCAGATCGACAACGCGTTGGCCGCGGCCGGCACCACCGCCGCGGCGGTCGGCGACGACGCGCTCAACGGCGCCGGGGTGATCTACGACGGGCTGCTGGTGCTCGGGCAGGGCGCGATCCTCGCCGGGCTGGTGCTCGGCGCGGTGGTGGTCTTCATCATCGACAGGCGCTTCGTCCGAGCCGCGATCTTCGCCGGCTCCGGCGCGGTGCTGTCGTTCATTGGGCTGATCCACGGCGAGCGGATCGAGTGGAACGCCAACGGCCAGGTGGCACTCGGCTACCTCTTCGTGGCAGTGATCTGTGCGGTCTTCGCACTCGGCCGCCCGACGCCCCGCGAGCCCGACCCGGAGGAGGGTGATCCGGACCAGCAGCCCGATCGAGCTGACCTCGCCGGCGAGCGGACGGACACCGACCGGAGAACGTCCGCCCTGCCCGGCTGAGTGGGCGAGCCCGGTCGGAAGGTCACGGCTCCCGACCGGGCTGGCGGACGCCCGACCGGACGAATCGAAGGGACGTACCGGATGGAGATCGACCGGACCGAGGTCGTGGCCGAGGTGACGGCGGCCTTCGCCGACTACGAGCGGGCGCTGGTCGACGGCGACGCGGACCGGATCTGCGCCTTCTTCTGGGATTCCGAGCGGACCGTGCGGTTCGGCCTCGCCGACCACCAGTACGGGTTGGACGAGCAACGCGAGTGGCGGGCCACGCAGCCGCCACTGCCGGCCGGTCGCCGGCTGGTGGACCCGGCGGTAACCACGTTCGGCCGGGACCTCGCGGTGGTGACCACCCGCTTCGGGTACGCCGGCGGCATGCCCACCGGGCGGCAGACCCAGACCTGGGTACGCCTGCCCGTCGGCTGGCGGATCGTCACCGCTCACGTCTCCGTTCCACACTGCCCGGTGCGGGGAATTAGCTGATTCGGCGGGCGCGGTGCCCGGGACGCCGTGATCGTCTCGCTGGAGCGGCCGCTCGGGACACGGCTCCGACTTGAAGCCTAGTCTTGATCCCGCGCCGAGGTCTTGGTCCGGCGGCCGCACGGCCGCCGGGCGGGAGACGGTGGTTCAGGCCGTGACGAGCGCCTGAGCGTGGTCGCGGCGGCCGGCCGTGAACAGACCCGCGGCCAGGCCACCGCAACCCATCAGCAACAGGATGCCGGACAGGTACGTCGCCCACGGGCTGATGCCGCCGGCGACGAACTCCACGACGATCCAGGCCCACAGCACGGGTCCGGCCCAGCGCGGCTGCAGCCGCGCGCGGAAGTGGGCGATGGACAGCAGCAGGATGCCGACGACGGTGCAGAGGACACCGAGCATCGTGAACGGGGCGATGAGAGGCGAGGCCCACTGGGCAGCGAGCAGGTCGGCGTGGGCGTCACGATTGTCGACGTCGCCGGCCATGACGACCTGACCGAGTTGCAGACCACCGACCACGGTGTGACCGAAGGCGCCGAGCACCGCGAAGATGACGCCGGTGGTCGACAGGCGCGGGTACTGCGGCCGCAGCCACGCGGCCAGCCCCACCGCGCCGACGGCGAGGGGCAGTTGTGACCAGATCAGCAGTTGCGTCGCGGCGCCCGAGCACCAGCCGGCGTCGGCGATGGCCGCGAGCCAATGACTCTGGTCGTCGGGCAGGTCGGGTTGCAGCACGAGGAAGCCGAGGCTCAGCACCGCATAGGCGAGGAGACCGGCCATCGTCAGGAGGCGAAGTGAAGTGACCCCTATTGGCCGGACACCTCGATGTGTGTCAGGGACTCTCGGTGGATCTTCTCGTAGGTGTGAAGTGACCCTATCGGCTGGACACCTCGAGGTCTGTCAACAACTCGTCGTCGATCCTTCGCAGATCGAGCAGCGTCTCCGCTGCTGCAACCGCGGACACCCCGGCGCGACGCTCCCGTGGCGTAGAAGATCATTGGCCGTGTCGGCGGCAGCGGTACGGGTCGTCTGGCCCGGGTGCCTCCGCCGGATCATCCGCCGCCATCACGTCGAGCATCCGGACGATGGCCTTGGGAAGTCGGCCCGGCGGGCGAGGTGAGTGCCGCAACATCGGAAGAAGCTAACGGCGGACCACAGGTACTGGTCCCCTCGATGAGGAGCGACGCGTGCCCGAGCCCAGTGCAGCCGCGTGGGCCGCGACCTCTTCGGCGCGCCCGAAGGCGTCGACCTTCGGGCCATCGCCCTGGGATGCACGCTTGCTCATTGCCGATGAGCGGATGCGCGAGGGCGGCGACGCAGTGTTTCTGGGAATGAGCGCCTGACCGCCTGCGAACGGCTTGTACGTGCGGATGGGCGTTGCGATTGCGTCGAATGTCGTTATATCGGCGTCTTCGCAGAACTTCATGGCATCCGCGAGACCGTATCGATCTTCTTTATCTTTCCTCTGGCTCCTGGTAGAAGTGCGACATGCCCTCACGGCGTGTCACGTCACTGTTGGATGAGAGCGGATCGCGACGTGCTGGCTCATGGCTGTTGCGCGGGGCGTGCCTCGCCGGTGCGGGCGGCGCCTCGGGTTTCATGATCGGTTGACTGCTGCTCGCGGTGCTTAGTGCGGGCACCGATTCGGGGAATGGCGCTTTTCGCAGCTGGTCAGGGCAACTCTTCGTACAGCACTGGAGGTGGCTAGAGGTGTCGGTGATTGAACTAGCGCATTGCGTGAGCCGGCCTGCCGTTGCCGACGGTGTGACTCCAGACGTGTGATGAGCACACCTGCCGAGGTCGACCGCCTGCTCAGCGCCGCCGACGAGATCACCGCGCGGGCCGGTCTCGGCCCGGACACCCGGGCGGCCGTTGAGCGGGCCGTTGCCGCTGCCCGTGGCCTCGGCGATCCGGGGCGTCTGCTGCATGCTCTCGGCCGCGCCACCCTGAACCTCTCTCAGGAGCGGCTCGCCGATGGCGGTGACGTCACTGAGCTGCGGGAACAGGCCGAGGAGGTCATCGCGCTCGCCGGCGATCTGCTCTCCGATCCGGACCGGCATGCCGACGCCGTGGTCCGCTCCGTGCAGGCGGGCCAGATCCTGGCCGGCAGCGGACTCGTCGATCGCGGGCGCGATGTCGTCGAACGGGTGTGGCGGTTGGTCGCGCCCCGGCCCGCCGACGGCCTCGACGCCCGCCGCGCTCGGACCGCGGCACTGACTGGGCTGGTCACCCTGCGACTCGAGACGGACCCCTCGGTCCTGGGACCGTTAGCCGCCGAGATGGTCGACCTCCAGCGTGGACTCGCCCGCGACACCGGCGAGGCGGCCGCCGTGATCGACCTGGCGGACGCCCTCGGAATCTTCGCGCGGGTAGCCAGCACTCTGGGGCGGCCGGACCTGATGCGGGTGGCGCTGACCGAACAGTACTCGCTGGAACGGATGTTCCAGGGTTCCGGAGCGCAGAAGCGACTAGAGCGGATCGAGGCGTCGCTGGCGCAGCTGCAACAAGCCGCGCCGGAAAACCTGGTGGTGCCCGACTCGGGCGCATGGCGGATACGCCGCTCCTACCTGGATCTGCTGGCCCAGCCCTCACCATCCGGCGTCACCGCCGGCGGGTTCGCGGCGCGGCTGGCGGCGGAGTCGCGCGTGACCGGCCCCGCACCCGGCAACCGCCCGCCCGCTGACCCGTCGGTGATCGCCGATTGTGCCGCCCGGCTCGATCAGGGAATCTCTCTGGCCGACGCGGACCAGGTCATCGAGGCCGACCGCGTCCTCGCCGAGCTCGCCGACGAGTTGAGCCTGTACGACGGGGCGACGTCGGACCCGACCCGGCGGGACGTCCGGCGCCTCTGGTCCGCAGCCCTCTACCAGCGGGCGATGCTCCGGCACCGGATCGGCCACTGCGACGACGCCTGGGACCTTGCCTGGCTGTCCGTGGTCGTTGCCGTCCGGCGGCACGAGGGCCTGCCACGCGGGACCGCCACCGAGCGGGAGGCGCTGGCCGACGCGGTCACCCACATGGTCGACGCCGCCGTGGTCGCGGAAGCCACCGGACGTCACGAAGACCAGATCATGCTGCTGTCCGAGGTGATCGACCGCTGCGCGGACGCGGACGCGGCCCACCCGCGGCTGCGTCGAATCCTCGGCACGGCCCTGCACAATCTCGCCGCCGCGCTGCTCGAACGCCGGCAGACGGCGACCGCGGCGCCCTTGGCCGAACGTGCCTACGCCATCCGTCATGATCTGGCCGTGCTGGACCAGCGCGCAGCCTGGGAGTACGCGAACACACTGCTGCTCACCGCCGCCCTCGCCGTCGACCGTCAGGACTGGCGAATCGCCGTCGAACGTCTCAGCGCAGTTGGGCGGCTGCTGGCTGCCTTACAGACGTACCCGGAAGCGATGGCCGGATATGCAGGACAGCTCGTCATCGAGGTCACCGCCCAGGCACCCGAACTGGTGGACCGGGCCCGTGCCGCCGGCACCTGGCCATATCAGACTCGGACCCCTCAGGCGTAGCGCCCACACGTTCGGGGCCCGGCCGGCCGCCTTGGGAGCCCGCTCAACATCAGCGGGCCCTCCGCAGCCCGGCCTGACTCGAACGGTGCTGCCACCAGAGCGGGGGCGCATGGACAAGGATCCCCGGCATCTGGCTGATTGCCCGCACCGCACGCTCAGGGACCCCAGATCGGCAACCGCTGACCCGCCGGACCATCCTCGGCCTTGGCGCAGTGGTCGGTACCGTCGGCGGCATCTGCGGCATCGGCGGCGGCTCCCTGCTCGGCCCCGTTCTCGCCGGTCGCGGCACCCCGATGACAACCAGTTGGCTGCGCCGCAGGGCAGTCACGTTCCGCGCGCGATCCGTTGCCGCGCTCTGCTGCTGCGTGACGTGATGCTGTGTCGGCTGGCGCAGATGCTCTCCGCTGGTTCCAGGAGGGGAGTTGACCAGTCATTCCGGCGAACGTGTCCGGAGCCACGCGATGCTGGCTGGCTCCAGGGCTTGAAATCCTACTTCCTCGATAGGAAAATCGGCCCATGCTGCTTGTTCGGCTGTTCACCTCCCGCCGGGTCGTCGACCTGATGCGGGTCGCCGCGCAGCTCTGTCGCGTGGCGTTCCTTCCGGCCTGAGCGGCAGGGTCGCCATTGTGGGCCACCTGTCGGGAGCCTAGCGAGGACCTTAGGAGGTTGCATGCGTGCGATCGTCGCCGCTCCGGACGCCATCGGCGGGTTCCGGGTGATCGATGTTCCGGAGCCCGAATCCGGGCCGGGGCAGGTGCTGGTCGAGGTGCGGCACGCCGCCGTCAACGCCGGCGAGATCCGTCACCTCGATCTCTGGCCGGCCGGACGGGTGCTCGGGCACGATGCCGCCGGAGAGGTGCTGCGCGCCGCCGAGAGTGGCCCTGGTCCCCGTGTGGGAGACCTGGTGCTCGCCTTCGGGCCGGGCGCGTGGGCCCAACGCGCGGTGTTCGACCTGGACCGCGTCGCGGTGGTACCCCCCGATGTCGACCTGTCCGAGGTTGCCGCGCTGCCGATGGTCGGCCTCACCGCGCTGCGGACGCTGCGTGAGTCCGGTCCGCTGCCCGGGCGTCGCGTACTGATCACCGGGGCGTCCGGGGGAGTGGGCCGGGTTGCCGTCCAGCTGGCTCGGCACGGGGGTGCGTACGTGATCGCCGCGGTCGGGTCGGCGTCCCGGGGCGACGGGCTGGCGGCGCTGGGGGCCGACGAGGTGGTGGTTGGCCTGAAGGGTGTCGGCGACCCGGTTGACGTGGTGCTGGACACCGTGGGGGGCGCCCAGCTGGTGGCCGCGTGGGGCCTGCTCGCGCCGGGCGGGGTGGTGCACAGCATCGGCTGGGCCTCCGGTGAACCGGCCGTCTTTCCGGTGAACTCGACCTTCGTCCCGGGCGCATCCCGGACGCTACGGTCCTTCGGCGACACCACCGCCCCGGCCGCCGATCTGGCGTTGCTGGTGGACCTCGTGGCTCAGGGGGTGCTGCGGGCGCCGATCGGCTGGCGCGGCTCGTGGCGTCGCCTCGGGGTCGCTATCGAGGCGCTGCGGGAACGACGGGTGCCGGGCAAGGTCCTGCTCGATCTGGACTGACTGTGAGGCGCAGCGGTGAGTGTCCGGCGGATCGGTCCCGGCCCGGAGCGGGTCCAGGTCGACCCGCCGACCTTGCGGTCGACCAGCACCGCGCCCGGCTCGGGCCGTTCGCGTACCCCCACCCGCTGAACCGCCCGAAGCAGCGGTCATCAGCCCAGGTGCTCAGAGCGGGCCGGCCGGCCCTGAATCGAGTTGATCCTCCTCGGCATGCCAAGTCAGGGGGTCACTTCAAGTCGATTCGCCTTCTGCCGTTGCAGTACCAGCCCGGACCGCTCGTAGGGTGCCCGCGCGACGCGAGCACCCTACGAGGGCTGGCGGTGCCGGATTCCCGGCTCGCCCTCAGCTCGTGGGGCCGGACGCCGCCCCTCCGAGGGTCACCTTGAGGATCTTCTCGTTGCTGTTGTTCGGGGTGCTGTCCTTGTCTCCGCCGGTGCTTGTGGTCAGCCACAGGTTGCCGTCGAGGGTCGGTTCGACGGTGCGCAGCCGGAAGTACGTCCCGACGAAGTACTGCTGGATGTTGGTGAGCGTGTTGCCGCTGATCTCCGCACGGTACATCCGGTTGCCACGCAGGCAGGCGATGTAGAGCACGTCCCGGACGATCGCAATGCCGCTGCACGAGGCCTCGGCCACCGGGTACGTCCGGATCGGGGCCCTGAAGTTCGGGTTGGCGCAGTCGCCGGAGGTGCCCTCGCAGGCGGGCCAGCCGTAGTTGCCGCCCTTGACGATGATGTTGGTCTCGTCCGCGACGTTGTTGCCGAACTCCTGCTCGAAGAGCCGGCCCTGGGAGTCGAAGGCGAGTCCCTGCGGGTTGCGGTGGCCGTAGCTCCACACGTAGTTGCCGAAGGGGTTGTCCGCCGGCACGGTGCCGTCGGGGTTGAGCCGCAGCACCTTGCCGCCCAGGTTGGTGGTGTCCTGGGCCACGTCCGGGTTCTGTCCGTCGCCGGCGGCGGCGTAGAGCTTGCCGTCGGGGCCGAATCGCAGCCGGCCGCCGTTGTGGTACTTGTTACGCGGGATTCCCGTGACGAGCACCTGCTCGGTGTTGGTTTGCAGCGTGCCGTCGTAGCGGATGCGCACGATCCGGTTGTCGGTCGTGGTGGTGTGGTAGATGTACAGCCAGCGGTCGGTGGTGAAGTTGGCCGAGACGGCCAGCCCGAGCACGCCGCCCTCGCCGTTGGTGCCGGCCACGTTCGGCACGGTGCCGATGCTGTGCTTGTCGGTGCCGTCCGGGTTCATGGCGACGATGTCGAACAGGTCGCGCCGGCCGTAGAGGACCGTGCCGTCGGGCAGTTGCACCAGGCCCCAGGGCAGGTCCTTCTCGGTGGTGATCGCCGTGGCGCCGCAGACCGGGCTCGTGCAGCCCGAGCCGGTGTGCGCGGTGACCGCGACGCTCGCGCCCGAGACATTGCCCTGGGCGTCACGGGCGGTCACGGTGTACCGGTAGTCGGTGTCGGGCGTCAGCCCGGTGTCGGTGAACGTGGTCGCCGGCGGGTTCCCGGCGGTGCCGGTGGTGGAGCCGACCGCCGTACCGTTGCGCAGGATGGTGTAGCCGGTGACCGCGACGTTGTCGGTGGAGGCCGACCAGGTGAGGGTCACGGCCGTGCCGTTGACAGTCGCGGCCAGGTTGGTCGGCGTGCTGGGCGGAGACGTGTCCTGCTGGCAGAACGGCGGGGTGACCGAGAGCGTGGAGCTGGCCTGCGAGACGTTGCCGGCGGCGTCGCGGGCGTTGACGTACCAGCCCCAGGTGACACCCTGCACGACGCTGAGCGTGGCGGTCAGCGTCCGTCCCGAGACCGAGGTGACGAGCTGGCCGTCGTGGTAGATGTCGTAGAAGGCGACGCCGACGTTGTCCCGGGAGGCGTACCAGGCGAGCGTGACAGACTGGCAGGTCAGCCGGGTGCGGCGCAGGCCGGTCGGCCGGGTGGGCGGGCTGGTGTCGGCGGCGAGCCGGGCCGCTTGCTGGCTGCCGGTCGCCGGTGCGGCCGGCGCGGCGTTGGCCGGTACGCCGGTCACGACGGTGCCGGCGCAGATCAGCAGGGCGAGCGGGACGCGGTGTCGGAGCTGATGAGGACTAATCCGCACGGGTGCTTTCCTTCCCGGGGTTCTTGGTCAGTTCGGGTAGCCGGGGACGTTGAGCCGCACGCTGTACAGGCCCGAGTCGTTCGTTCGGCCGGAGGTGATGTAGAGGGTCTGCCGGTCGGGTCCGCCGAACGCCACGTTGGTGGTGCCGGTGCCGCCGGAGCGGATCGTGCCGAGCTGCGCGCCGGCGGGCGAGTAGACGTGGATCAGCCCGTCCGAGCCGGAGGCCCAGTACACGTTGCCGGCGCAGTCGATGGTGACCCCGTCGGGACCGCCGAGGTAGTTCACGAAGACGCTGCGGGCGCCGGTGCTGCCGTCGGGCTGGACGACGTACTTGTAGATCTTGTTCTCGGAGTAGGCGCCCACGTAGAGCGTGCTGCCGTCCGGGGAGAGCGCGATGCCGTTGGGTTGCCGCAGCCGGTCGTCCACCAGCGACACCTGGCCGCCGGAGACGCGGAAGACACTGGTACGTCCGCTCATCTGATCGGGTCGGTTGCCGCGCTGGAAGTTGGGGTCGGTGAAGTAGACGACGCCGTCGGAACGGACCGTGACGTCGTTGGGTGAGTTGAACGTCCGGCCCTGGTAGTCGGCGGCGACGGTGCTGCGGGCCCGGTCGCTCAGCCGGTATGCGGAGACGTTCCGCTGGTCGTGGGTGGCGGCGATGATCTGCTGGGCGTCGGGGCTGAGTGCCAGGCCGTTGCTGCCGGCGTTGGCGATGAAGGTGTCGAAAGTCGCCGGCGGGGTGAACCGGCGGATCGTGGAGGGCTGCACGTTGTTCGACCCGGTGCCCGCGGCCATGTCGGACATCAGCAGGTAGCCGCCGTCGGCGATCCAGACCGGTCCTTCGAGGAACGAGAACCCGCCCTGGATCTTCGTCGCGGACACGGAGCTGGCCGGCAGTGGTGGGCCGTACCCGGTGCCGCCCGGGCAGACCCCGGGGGGCGCGCCGGGTGGGCCGGCGAGCGGGTAGGTGTGAACGTTCACACGAGCGGCGTCCCGAGGTGCCGGGGGTGCGGGTGCGGCGCCGGCGGGGCCTGGTGCGGTGGTGAGCGCCAGGCACAGGCCGGTGAGAGCGGCCATGGTTGGACGCCAGGTCATCGGGTACTCCAATCGGAATCGGTGAATGCGGGGCCCGTGGTTGGCTGGACCGGCCCTGGCCACCGACGCCTTCTATTGATCATCATCGATGCATATATGACGCAGCTTAGGCGAGGAAGCGGCGTCCCGCATCAGTTCTCCACGATCACCTTCGACGCATGCCCCGAAGGTGCCCGATGACCTGGCCGGGTCGGTGGGGTCCGGCCCCCACCGACCCCGGTACACGGGTCGCTCAGCCCGTCGTGCCGGTCGCTGAGCTTCCAGACCTGGTCACCCGGTACGTCACGGTGGTGCCGCTCCAGAAGTGGAAGGACGCCGGCGTGACCGGGTACGACGTGCGCCGGGTCGACGCTGCCGGCGCCCCGTACCCGGTGACCGGGTTGAGCGCGGACACTCCGTACGCCTTCGTGGTGACGGCCAAGGTGGTTTGGAGGTTGCCCCGCGGGCAGGCGGCCTCGGTCTCTGCAACGACCTGCAGCGCGGTCCGCAGCGACTGAGGCGCCGCTCAGAGCTCCATGACGGTGGCTCTGGAATATTCATTGCCAACCGTGGACGCCGCCCCTACCGTGAATTGAACACCGAACCAACCCGAGGAGCTCCCCGTGTTGCAGTACGCCTCCACCGAAACCACGCGGTTCATGCCGCGCGGCGGTCTCGTGCTGTCCTCGATCGGGCGAGCCCACGACCTGTGCGCGAGCGAGCAGAACTGGAAGCCGGGGTGGCGGCGCGTATAGCGCCAGCGCAAGCTGCGAAGCCGCCCACCCCGCCAGGGACAGGGCGGCTTTTTCGTTACCCGCACACAAACTCCACAGGGGCGTAGCTCAACTGGTAGAGCATCGGTCTCCAAAGCCGAAGGTTGCAGGTTCGAGTCCTGTCGCCCCTGCTTCTCGTCCCGGCTGCGGCCGGCGGCGTCGCAGATTCTCAACTCCACAGTGGATGGCACAGCAATACCCCGGCCGGCGCCTGCGCGTGCCGGCCGGGGGCATTACCTCCGGGACGAGGGAGACGGCTGACCCGCTCGCTTTGGGAGCGAGAGAGACGGGGTTCGACACCCCGGTCCCGGACCATGGGGTTGTAGCTCAGCTGGTAGAGCGTCGGCACGGCACGCCGAAGGCCGAGGGTTCGAGTCCCTTCTACTCCACGTACCGATGCCCTCCTGGCGTACCCGGCAGCGTACGGGGGTGGATTCCCGAGGACTCCATTCAAGTCAGGGAGGGCGCGTAGGCGGATTCCTGGGCGAGCGGCCCGCGATCCCCGCCAGATCCATGGGCCGTTGGAGCAAGCTGGCAGCTCACCTGGTTCTCAGCCAGGAGGTTACGGGTTCGAGCCCCGTACGGCCTACGCACAAAATGCCATGCGGTCGTGGTGAACTCGGCGGACACGTCGGTCTTCCAAACCGAAGAAGCGGGGTCGGTGCCCGCCGACCGCTCAGCCATTCCCGGGTGCTCTTTCGGATCGGGAGGACGCAGCTTCAACTCGTCGCCACCGCTCTCTGCGGATCACGCCTCGGTAGCCCAACTGGTAGGAGGCAGCGCCTTCAAACCGCGCGCAGTGCGGGTTCGAATCCCGCTCGGGGCACTCACGCCGCTGGTTCGATCCCCGTCGTCCGCTCGCACGGATCACCGGCCACGACAGAAAGGAGGGCCCGCTGGACGCCGTTCTCGTCCTCAACGCCGGCCTGGGACCGCTGCACCGGGTCCCGATCAAACACGCGATCCGGATGCTCATGCGCCAGGTCGCCGAGATCCACGAAGCCGAGCCGGATCGGCAGCTCGCAGGCAGCCGGTTCGAGTCCGGACGTTGGCTCTTACATGCCGACGTAGCTCAGGTGGTAGAGCGGCCGGCTCATAACCGGCAGGTCCCCGGTTCGACACCGGGCGTCGGCACCACGCGCTCGTGGTGGAACTCAGGTAGACACGCCGGCCTCAGAAGCCGGTGCCGAGAGGCGTGGGGGTTCGACTCCCCCCGAGCGCACGTAGCAAGGCCATGGGGTCGTAGCTCAGTTGGTAGAGCGCTGCTTTCGCAATGCAGAGGCCGGCGGTTCGACTCCGCCCGATTCCACGTCCCTCGCCCCGTCTCCGGCTTTACGGGGGAACCACGAGGACCAGGTGCCCGCTCGCGAGGACTCGCGACGACGCCGTCACATCAGCCGGCCAAGCCCTGTCGGTCCAGCGGAGTGGACGCCCGCCTGTCGAGCGGGAGACCCGGCAACACCATGCCCCCGTGGCTCAGGGGATAGAGCACTGGATTACGGATCCAGGGGTCGCGCGTTCGAATCGCGCCGGGGGCACGTATTGGGATGTGGCGCAGTCGGTAGCGCGCCGGTCTGGGGGATTGGAGGTCGCCGGTTCGAACCCGGCAATCCCAACTCCTGGTGAGGCCACCCGACAGGTGACGGGTGCCGCCTCGAAAGCGGACAGGGCCGCAAGGCCTCGCGCATCGAAGCCGAGATCGAGAAGTGTGAGGTTGTGTGCGCGAACGACCACCGACGTCGGACTGCGCGCACCCAGAGATGGTTCGCCTCGGCGAACCTCAAGCGCCGCTAGCTCATGGGGTAGAGCTGCCGACTCTTAATCGGTAAGTGCAGGGTTCGAGTCCCTGGCGGCGTACCGACTTGCCCCGCTGGCTCAGCGGACAGAGCACCCGCCTCCTAAGCGGCAGGTTGCTCGTTCGATCCCAGCTCGCGGCACAGACGCGCGTTCGGTCATGGGTAGGCCCCTAGCCTTTCAAGCTGGTGAAGCGGGTTCGAGTCCCGCACGCGCGACCATTCCGGCAGTCGCCGGAGCAATGGAGGGGTCTCGGCGGCCACGGGAGCCCGTCGGAACCGGTGTCGAGGGCGGAAGCCGAACCCCACCCCTTCCGCGTATGCCCGCGTAGCTCAACGGGAGAGCACCTGGTCCACACCCAGGGGGTCGGAGGTTCGACACCTTCCGCGGGCACTGGCCTTCGGGCCGAGGTTGTGGCTGTAGCTCAATGGCAGAGCGCCGGGTTGTGGCCCCGGAGGTGCCGGGTCAGTACCGGCCAGTCACCCCAGTGGGTGCGCCACCGATGGAGAGGTGGGGCGGCCTGTAAAGCCGTTGCGTTCAACGCTCAAGGGGTTTGATTCCCCTCACCCGCACCTGCCCACGTAGCTCAGCGGATAGAGCACCAGCGGGTTGTCGGAGGTTCGAGTCCTTCCGTGGGCGCCTTGGTCGTGTGCCCGAGTGGTCAGGGAGCGGTCTGCAAAACCGCGTACGCCGGTTCGAATCCGGTCACGGCCTCGGCTGCCATCCACCGCGGACTGCAAGCCGACTCACCCACCCGGACCCGGACCTGGCGGTTCCGGGCAGTGTCGCTGGCGGCGAGGGCGGTCGGCGAGGAATGATCGGGGTACCCGCGGACTGCCCGCAGCAGCCCACGGCGCAGCAGAAGGGCGGGTCGACGCCGATGACGCCGACGCAGCTACGGGCCTACGTCGCTGTCGTCCGGCTGGGTTCCGTCAAGCAGGCCGCCGCGCAGTTGGAGGTCTCCGAGTCGGCGGTCTCGCTGCTCATCGGCCAGCTGCGCCGGGAGTTCGGAGATCAGTTGTTCACGCGGACGGCGGCGGGACTGGCCTTCACCCCCGGCGGGCTGCGGCTCGCCAGCCGCGCGGCCGAGATGCTGGGCCTGCAGGACCGTACGGTTCTGGAGGTCAGTTCGGCGGCACACGGCCGCCGACTGCTGCGGGTCGCCGCGTCCAGCGAGTTCGCCGAGTTCGCCGCGCCGAGACTGATCGAGCTGTTCGCCAGACGCGCGGCCGACCTCGACGTCGAGCTGAGCGTCTGCGACCCCGGCTCCTTCGAGTCGCTGCTGCTGACCCGGGCCGCGGACATCGCGATGGGGCCGTTGCCGCCGGTCGCTGATCCGGCGATCTCCTGCCGGCCGATGATGAACTACCGGCTGGTGACGGTCGTCGGCCCGGATCATCCGCTGGCCGGGGTGTCGGCGTCGCCGGGGCAGTTGCGTGACCAGACCTGGCTGCTCGGGCCTTCGGCCACCGACACCGTGTGCGCTGTCCCGGCGATGCTGCGCCGGCTCGGTGTGCCCGAGGAGCGACAGCAGATATTCCAGAGCCACGCGGCGGCGCTCGGTGAGGCGCAGCGTGGCCGGGGAATCGCCCCGGCGCTGTCGTTCACTGTCGCGCCGGACCTCCGCGGCGGCCAACTCGTGGCGTTGTCCGGACCGCACGCCACGGCCGAGGCGGTATGGCATTCGCTGGTGCTCGTCACCCCCGGCACACCGTCCGTGGCAGCCGAGCTGTGCCGCTTCGCGTCGACGCCCCGGGCGATTCAGGCGATGATGCGCGGCGTGGGCGTCGCGGTGAACCGTTTCCGGCCCTCGGTGCACGTGACGCTCTGGAGTTGACCGGCGGCGTCCAGCAGGTCCCGGAACGTCGCGGCCGGCAGCAGCCGGTCACAGTAGGGCAGGGCCGCGGCCATGCCCGCCACCAGGGGAGCGAAGCCGGGGGCGCCGGCCCGCGGGTTCAGCCAGACGATCCGGTGGGCGCGGCGGCTCAGCCGTGCCATCACGGCGGCGAGTTCGGCCGGTGGGTCGCTGTCCCAGCCGTCCGAGCCGATCAGCACCACCGCCCCGCGAACCGCGTCGCCGTGCGGGGACGCGAGCAGGGCCCGCAGGTTCGTCGCTATGCACGTACCCCCGAACCGGTCGGTCACGGCGGCGCTGGCGTGTGCGATCGCCGCGGACGCCGACGTGTGGCGCAGCGCGACAGTGAGCCGGGTGAGCGTCGTGGCGAAGGCGAACACCTCCGCGTCGGTGACCACCGCGAAGGCCCGCAGCAGGTGCAGGTACGCGTGGGCCTGGGCCCGCATCGACTCGCTGAGGTCGCACAGCAGTACGACCCGGCGCGGTCGGCGTACCTGCCGCTCGCGGACGACCTCGACCGGCTCCCACGCGGTACGACGGGCCCGGGCGATCGTCGGACGCAGCGCGACCCGCCGCCCGGCCGGGCCCACGGCGTGCCGCCTGGTGCGCCGGGACGGCCAGCGCGCGGCGGCCTCGCGCAGGGCGTCGCCGAGCAGCTCGACCTGGGCGGCGTCGAGGTCCTCGAACGGCCGGTCGGCGAGCCCGGCGAGAGCGCTGGGCCGTCGCTCGGGCAGCCGCACCCCGGCATCGGAGGGCTCCTCCTCGGCGACGGGCGCCGGCAACGTCGCCCACGGCAGCCCGCCACCGTCGCCGGTGGCGTCGGTGTCCGCGGGCACCGGCAGGTGGACGTCGTCCCGGGTGCCCGGCGGGGCCGCGGACCGGGTGAGCGGCAGCGGCGGCGCGTCGGCGAAGACAGCGGCGAAGACGCGGTCGAAGGCGGCGAGGTCGGCGTGCCGCCGCACGAAGCTGATCCGGGCGGCCCAGTAGAGCGCGCTCGTCTCCCCGGGCGTCCACACGGCGAGCGCCCGGACGAAGTCGCCGGCCTCGGTGAGCCCGGCGTTCACGCCGGCCCGCCGCAGCCGTCCGGCGAACGCCGTCGCGAACGCCGCGCGGTCGGTGCCGCGCAGCAGACCGGCACTCACCGGCGGGTGACCCGCCAGGCGATCACCGAGGCGACGACGACGACGATCCCGACGAGCACCGGCACGAGGCGCTTGACGACGGCACCACCGGCGATGTCGAGCAGGTCCAACGTCTCCGGCTCGGCGCGGGCGCCGGCCGCCGGCCGATCGGTGGACGCCGACGCGACCACGGGGGCGCCGGCCGCGGTGGCCCCGGGTGGGGTGGCGGACCGGGACGCGGCGGGCGAGGCGGCCACGTCGGCGTCGGCGTCGGCCGCGAGGGTACGGGGCGCTGCCGTGGAGGCGTCGGTCCTGGTCGCGGCGGGCGTGGGCT
The DNA here is from genome assembly GCF_014203425.1 of Micromonospora echinospora. Classification (NCBI taxonomy): domain Bacteria; kingdom Bacillati; phylum Actinomycetota; class Actinomycetes; order Micromonosporales; family Micromonosporaceae; genus Micromonospora; species Micromonospora echinospora. Next base: position 2,571,604 of record NZ_JACHJC010000001.1, read on the forward strand.
CGGGCGTGGCGGATGCGCCAGGCCCGCCGGCCGGTGGCGGGGCGGCCTCGCCGGTCTTTTCGGCCGCCAGCATTGCCTCCAGGTTGGTGACGAACTGGGCGAGCAGCTTGCTCGACACCTCCTTGATCATGCCGCTGCCGAACTGGGCCAACCGCCCCGAGATCTTCAGATCGGTGTCCACGCTGACGACTGTGCGCTGGTCGTCCGGCCGCAGTTGGGCGGTGACCAGAGCGGACGCGTTCGCCGCCGACCGTCGGTCTCGGCCCTTCGCCTCGATCACCCCCCGGTACCGCTCCTCGTCCTTCTCGACGAAACGCGCGGTGCCGGCGAACTCGGAGACGACCGGACCGACCTTGACCTTCACCGTGCCCTGGTGGACGTCGCCGTCGACGCCGGTCAGCTGGGCACCCGGCAGGCACGGCGCGATGCCCTCCAGGTCCGTCAGGACCGCCCACGCCCGGGCGATAGGGGTGTCGACGGTGAACTCGTTGGTGATCTTCATGCCGGCCTCTCCTGGTGTGCGGCGAGCGCGGCGGCGACGGCGGCGCGGTCGTCGGGGGTCTTGGCGATGGCGCCGATGGTCCGGACGACGTCGTCGGCGGCGAGGTCGGCGGCGCCGAGCACGGACAGTGCGGCGACCCAGTCGATGGCCTCGGCCATACCGGGCGCCTTGTCCAGGCCGAGGGCGCGTACGTCGCCGACGAAGGCGGTCGCCGTGCCGATCAGCCGCTCGGTCGCGCCCGGCACGGCCCGCCGGACGATCTCCGTGGCGCGGCCCGGCTCCGGGAACTCGATCCAGTGGTACAGGCAGCGTCGGCGCAGTGCGTCGTGCAGGTCGCGGCTGCGGTTGGAGGTGAGTACCACGACCGGCGGCGTGGTCGCGGTGAACGTACCCAGCTCGGGAATGGTGATCCCGGACTCGCCGAGGAACTCGAACAGCAGCGCCTCGAACTCGTCGTCGGCCCGGTCGATCTCGTCGATCAGCAGCACCGGTGGAACCGGTCCCGGGTGGCGTACCGCCCGCAGGATCGGCCGCTCCTGGAGGAACTCCACGGCGAACAGGTCGGCGTCGGTGAGCGAGGCGTGCCGGGCCTCGGCCAGCCGGATGGCGAGCAGCTGCCGCTGGTAGTTCCATTCGTACAGCGCCTCACCGGGGGTCAGGCCCTCGTAGCACTGCAGCCGGATCAGCGTCGTGTCCAGCGCGCGCGCCAGCGCCTTCGCCGCCGCGGTCTTGCCGACGCCGGGCTCGCCCTCGAGCAGCAGCGGCTTGCCCAGTTCCAGCGCGAGGAAGACGGCCATCGCCATGCCGTCGTCGGCCAGGTAGTCGACGGCTTCGAGTCGGCGCCGAACGGCAAGGGGGTCCTTCACCGCGCCTCGCCCGCGAGGAGCCGCCGGTAGTCCGCGCGGGTGTCCACGTCGATCGGCACCGGCCCGTCCACGGGTATCTCCGTGACCGGATGCCGGCCGGAGTGTAGCAGCTTCCACACCGCCTTGTCGCCGTGCAGGACACGCAGCTCCGGCAGGACGTCGCGGGCGAACCAGAACGGGTGCCCCAGACCGTCGGCGTACCGGCACACCGCGAGCGGGGTGGTCGCCGCCGCGACCCGGCGTACGTCGGCGGCCCGTACGCCTGGCTGGTCGCCGAGCAGGAGCACGAGCCCGTCGGCGCGCGGGTCGACCGCCTGCGTCGCGGCGCGGATCGACGAGCCGCAGCCCGTGCTGAACTCGGCGTTCTCGACGACCTGGACCCCGGTCAGGTCCACCCGTTCGCGGACCAGGTCGGCGGCGCCGCCGAGGGTCACCAGCACCTGGTCGAAGGCGCACGAACGGGCCAGGTCGAGGGTGGCGTCGAGCAGCGTCCGCCCGCGGTACGGCAGCAGCTGTTTGGCCTCGCCGAGGCGCACGGAGGCCCCGGCGGCCAGGACCAGGCCGGTCACGAACACGGCTACGCCGCCACGTACCGGTCGAGGCAGCCGGGGCAGCAGAACCAGTGGTCAGTGCCGTCGATCTGCACGTGCGGGGTGTCCGGCCCGATCAGCACGGTCATTCCGCACACCGGGTCGATGGCCTGCTGGGGGAGCGCGACGGGCGTTGCGGGGGAGGAGGAGAGGCCGTCCACGCGGAGCGCCCGCACCACCTCGGCCATGATCGACAGCGCGATCTCCTGCGGTGAGCGCGCCCCGATCTCCAGCCCGGCCGGGGTCCGGACCCGGGCGCGTTCGGCGTCGGTCAGCGTCAGCTCGTCGAGCACCGCGGCGCCGCGGGTACGGCTGGCGACAAGCGCGATGTGGCCCACGCCGGCATCCAGCGCGGCGCGGATGGCGTCCTGCTCGCCCTTGCCGAGGCCGGCCACCACGACAGCTGTCGCGCCGGAGTGGTCACCGGACGTCACCACCTCGAAGTCGAGGAAGGCGGCCAGGGTGGCCACCGCCGCGCTGATCGGCGTGTCGCCCACCAGACCGAGCACGGGCGCGGGCAGCACCGGGCGCAGGAAGATCTCCAGCGCGCCGCCCGAGTGGCACGGGTTGACCACGACCCGCGCTCCCGGGGTGTCGGGGAAGGCGGGCGCTCCGTCCGGCAGGACCCGCAGCAGCAACGCGCTGCCGTCGCGGAGGGCGTCCAGGGCAGCCGCCCGCACCGAGTTCTCGGCGCACACTCCGCCGACGAAACCCTCGATGGTGCCGTCCGGCAGGATCACGGCGTCGTCGCCGGGCCGGGCCGACGTCGGGTCCTGCGCCCGGACCACTGTGGCGTGCACGAACGGCGCGCGCGAGGCGGTCAGATCACGCGTACGGCGGGCGATCGTCGTCATGGCCACCTCCCTAGACCGGCGGGCGGGCGTTGCCGCGCATCGCGTCCCACACGCGTGAGGGCGTCAACGGCATGTCGGCATGCCGTACGCCGAAGGGTTCCAGGGCGTCGACGATCGCGTTGACGATCGCGGGCGGGGACCCGACGGTGGCAGACTCGCCCACGCCCTTCGCGCCGATCGGGTGGTGCGGGGACGGGGTGACGGTGAAGCCGGTCTCCCAGTCGGGCACCTCCAGCGCGGTCGGCAGCAGGTAGTCCATGAGCGACGCGCCGAGGCAGTTGCCGTCCTCGTCGAACGCGATCATCTCCATGAGGGCCATGCCGACTCCGTCGGCCAGCCCGCCGTGGACCTGCCCCTCGATGATCATCGGGTTGATCCGGGTGCCGCAGTCGTCGACGGCGATGAATCGGCGCACCTTGACCTGCGCGGTGCCGGGGTCGATGTCCACCACGCAGATGTACGCCCCGTGCGGATACGTCAGGTTCGACGGGTTGTAGCAGATCTGCGCCTCCAACCCGCCCTCGATGCCCTCGGGCAGGTCACCGGCGCCGTGGGCCCGCATCGCGATGTCCTGGATCGTCACGCTCTTGCCCGGGTCGCCCTTGACCCGGAAGGAACCCTTGTCCCACTCCAGGTCGGCGACCGAGACCTCCAGCATGCCGGAGGCGATGATCCGGGCCTTGTCGCGGACCTTGCGGGCGACCAGCGCCGCCGCGGCGCCGGAGACGGGGGTGGACCGGCTGCCGTACGTGCCGAGGCCGAACGGCGTGTTGTCGGTGTCGCCGTGCAGCACGTCGATGTCGTCCGGCGGAATGCCGATCTCCTCGGCGATGATCTGCGCGAACGTCGTCTCGTGCCCCTGGCCCTGGGACTGCACGCTGAGCCGGACCACCGCCTTGCCGGTCGGGTGCACTCGCAACTCGCAACCGTCGGCCATGCCCAGGCCGAGGATGTCCATGTCCTTGCGCGGGCCGGCGCCGACGGCCTCGGTGAAGAACGCGATCCCGATGCCCATCAGTTCGCCCCGGGCCCGCTTCTCCTGCTGCTCGCGCCGCAGGTCGGCGTAGCCGGCCATCTCCATCGCCAGCCGCATGGTCGGTTCGTAGTCGCCGGAGTCGTACACCCAGCCGGTCTTCGTCGTGTACGGGAACTGCTCCGGCCGGATGAAGTTCTTCAGCCGCAGCTCGGCCGGGTCCATGCCCAACTCGTCGGCGAGGCAGTCGACGATCCGCTCGACGAGGTAGACGGCCTCGGTGATGCGGAACGAACAGGCGTACGCCACGCCGCCGGGTGCCTTGTTGGTGAAGACCGCTGTCATCTTGCAGTACGCGGCCTCGATGTCGTAGCTGCCGGTGAAGACCCCGAAGAAGCCGGCCGGGTACTTCACCGGGGCGGCGGTGCCGTTGAAGGCGCCGTGGTCGGCGAGGACGTTGGTGCGGATGGCCAGGATCTGGCCGTCGCGGGTCGCCGCGATCTCACCACGCATGATGTAGTCGCGGGCGAAGCCGGTGCTGATCAGGTTCTCGAAGCGGTCCTCCATCCACTTCACCGGCTTCCCGGTGACGATCGACGCCACGATCGCGCAGACGTACCCCGGATAGATCGGCACCTTGTTGCCGAAGCCACCGCCGATGTCCGGCGAGATCACCTGGATCTTGTGCTCGGGAATCCCCGCCACCAGGGCGTAGAGGGTGCGATGCGCGTGCGGCGCCTGCGTGGTGGACCAGAGGCGCAGCTTGCCCTCGACGGCGTCGAAGTCGGCGACCGCCCCGCACGTCTCCATCGGCGCCGGGTGCACCCGGGGATAGACCAGGTCCTGGCTGACCACGACGTCCGCCCGGGCGAACACCGCCGCGGTGGCCGCTTCGTCGCCGGTCTCCCAGTCGAAGCAGTGGTTGTCGGTCTTGCCCTCCAGATCGTCGCGGATCACCGGGGCGTCCGGCTCCAGCGCGCGGCGGGCGTCGACGACCGGATCGAGGACGTCGTACTCGACGTCGATCAGCTCCAGCGCGTCCCGCGCCGCGTACCCGTCCTCGGCGACGACGAACGCCACCTCCTGACCCTGGAACCGCACCTTGTCGGTGGCGAGCACGGCCTGCACGTCGTTGGAGAGCGTCGGCATCCAGGCCAGACCCTGCTCGGCCAGCATCGCCCCGGTCACGACCGCCTTGACGCCGGGTGAGGCCTCGGCGGCGCTCGTGTCGATGCTCAGGATCCGCGCGTGCGCCACCGGCGAGCGGAGGATGGCCAGGTGCAGCATGCCGGGCAGCCGGACGTCGTCGACGAACCGGCCCCGGCCGCGCACGAACCGCGGATCCTCCTTCCGCAGCATGCGGCCGTATCCGACCGGCTTCTGGTCGTTGTCGTGGAAGGTGTCCACGCGCTCGTGCACGGTCGTCATGCGACGCTCCCGGCGGGCTGGCCAGCGTTGTCGATCTCGCCGGCTTCGGGTGATTCGGTGGTCTCGGTGACCGCGGCGGCCGCGTTGGCCTCGTGCACGGCGGCCCAGCGCACCGAGCGCACGATGGTGGCGTAGCCCGTGCAGCGGCAGATCTGGCCGGAGATCGCCTCGCGGATCTCCGCCTCGCTCGGGTCCGGGTTGCGGTTCAGCAGCGCACGGGCCGTCATCATCATGCCGGGCGTGCAGAAGCCGCACTGCAGGCCGTGACACTGCATGAAGCCCTGCTGGACCGGGTCGAGCTCCGCGCCTTTCGCCAGGCCCTCGACGGTACGCACCTGGTGGCCGCCGGCCATCGCGGCCAGCACGGTGCACGACTTCACCGGTTCGCCGTCGAGCCAGACGACGCAGGTGCCGCAGTTGCTGGTGTCGCAGCCCGAGTGCGTGCCGGTCAGGCCCAGCACGTCACGCAGGAAGTGCACCAGCAGCAGCCGGCCCTCGATCTCCCGGGTGACCTCGACGTCGTTGACGGTCATGGTGACCTGCATGATCAGCTCCTCGCCCGTTCCACGGCCCGGCGCAGGGTCCGTCTCGTCAGCTCGTCGGCCAGGTGCCGCTTGTAGTCGGCGCTGCCCCGCTGGTCGGTGGCCGGCTCGCAGCTACGCGCGGCGATCGCACCGGCCTGCTCGAAGAGGCTTTCGCTGGGCGTCTGCCCGCGCAGCGCCGTGGAGATCTCCGGAATGCCCGTGGTGTTCGGGCCCACTGCGGCCAGACCGACCCGGGCGTCGGAGATCACGTCGCCGTCGAGCCAGACCGCCGCGCCGGCCGAGACCACCGCCCAGTCGCCGGCCCGGCGCTCCACCTTCTCGTAGGAGCTGCCGCAGCCGGGCCGCACCGGCAGCCGCACCTCGACCAGGATCTCCCCGTCACCGACGGCCGTCTCGTACGGCCCGACGTGGAACTCCTCCATGGACAGCACCCGTTCAGCGCCGCCCGGCCCGCGGATCACGCAGCTCGCGTCCAGGGCGGTGCAGACGGCGGAAAGGTCCTCCGACGGGTCCGCCTGGCACAGGGAGCCGCCCAGTGTGCCGCGGTTGCGCACGATCGGATCGGCGATCACCCGCTCGGCGTCGGCGAAGATCGGAAAGGCCGCCGTCAGGGTGGCGGACTCGAGCAGCTCCCGATGCCGGGTCAACGCGCCGATGCGCACCTCGCCGGGGCCCGCCTCGATGTAGCCGAGCTCGTCGTGGAGATCGTTGATGTCGATGAGATAGTCGAAACTGGCCAGCCGCAGCTTCATCATCGGCAGCAGGCTGTGCCCGCCAGCGATCAGCCGCGACGTGCTGCCCAGCCGTTCCATCAGGCTGATGGCGTGGTCCACACTGGTGGCTCGCTCGTACTCGAACGGGGCCGGCACCTGCATATCGCACCTCCGGAAGTCGTCAATGTGGTGCCGGCTCCCGCGGAAGTCAACGCCGACCTAAGCAAGTCCTTAGGTCGCCGTTGACGGTGTCGCGGCCGCTCACGGATGGTGCGACTGTGCGAGACATCGTCGACGGGCTGACCGCGTGGCGTGCCGCCGGCGTCGGATTCGCCGTCGCGACAGTCGTCCGTACCTGGAAGTCGGCGCCCAGACCGCCGGGCGCGGCCATGGCGGTAGGCGCCGATGGTGAGGTCGTCGGCAGCATCTCGGGAGGGTGCGTCGAGGGCGCGGTGTACGAGCTCTGCCGGGAGGCGATACGGACCGGCCGGGCCTGCACCGAGACCTATGGTGTCGGCGACGACGACGCCTTCGAGGTGGGCCTGACCTGCGGTGGCACGATCGAGGTGCTGGTCCAGCCGGACGTCGTGCTGACCGAGCCCGACGCGGTGTTCGCCGCGATCCGGGCCGGTGCGCCGGTGGCGACCGCGTCGGCCGGGAATGCCCAGCTGGTGGTCTGGCCCGACCGGGTGGCCGGCACCCTCGGCGCCGCCGACCTGGACCGCGCGGTGGCGCGGCAGGTCGAGGGCATGCTCGCCCTCGGCAGCACCGGAACCATCCAGCTCGGTACGCGCGGGCAGCAGCGGCACGACGAGGTGTCCGTGTTCGTCCAGTCGTACCTGCCGCCACCACGGATGATCGTGTTCGGCGCGATCGACTTCGCCGTCGCGGTGGCCCGGATCGGCCGGTTCCTCGGCTATCACGTCACGGTGTGCGACGCCCGTCCGGTGTTCGCCACCCGCAAGCGCTTTCCCGACGCCGACGACCTCGTCGTCCAGTGGCCGCACACGTACCTGGAGTCGACGGTCGTCGACGGGCGCACGGTGCTCTGCGTCCTCACCCACGACCCGAAGTTCGACGTCCCGCTGCTCGAGGTCGCCCTGCGCACCCGGGCCCGCTACATCGGCGCGATGGGCAGCCGCCGTACCCACGCCGACCGGCTGCGTCGCCTGCGCGAGGCGGGTGTCGACGAGGCCGCTCTCGCCCGGCTCTCCTCGCCGATCGGGCTCGACCTGGGGGCGCGGACGCCGGAGGAGACCGCCGTGGCGATCGCCGCCGAGTTCGTCGCCCTGGCCGCGGGAGGCTCCGGCCGACGGCTGACGGACCTCGACACCCCGATCCATCACCGCTGACCGGGCCGGCGGCGTACTCGTCACCCCCGGCTCAGGCCGAGTGCCTCGTCCACCCGGTCCAGCACCGTCACGTCGTCGTGGCCGACACCGCGCAGCAGGTCGATCGCGGTCGCCCGGATCTGCCCGACGATCATGGTGACCGGCAGCGGCGGATCGGTCCGCAGCAGGCCCGCGGCGATCCGGACCGCCTCCAGCGCCGCCGCGTCGGCCCGCTGCGCGTGCCGGTCGGCGTCGGCACCGGTGAGGTCGTGGGCCATGGCCTCACCAGCCGACCGTACGGCGGAAGTCAGCGCGCCGATCGCGGCGGCCAGCTCCGGCGGCGTGGCGGTGTGCCGGCGGGTCAGGGTCACGCCGGCCCGGGCCAGCACGCGGATGTTGCGGGCGGCGTAGTCGAGTTGCCGCAGTGTGGCCTCCACCTCGACGAGCTTGCCCAGGTGCCGGCGGCGCAGTCCCAGCCGTAGCGTCTCGCCGGTGGCGAGCACCGCGGCCTGCATCTCGGCAACGCAGTCGTCCACCTGTCGCGCCCGGTCCAGCGCGGCGCGGGCGGCGTCCTCGTCGCAGCCGCGCAGCGCCGCGTTGACCTGGTCGAGCAGGTCGGCCAGGTCGGTGTAGCTGCGCCGGGCCTGGGCCACCAGTGGTGCCAGCGGGTCACGGGCGGCCATGAGCTGGCTGGCGGCAAGCGCCACGGCGCCGCCGATGAGCGCGTCGACGAAGCGGAACGGCATCAGCGTCCCGTTCGGCGCGGAAACCACGACCAGGTACATGGCCGAGACGCTGGCCTGCACGACCAGGGCGCGGCGGGCCCCGATCACCACGAGCGTCGTGGTGGTCAGCAGAAGCACCAGCAGGACCGTCTCGGTGCCCGGGCCCAGCGCGTACACCAGCAGCTCCGCGACGAGGACGGCGGCTGCCACGGCGAGCAGGATCTCGACGGTCTGCCGCAGCCGTCGACCGCGGGATTCGCCGAGCACGACGAGCGCGGCGGTCGGCGCGAAGAACGGATCCGGGTGACGGATCACCACCGTCGCCACGATCCAGGCGACCACAGCGGCGGTGGTCAGCTCGACCACTGTCATCCCGTCGCCACGCAACCGCGCGACGGCGTCGCGCACCCAGGTCCGCACCGGTGGTACCCCTCTCGCCGGGCGGGCCGCACCGGCCGCCGATTGATCTTCCGCGAGGAGGGCCACTACCCCGGCTGTGACCTGCTCAATCGCTCGGGTGGCGGGCGGAGGCAGGCGAGCCCCCGGGTCGGAGGTGGTGCCTGCTGTACCCGGGCTGGGCAGCCCGCTGGATGGTCCCCGTTCCTCCAGGTCAATAGCGTTTCTGGTGCGCGCAGCTCCTGCCGACGACACGGAGAGAGGCCACCAGAATGGGACAGCCCGTCGAACCGGCGGTACGCGTCGAACAACTCACCCGCGTGTACGGCACCGGCCGCAACCAGGTGACCGCGCTCGCGGGCGTCGATGTCGGCTTCGGCCGGGGGACCTTCACCGCGGTGATGGGGCCCTCGGGCTCCGGCAAGAGCACGCTGTTGCAGATCGCGGCCGGGCTCGACCGCCCCACGAACGGCCGGGTGGTCGTCGGCGGCACCGACCTGTCCGGGCTGTCCGAGACGCGCCTGACCGAGCTGCGCCGTACCCGGATCGGGTTCGTCTTCCAGGCGTTCAACCTGATCGGCGCGCTCACCGTCGAGGAGAACATCGTGCTGCCCCTGCGTCTGGCCGGCGTGCGTCCGGACCGGGCCTGGCTGACCCACGTGGTCGAGCGGGTCGGCCTCGCCGACCGGCTGCACCACCGGCCGGCGGCGCTGTCCGGCGGCCAGCAGCAGCGGGTGGCGATCGCCCGGGCGTTGGCCACCCGCCCCGAGGTGATCTTCTCGGACGAGCCCACCGGCGCCCTCGACTCGCGGACCGCGGCGGAGGTGCTGACGCTGTTGCGCGCGGTCGTGGACGAGCACGGGCAGACGGTGGTGATGGTGACCCACGACCCGATCGCCGCGTCGTACGCGGATCGGGTGCTCGTGCTGGCCGACGGCGCGATAGTCGCGGACCTCCCGCAGCTCGGAGCAGTCCGGATCGCCGAGCACCTGGCGTCGCTGGACGGGCGGGTCCTCCGATGACCGGCCTCGCCGCCCGCCTGCTGCGGCACCGCACCGGCCCCGCCGCCGCGACCCTGCTGGCCCTGATCGTCGGCGTGCTGATCCTGGTGGCGATGGGCACGCTCGTCGAATCAGGGCTGCGTTTCCGCCCGGAGCCGCGGCTCTGGGCGAGCGCCGACGTGGTCGTCGCCAACCGCACGATCAGCCACACGTTCCGGGAGTTCGACGGCGAGACCACCACGAGCACCGTGACGCTTCCCGAGGGCGGCACTGTGGACGCCGACCTGGTGGACCGGATCCGCCGGGTGCCGGGCGTCACTGCCGTCACCGGCGACGACAGGGTGCTGATCGGCTCACCCGCCGCCGTGGGACACGGCTGGGACACGTACGTCTTCACCGGTCGTCCCCTCGCCGCCGGCGCCGCGCCCCGGACCGACGACGAGGTGGTGGTCGACAGCCGGTTGGGCGTGGCACCCGGCGACCGCATCGAGTTGGTCGTGGGCGGGATCAACCGGTCGTACCGGGTGAGCGGAACCGTCGAGACCGGTACGGCGGGGGTGTTCTTCACCGACGCGCAGGCCGCGCGCCTGTCCGCCCACCCGGGCCGGGTGGACGCGATCGGCGTACGGATGGCGGCCGGCGCCGACCTCGGCGCGGTGCGCGAGATCGCGACGGCGGCCGGCGCCACGACGTACGCCGGGAAGGACCGCGGGAAGGCCGAGCAGTCGGAGAACCAGGCCGCCCGGAGCTTGCTGGTCGAGGCCGGGTCGGCCTTCGGCGGGTACGTCGTCCTGCTGATCGTGTTCGTGGTGGCCGGCACCATCGGGCTGTCCGTCCGGCACCGTCGGCGTGACCTGGCGTTGCTGCGCGCGGTCGCCGCCACACCGGGGCAGGTGCGCCGCATGCTGGTTGCCGAGGCCGCGCTGCTCGCCCTGGCCGGCTCCGCGACCGGCGGCCCGGCCGGCCTGCTGGCGGCCCGCTGGGTGCACGGCGAACTGGTCGGGCGCGGGTTCGTGCCGGCCGGCTTCCCGATGGCCGGCGGTCTGTTCGCGGTGCCGGCCGCCATCGGTACGGCGGTCCTCGTGGCGGTGGTCGCCGCGCTGATCGCCGCACGCCGGGTCACCGCCATCAGGCCGATCGAGGCGCTCGGCGAGATCGCCGTCGAACCTCGGCGCAGCGGCCCGGTACGGCCGATCGCCGGCGTGCTGACGCTGATGGCGGCCGGCAGCTCCGGGGCGTTCACGCTCGGCGCCGCCGGGTCGGCCGGGGCGCTGGCCGGCGCGGTCGGCATGCTCTACCTGTTCGTCATCGCGGTGGCGCTGCTCGCACCGCACATCAACGCGTACGCGGCACGCCTGCTCACCCCGGTGCTGCCGCGCATCTGGCGGGCCGGCGGCTACCTGGCCGCGGCCAACCTACGGGCCAACGCGCAGGGCATGGCCACCGTCCTGACCGCCCTCGTGCTGTCCGTCGGGTTCGGCGGCTCGGTCTGGTTCCTGCAGGACAACCTGGAACGGCAGACCGCCACGCAGAGCAGCGCGGGAACGCTCGCCGAGCGGGTGCTCGTCGCTCCGGGCGGACTGCCGGCGGACGCGGCGCGGGAGATCCGCGAGGTGGCCGGGGTGCAGGCGGCCACCGGGGTACGCCGCACCCAGGTCGTGGTGCGGGCGCTCGGCGGCATCGAGCCGGTCGGCGCGCAGTTGGTCGACCCGGCGGACGTCACGTCGACGCTGGACCTCGCCGTGCACAAGGGCACCCTGGCCGACCTGCGCGCGGGTACCGTCGCCCTGTCCACGATGCAGGCGTCCTCGTCCGGCTGGGACGTCGGCGACAAGGCGAAACTCTGGCTGGGCGACGGCACCCCGGTCACGTTGAAGGTCATCGCCATCTACGACCGTGGCCTCGGCTTCGGCGACGTCACAGTGGCTGCCGAGACGGTCGCCGGGCACACGGCGGCGAACACCGTCGACGAGGTGCTGGTCCGCGGCGGCCCGGACGCCGACACCGCGTTGGCCACGTGGGCGGCGGCACGGCCCGGCACCGAGATTCTCGACGCCGCCACCCGTACGCGCCTGCTCAGCACCGATCTGGCGCTGGGCGCCTGGCTGAACCGGCTGCTGATCGGCGTGATGGTCGGGTACGCGGCGCTGGCGGCAGCCACCACGATGGTGATGGCGGCGCTGGCCCGCCGCCGCGAGCTGGCATTGCTGCAACTCGTCGGGGTCACCCGCCGTCAGATTCGCGGAATGGTCCGGGCCGAACAGGCCGGGCTGCTCGGCACCGCGGTGCTGATCGGCGCGACGATCGCGGTGCTGACGCTGAGCGCGATCGTCAACGGACTGACCGGCAGCCCGATCCCGTACATCCCGCCGCTCGGGTGGGTGGCGGTGCTCGGCGGTACGACACTGCTGGCGTTGGCGAGCACGGTGTGGCCCGTCCGGCGGCTGCTCAGCGCTTCTCCGATCGACAACATCGGCCTGAAGGAGTAGGTGAGGTGTCACCGTCCATCAAACGGACCGTGGCCATCACCAGTGCCCGGGGCGTCATGCGGATCAGGGCGCTCCGCGGTCAGGATGGCGGCGCTGACCTCGTGCACGAACGCCCGGACGTCGTCGAACCTGCCGGGATCGCTGTCCTGGCCGGAGCCGTACCACCAGTCGCGCGCCCAGACGATGAGGTCCGCCCATCGCGGGAAGGCGGTGATGGTCTGGTCGGCGGCCTGTCGCTTGGACAGTTGCCGGCCGTTGCGCAGGCGCTGGTAGGCCCGGCAGAGGGTGAGCACCGCGTACGACTGCGCCCCGGGTGGTGTCATCTCGAGCACCCAGGCCGGCCAGTCGCGGACGTGGTCCCGCAGAGCAGCGCGGACGAGGCCGGGTTCGACGGCGGGCAGCAGCTCGCCTGCCGGCGGTCCCAGCAGCGTACGGCCGTAGTCGTGGACGGCGGCCCAGGTCACGACGCGGTGGGTGGTGGCTGGTAACAGGTGCAGCGTCTCCCCGGGACTGATCCGGGCGATCATGTGGTCCCGGCCGGGAACGGCGCGCACCGCGTCCAGTGACACGTATTCCACCTCGAGCCGGCCCGCCCACTGCGGGTGCCGCCGGTCGAGGTCCGCGTGCAGTTCGGCGAGTACGGCGAGGAGCTTCTCGTCCGGGTCACCGGCGAGCACCGCGAGCAGGTCGAGGTCGCTGCGGTTCACGTCGAAGTCGCCTGCCACGAGCGAGCCGTGCAGGTACAGGCCGAGCAGGCTGTCCGCCAGCGTGCGGCGCCACGCCTCGCGCAGGTCGGAGAGAACCGTGTCGGGTGGGGCCACCAGGTGATCCTGCGCGGTGGGTCGCCGTGGGGCCACCGATATAGCCGACCCACGCCGCCGTCCGGCAGCGGTGTACGTGCTACCGGATCCGTCGGTCGCGCCTGTGTCGTCGGTGTGGAGGTGGTCCAACTCGGCGAGGTACATGGCCTGCATGCGGTCGTAGTGCCGGACCAGCAGTCTGACCTCCTCGACGCTGTAGCCCTCGACGAGCCGTTCCGCCCGCTCGGCGAAGCGCTCGTACGGTCGCTCCAGGTCGGCGACCCGCTCCGGCCGCAGGGTGACGATGACCCGCCGCCGGTCTGCCGGGTCGCGCTCGGCCGTCACGTAGCCTGCCTGCTGGAGCCGCCGGAGCATGCTGGTGACCGCCCCGGTGGTGAGGTTGGTGCGCTCGGCGATCTGCCCCGCGGACGCGGAGCCGCTGTCCGCCAGGTAGTCCAGGCATTCCAGGTCGCTCACGGTGAGGCCCAACCGCTCCGCGATGGCGTACCGGAACACCATGGACAGCCGCGACATCTCCCGTCCGGCGCGCATGAGGTCGGCGATCGCGGACGTGCGGGCCGTCTCGTCGGGCATGCCGGCAATCATGCCTCCGGTACCGTGACCCGGTGCAGCCGAGGTAACACGCGGGTCAGCACCCAGTGTGGTGCGGCCGCGCCCCCGGTGAGGCGGCGCATCAGCCCGGCGGCGGTGTCGACGGCGCGGAAGGCGTAGTCCGTCATCTCGTCCTGGTAGGCGGCGATCGCCTCCTCCGCCGAGGTGGCGCCCGCCCGCGCCTCGACCAGCCGGCGGCCGAGCAGGGCGGCGTCGCGGAGCGCGGTGTTGCCGCCGTGGGCGCCGAAGGGCGGCATGACGTGTACGGCGTCGCCCATCATTGTGGCCCGGGGCACCGCCCACCGGTGCGGGCGTCGGCCGGTGGCGAAGAGGTTGAGCACCGTGGCGTCCAGCTCGGCGGTGTCGACAAGCCGCCGGATGAGCGGGTGGAAGTCCGTACTCAATCGGTCGGCCAGTTTCCACAGCGCCAGCAGGTCCCCGCGGACGTCGGTCGGCAGTTCCTCCTGCCGGAGCAGCAGTCCCCACATGACGTAGTCGTCGCCGGTGGGCGCGTAGTTGCCCGGGGCCAGGCGTGCGAATGCCTCCTGTGGGCTCTCGCCGAACCGCATGGAGGTGAAGAAGAAGGCGCTGCCCGGCCGGTCGGCGATGGCCAGGACCCCGCTGGTACGCAGTGCGTCGGGGATGACGCTCTCGCCGTTGCGCAGCAGGGGCGAGCGGCCGTAGATGCCCGCCATCGAGGTGTTCGCCGGGTCCGCGTCCGGCATGAGCTGCGGGCGCAGGGCTGAGCCGACGCCGTCCGCGCCCACCACGACGGTTGCCGCGGCGGCCCCGCCGTCGGAGAACCGCAGCCGCAGCCCTGCCGGGCCGCCGTTCTCCACCGCGACGGCGTCCTTGCCGTAGTGGATGCGCCCGTTCAGCCCGGACTGCAGGATCGACCGCAGGGTCAGCCGGTCGACCTGGCGGGTCGCCCCCGGCTCGTCCTTGAACGTGATGGTGAAAGCGTCCCGCAGCCGGCTGTTGGTGAAGCGCAAATGCCCGCCGGGCTCGTCGCCGGTGGCCAGCGCCAGGTGGTACAGCGAGCGGGGCAGGCTCTCCCGAAGCGCCTCCAGCCCGTACCGGTCGAGAATGATCCGGTAGCCCTGCCGCCGGATGAAGGGGCCCGGATCCCGCTCATAGACGTGCACGTCGATGCCGGCGCGCATCAGGTACTGGGCGAGGCAGAGGCCGGACAGGCCGGCGCCGGCGATCGCCACTGAGAAGTCCGTCGATGCACTCATGCAGTTATCTTAATCATTAAGATGATTTGGGCAAGGATCAA
This sequence comes from Micromonospora echinospora, assembly GCF_014203425.1. Classification (NCBI taxonomy): domain Bacteria; kingdom Bacillati; phylum Actinomycetota; class Actinomycetes; order Micromonosporales; family Micromonosporaceae; genus Micromonospora; species Micromonospora echinospora. Next base: position 2,586,708 of record NZ_JACHJC010000001.1, read on the forward strand.
TGTGAACAGTCACCTTGGACGGATACTCAAGTAGCTTGTATATTCGGCTCATGGGATCAGCTTCGCGTCCCGCGCTACGGGAACCGTCCTACTTCGTTCTTGCTGCTCTGCTCGGCGGACCGCTCCACGGCTACGCCGTGATCAAGCGGGTCAATGAGCTGTCCGACGGGCGGGTGACCCTCGCCGCCGGATCGCTGTACTCCGTGATCGACCGGCTGCTCGGCGAAGGGCTCGTCACCGCCGACGGTGAGGAGATCGTCAACGGGCGTGCCCGTCGCTACTACCGGCTCACCGACGACGGCTGTCGCGTCCTCACCGAAGAGGCCGACCGGCTCGCCCAGGCCGCCCGGGTGGTCATGGACCGCCTGCCGCGCCGCGTCTCATCGCAGGCAAGTGCCCGTCACCCTTCTACCGCGAGGATCAGACCAGCATGAGTTCCGATGTCCTGGAGAAGCGCTACCGGATGCTGCTGCGGGCCTACCCCGCCGACTACCGCCGCGAACGCGCCGACGAACTGATCGACACGCTGATCGGCGACGAACCCACCAACCGCCGCTGGCCCAGCCCTCGGGAGGCGGTCTCGCTCGTCCGGGGCGGCCTGCGGGTGTACGGCGGCGGCACCGCCGCCCGGCCCACCGCCGTGCTGTTCTGGCAGGGCATCCACCTCGGCGCCCTCGCGGTGCTGGCGCTGGGTGTCCTCATCGGCCTGGACGACATCGTCGAGGCGTTCCAGTTCGGCGGGCTCTCGGACCCCCTGACCGTCCTGCGGAATCAGGGCATCCACGAGATCGTGCTGATCGCCGCGCTGGTGGCGCTCGTCGCGGGCCGCGCCCGTACCGCTGCCGTCCTGGCGGTGACCGCGGCGGTGGTGCCGACCGTGATCTCGCAGTACCTGTTCCTCAACGGCCTGCCGCAGTGGTGGGCGCCGGTCGTCGCCACGCCGCTGATCGTGCTGGGCCTGCGGCGTCCGGCGGACGTGCCGCCGGCGCCCCGGGCCAACGCCGTTCTGGTCACCGCCGGCATCCTCGCCCTGCATCTGATCCCCGCGGGTGGCCTGCGCATGGTCGACGCCGGTCCGCGGATCGTCGCCGCTCTCATGGTGGTCGCCGGAGTGGCCGCCTTCCTGTGGGTGGCGACGGCTGACCAGCGACTGCTGATCGCCGTCGTCCCCACCCTCCTGCTGGGCACGCTCTACCAGCTGGACAACGGCGGGTTGACGGGGGAGATGCTGCGCCGCCCCGACGCGCTGCCGTCCCTGGTCGTCGCGGTCCTCATGGCGGTCGTCGCGGTCGTCTCGACCCGGCAGCGGCAGCGCACCCGCGCCTGAGCGAGAGACGGGCGGTCCGGCCGTGGCCGGGCCGCCCGGGCAAGAAGCGCCGGACCATCGTGGACGGCAGCAGACCGTGCGTGGGCCTGTCAGCGGATGCAGGCCGACCAGCAGCGGTGCCGCCGGTTGAGCTACTGGATCACCGCACCGCGCTGAAGAAGGTGCGCAGGTCGGCAGCGAGCAGGTCGGGCTCTTCCTGGGCGAAGAAGTGGCCGCCGACTGTGGGCTCGCGCCAGTGGGTGAGGTTGGCGTAGGTGCGTTCGGCGAACGACCGGGGCAGGCCGGCGTCCTCCACGCTGACGGTGATCCCGGCGGGCACGGCGACCATTGGCAGATGTGGGGCCAGGCGGTCGTCACGGTAGGGCCGGAAGGACGTGCCGATGCAGTTGGTGACCCAGTACAGCATCACGGTGGTCAGCAGCTCGTCGAAGCCGAACCGGCGGGAGATGTCACCGCCGCAGTCGCTCCAGCGCTGGTACTTCTCGATGATCCATGCGGCTAGCCCGGCCGGCGAGTCGCTCAGCGCGGCCGCGAGGGTGTCGGGCCGTGTTTCCTGGAGGATTCCGTAGCCCCAGTCATCTTGGGCCTTCGCGTCGAGCATGGCGATGAACGCCTCCTCGGCTGGGCTGAGGTCGCCCCTGCGGTCCGCCGGCGGGAACTTGATGTGCTGCGAGAAGACCCCGATGACCCGATCTGCGTGGCGGGCGCCGAGCCACGTCGACACGCCGGACCCGATATCGCCACCGTAGGCGCCGAAGCGGTCGTAGCCCAAACGGGTCATCAGCTCAGCCCACACGTCCGCGACAGCCGCCTCGGTCGTCGGGCCCTCGGCGAGTGGTCCGGAGAAGACGAAGCCGGGCAGGCTCGGTATGACGAGGTCGAAGTCTGCGAGCCGGGACACCAGGGGCAGCATCTCCGTGTAAGTGCTGGGCCAGCCATGGGTCAGGATCAGCGCCGTGGCGTCAGGCGATGCCGAGCGAACATGAACGAAGTGGACCGGCGCGCCTCGGACCGTGGTGACGAACTGAGGGTACCGATTGAGGGCACGCTCGACCGCGCGCCAGTCGAATCCATCGAGCCAGTACCGCACCAGACCTGCCAGGTACCCAGGGTCGGTGCCGGCGGCCCACGGCTCACCTGGGGTGGCTGGCGCGAGCCTTGTCCGCGAAAGCCGAGCCCGCAGGTCGTCCAGGACGGCTTCGGGCACATCGATGTGGAAGGGCGTCACCCGATCATGATTCCATCGCAAGGAGTCACTGGGCAGCCGCCCGAATGGGCAGGCTGCAGACTCGATCTCCGCTCCCCGGAGGAGCGTGATTCAGGCCGGAACCGCTGCGAGGTGGCACTATCGTGACATTCAGGTCCGGCAGGCCGCGCCGAACCGGTCCAGGAAGGAAGTTCACGTGCCTTCAGACGTACATCCGGCCTTGGATGTCTTGATGCCCGCGGCGTTCCTGGGCCACGGCAACCCCATGAACGCCCTCGAGGTCAACCGGTACACCTCCGCATGGAGAGCCTTCGGTGCCGCGGTGCCGCGTCCCCGCGCGATCCTGGTGGTCAGCGCCCACTGGTACATCAACGCCACGGCCGTCACCGCGATGCCCCGGCCGAGGACCATTCACGACTTCTACGGGTTCCCTCAGGAGCTGTTCGAGGTGCAGTACCCGGCGCCGGGGCTGCCCGAACTGGCTGAGGAGGTCAGTGACGTCGTCCATCCGACCTGGGTCGGGGCGGACGTCGACAGTTGGGGCATCGACCACGGCACCTGGTCGGTGCTGATGCACGCCTTTCCGGACGCGACGATTCCCGTCGTCCAGCTCAGCATCAACGCCGACAAGCCGATGGACTACCACCTTCAACTCGGCGCCCAGCTCGCCCCACTGCGTCGGCGCGGTGTGCTGATCGTGGCAAGCGGCAATGTGGTGCACAACCTGCGCGGCATGGACTGGGCGCTGACCGACGACGGCTTCGACTGGGCGCAACGCTTCGACGAGGACGCCAAGGCCCGGATGTTGACCGACCCGGGCGAGTACGCGACCCTCGACGCTCACGGGGACTTCCGCCGTGCGGTACCGACACCGGATCACTTCATCCCCGCGTTGTATCTCGCCGGTCTGGCCGCCGCCATGGACACCCCCGACACCGAGGTCCTCGTCGACGGCTACGCCTACGGCTCGTTGTCCATGACGGCCTACACCCTGGGCATGTCCTGTCCACCGGCTGACGGACGAGGCGGATCCCCGCAGCCACCGCCCGGCCTGCCGCCGGACGGCTCCAATATCTGAGGGAGTGCCGGCTGCTGGATGCTCATGGCTCAGCACCGGGGCGGGTCGGTCCGCGAAGTCCGGTGCGTCAACTCGGTTGTGCGTCGCTGCCCGGCCTGACAGCCTGGCCGCCTCGGTCTGACGAGAGGCGACCATGACGCGGATGTTCTTGCAGCCGGACGACCTTCACGGCCTGGTGTCGGAACAGTTCGGCTCCGACCGGCGACTCGCTGCCCTGGACCGGCTGACGGGCGGCACCAAAAAGGGCGTCTACCGGCTTCGGCTGGACGACGGGACAACCGTGATCCTGTACGTGTGGGCCGCGGGCGAGAACTACTGGCCGCCGTCACCGACAGTCCCGGACGACCCGTTCACCGACGCGTCGGGCGCGGATCTCTTCGCCGCCAGCCACGCGGCGCTCATCGCAGCGGGAGTGCGTGTTCCGTATCTGATGATGATCGACCGGGACAGCAGTCACCTCGACGCCGACATCGCGCTTGTCGAAGACGCCGGCGCGCTGAAGCTGGACGCGTTGCTGGAACACGACCCCGTCACCGCCGCCGCGCCGCTGGCCGCGCTCGGTGACGCCCTGCGCCGGATGCACACCGTCTTCGGTCCGCACTACGGCAAGGTCGCGGCCATTACCGGGGGTGAGGCGTCCCGGGCCCGGCGCGCGGAGGACGTGATCGTCGACCGGGCGCTCGGCCACCTGGACGCGGCAGCGGCCCGCGACGCCCGGCTGGCCGATGCCCACCAACGGATCACCGCCCACGTACGCCACCTCAGGAGCGCGGTCACCCCACGCGAGGAGTACGGGCTGGTGCACGGTGAACTCGGCCCGGATCACGTTCTCGTCACACCGGCCGGTGAAGCCGTCATGATCGATTTTGAAGGGCTGGCGTACTTCGATGTCGAATGGGACCACGCCTGGCTGCAGATGCGCTTCGGCGAGTCATATCCGGCGCTGCGCCCGGTCGATCTCGATCCCCACCGGCTGGAGTTCTACCGATACGCGCAGACGTTGTCCTTGATCGAGGGGCCACTACGGATCGCGGACACCGATTTCCCGGACCGGAAGTGGATGCTGGACCTGGCCGAGTGGAACATCACCAAGGCGCTCGCCGCGACCTGACGGCAACCTCAGTCGGCCGGGCCGACGTGCGCCGCGAGCAGGCGCCATTCCTCGTCCTGGTCGAGGATCCATGTGCGCGTGTAGCGGACCCGGGCGAGAAACGGCTCGCCGGCCAGGGTGCCTTCCAACGTGCCGAGGAACCACGTCACACCGGTGCCGCCGACGACGAGCACCGTCAGGTCCTCCTCGTCCACCCGGATCATCGTCTGCTGGCCGGATCGGTGCGCGTGCAGGTCGTCCTGCTTGGAGTAGAGACGGCCGTCGGGCCCGGTGAACACGAGGCGGTCGTCGATCAACCGATCCAACGCCGCGACATCGGAGGACAGTTGGGCGCGTTGAAGACGCCGTTCAGCGGCGCGTAAGTCCTCGACCCTGGCGCTGTCCGCGTCGCCGTTCCCAACGGAAAAACCATCGTCCTTCACTGCAAATAAGTTAACAGCGATCTCCGGGAATCGGTATCGGGCAGATGACCGGCTGTGCAGGTCATCGGGGATGGCTAGTTTCGCCCAGTGCCCAACATGATTACTGCGGCGTCCGCAGGCACCTGGACGCTCGGCGACCTGACTGTCAATCGGATCGGATTCGGCGCGATGCGCCTGACCGGCAAAGGCGGTGTGGCGAGCGACCGCGAGCGCGTCATCGGCGTGCTGCGCCGGGCGGTCGAACTCGGGGTCAACCACATCGACACGGCGGCGTTCTACTTCTCGCCACTGCGTTCGGCCAACGAGATCATCAACACGGCGCTCTCGCCGTACGCCGACGAACTGGTCATCACCACGAAGGTCGGGCCGGGCCGCGACCCCTCCGGAGAGTGGCTGCCGCTGGCCCGGCCCGACCAACTGCGCGGACAGGTCGAGGAGAACCTGCGCCAGCTCGGCCGTGACCACCTCGACGTCGTCAACCTGCGCCAGAACGGGCTGGAGTCGGTCGCCGAGCACTTCGGCGCTCTGGCCGACCTCCGCGACGCCGGCCTCATCCGGCATCTCGGCCTGTCGAACATCCGCCCGCAGCACCTCGCGCAGGCACAGGCGATCGCCCCGGTGGTCTGCGTGCAGAACCCGTACGGCGTCGACACCCGGCGCATGCACGACCAGTTCGTGCGCACCTGCGGCGAGCAGGGTGTCGCCTTCGTGCCGTTCTTCGCGCTCGCCGGCGACGGACGTGAGGCCGGTGGCGTGGCGACCAACGAGGCGGTGGCGGCCGTCGCCCGGGCCCACGGGGCGACGCCGGCGCAGGTGCGGATCGCGTGGACCCTCAGCCGCGGGCCGCACATGCTGGCCATCCCCGGCACGGGCAACCCCGACCATCTGGTCGAGAACCTGGCCGCCGGGGCGCTGCGTCTGTCCCCCGAGGAACTGGCCGGCCTCGACTAGCGGCGTCCTGCCACGGGTCCACGACTCTCGACGGAAGGTCCCACCCTGTGCGGGCAGCGGTCACGTCCCTCGCCACTCCTCCGCCGCACAGCTCATGGCTCGTGGCCCGAGGACTCGTCCCCGAGCGCGGCCCGCGGCGCGTCCTGGCCGTCGCGACCTTCGTCAACATGGTCGGAATCGGCGTCTTCATGACCAGCGCCGTGCTCTTCTTCACCCGTTCGGTGGGGCTTCCCCTCGCGCAGGTGGCCCTGGGCATGGGCATCGCGGCACTCGTCGGGATGCTCGCCGGGATTCCGACGGGGCATCTCGCCGATCGACGGGGTCCGCGCGAGATCTACCTGCTGACCCTGGTCGTCCGAGCCGTCACCACGGCCGCCCTGATCTTCGTCCACACGTTCTGGCCGTTCGTCGTCCTGGTCTGCCTCAACCAGCTCGCCCAGTCGGCGGGCGGGGCGTCACGCGGCCCGCTGGTGCGCGGCTTCGGCGGCACGAACCTGGCCCGGTTCCGCGCCTATCTCCGTTCGGTCGCCAACCTCGCCGGAGCTTGCGGCGCCCTCGTCGCCGGCGCCGCCGTGCAACTGGACACCCGCGCCGCCTACCTGACCCTGATCGTCGGCAACGCCGTCAGCTTCGTGGCGTGCGCCGCCGTCATCACCCGGCTGCCGTCACTGCCGCCCATCGCGGTGCCCCACATGACCGGACGCTGGATCGCGCTGAAGGACAAGCCGTACATGGCGGTCACCGTGCTCGACGCCGTCATGGGAATTCAGGGCCAGGTACTCGTCTTCGCGCTGCCGGTGTGGATCATCTCGCGTACCGACGCGCCGCGCTGGTTCGTCGGGGCAGCCGTGCTCGTCAACACCGCGCTCGTGGCGGCGCTCCAGGTCAGGGCGAGCCGGGGGATCGACACCGGTCCGGCGGCTGGGCGGGCCATGCGTCGCTCCGGGTTGGCGTTCCTGGTGGGGATGGCCCTGATCGCCGCCACGTCGACGATGCCCGGATGGCTCGCCGTGACGGTGATGACAATGGGAGTCGCCGCGCACACGGTGGGCGAGCTGTGGCACACGGCGGGCTCGCTCGAACTGCAGTTCCTCCTCGCGCCCCCACACGCGCAGGGGCAGTACACGGGAGTCGCCGGGCTCGGCACGGGCCTGGCCAACGTCGCCGCTCCTTCCATCCTGAGCCTGCTCTGCATCGCCTGGGGCGCCCCGGGTTGGCTGCTGATGGGCGCCGTCTTCGTCGCGGTCGGTCTGGTCGCCCCGGCGGTCGTCCGATGGGGGCAGCGGACGCGTCCGGACCCGGCGGAGGCCGTCTAGCCAGGCGGCTTCGTCGCGGCATGGTGGTGGGCCCGGCTGACGCCGGCATCAACCAGGTGGTTGACCGCCGCACCCACCGCGTTCCGCAACGGTCCTCGCCGCGCAGTCGATTCGGTGTACGGGCGCCGGACGGCACGCTTCTGCCATGGCAATCATCGAGGTGGACAGCCTCGTCAAGCGCTACGGCGGGCACACCGCTGTGGACGGCGTCAGCTTCGCCGTCGAGCAGGGCGAGATATTCGGCATCCTGGGCCCGAACGGGGCCGGCAAGACCACCACTGTCGAGTGCGTCGAAGGGCTGCGTACCCCGGACGGCGGCACCGTCCGGGTCTGCGGCATCGACCTGCAACGCGACACCGGCGAGCTGCGGCACCTGCTCGGCGCGCAGCTCCAGGCGAGCGAGCTGCCCGACAAGCTGACCGTCGGCGAGGCGATGGAGCTGTACAGCTCCTTCTACCGCCGGCCGGCCGACTGGCGGGCGCTCGTCGACACGCTGGGCCTGACCGACAAGCTCGGCACGCAGTTCCGGCGGCTCTCCGGCGGGCAGAAGCAGCGGCTGTCGATCGCGCTGGCGCTGGTCGGCGACCCGACGGTGGCGGTGCTCGACGAGCTGACCACCGGCCTCGACCCGCAGGCGCGGCGCGACACGTGGGATCTCATCGAGGGTGTCCGCGAGCGGGGGGTGACGGTCCTGCTGGTCACGCACTTCATGGCGGAGGCGGAGCGGCTCTGCGACCGGCTCGCCGTGATCGACGCCGGCCGCCTCGTCGCGCTCGACTCCCCGGCCGGGCTGGTGGCGCGCGTCGACGACCGGCAGCGGATCCGGTTCCGGCCCTCCGCGCCGCTGGACCACGCCCTGCTCACCGCGTTGCCCGAGGTCACGTCGGTCGAGCGGGCCGGCAGCCAGCTCGTGGTGACCGGTACGGGGAATCTGCTGCTCGCCGTGACCACCGTGCTCGCCCGCCACCAGGTCGTCGCGGCCGATCTGCGGGTCGAGCAGACCTCGCTGGACGACGCGTTCGTCGCGCTCACCGGCCGCCCGATCGACGCCTGAGGAGACAACGTGTCCGCGCTGTTCCGGCTCACCGCCACCGAGACCAGACTGTTCTTCCGCGAGCCGATGATCGTCTTCTTCGCGCTCGGGTTCCCGCCGCTGCTGCTCGTCATCTTCGGCGCGATCCCCGCGTTCCGGGAGCCCGACGCGGACCTCGGCGGGTTGCGGACGATCGACCTGTACGTGCCGATCATCGTCGCGCTGGGCCTCGCCATGTTCGCGCTCAACAGCCTGTGCCAGCTCCTCGCCACCTACCGGGAGAAGGGTGTGCTGCGACGGATGCGGACCACGCCGGTCCGGCCGGAGGCGATGCTCGGCGCGCAGTTGCTGATGTCCACCGCCCTGTCCGTGGTGACGATGCTGGTCGCGCTCGCAATCGGCCGGCTGGCGTTCGGCGTACGGCTGCCCCGGCACGTGCCGGCGTACCTGGCGAGTTACGTGTTGGCCGCGGTGACGATGTTCGCGATCGGGCTGCTCGTCGCCGCGCTCGCGCCCAGCGGCAAGAGTGCCGGGGCGGTCGGGACCGTACTCTTCTTCCCGGTCGTGTTCTTCGCCGGCCTGTGGCTCCCGCGCGACAGCATGCCCGGCGTGCTGCGGGCGATCAGCGACTTCACCCCGCTCGGCGCGGGCGTGCAATCATTGCAGGACGCCACCGCCGGTCAGTGGCCGCAGATGCTGCCCGTGGCCGTGATGCTGGGGTGGACGATCGTGGCCGGAGGGCTGGCCGCGCGGTACTTCCGCTGGGAGTAGGTCGTGAGCATCGAGGCCGAGCTACGGGCGGAGTTCGACCGCTGGGAGCGCAACGAGAAGGTGTTCTTCGCCGTCCTGCCGTACGCCCTCCTGTCGCTCTGCACGCTCATCACGCTGGTGCTGCCGTTCTGGGACGTGTCGCTGAACCTCCCGGTGGTGCTCGGGCTCACTGCCGCGCTCGCGCTCTGGACGGCCGGGTTCCACGCGCACCCGCGCTGGCGGCACAGCGGTTCGCTGACGGGCCTGTACTACGTGGGACTGATCGTGCTCGGGGCGAGCGTGGTGGCGCTCGCCCCCTGGTACGGCATCTTCACCTTCATCGGCTACGTCCACGCGTTCCTGTTCCTCAAGGGCGCCTGGCGGTACGCCGGGGTCGCCGCCACGGCGGTGATCCAGGCCGCGTCGTCCACCGGCGGCCTGTCCGGCGCCACAGTGGACGAGTGGCTGGTCCTGTCCCTGGTCATCATCGTGCTGGCCGCGGCGTTCTTCCGCTTCGCCGAACTGGACGACCGGCGCAACCACAGGCAGAAGCGGGCGCTCACCGAGTTGCACGAGGCGAACGTCAAGCTGGAGGCGGCGCTCACGGAGAACGCCGGCCTGCACGCCCAACTGCTCGTGCAGGCCCGCGAGGCGGGCGTGCAGGACGAGCGGCAGCGGATGGCCCGGGAGATCCACGACACGCTCGCCCAGGGACTCGCCGGCATCCTCACCCAGCTCCAGGCCGCCGAGCAGCACGCCGACCGGGCCGAGGCGTGGCGCCGGCACGTGGACAACGCCAGGAACCTGGCCCGCGACAGCCTCACCGAGGCCCGCCGGACGGTGCACGCGGTGCAGCCGGACGTGCTCGCCGAGGCCCGACTGCCGGAGGCGATAAGCGACGTGACCCGGCGCTGGTCGCAGGTGCACCGCATCGACGCGGTGCTGACCACCACCGGCGACCCGCGGCCGATGCACGCCGACGTCGAAGTGACGCTGCTGCGGGCCGCGCAGGAGGCGCTCGCCAACGTGGCCAAGCACGCCCGCGCCAGCCGGGTCGGGCTGACCCTGTCGTACATGGAGGATCTGGTGACGCTCGACGTACGCGACGACGGGGTGGGTTTCGAGCTCGGCGCCAGGCGCGCCGACGGCGCCGGGGACGGGGGTTTCGGGCTCGCCGGCATGCGGCAGCGGGTGCAGCGACTCGCCGGGCGGCTGGACATCGAGTCGGAACCCGGCGGCGGCACGGCGATCTCGGCGACCGTGCCGGCCATCCCCGCCGGAGCCTGATCGTGATCTCCCTGTTGATCGTCGACGACCACCCCGTGGTACGCAACGGGCTACGCGGCATGTTCAGCGCCGACCCGCGCTTCGAGGTGCTCGGCGAGGCGGGTGACGGTGCGGAGGCGATCGTCGCGGGGGAGGCGCTCCGGCCGGACGTGATCCTCATGGACCTGCGGATGCCGCGCGTCGACGGTGTCACCGCCATCCGGGAGCTGGCGAGACGAGGGGTGCCGGCCCGCGTGCTGGTGCTGACCACGTACGACACGGACAGCGACGTGCTGCCCGCCATCGAGGCCGGCGCCACCGGCTACCTGCTCAAGGACGCGCCGAGCGAGGAGTTGTTCCGCGCGGTGGAGGCGGCCGCGCAGGGGCAGGCGGCGCTGTCCCCAGCGGTCGCGACGCGGCTCATGCGGCAGATGCGGCAACCGGCCTCGGAGCCGCTGTCGCAGCGGGAGCTGGAGGTCCTTGAGCTGGTCGCCCGAGGCTCGACCAACCGCGAGGCGGCGAGGCAGTTGTTCATCAGCGAGGCGACTGTCAAGACGCACCTGCTGCACGCGTACGCGAAAGTCGGCGTCAACGACCGGGCGGCGGCCGTGGCGGCGGCGTTCTCCCGCGGTTACCTGACCCCGGAGCGGTGAGCACGACGGCCGGGCGTGGTGCTCAGGACCGCGCCACCGCGGAACACCCCGGCCTACGTGCTCGGCGGATTGCGGTGCCGGTCCGCGATGCCCGACGCGGCGTGGCGCTGCGCGTCATGCCTGCTCCGGTCGGTCGCGGCCTGGCGGACCGCAGCCGAGTCCTCGTCCGGCGAGCGCCTCGCCCGGTCCCGCCGGGTCACGAAGAACACGAGCGCGGCTACCACCACCAGGGCCACCGCGAGCGACACCACAACCGTCGTCATGCCGTCGACGCTACGGCGTGCGCGCCAGCGTCGGCGGGTCGCGAAGTACGGCGCGGCGAGGGTCAGGGGCTGCTCCGTGCGCCGCCGGATGGCAAGCTCACGTGTCGTGATCGATGACTTCGCGACAGGCCGTCCGCGCGGCGGGCCCGGATCGGTTCGTCAGGCGCAGGTCCGCAAGCCCGGGGTCCGCCCGTGAGGGCGATCATCGTCGCGGCCGCCGTCGCGTTCCTCATCGCCCTGTTCGGTACGCCGGTGGCGATCCGCGTCTTCAGCGCGCTCAAGGCCGGTCAGCCGATCCGGTCCATCGGGCTCGCCAGCAACGAGGGCAAGAAGGGCACGCCCACGATGGGCGGCGTCGTCTTCATCGTGGCGACGGTCCTCGCGTACGTCGCCGGGCACCTCGCCCTGACCACCCTGCCCGAGCGGCAGATCGCGCAGGAGGGGCCGACCATGACGGCCCTGGTGCTGCTCGGGTTGTTCGTCTTCTGCGGCGCGGTCGGCTTCTTCGACGACTTCCTCAAGGTGCGCCGGCGCAACTCCGACGGGCTGTCCGCCAAGGGCAAGCTGATCGGCCAGGCGCTCGTCGGCGGCGGGTTCGGCATGGCCGCGCTGTACGTGCCCAGCACGAACGGGCAGACGGTGGCCAGCGAGCACATCTCGCTCATCCGCGACATCAGCTGGCTGGACGTCGGCAAGGTCGGCGCGGTCCTGGTCTTCGTCTTCGTGATCACGGCGATGTCGAACGGCGTGAACCTCACCGACGGCCTCGACGGTCTCGCCACCGGCGCGTCGATCCTGGTGCTCGGCGCGTACTCGCTGATCGGCTTCTGGCAGTACCGGCACTGGTGCGCCGACGACGGGTACGCCCGCGTGAACGAGTACTGCTACCAGGTCCGCGATCCCCTGGAGATCGCCATGATCGCGGCGGCGGCGGCCGGCGCCTGCGTGGGCTTCCTCTGGTGGAACACCTCCCCGGCGCGGATCTTCATGGGTGACGTGGGCGCGCTCGGGCTCGGCGGCCTGATCGGCGGGCTCGCGGTGGTGACCCGCACCACGCTGCTCTCGATCCTGATCGGCGGGCTCTTCGTCATCATCACGACGACCTGGGTGATCCAGATCGTCTCGTACCGGACCACCGGCCGACGGGTCTTCCGGATGGTGCCGTTGCACCACCACTTCGAGTTGGCCGGGTGGAGCGAGTCCACCATCGTGGTCCGGTTCTGGATCGTGGCAGGCGTCTGCGTCGCGGCCGGCCTGGGCCTGTTCTACTCGGACTTCCTGGCGGCCGTCGGATGAAGGCCCCGGGATCCGGGGCCGTCAGCGCTTGGCGACGGTGAGCAGCACCGCGGAGTCTTCGAGCGCCTCCAACGTGTGCCGGCGGTCCGGCACGATCAGCAGATCGCCGGGTGCGCCGTCCCAGGACGTCTCGCCGGCGCCGAGCCGGACCCGGCCGCGCAGGACGTGGACGGTGGCCTCGCCGGGGTTCTCGTGCTCGCTGAGCATCTGGCCGGCGGTCAGCGCGATCACCGTCTGGCGGAGCTTGTGCTCGTGACCGCCGTAGACGGTGGAGCTGCTGCGGCCGCTGGAGGAGGTGTGCGCGCGCTCCAACTGCTCGCGGGCCAGCGCGGTCAGGGATGACTTCTGCATCAGGGTGTCCGTCCTCTCGTCGTACCGGTTCTTCCGAGCCGCTCAACCGGCTCACGTCGACTCTGGCATACCGACGCGGGCTTCCTGCTACACGGTCGGCACCACCATCGGGGTGCCGGTGACCGGGTTCGGCATCACCACGCTGGGCAGGCCGAAGACCTCCCGCATGAGGTCCGCGTCCACCACGTCGGCCGGCGGGCCCTGCGCGACGACGCGGCCGGCCTTCATCGCCACGATGTGATCGGCGAACCGGCACGCCTGGTTGATGTCGTGCAGCACGGCCACGACGGTCCGTCCCTCGTCGCGCAGCCGGGCGAACAGCGCCAGCAGCTCGTACTGGTGCGTGATGTCCAGGAACGTGGTGGGCTCGTCGAGCAGCAGGTACGGCGTCTCCTGCGCCAGCACCATGGCGATCCAGACCCGTTGCCGCTGCCCGCCGGAGAGTTCCTCCACGGGCCGCTCGGCCAGGTCGGTGACGCCGGCAACCGCCATGGCCGACCGGACGGCCTCCTCGTCGGCGGCCCCGCCTGCGCCGCCGAGCAGGGACTGGTGCGGGTAGCGGCCCCGGGCGACGAGCCGCCGCACGATGATGTTCTCCGGCGCGACGAGGCCCTGGGGCAGGAAGCCGACCTGGCGGGCGAACGGCTTCGGCCGGTGCTCGGCGACGTCCCGGCCGTCGAGGCGTACCGCGCCCGACGCCGGTGTGAGCAGCCGGACGAACGCCTTCAGCAGCGTCGACTTCCCGCAGGCGTTGGGGCCGACGATCGCCGTGAACGCGCCGTCCGGCACGGCCAGGCTCACCCGCGTCGACACCACCCGCTCGCCGTAGCCGAGCGTGACGTCTTCCGCGGTCAGACGGCTGGTCACCGTCGTTTCACCTCCATGCCGAGCAGCCAGATGAGATAGCAGCCGCCGATCGCCGTGGTGACCACGCCGACCGGCAACGCGACCGGCGCGAGCAGCAGTTGCGCGACGAGGTCCGCGGCGAGCAGCAGCACCGCGCCGGTCAGCGCCGCCGGCACCAGGGGTACGCCCGCGGCCCGCGCGAGCCGCCGGCCGATCTGGGGCGCCGCGAGCGCGATGAACACGACCGGCCCGGCCACCGCTGTCACTGTCGCGGTGCAGCCCACGCCGGCCAGGACCAGCAGCAGGCGGAGCCGGCCCAGGCGTACGCCGGTGGTGCGTGCGATCTCGTCGCCCAGCGCCGCCTGGTGCATGGCGTGCGAGATCACGACGAGCAGCAGGACGAACAGGCCGATGACGGCGAACGGGAGCCGCACCTCGGACCAGTCGACGCCGTTGAGCGAGCCGGCGTTCCACCCGGTCGCGGCGAGCGCCACGTCGATCTCGGCCCGCAGCACGATCCAGGAGTTGAGCGCGGTCAGCATGGCGTTGACCGCGATGCCGATGACGACCAGCCGGACGCCGCTGAGCCCGGAGTCCAGCGACAGCAGGTAGATGAGCGCGGCGGCGAGCAGCCCGCCCGCCACCGACCCGGCGGCGAGCTGCCCGGCGGTGCCGTTCAGCACGGTGATCGCGGCGAGCGCGCCGGTGTACGCGCCCGCGTCGAGACCGATCACGTCGGGGCTGCCCAGCGCGTTGCGGGTCAGGTTCTGGAAGACCGCTCCGGCCAGACCCAGCGCGGCGCCGAAGACCAGCGCGGCGGCCACCCGGGGGAGTCGCCACTCCCGGATCACGAAGGCCGCGTCGCCGCCCCGGAACAGGGCGTCGAACACCTCGGCCGGTGTCGCCCACTCCGGCCCGTGGCTCAGCGTCACCAGCGCGAGGGCCGCCGCGGCCGCGACGAGCCCGGCCGAGACGGCGGCCGAGCGCCGTTCGACCTCGATCGCGAGCCGTCCCGCCCGCAGCCGCACAGTGCTCACAGCGCCGCCGCCCCGTAGCGGCGGACCGCCCAGATCAGCACCGGAGCGCCCAGGAACGCGGTGACGATCGACACCGGAACCTCGCCAGTGGGCAGCAGGACCCGCGAGCCGACGTCCGCGACGAGCAGCAGGATCGGCCCGAGCAGCATCGAGTACGCCATGATCCACGGGATCGAGTCGACGGCCAGCCGCCGCGCCAGGTGCGGAACCATCAGCCCGACGAACGCGATCGGGCCGGCGACCGCGGTGGCGACGCCGGTGAGCAGCGTGACGAGCACCAGGACGGTGACCCGGGTCCGGGTCACGTGGGCGCCGAGCGAGTGGGCGACGTCCTCGCCGAGGGCGAGCGCGTTCAACGGCCGGGTCGCGGCCATCGCGGCGGCCAGGGCGGCGACTGTCACCAGCACCGGCAGCACCAGCGGCGTCTGCTCGGCGCCGGCCAGCGCCCCGACCGACCAGAACCGGTACCTGTCGAAGACGTCCGGGAAGCCCAGCCGCAGCCCGAGCGAGACGCCCATCAGCACCCAGCTCAGCGCGACTCCGGCGAGGACCAGCCGCAGGGGTGAGGTCCGCCCGACGGCGTAGACGGCGACGGCGGCGAGCGCGGAGCCGGCCACCGCGAGCACGAGCTGCCCGGCCTGCGACCCGGCGACGCCCGCCAGCACGCCCAGGTTGATGGCGAAGCCGGCCCCGGCTGTCACGCCGAGGATGCCGGGCTCGGCCAGCGGGTTGCGGGTGAGCGTCTGGATCAGCACCCCGGCCGCGCCGAGGGCGGCGCCGACGCAGACGCCGAGGATCGTGCGGGGCAGCCGGATGTCGCGTACGACGAGGTGGTCGGTCGTGGCCGCGAAGTCGGTGAGCGCGCGCCACACCTCGACCGGCGCGACCGGTCGCGCGCCCACGGCCATGCTCGCGCCCGCCGCGACGACGAGCAGCGCGGCGGACACGAGCAGGAACGCCGCCCGGCGGGGCAGGTCAGTCTTCAAGCCCGGCGACTCCGCGCTTCCAGTACCCGGTGATCAGTGAGTCGAGGCGGCCGGCGCTCCAGGCGCGTAGCGGCCTGATGTCGTTCGCCTCGCCGGCCGCGAAGAGGAACGCCCGCCCGGCCGGCAGGCGCAGCGACCTCACCTGCTGCGCGAGCGTGGACCCGGTGGCCGCGCGCACCAGCCACGTCACCGCCACCCCGTCGCGGTGCGCGAGCGGGTATTCCCGTTCGGCCGGGTCGTCGACCTCGGCGACCACGTGCGCCGACACGTCGGCCGGGGACTCCTCCAGCCATCTGGCGACGGCCGGCAGGGCGGTGGCGTCGACGGCGAAGACGTAGTGGTCGTAGCTGTGCGGGAACGCCTTCGCGCCGGGCGGGCCCGCGATCGTCACCCCGTCGCCCACCGCCGCCGTGTCCGCCCACGCCGACGCGACACCGCCGTCGTGCAGCACGAAGTCCAGGTCGATTTCGCAGGCGGCGGGATCGTAGCGGCGCACCGTGTACTTGCGGGTGGTCGGCAGCGGGCGGGGCCAGTCGAGCATGCCCCGCCCGTCCGGGACGGGATCGCGCCGGGTGCCGTCCGGATCCGGGAAGACGAGCTTGACGTGGTCGTCCGCCTGGTAGGTGTGGAAGCCGGCGAGGGCCGGGCCGCCGAGGGTCAGCCGCACCATGCGCGGGGTCAGCCGCCGCCGGGCGACGACCCGGACCTCGCGTACGCCGATCGGGTAGCCGATCCGGACCGTGCCACTGCCCGCGCGGTGGTGGGCAACGACCCGGCCGGCCGGGTCGTGACGGTCGACTGTCATCGGGCCAACAGCGGCGCGAATGCCTTGTCGACGGAGTCGAGCGTCCGGAGGGCCGACTCGTACGTCGCCGCTTCCGTGTACTGCAACGGGAACACCCGGCCGGCCTTGACCGCGGGCAGGTTTTTCCACAGCGCGGAGTCGAGCACCTGCTTCACCGCCTCGGCGGGGGTGCCGTCGGGCTGCACCGTGTACGTGATGGCGTCGGCCTCGCCGAGGCTCGTCGGCAGTTCCTCGATCGCCGGGTACTCGGTGACGTCGAGCCCGCCACCGCCCTTCTCCTTGACCTCGCCGTAGTAGGTCACGCCCGCGTCCTGGGCGATGTTGGTGCCCCACGAGCCGGCGAACTCCCGGTGGAAGGTGCCCTTGGCGATCTCGCCGTAGCTGCCCACGTGCCCGAACTTCAGGCCCGCGAGGGCGGCGCCGTACTTGTCCTTCAGTTCCGCGGCCCTCTTCTCGTACGCCTCCTTGGCCGCCTGGAAGTTCGTGCCGCGACCGGCGGCGTCGGACTGCCGGCGGGACAGCTCGCGCCAGGCGGCGGGCGTGGTGGGGCCGATCGCGACGACCGGCGCGATGCTCTCCAGCCGCTTCATGTCGATGCTGCCGAGAGCCGGCTTCGGCACCCCGATCACGATGAGGTCCGGCTTGGCGGCGGCGACGGCCTCGTAGTTGGTCTCGGCAGCCGCCTCGCCGGCGACCTTCGGCAGCCGTTCGTAGGTGGCCCGGTCCTGCTCGGCCATCAGCGCCAGGCCGCGCTTCCAGCTCGAGATCCCCACCAGTGCGGCGTCCGCCTCGATCAGGACCGGCACCGCGTAGCCGGTGGCGACGACCCGCTGGGGGGCGACCGGGATCGTGATCTCGCCGTTGTCGGCGGCGAAGACGCGGGTCGCGGCGTCGCCGGACTTCGCGGCGGAGTCGCCGCCGTCGGATCCGCAACCGGTGACCACGGTGAGCGTCACCGCGGCGGCGGCGATCACGCGCCAGTGCTGTCGTACGGACATCTGCCAGTTCCTTCGGGGTCTCAACACAGAGGTGCAGCCCTGCTGGGCTGCAGAGCTTAGGCTAGCCTTACTTCTGTGGGCGGAATGTCGCCGAGAGGTCAACCGATGTCGGGGAGAGGTCAGAGCGTGATGGTCACCGGCCCGATCACGGCGGATCCGGTCAGCTGCGAGGAGTTCGGCTACGGCCTCGGCCGCCCCGACGGCATCCTCCTCCTGCGCTACCGGTCGGTGACCCGGCTGGCGTTCGCCGAGAACCGGGAGGACTTCCTGCACCAGCTCTACTGGTCACCCGACGGTCTGCTCTCCGCCCGCCACGGTCGGCACACCACCTTCCTCGGGCCGGACGAGGTCTTCTGGGTGCACCGGGCCGTGACCCACGAGGTGCACGCGGCGGACCGGCAGACGGTCTACCGGATCTGCCTGCGCGAGGTGCCCGGTGCCCTCGACGGGCTGGGGGCCGGCGTCGCCACCATCGACGCCGAGGCCGCTCGGCTCGTCCTCGCGCTCACCACCGCCGGCTACGACGAACGCGACGCCCTCGCCGCCCGCAGCCGCATCATGGCCGGGCTCGCCGCCCGATCCGACCCCGACGACCGGCAGGCCGGCGGTACGGGCGTCGCGCTGGCGGTCGCCACGGCCCTGGCCCGAGACCCGGGTGACACGACAGGGCTCGCCGAGTGGGCGGACCGCCTGCACGTCAGCGTCAAGACGCTGCAACGTGACTTCGACCGCGAGTTCGGCATGTCGTACTCGCAGTGGCGCACGAAGCTGCGCCTGCGTGCGTCGCTGGCGCTGCTGGAGACCCGGCCGGTCGGCGAGGTCGCCCGCCGCATCGGGTACGCCAGCCCGTCCGCGTTCATCTCCGCCTTCGCCAGGGAGTACGGCTACACGCCGGGTCGCGCCGCCGCGATGCGGCGTACCGCCGACATCCCCGCGCCCCGCGCGGCGAGGAGCTTCCGGCGCCCACCCGTCCCGTGATCAGCCCGGTCCTGCCGAAAACGGTGGCGCGGTCACCTGCTCAGCTCATGGTGGCCTTCGGGGCGCCGCTGCCCGGATCGATCCGGGTCGGACCGGAGGCCGAGGGGCGGATGTCGAAGTCGAAGATCTCGGTGGGCAGGTAGACCGTCGCGCAGGAGTTGGGGATGTCCACCACGCCGGAGAGCCGGCCCTCGATCGGTGCGGCACCGAGCAGCAGGTACGCCTGTTCCGGCTGGTAGCCGAAGCGGGTCAGGTAGTCGATGGCGTGCAGGCAGGCGCGCTGGTAGGCCAGCTGCGAGTCGAGGTACCGCTGTTCGCCGTCGAGGGTGACGGAGATCCCGGAGAAGGCCAGCCACCGGGAGAACTGCGGCGGGGTGTCGCCCGGGATGAAGATCGCGTTCTCGGCGACGCCGTACGTCTGCATGCCGTTCTTGATCAGGTCCACGTGCAGGTCGACGAAGCCGCCCATCTCGATCGCGCCGCAGAAGGTGATTTCCCCGTCGCCCTGGGAGAAGTGCAGGTCGCCGAGGGACAGGTTGGCTCCCGGCACGTACACGGGGTAGAAGACCCGGCTGCCGACTGTGAAATTCTTGATGTCCTGGTTCCCGCCGTTCTCCCGGGGCGGAGCGGTCCGCGCCGCCTCCGCGGCTACCCGGTCGAAGTCGGCGCCGGTGAGGCGGCCGAGGATCGCGTCCTGCGGCTCGGGGGGCAGGGCCAGGGGCGGCACCCGGTCGGGCGCGGTGGCGATCAGCGCACCCTCGCGCCGGTTCCACGTGGCCAGCAGCGACGCGGACGGGGCGGTGCCCATCAGCCCTGGGTGGGCGATCCCGGTGAACGAGACTCCGGGGATGTGCCGGGAGGTGGCCTTGCGGCCGGAGAAGTCCCAGACCGCCTTGTACGCGTCGGGGAACTGCTCGGTGAGAAAGCCGCCGCCGTTGCCGGTGGGGAAGATGCCCGTGTAACCCCAGCCCTGGCCGGCCAGCGGACCTGACTCCTGCGGGATGGGGCCCATGTCGAGGATGTCGACCATGAGCAGGTCGCCCGGCTCGGCGCCCTCGACCGCGAACGGGCCGCTGAGCGCGTGGACCCGGGTCAGCGGAGCGTCCCGGATGTCCTCGGCGGAGTCGTCGTTGTGGATCGCGCCGTCGAACCACTCGCGGCAGTGGACGCGGAACGACTGTCCGGGCCGTACCGTCGCCACGGGCGGGATGTCGGGATGCCAGCGGTTGTGCCCGACCTTCTCCTGGTCGGTGAACCTCTTGGCGGAGTCGAGGGAGAACAGCAGTTCAGGCACAGCGTTGAGCCCTTCTCGTGGTCACCAGCGGGGCAGACGGGCGTGGGCCGGGTTCGTCGAGCGGCGTGCCGGGCGACCGCCGGGTACCCGCCCGACCACCTCCGGCTGTTCCGCGCTGCGCTCGGTCCGGTCGATGGCCTCGCGCAGCGCCGCCGGCATGCGGGCCAGCCGTGGCGCGGAGAACACCCGTGTCGCCGGGAACCCGCACCGGGGGCAGCTCGTCGACGGTCCCGCGGTGCCGACCGGCAGTACGACATCGAAGCTGCCGTCCTGCTGGCAGCGGTACTCGAAGGTGGCCATCGCCGCTTCCCGTCCAGTCGTGCGTGCGGTGGCCGTTCCACAGCGGCTCACCCTGTATTTCCGATTGTTGCTGATTACGCAGATAGGCGGCGTAAAACGACGAATGAGGCAGAGGTCGCGCCCCGCGACGGGTTGCCGGGCCGCCGCGCCGACCGAGTCGTGGGATACGTTGGCGATCATCGATGTATCGGCGGCATCGTCGGCGTATGGCAGCCGTCTCGTCGTCCTCGTCGTTCCGCCGACTCCGGCCGGGTCTGCTGGCCGCCGTCGTGCTGTCGGCAGCGGTGCTCGCCACCGCGCTGAGCGCCGTACCGTCGGCCGACGCCGACGCCGGCACCGCGTACCCCGCTGCCGCGCCGGCTCCCGGCGGCGCCGCGGTGCCCGTCGCGGATCCGACCGGGACCGTGGCGCCGCCCACGTCGACGCCCAGGACGCCCGACCCGCCCAGCACCACGCCGTTCCCGCCGAGCGCGCCCACGAACCTGACCGCCACCCAGGTACGGACCACGTCGGTCACCCTCACCTGGACGGCCGCCACGCGCGGCTGCTGCCCCGTCGTCGGGTACGACATCACCTACTACCAGGCGTTCGACGACGTGGTGTACGGCGTCAGCCTCGGCGACGTCACCACCGCCACGATCACCACCTCCATCCAGCCGGGCCGGCAGTACTCGTTCCGGGTCTCGGCCCGCGACGGCGACGGCCGCCGTTCGCCCTCCACCGACCCGCTGACGGTGGTCACCCCGGTGACGGACACCGGCCCGGACACCACCCCGCCGAGCGCACCGCAGAACCTGACAGTCGGCGAGGTGACCGCCTCGACCGCCACGCTGTCCTGGGCGCCGTCGACGGACAACGTCGGTTTGCTCGGGTACAACGTCTACCGGTTCGACGGCTGGTACACCTCGACGCTCGTCGCCACCGTGCCGGGCACGACGTACACGGCCGCGCTGCCCCCGGAGACGCCGCTGCGCACCCTGTACTACGTGCGGGCCCGGGACGCCGTCGGCAACGTGTCGATCGCCTCCAACACGGTCACCGTGCCCACGACGACCACTCCGCCGCCCCCGCCGCCCTCGACCTGCCGGGTGACCTACCGGAACCAGTCCGAGTGGGCCGGCGGCTTCGTGGCCACGGTGACGGTCCAGAACACCGGGACGGCGCCGGTCGACGGCTGGATCGTCACGTGGGGCTTCCCCGGCGACCAGCAGATCACCAACGCGTGGAACGCCACGGTCGGGCAGACCGGCGCCACAGTGACCGCCCGCAACGTCGACTGGAACCGCGTCATCGCGCCGAACGGATCCGCGACCTTCGGCTTCCAGGGGCGGTGGGGCGCCAGCGACGCGCCGCCGACCGGGTTCTCGCTGAACGGCGCTCCCTGCACCGTGGGCTGAGCGCGGCCCGCAACCCGACCCGAGAGGGAGCCCTGTGAGCACACCCCACCGCCGCCGCCGGACCCTGGCCGGGGCCGTCACGGCCGTCGTCCTCGCCGTCACCACCACGTTCGGGGGTACGCCGGCGCCCGTCTCCGCCGCGAACACGCTCAGCATGCGGGGCGCCGACGTCTCGTCGTTGCAGCGCAGCCTGGACCTGGGGGCGAAGTACTACGACGCGGGCGGGGTCGCCCGTGACCCGCTGGACATCCTCAGGTCCGCCGGCGCCAACTACGTCCGGTTGCGCGTCTGGAACAACCCGGCCAGCGGCTACAACAACAAGAGCAGGGTACTGGCCCAGGCGAGCGCGGCCAGGGCGAAGGGCCTCAAGGTCCTCATCGACTTCCACTACTCCGACACCTGGGCCGATCCCGGCAAGCAGTACAAGCCGGCCGCCTGGGCCGGGCACAGCCTCAGTCAGCTGCGCAACGACGTGTACGCCTTCACGTACGACGTCTGCGCCGCCCTGCGGGGGCAGGGCACCCTGCCGGACAGCGTGCAGATCGGTAACGAGATCAACGTCGGGATGCTGTGGAACGAGGGGAAGGTCGTCAACAACGACTTCGCCCCGCTGGCCGGCCTGCTGAAGCAGGGCTACAACGCGGTGAAGGCGTGCGGCCGCGGCATCCCCGTGATGATCCACACCGCGAACGCGGACAGCAACGCCAACGCCCGGTGGTTCTACGACGGCATCCGCGCCCAGGGCGTGCAGTGGGACATGACGGCCCTGTCGTACTACTGCATGTGGCACGGCAGCCTGGCGAACCTCTACAACAACATCGTCGACCTGCGGAACCGCTACGGGAAGCCGGTGGTGATCGTGGAGACCGCGTACCCCTTCACCCGGGACGACGCGGACGGCCAGCCGAACGTCATCGGCGACGCCACCTGCGACGGCATCAGCGCGACGTGGGCCGGGCAGGCCCAGGAGTTCGACTGGGTGCAGAACACCGCCCGCAACGCCGGCGCGATCGGGGTCTTCTACTGGGAACCCACCTGGTACGCCGTCCCTGGCAACGGCTGGGACCCGGCGAACATCAACGGCACCGGAAACGGGTGGGACAACATGGCCGTCTTCGACTGGTTCGGGCGGGTGAACCCGGGGGTGCGCTGGACGCCCTGACCGGCCGCCGGACGCACCCCCTGCGCTATCGCCTGAGGAGACGGCCGATCGAGTCGCGGCGGCCCCAGGCGATGAACACGAACAGCACGAACAGCACCACCGGTGTGAGGACCAGCGCGCCGCCGTCGAGGATGAACGCCTGGGTGACGGCGGCGCCGATCATGAGCAGCGCCAGCCCGACGAGGTAGCGGAACCAGGGCGCGGTGCCCATGTCCTCGAAGGACTGCACAGCGTTCGCCTCGCCGAACAGCTTGGGACCGGCCGAGGCGACTATGAAGAAGACGCCGAGAAAGCCCTGGAGCACCCACAGCGTGCGGTGCAGTCCACGGGCGACGGGCGGGGGAGTGGTGTCGACAACGCTCATGGCTCTCGTCCTCCTGACGGTCGGCCGGTCCGCGCATCCGATCGGATGCACCAGCTCAGACCGGCCGGGACAGGCGAACTCATCGCTGATCCGGCGCACGGCTACCAGGCCTTGCCGCGGATCGGGGGCACGTCGAGATCGTGCTCGCCGCCCCGGTGCTCGGCGAGCAGCCGACGGCGGACCGAACGCCAGGCGACGCGTTCCTGGCGGCGGCCGAGCCTGCGGTACGCCTGAAAGGTGCAGAGCCGGCAGCCGCAGAGGTTGGGAGCCTGCGCCGTCACCTCACGGTAGCAACGGGTGCGGATCCAGTCGGGCGAGGCGAGGAACTCGGCCAGGTCGCAGGCGCCCAAGTGGTGTCGGTGGATGTCGGTGAACCAGCGGCGCAGATACGGATCCCGCTGCTGCACCCGCTCGGGTCGGTGGATGTCGGTACGGGCCATGTGACGACCGCCTTCCGGCCGCCCGCGCACATGCGCGGGACTAACGCCTCTCTGGCATGCCGATCACCTCCCATTGCCGGTGGACGCCCTCATTCTGCTGATCATGGACCGGGCCACGCATCCGATTTCAGGGGCCAGCCGATGGGCCGATCAGCCGTCGACAGGGCCCTCCCCGGCCACTACCCGGGGACGGCCGGGTTCAGCTCGGCGTCCTCCTGCAGATGGACGAGGGAGGTGGGGGAGACCACCTCCCACGGCTCGTCGACAGCGACCTCACCGTCGGGCCGGTCGTTGGCGTCCGCGATGAGGTCGTCGACCATCGGGTACCTGGTCGGCTCACCGCGCCACGGCTTCGGCCCCCAGGCGGGGACCTTGCCGGTCTGCAGGTAGCGGACGGCGGAGCGTTCGAAGCCCTCCCGTACCGGCACGACCACCCGCGCGGCGCCCGCTTGCAGGAACGCCTCGTACAACGGGTCGGTGCTGGTGCGCGCGGTGAGTTCGGCCCAGCGGTGCCGGCCGGCCCACTGGTACGGGTAGAACAGGTACGTCATGAGCGACCAGTCGAAGACGTCGGAGAAGAACGCGATCGCGTCGGCCTCGGCCCACGACTCGTCGAGGTCGATCCGGGGCGGCTCGTCCGGCGGGCTGTCAAGCGAACCGAACTGGTCGAAGTCCTGCCCGGTGAGGATGGTCTGGCAGCCGCGTGTGAGTTCGCGGACCTCGATCGCCCGGTTGACCTCCGGCGGCGCGCTCACGGCGTAGCCCTGCCGCACCTGCGCCACCGACACGGCGGTGTCGTAGGCGGACTGCAGGGACAGGAACGCCTGCTGGATGAGGTCGAACGTGGACTGCTGCCACGCCTTGAACGCCTCAGGGGTGCGGTAGGCGATCACCCGCACCGCGATCGCCTGCCCGTTCACCTGCTGCGATCCGATCGCCACCGGCAGATGTCCGGTCAGCTGCTGCTCCAGCTCGACGGTGTGGGACTCCGCGGCGTCCCCGGCCACTATCGAGATCCGCCGGCCGCCGACGGCGACGTTGACCGGAGCCTGCTTGAACGTCGACGCGGGCACGTCGTCCGGATCCGGCTTTTCGCCGACTGCCAGTTGCCCGCCGTACACCACCGACACCGTCACTCTGCCGGCCGCGTACCCGTCGGGGATGGTGACCTGCGACGTGGTGACCCCGTTGGCGAGCATCGCCGGCGGAGCCGTCTCGGGGTCGTAATGGACGGGCTCCGTCGTCATCGACGGGGCGAAGGTGAACGTCGCCGGTACGGTCACGACCTTGTCCGGGGGCCGTTGCAGCCCGGTGGCGTCGTAGCGCCGGCCGAGCGCGACGAAGGTGTTCTCGGTGACGTCCTCGGGACCGAAGTCCAGCGCGCGCGGAGCCACCGGCTCGTTCGCCGACGCGGCCGCCCCGGCGAGGTGGACGTGCTGCGCGGCCGGCTCCGGCACCACGAACTCCAGCAGCAGCCGCTCGCCGTAGTTGTAGACCTGCGCGCGGTCGACCTTGTTCAGCCACCGGTAGACGCCACGGACGTGGTCGGTGCCCTCCCGGTTGTCGAAATCGTGCTTGTTGGTCTCGGTGACCTGGGTCCGGCTCGTGGTGACGGTCCGCGTGGACGCCTGGCTGCGCATGCTCTCGGTGGCCCGGTCGGTGACGTCCTTGCCGTACGTGGAGGAGGAGCTGTTGCTCTGTGTGGTGCTCGTGGAGTTGCTGGCGTTCACGTCGACCCCGACGCTGACCGGGCCGAACCCGCCGGACACGCTCACCCCCGCCGAGAGACTGGTGGTGGCCGTGTTCGTCGTGCTCGCCGCCTCCTGGAGCGCGAACCGCTCGGCGGTGGTCAGCTCCCGGCTGGTCTCGCTGGACAGGTCGGTCGTCTCGACGACCTTCTGACCCGTGGTCGTGTCGACGACTGTGGTCCGGCCGCGCACCTCGGACCGCAGCACGTTCTCGATGTAGGCGATCTCGCCGAGGTCGTAGCGCAGGTGCTCGGTCCGTACCACCATCAGGTCACCGCGGCCGAGCACGCGGGCCCGCGCCTCGAACACCGGCAGCGCGGGAGGGGGAAGCGGCACCGGCACCGGGTAAGGCGTGGGTGTCGGCGTCGGCGTGGGCGTCGTGGCGATCCTCTCGTCGGGACCGCCCTGGGCGGACGGCGGCAGGGCCGGCAACCGGAGGGTCTGACCGCGTACGAGGTGCCGCACCCGGTAACCGCCGTCGAGCGGCAGCGCCGCCAGGCGGAGCACCGTGGCGCCGCGGAGCAGGGCGGTGGCCCGGGTGGTGGCCGGGGAACCGGCCGCGCCGAGCCACCGGTTCAGCACGATCACGCTCGTCGCCCGCCGGGCCACGTCGGCAAGCGCCTCGCGGTGCGGGCCGTCGTCCGGTGCGGGCCGCAGGTCACCCAGGCTGAGCGTCTCGTCGACGGCGGCGCGGCGCCGTACCTCACGCAGCCGCTGGGCCGCTACCGCGAGCGGTGACGGCAGGTCGGTGAGCAGGCCGCGCGCCAGCCCTGCGGCGGTCTCGCGGTCGCGCTCCCGGATCGCCTGCGCGGCCACGGGCAGCAGCGCGTCGGTGTAGTCGAACGCGCGCAGCAGAACCTCCACGGACGGCGGAGGCAGTACGGGCTCGGCCGGTGCGGGCCGGCGCACCGCGACGAAGCGGAACAGGGCCTGCGGCGTGGTGTCGGTCATCGCCAACTCCCGTCTGTCAGTAGCGGGGGCATGAGGTCGGGATCCATTCCGTACGCCCGCATGGCGGCGTTCAGGCAGCCGGCGAAGCCGTTGTAGACGGCGATGCTCTCGTCGCCGTCCGACTCCCCGAACAGGTCGCCGAGCGCTCGCCGGACGCCGGCGTCGCGGAACAGGTTCGCCACCGGTTCCAGGTAGTACGGCGAGAAGCCGAAGAACCCGTTCATGGCGCGAGTGATGTCGCGATGCGAGTCG
Organism: Micromonospora echinospora; assembly: GCF_014203425.1. Lineage (NCBI taxonomy): Bacteria > Bacillati > Actinomycetota > Actinomycetes > Micromonosporales > Micromonosporaceae > Micromonospora > Micromonospora echinospora. The sequence continues at coordinate 2,613,290 of NZ_JACHJC010000001.1, forward strand.
TAGTCGAGCCGGAAGGTGCGCGGCTCGACGAGGTCGCGCCGGTTCAGCCCGGCCAGCGGGGCCGGCGACGGCGGCGGCGGGCCGAACAACGCGGCGGCGCGCGCCCGGTTGGGCACCCACCGGTTTCCCCGCGCCGGCTGCAGGCCGCGCCGGGCGTCCGGGAGGTAGCCGGAGAACGCGGCGAAGAAGTCCTCGGCGGCGTGCCCCTCCGGGGTCAGCACCCGCAGGTTGTGCGGGTCGCACAGGCCGCACATGTGCCGGAGCAGGTCGGCGTCCACGACCTGGTCCAGCCGCCGGAAGAGGCGCTCCAACTGGTACACCATGCGCTGGACCCGCCGGTGCTCGACCTCGAACGCCTGGACCGCGATCGTGGGGCAGCCGTGCCGGTACAGGGCGACCGCGACCAGCTCGGCGTTGCTCAGCGTGGTGACGGGATGGTCCGGATTCCCGATCACCGGCCGGGCCGTGTCGGCCGCGTCCGGATGCTGCTGGACCAGTCCCTCGAACCGCGCCTCGCTGGAGGTGAGGAGGCCCGGCTCGTTCAGCCGGCCCGCGAGTTCCCAGCGGGCGTCCCGGGCGGCCCGCCCACCCGACCCGTGGGAGACGAGGAAACCCGTCGGCGGGGTCGCGCCGGGCGCCACGAGCATCGACCGGTACGCGGGCGAGCGGCCCTCGACCAGCAACTGCGCCACCTGCAGGTCGCTCATCGCCAGCACGCCCATGCCGCGGAACGGGCGTGGCGTCGGATCGTGCGGCAGCCGCAGCGCGGTGAGCAGCGCCGGCCCGTTGAGGTCGAGCGGGATCGCGGTGTCGGGAAGCCGGTGCGCCAGCTCGGCGTACGCCAGGTTCTGGAACAGCCGGGTCCGCCCGGTCTCCCAATCCGGGTAGCCCCAGCGCTCGCTGCCGGCGTGCGGCCCCCGGATGATCCGCTTGCGTTGCGGGAAGTCCACCGGCAGCAACCCCGGCATGTCCGCGAAGACGTCGACGGTCACCGGGTCGCGCCCCCACTGCCCCCAGGCGAGCCACTGCGCGACCGCCGGCTGGTCGTAGCGCAGCGACCGCAGCAGCCGCGTACGGGCGTCGAAGTACCGCCGGCCGGACTGCTCGGTGGCGAGGATGAAGTAGTCCGGGCCGACGATGCGTTCCAGGGCCTCCCGGGCGGCGGGGTCGTCGAGCAGGAACTCCCGGAACGTCAGGTACCGGCTCGGCTCGGCGCGCCTGGCCCGCTCGAACGGCTCGTACAGGAAGCGGTGGAAGTCGACGAGCGCGTCGTGACCGTTGCGGGTGAACACCGCACCGACCTGGTCGAGGCTGTGCGCGAGGACCGGGTGCATCAGCGCCTCGCTGAGATCCCGGTGCAGCCCGCGCCGGACGACGGTGGCGAGCTCCTCGACTCTCACGGCGCGACCTCCCGGGCGACCGCCTCCGTCGCCGCCGCCAGCCCGGCCGGTTCGACGGCCGCGAACGCGGCAGCGAGGCGGCGCGCCGGGGAGTCGCCGGCGGTGACCAGGTGGGCGACCTTGCGCGCGACGACTTCGAGCACCTCGGGCAGGAGTACGCCGCCACAGGTCAGCGCGAGGTCGAGGCGGGTCATGTCGCGGCCGAGGAGGTCCTTGCCGTCGTACAGGTACCGCAGAATCGTGGCGTAGTCGTTGAGGTCCGCCACCACCTGCGCGGGTGGCCAGGGAAGCAGCCCGATCGCCGTGACGGTGAGGTCGGCGATCTCGGTGGGTGTCACCGCGCGCGGGGGCAGCGATCCCGCGCGCAGCGTCGCGCCGTGGTCCACGATCGCGACCGGAACCGCGGCGAGGTCCGCCACCTCCTGCTCGCGGAAGTCGACCACCTCGCCGATCTGTGCCGACCCCTCCGAGCCGAAGAACAGCCCGGCACGTACCGAAACCCCCGGGGTGCGGATCACGCTCAGCCGGAACCGTCTCCCGGTGCGGCCCGCCAGCCAGGGCCGGTCCACCGGCTCGCCGCCGTCCAGGTAGGTCACCGAGTAGGCGAACCTGTCGTCCGGGCTCTGCGGATCGACCCGGATGTGCACCGGCACCGCCGGGTTCGGCGGCAGCGCGCCCCGGACGCCGGCGACGTACGGGGCGACCTCGGCGGCCAGTGCGGCGATCGGGTCGCCGCGGGCCCGGTTCAGGTCGAGTGCCGCCTCCGGGGTGAGGAACAGCAGGTCGACGCCGTCCGGCCGGGTGATCTCCTCGATCCGCGGGCCGGCCGTCCACTCGCCGGCGGACAACTCCGCCTCGGGTGCCCCGCTGCGCCGCCTCGGCGCGCCCGGCGGCGGGAGCGCCTCGACGTTCTGGAAACGCTCGATCTGCAGGTCCAGCGCCTGCTGGCTGGTCACCACAGCCGGCGACCGGGCGCGGGTCGTGTCGTCCTGGCGGCGGGCGGCGTCCATGACGAACCACCCCCAGAACGGCGAGGACGCCAACGCGGCCACGCCACCCGAGGTGAGGTCGAGCGACAGCGGGTCGAACTGGGTGTCGACGGCCGGGAACAGTTCCGCCGGCACGATCCGGACCCCCGGCGCCGCCGAGATCCGCAGCGACGGGGCGATCCAGTGGACCCGTTTGATGCCCGCGTACCCCTCCGGCGACCCGTCGGCCAGCAGTTGCGGATCGGCCCCGTCGCGCATGGTCAGGGCGCCCTGCGACGGCCGCGCGTCGTAGCTGATCTGCGGCGGGACCGCGCGGCGGACGCTGATCCCGGGCGGTGGCGCCACGCCCGCGGGGAACAGCTCGATACGGGTGGCGGTGGCGTGCTCGACCCGCGCCTCGATCCGCAGCGGCACCGCCAGGTCGCGGTCACTGACCTGCGCGACGACGGTCTCGGCGCCCGGACCGGAGCGCAGCCGCGCGAGCGCCCGGGCCGGCACGGCGTCGAGGGCCGCGGCGAACCACGAGGGAAGGTACGTGATGGTGAGCCGCTCGTCGGCGGATGTGGTCGCGTCCCGGCGCACGTGCAGCACGTTGCCGAGGAAGTCGACCATGACGCATGTCGGAAGCAGGGGATTGCCCCGCCAGAACTCGAACCACTCGGAGCCCCAGTAGTCGGGGTCGTCCACTGTCAGGCGGGCGTCGTCGAGCACCTCGGCGAGGCCGTCCGCGGCCCGGGTGAGGATCTCCAGCTGGTTCACCACAGCGGATCACCTCCGCCAGAAGCGTACGGATGCGCGCCGGATGTCGCTGTCAGGTGCGTGCCAGTCGGCCGTCGGCATTCATGGGCGGCGAGGTGGCACGAGCCTGGAAGGTGCTCAGAGGACCGTGTCGGAGTAGACCTCGACGTCGTAGAGCAGTTGCACGTGGCGCCGGCCGTTCGTGATGCCGACGAAGGTCGGGTCACCGGCCGGGGTGTGGCCCCGGCGCCACACCTGTTCCCGAGCCGCCTCCCGCGACTCGTGGTGGATCTTGCCCTCCTGGTGCAGTTGCAGGACGCGACGGGCGGTGCTCCGGTCGCTGTCGAGGTGGACTCGCAGCACAGGCATGGGTGATCTCCTAGCCGACCGTCACGGTCCAGCTTCCTCCGTTCGATCAGCTTACCGATGTTAAGTTGCCTGTCCAATGACATAGAGTCGGCTGCATGACCACCGCGGAGCCGGGTGCGCCGACGACAACCTCAGCCGGGCGGGACAGCCGCGTCCCACCGCCGATATGGCTGCGTGCGGAACCCTCGCGCGCGCGACGTAAACCGCCGCTGACTCTCGGCCGCATCGTGGACACAGCGGTGACCGTGCTGGACGAGCAGAGCATCGAAGGACTGACGATGCGCTGCCTCGCCCAGCGTCTCGACGTGACGGCGACCGCGTTGTACTGGCACGTGAGGACGAAGGACGACGTCCTGGACCTGGCCGTCGACCGGATCTTCGGCGACGTGCCCGTTCCGGACGTGAGCGACGACTGGCTGGCGGACATCCGCGTCCTCGTCCGAGGATGGCGCGGCGCCATGCTGGACCATCCCTGGGCACCGGGGCTGGTCGGGCGTCCGATGCTCGGACCGAACGTCCTGGCCCGTACCGAGTTCCTGCAGTCGGCGCTGGTGCGCGGCGGCTGTAGCGGACTTCAGCTCGCGGTGGCCACGCGAATGGTGGCCAACTACGTCATCGGCGCCGCGCTCACCGAAGCCACCTGGCACCGGTTCGCGGACCCCGACGCGAGAGCCGCGGCCCGCGCCCATGTCGCCGCGAACGCCGGCGCCTATCCGACTCTCGACGCCTCCGGCCATCTCGACGGCGACCGATGGGACGACGACGTGCTGTTCGAGCAGGGCCTCAACGGCATTCTCCTGGCGGCGGCACGGGCAGGTGGCGCTGTCTCAAAACCTGTGTCGCGAAAACCTACCGAGTTTTGAGAACCCGGTAGATCGTGGCGCGCGAGACGTCGTATCGATCGGCCAGCTCGTCGACGCCGAGCCGGTCGGTCTCCCGCAGGCGGCGTACCTCCTGCGCGTCCGCGGCCGTCAACGCCGCCGGCCGGCCGCCGGCCCGGCGGGGCGTACCCGGCTCGGGAACGCCGCCCGCGGCCGGGTCCTCCGCCGCCAGCAGCGTGCGGACGCCGTCGAGGATCAGCCGCCGCAGCCGGGCAGGTGGCACGTCCCGGAACAGCACCACAGGATCGGCGAGCCCGGCGACCACCTGAGCCGCGCGTACGCGCTGGGCGAGCGCCGGCCGGGGGCCGCTGACGAGCGTGTTGGCCAGGGCGATCGCGGCCCGGAAGCGGTCGGCGACCGGCGCCTGCACGAGCAGCGTCATGTCGCGGACCAGCATGAGCAGCGTGTCCCGGTGGCGCAGGTGCACGTCGAGGAACGCCTCGATCGCACGCCAGCGCACCGTCTCCGGGTCGCCGGCGGCCTCCGCCTCGTTCAGCGCCTGCTCCAGTTCGTCGAGCACCGGGCCGGTCAGCTCGTGGAGCACGTCCTCCTTGGCGGCGAAATGGTAGTAGAGCGCGGCCTTCGTGATGCCGACCCGGTCGGCGATCTCCTGCATGGAGGTGGCCCGGTATCCGCGCTCGGCGAACAGGGCCGCCGCGACCGCCAGGATCCGCTGCCTCGTCACGCCGCTCCCTACCGCCGGTAAGTAAAGTTGCTATCATTCTGACCGTGGGTCAGGTTACTGCTGTCGACGTGTCCTTTGCGAGCAACGGTGGCCGGCGAGCCGGCCGCCTGTACCGGCCGGAGGGATCGCATCCGGCGCCGTGCGTCGTGATGTGCGCCGGCTTCGGCAGCACCGCGGACCGGCTGTCCGGCTGGGCCGAGGTCTTCGCCGCCGCCGGGCTCGCGGCGATGGTGTTCGACTACGGCAGCTTCGGGCGGAGCGACGGCGATCCGCGGCAGGTCGTCGACATCGACGGCCAGCTCGCCGATGTGCGCGCGGCGGTGGCCTGTGCCCGGGCCGACAGTGCGGTCGACGCCGACCGGGTCGTCCTGTGGGGCAACTCCCTCGGCGGCGCCCACGCGATCACCGTGGCGGCCGACGACCCGCGGATCGCCGCAGTGGTGGCGCAGATCCCGTTCAACGGGTTCCCGCGCCGCGTCGAGGGCCGGTCGACGGCGCAGAGCCTGCGGCTCACGGCCGCCATCCTGCGGGACGCGCTACGGGGCAGGCTCGGCCTGACGCCGCACTACATCCCACTCGTCGGTGAACCGGGCGAGATCGCGATCACCAACGCGGCGGAGGCCAAGGAGCACATCAGCACACTGGCCGGCGGGGACTCGCTGTGGCGCAACCAGGTGGCACCCCGCGCGACCCTGCGGATGATGCGTTGCCGCCCGGCGGACGCGGCGGCGCGGCTGACCGTGCCACTGCTGGTCTGCCTCGCCGCCGACGACGCGGAGACGCCGCAGGAGCTGAGCAGCCAGCTCGCCGAGCGCGCCCCGCGCGGGCGGCTCAAGGTCTATCCGGGTACGCACTTCTCCTTCTACACCGACCCGCGGACGCGCCAGGCAGTCGCGTCGGACCAGATCGCCTTCATCCGGGAGGCGCTCGCCCTCCCGTAGAGGCCGTCGACGGAGCTGGATCACCCGTCCGACGTCGCGGCCGGCCGGACGCCGTCAGGAGCCGACGGCACGACCGGTCAGGCCCGGGACGGCGCGGTCATGCCCAGGCGCGTTCGAGGGCCAGCGCCAGCCGCCTCGTCCACTCCTCGCCGGTGCCCTCGACTCCCGGGTACTCGTCGACGAAGTTCTCCCAGTCGATGCCCCACGTCAGCACGGTCTCGGCGGTGAGGGCGTCGGCCTTGCCGGGCGCGAGGGCGCGTGTACCCCTGCCGCCGCCCGTCCGGCCGTACCATCTCCCGGTGAAGCTCCGCCGTCGGCTGGTCGCCGTGTCACTCCTCCTGGCGGTGGAGGCGATGGCGTTCGCGCTGCTCGTCACTGAGTCCGTGACGGGTGCGATCGTCGCCGCCGGCCTCACCTGCCTGTCGTTGTGGCTGCATCTCGTCCTGCACGAGTGCGGACACCTCGTCGTGGCGAAGCTGCTGGGTCTGCCGGTCATCGCGGTCCGTATCGCGCCCTTCAACGGTTGGCGCAACGAGGTGTCGGTCCGGCCTTCGCCGTCGATGACGGCGTTACCGCTGCGGATGGTGCTGTTCTACCTCGGTGGCCCGCTGACCAACCTGTGCGCCGCGGCGGCACTCGTCGTCGCGTCGGCGTCCACCGGTACAGCCTTGACGCGGTCGACGTTGCTCGGCGCCGCGTTCGTCGGGGCGCTGCTCGGCGTGGCCAACCTCGTTCCGGGGCGTTCGACCCGCAGCGACGGCCACAACCTGCTCCGCTGGCTCCGGGCTCCGGCAGCCGCCCGTGACGGGCTGCGAGCGGGCTACTACCAGGAGGAGGTGGTCAGGGCACTGCGGGCGGTTGCCCGAGCGGGTGGTGACGTCCACCGGGTCGGGATTCAGGCTCGCCCCGGCAGCGATCCGCTCCTGGCCCTCGCTGCCTACCAGCAGAGGCTGAGCACTGCGCACATGCAGCCGGCGGAACTGGTCGAGGAGGCCGAGCGGCTCGCGGCGCTGGCTCGCGCGGGCAGCACCGATCCCGCGGCGGCCGCCGCCATCGGGCAGATGCTGAGCGTCCAGTTCGGATTGTGGTACCTGTACGCCGCGGTGGTGACCGGTTCGCCGGTGGCACGCCGGGAGGTGCGGGAGATCTCGGAACTCGCCGGGATCGCCGCCCGGACACAGCCGCGCGTGTTTTCCGCCCGGATCGCGATGAGCCTGGCTCATCTGCTCAACCAGCGGCCCGAGGATGCGCGATCGTTGCTTCTCGACGTTCGCCCCGGCACCGAACCGGCCGACCTCTGCGCCGTCGCGCTCCTGCTGCGGGCGGCCGCCGAGTCGTACCTCGGCAACCACGCCGACGCGGACCACCTTCTCCGCGCGGCCCGCGGCGACTACCCGCAACTGGCGCAGCTCGTGGGCGCGATCCGGGCAGCCGATCCGGCGCCGCCCCTGTTCGCGCCGCTGCCGGTGGCCGGCGCCTGACCTGATTGCGGGCCGGCTGCTGTGGCGGATGCCGTGGCGTCGATCGCCTTGCTCACGGCCTGACCGGAATTCGCTTGAGCGGCGCCGCGACGTGAGTCAGAGTCGTTCCATGATCTCCAACCGGAAGGGCGGCGACGCCCCGGCGCGATGAGCGCCCCCGCGCGGCGCGACGGCGCCGCGAAGACCCCGCAGACCGTTCGCAGCGGTGACCCGCACGACCTGTGGCAGCAGGCCGTCCGGATCCGCCAGGAATGGCTCGACCACGCCCTGTCCACGCAGCCGGCCGACAGGCCGGCCGCCGAGCGGTGCCTGACCGCCGTCTACGCGAGGGCGTCGCGGCCGAGGCCCCGGTTCGAATGGGTCGACTCGCCGGAGAAGGCGATGCCGCTGGTCAGCGGCTGGCCGAACCTCGACCACCTTTACGAACGCATCCGGGCGGCACGGCCGCCCCGGACACCTCTGCTGGCGAGCGACATCGCCATGATCGTCTCCCAGCTCCGGGGCGCGCTGGGGGCGGGCGTCGTGCACACCGATCCCGAGCTGTCACCCGCGCGTACGGGCAAGGCCAAGGTGCCGTGGCCCGAGCTGGCGCCGCTGCGGGCGCTGGACAGCGGCGTACCGCTCGCGGTCGTGCTGCACCAGGGGGTACGGACGGCGCTGCACCGGAGCCTCGCGCACGGGTACTACCTCCCGGTGCGTGCGGCGCTGGCGAGCGACGGCCCGGTGCCCGTGTGCTGGTAGGGGCAGCAGGACGCGTCGTGGATCGCCTACTACGACGTGCTGCGCCGGCTCGGCCTCGCCCGGTACGGGCCCGGCGAGGCCGATCACCTCGACATCTGGGCCGGCCTGGCACGCTCCTGCGGCTGGTGGTGGCCGGGGGAGGACGTCTGCGTCGTCGTGGAACGACCCGAAGCGGTACGAACCGAACCGGTGTCCGGTACGGCGCACGACCAGATCCGGCTGCAACCGGGCGGGTTGCGCTACCGCGACGGCTGGCAACCACTGACGTGACAGCGACAGCCGGCGACTCACATCCCGGCGCGGACGCGCCCTAGCCGAGCGGGCCGGTCACCGCGGTCACCGTACCCCCGGGCAGGAAGCCGGACCGGCCGTGCCCGCCGTGTGCGACCGGGCCGGGCAGCGAGACAGCTGCCGCCGCGTACATCCGGGCCGGTCCGGCGGGTGAGCCACCCTGCCAGGCCAGGTAGCCGGAGACGGTGGCGGGTTCACCGGGGAAGCGGCGGGCCAGCGCCGTGACGTACCGGGACACCGGCTCGGCGCGCGGATCGAACCGGAGCGCGAGCATCTGCCCGGTGGCGGGGCGAAGCACCCCGGCGGTGAGCAGCCAGGGGGCCAGGTAGGTGCCGAGCGCCGCGCCCGGCCCGCGCGCGGCGTCGCGGAGCGCCGCTTCCGCCGCGGCCCAGCCGGTGACCACGAGCGTCGGATGCCGTCCGGTCCCCGGGGGTACGACCCGCAGCCCGGCACGCCGCGCGGCCGCGGTGACGGCGGCGACCGCCGCGACGGAGCGGGCCGAGGAGTCGCCGACGACGGTGACGGCGCCCTCGGCCCGGGGCGCGAGGAAGGCCACGGTGGCGTCGAGGTCTTCGCGGTCGCCGGGGGAGAGGGCGTCCGCCGGGCAGTGTGACAGCGGCTGCGAGCCGCCCCGGAGCAGTGCGCCGAGGGCCGCGCTGACGCACTCCGGCCCGTCCGGGCCGCGCAGGTCGGGACCGGCGCCGCCGGCCGCTCCGGCGTCGAGCCGGACGACGGCGTCGCGTCCCCCGTACGCGACGTGCAGCCGGCCGGGGCCGGGCGGAAGGTGCACGACGGACCAGCCGTTCGTGGCGCCGGGCAGCCGGGTCACGGGGGAGAGCCGATCCGGCCGCAGCCCGACCGAGACGCCCTCGGCGCCGACGTGCACGAGGTTCCAGCCGGGTCGCTGCGGCACCACCATCAGCGGGATGCCCCGGTCGCCGTTGTCCACCGTGACGAGCAGCGGCGCGCCGGGGCGGCCGGGCGGCGCGGACAGCGCCACGGCGGTCGCGGTGACGGCGACGATGACGACAGCGGGCAGCACGACCGCCTGTCCGCGCAGCAACGTCCGGTCCGGCTGCCGTCGGCGTCGCAGGCCGGCGCCCAGGCCCGCCGCCCCGGCCACGGCGACCGCGAGGCAGACCCAGCGCGCCGGGCCGGCCCATCCGGGGCCTTCCGGGCCGAGGGCGCCCTGGCCGGCGCCGAGCCGCACCGCGCCGGCCGCCGCCTCGGCGGTGACGGCGGCGAGCATCCAGGGCGCGGCCCGGTGGGCGACGCGTCGCCGGGCCGACTCCGCGCCGAGCACTGTGGCGACGCCGCCCAGCAGCAACGCGGCGGCGACCCCGTGTCCGGCGGCGGCCACCGCCTCCGCGACTGTCGCCGTGGGCGGCGCCAGCAGGCCGGCACCGGCGGACACGAGCAGGGCCAGGGGTACGCCGACCGCGCGCCGCCCCGCGTACGGCAGCAGGGCGAGGCAGGCCGCCGCGAGTGCGAGCGTCCCGGCGGCGGGCGCGTCCCCGCCCAGGCCGAGGGTGAGCAGGTGCGCGACGGCGGCGGTCACCGACGCGGCGGTCAGGTGGCGTGGCGCCGGGGCGCCGAGTGGTCGCAGCAGCACCAGCCCGGCCGCGGTGGCCGTCGCGGCGAGTGCGAGCAGGCCGGCGAACGCGGTCGCGGCCGGCGCGACGCCGCCGCCGTCCGCGGCGTGGGCCGGCGCCGCCGCGAGCAGCGTGGCCGCCACTGCGGCGAGGGCCGCGCCGGCAAGCCGTCCGGCCGCGCGGGGCACGCCCCGGCGACAGTCGGCGGTACGCGGTGTCGTGGTGCGGTCGGGCACTCGTGGCTCCTCGGCTGTCACACGGGTCGATCGGCCGGGGCGGCCACCCGGGGATACGTGTTTGCGGCGTACCAGTCGCCGCGACCCTGCGGCAGCAGGTCGAGCACGTTCCACACCGGGGAGAGCAGGTCGATGCCGCGCTCGGCGCCGTCGACGAAGTTGGCCGGCTGGCTGTAGAAGTGCCGGACACCGTCGCCGGCACGGATCAGCACGCTGACCATCGGGCGCTGGTCGCCGTTCGGGTGCTCGGCGCGCAGGTCGGCGTTGAAGTCGGTGCCGTGGCTGGAGAGCAGCCGCAGGCCGTCCCAGCCGCGCCGGGCGCCCCAGGCGCGCAGCTTCGCCGCCGGGGCCTTGCCGACCACCACGAACGCGGCGTGCTGCTGGATGTGGTGCGCGACGCCGTGGAACCCGTCCACCCACAGCGAGCACATCGGGCAGGCGGCGTCGGCCTCCGGGTGGAACATCAGATGGTAGACGACGAGCGTGCGGTGCGCGCCGAAGAGCGCGGAGAGCCGGACGGGACGCAGCGGGCCGGGCGCGGTCAGGTCGGCCGGTCCCTCGGTGAGCGCGACGTCGGCCACCGGCGCGCCGGGTGGCAGCTCCCGCCGGGCGGCGGCGACCCGCTCGACCTCGTCACGCAGGCGGCGTTCCGCCTCGGCCAGGCGCAGCCGCGCCGCCACGTACCCGGCGTCGGCGCCGTCCGGCCACATCGGTAGCGGCGGCGGTCCGGTCCCGTCGTCGGTCATTCTCGTCGTCCTTCCTCGACCCGCGCCAACGCCGGTCATTCGCTATAGAATATAGAAGTGATTAACGGGTAGGCGTCGACGAAGGGGGTATGCGTGACGGAGACGACCGCGCCAACATGGCTGCCGCAGCACGACCCGCTCGCCACTGCCGACCCCGACGCCGACATCCACGAGTGGCTCGCCGGGTGGCGCCGCCGGGCCGGGATGCGCGTGGACGTGGTGCCCCTGGCCGGCCTGCGCGGCTGGCGCCAGGACGCCGACACCGGAGTCCTGGCCCACGGCAGCGGCCGGTTCTTCCGGGTGGAAGGGCTTTCCGTCGAGGTGCCGGGCGCGGCCGTGCCCCGCTGGGACCAGCCGGTGCTGCACCAGCCGGAAGTGGGCATCCTCGGTCTGCTCGCCCGCCGCGACGGCGACACGCTGCGGGTGCTGGTGCAGGCCAAGGCCGAGCCCGGCAACCAGGACGGCCACCAGATCGCGCCCACCGTCCAGGCCACCCGGAGCAACTGGACCGGTGTGCACGGCGGCCGCCCGGTGCCGTTCCTGCACCACTTCCGCGACCCGGACCCGCGCCGGGTGCTCGTGGACGTCCGCCAGTCCGAGCACGGGTCCTGGTTCCTGCGCAAACGCAACCGCAACATGGTGGTCCTCACCGACGAGGACATCGTGCCGCCGCCCGGGTTCCGCTGGCTCAGCCTCGCCCAGCTGCACCGGCTCCTCCGCCACGACGACCTGGTCAACATGGACACCCGTACCGTGCTCTCATGCCTGCCGACGGAGCTGACGGCCCGGGCGGCCGGCCCGGCACAGGACGCCTTCACGGCCGCGCTGCGCCGCTCCTGCCGGCCCGGTACGGGCAGCCGGCACCGCACCGGCGAGCTGCTGCACTGGATCACCGACGTCCGCAGCCGGACCGAGGTGGGCGCCGACCGGACGGCGCTGCGCGGACGGGCGGCGTGGCATCTCGGCGAGGTCTCCCTGCGTCACGACAGCGGACTGTTCTTCGAGGTCATCGGCGTGGACGTGGACGCCGAGGGGCGCGAGGTGGCGAGCTGGTCGCAGCCGATGCTGCGGCCCTGCGGCCAGGGGGTGGTGGCGTTCCTGGCCACCCGCCTCGACGGAGTGCTGCACGTGCTGGCGCACGCCCGGGTCGAGGCGGGCTTCGTCGACGTGGTGGAGCTGGCGCCGACGGTCCAGTGCACGCCCGCCACGCTCGACTACCTGCCCGCCGCGGCGCGTCCGCCCTTCCTGGACCAGGTGCTGGGCGCGCCGCCGGAGCGGGTCCGGTTCCGGGCGGTCCTCTCCGAGGAGGGCGGACGGCTCTACCGTGCCCGCAGCAGCTATCTCGTGGTGGAGACCGACGACGCCGACCTGGAGAGCGACCAGTACCGCTGGGTGACCCTGCACCAGGTCTCGGAACTGCTGCGGCACAGCAACTACGTGAACGTCTCGGCCCGCAGCCTGATCGCCTGCCTGCGCGGGCTGCTGGACGCCGCCTGAGCGGGCGGACCGGGCCGCTCCCGGTCCGCCCGCCGCCACGGCGGTCAGTCGCCGAAGCCGGCCGGGTGGGCGTCGCCCACCGCGTTGAGCAGCACACCCTGCTCCAGCAGCGCCTTGCAGGCGCAGAGCACCATGGTGAAGCCGCCCATGGAGTCGATCGCCTTCCCCACGGCCTGGTCGGCGGTGCCGGTGAAGCCGGTCTCGGTGATCCGGACCAGCGTCGTGTCACCCTCGCCCGGCAGGAACCGCCATTCGAGCTGGGTGGGGGACTCCGGGTCCCACTCGGCCAGGATGCGGCTGTTCTCCTCGACGTCCTTGACGGTCACCACCGTGGAGACGCCGTACATCTCCCAGTCCCAGGTGACTGTGGCGCCGGGCTCGAGCCGGCCGCTGCTCCTGGTGAACCAGAACTTCGTGGTCACCGCCGGGTCCGCGAACGCCTGGAAGACCTCGGCGACGGGCTTGCGGATGAGCATCTGCGCGGTGACGGCAGGCGGTTGGGTCAAACGGTCGCTGTCCACGGGTCAGCCGTGTTCCCTTCTCGTGTCATCGGCACTGCGTACAAACGGTGGCGGGTCAGGCCCGCCGGCGGTAAAGGAACATGGAGAGCGGCGCGAAGACGGCCACCAGCGCCGCGCAGCCGGCCAGCGCCGCGCCGACCTCACCGGCGGTCGCCGTGCCGTGGGCCAGACCGCGCGCGGCGGTGATGGTCAACGCGAACGGGTTCAGACCGACCACCGCCTGCAGCCAGCCGGGCAGCGTCTCCTGCGGCACGAAGAAGTTGCTGACGAACGACACCGGGAAGACGATCGCCTGGCAGGCGCTCAGCGCGGCGGTCGGTGACTTCAGGGCGAGCCCGAAGACCACGTACACCCAGGAGAAGGAGAAGACGAACACCAGGGTGATCAGGATCGTGGCGAGGACGCCGAGCACGCCGCCGTCGGGCCGGAAACCGACCGCGAGCCCGACCGCCACGGCGACCGCGCAGCCGACGACGTAGAGCACGTTGTTGCCGAGCAGCGTGCCGACGATCGCGGCGGGACGCCAGATGGCGAGCGCGCGGAAGCGGTCGGTCACCTCCCGGGAGTTGTCCAGGTTGACCACCGCGCCGATCCGCATGCTGATCATGATCCCGGTGAACACCACGATGCCGGGGATGTAGAACTGCATGTAGCTCGACGTCGAACCGGCCAGGGCGCCGCCGAACAGGAAGCCGAAGACGAGCGTGAACATGATCGGCACGCCGAGCGCCTCGAGGATCTGCGTCGGGTCACGGCGTACCTTCTGCACCGCCCGCCACGCGAAGGTGAGCGTGGACGACAACGCGCCGGGACGCGCCGGCCGCGCCGCGGCCAGCGCGGACACCCCACGGCCGGTGCCGGCCTCCACCACGCTGCTCACGCCGCCTCCTCGGTCTCGGTCCGCGTGCCGTCCGCCCGGTGCCCGGTGAGGGCGAGGAACACCTGGTCCAGGGTGGCGTGGCCGAAGGCGTACTCGGCCAGCCCGACGCCGGCCCCGGTGAGGGCGGCCAGCGCCCGGGTGGCCTCCTCCTCGGCCGGCACCTGCGCGGTCAGCTCCAGCGGGTCGGCGCCGGCGTGCACCGAGGCGCCCAGCGCCTCGGCCAGCATCCGCTCGGCCGTCTCCCGCGCCCCGGCGTCGCGCAACCGCACCCGCAGCACGCTCGAACCGACCGACCGCTTCAGCTCCACCGGCGTGCCCTCGGCGATGACCCGGCCGTGGTCGACGACCGCGATCCGGTCGGCGAGCTGGTCGGCCTCGTCGAGGTACTGCGTGGTGAGCAGCACGGTGGCGCCCTCGCCGACCATGCCCCGGACGAGTTCCCACACCTGGTTTCGGCTGTGCGGGTCCAGCCCGGTCGTCGGCTCGTCGAGGAACATCAGGTCGGGCGTCACGACCATGCTGCTGGCGATGTCGAGCCGCCGGCGCATGCCGCCGGAGTAGGTCCGGACCAGCCGGCCGGCGGCCTCCTCCAGGTCGAACGTGGCGAGCAACTCCTCGGCGCGGCGGCGTGCCGCGCCCCAGGAGAAGCCGCGCAGCCGGGAGAGCAGGACGAGGTTGTCCAGGCCGGACAGTTCCTCGTCGACCGACGAGTACTGCCCGGTCAGCCCGATCCGGTCGCGGATCGCCCCGGCCTCGCGCACCACGTCGTGGCCGAGCACGCGGACCTCGCCGCTGTCGGGCGGGACGAGCGTGGCGAGGGTGCGGACGATCGTCGTCTTGCCGGCGCCGTTGGGACCGAGCACCCCGAACACGCTTCCGGCCGACACGCGCAGGTCGACTCCGTCGAGCGCGCGCACCTCACCGTAGGATTTGCGCAATCGGGTGACCTCGATGGCGGGACTGTCGGTCTGCTGTGCGGACAAGCCAGCCGTACGCGACATTGTGTTCACAAACATATAGTAGCAGGACGTTTCGCTCCGGTCACGCCCTTGATCCGCGCGTCGCGCGTTCCTTTGCCACGTGATCCTCGCATGGACACTCGCCGGTCGATAGCTATAGCATTCTCAAGCAGCAAGTTGCCGCGAGAGTGAGGAGCGGACGTGTCCACACGCGAGCTGACCGACATCGACGAGGTGGCGGAGATCTACGACGACGGCGCCTGGGCCGTCGAGGTGCTCGGCGGGAACATCCACTTCGGATGGTGGGAGGACGACGACGACCGCACACCATTCCTGGAGGCCATCAACCGGTTCACCGACATCGTCGGCGATCGGCTCGCGCTGCGTCCGGGCGAGCGGCTGCTCGACGTCGGATGCGGCGCCGGTGAGCCGGCGATCCGGCTCGGCCAGCGCAGCGACGCCGACATCACCGGCATCACCAACAGCACTGAGCACCTCAAGCGGGCCCGGGAACGGGTGAACGAGTCCGGGCTGCGCGGCCAGGTCCGCTTCGAGCTGGGCGACGCCGCCGCGCTGAGCTACCCGGACGCCTCCTTCGACAAGGTGCTCGCCTTCGAGTCCCTGGTGCACGCGCAGGACCGCCGGCAGTGGCTCGCCGAGATCCGCCGCGTGCTCAAGCCGGGCGGCCGGCTCGTGCTCACCGACCTCGCCGAGGACGCCCCGCTCACCGAGCGGGACCGGCAGATCCTCACCGACTTCACACTCGCCCCGCCCGGCCCGCCGATGGCCGCGTTCGACCTGGTCCGCGACGCCGGCTTCGTGGTGGACGAGTTTCTCAGCTGCGGCGACAAGATCAGCCGCTCGTTCCCCGCGTACCACGAGCGGGTGCAGCAGCGGCGCGAGACGCTCGCCGCCGCGCACGGGGCTGAGAAGATCGACGCCTTCCTCGCCGAGATGCCGGCCGTGCTCGACGTCCTGCGCACCAAGGTCGGCTGCGTCGTCATCGCCGCTCACAAGCCGCGCTGAACCGGCCGGCGGCGCACCGGTGTCCGAAGGAAACAGGCACATGACCGCCCTCGCCGTCAGCGGCTGCCGGATCTGCGGCGGCCCGGTGACCGAGGTGCTCGACCTCGGCCGGCAGCCCCTCTCCGACGCGTTCCTCCGCCCGGCCGACCTCGCCGGCGAGTTCTTCTACCGCCTCGCGCTGGGCCGGTGCGCCGACTGCACGATGGTCCAGCTCGTCGAGGAGGTGCCCCGCGAGCGGATGTTCCACCACGACTACCCGTACCGCTCGTCGCTGTCGTCGGTGATGCGCGCGCACTTCACCGGCACCGGCCGGGAACTGCTCGCCACCGAACTGACCCGGCCCGGCGCGTTCTGCGTCGAGCTGGGCTGCAACGACGGGGCGATGCTGCGGACCGTGGCGCAGGCCGGCGTACGCCACCTCGGCTTCGAACCGTCCGCCGGGGTGGCCGAGCTGGCCCGCCGGCAGGGCGTACGGGTACGCACCGACTTCTTCGAGGAGAAGACCGCCGCCGACGTGCTCGTCACCGACGGGCCGGCGGACGTCATCTACGCCGCCAACACGATCTGCCACCTGCCCTACCTGGACTCGGTGCTGCGCGGGGCGCGGCTGCTGCTCGCCCCCGGCGGCGTCCTCGTCTTCGAGGACCCGTACCTCGACGACATCCTCGCCCGGACCGCCTTCGACCAGATCTACGACGAGCACTTCTACTACTTCACCGCCCACTCGGTACGCGCCGCCGCGGCCCGCTTCGGGCTGGAACTCGTGGACGTACGCCGGCTACCAGTGCACGGGGGCGAGGTGCGCTACACGCTCGCCCACGCCGGGGCGCGTACCCCGTCCCCGGCCGTCGCCGACCTGCTGCGTCAGGAACGGGAGCGCGGGGTGACCGGGGTGGAGGCGCTGCGCCGGTTCGCCGCCGACGTCGCGCGTAACCGGGCGGAGCTGGTCGCGCTGCTGCGCTCACTGAAGGAGGAGGGCCGCACCGTCGCCGCCTACGGGGCCACCGCGAAGAGCGCCACCGTCACCAACTACTGCGGGCTCGGACCGGAGCTGATCTCGTACGTCTGCGACACCACCCCGGCCAAGCAGGGCCGGCTGACCCCGGGCGCGCACATCCCGGTCCGCCCGCCGGCCGCCTTCGCCGACCCGTACCCGGACTACGCGGTCCTCTTCGCCTGGAACCACGCCGAGGAGATCATGGCGAAGGAGACCGGCTTCCGGGCCGCCGGAGGCCGGTGGATCCACTACGTGCCCACCGTGCGCGTACGGTGACGGCATCGGTGGCGCGCGGCTTCTACCGCGCCGGATACCCGGAGATCTACGACCTGGTGATGCGGCACCGGGGCCGCGACCACACGGCCGAGGCCGCCACGCTCGCCCGGATGGTCCGGCGCCGGAACCCGGCCGCCGCCTCGCTGCTCGACGTGGCCTGCGGCACCGGGCTGCACCTGGAACACCTGCGGACCCACTTCGCCCCGGTGACCGGGGTGGACCTGTCCGCGGAGATGCTCGCCCGCGCCGGTGCCCGGGTGCCGGACGTGGCCCTGCACGAGGGCGACATGCGCGAGCTGGACCTGGCCGCCGTCTTCGACGTGGTGGTCTGCCTCTTCGCGGTGCCGCACCTGCGCGGCGTCGCCGAACTGGAGCGGACCGTCGCGCGGCTGGCCGCCCACCTGACGCCGGGCGGCGTGCTGGCGGTCGAGCCCTGGTACACGCCGGAGACGTTCGTCCCCGGCTACGTGGCCCGCGACATGGTGCAGGAGCAGGACCGGGTGGTGGTCCGGCTGTCCCACTCGACGTGGCTCGACGGCGCGCGCGACCGCATCCGGATGACTGTGCACCAGGCGTACGCCGACCCGGACGCGGGCATCCGGCACGACACCGCGACGACCGAGCTGACGCTGTTCCGGCCGGAGCACTTCGCCGCCGCGTTCGCCCGCGCCGGGCTCGCCGCCGCGCACGTCACTGCGCCTCCGTTCCGCTGGGGCCTGTGGATCGCCCGGCCCGCAGGTGCCCGGTGACCGGCGACCGGCCCCGGGCGGTCGTGCTGGGCGGCACCGGGTTCGTCGGCGGTCACGTCGCGGACGCCTTCACCGACGCCGGCCACGACGTGCTCACAGTGGCCCGCCGCGCCCCGGCCGGCCGCCGGCACCGGTTCACCGCGCTCGACCTCGGCAGCACTGACCCGGAGACGCTGGCGCGGCTCCTGGACGCCGAGGGCCCGGTCGCCGTCGTCGACGCCACCGGCAGCAGCTGGGGACTGGACCCCGGCCGGATGGCGGGGCGCTGCACCCGGCTCAGCGGGCTGCTGCTCGACGCGCTGCGCCGCGCCACCTGCCGGCCGCGGCTGGTCCACCTCGGCTCGGTGCTGGAGTACGGCCCGCAGCCGGTCGAGCCAGCCGATCCGCGCCGTACGCCCGCACCGGACACCGCCTACGGCCGGGCGAAACTCGCCGCGACCCGTGCCGTGCTGGCGGCTACCGACGCCGGTGACGTCGACGCGGTGGTGCTGCGACTGGTGAACGCGCTCGGCCCAGGGCTGCCCGTGACCAGCCTGCTGGGCCGGGTCGCCGCCGCGCTGGCGCCGGCCGCGTGGTCCGGCGTCCCCGCGCGGGTGACGCTCGCCCCGCTGGAGGCCCGGCGCGACTTCGTCGACGTCCGGGACGCCGCCGACGCCGTGCTGGCTGCCGCCGGACGCCCGGTGACCGGCCGCGTCCTCGACATCGGCCGGGGCGAGGCGGTGCCGGTGCGGTCGCTGGTACGGCTTCTGGTGGAGGTCAGCGGGGTGCCCACGACGGTGGTGGAACGCGCCGGCCCGGCCGGCTGGCGGGCCGCCACCCGGTGGTCGTGTGTCGACCCCGCGCCGGCCGCTGCCGCGCTCGGCTGGTGGCCCCGCCGCGACCTGCGAAAGGCGGTCACCGACTTCTGGCACGACGAGCTGCGCCGGCAACCCGGCACCGGGGAGCCGGCGGCCGCGGGGAAGCCGCGACAGCGGGCGCCGTAGCGCCGGTGCGGGCGGCGAATCGACAGGTGGCGCGACCGGCGTCACCGGCTCGGCGGTACGGCGTCGACCGTGCCGCCTCGGCGACAGGGAGGGCAGGAGTCATGCGCGTACTGTTCATGCCGGGTCCGGCCATCGGCCACGCGTTCCCGCTGGTGCCGCTCGGGTGGGCGTTCCGCGCCGCCGGTCACGAGGTCGTCTTCGTCACCGCCGGTGACGCGCTGGCGGTGGCCCGGGCCGGGCTGCCGGTCCTGGACGCCGTGCCCGGGCGGAGCACCTCGGACATGCAGGCGCAGTTCATCAGGGACGTGCCGCGCCTCTTCGAGCCGATCGGTGCCGACCCGATCGGGGAGATGGAGGAGCGAAAGCCGTACATCGTCGCGGCCTGGGACCCGTTCGTCGACGCCCACGTCGCGCTCGGCGAATGGGTGCAGCCGGACCTGGTGGTGTACGACCCGATCTTCGCGGTCGGCCCGGTCGTCGCCGCCCGGCTGAAGGTGCCGGCGGTGGCGCACAGCCTCGGGCTCGCCCGGTTCACCCCCGACCTGCTGCGCGAGCTGCCCGGCGCGGTGGCGATGCGCCGGCACGGGGTGACGCTGCCCGAGGGCATCCGGACCGTCGACATCGCCCCGCCCAGCCTGGTCGAGGGTGGGCCGGCCGAGATCTCCATGCGCTACGTGCCGTACAACGGCGGCGGGGTCCTGCCCGGCTGGCTCCGGGAGCCGGTCGACCGGCCCCGGATCGCTGTCACCTTCGGCACGCTCGGCGGGCCGGACCGGTTCGCCGCCGGCATCGAGCGGGTACTCGCCGCCGCCTCCGAGCTGGACGCCGAGTTCGTGCTGGCGATCGGGGAGTCGGCGGCCCCGGCCGACCTGCCGCCCAACGTGCGTACCACCGGCTGGGTGCCGCTGAACCAGTTGCTGCGCGGCTGCGCCGCCGCGATCCACCACGGCGGGGACGGCACGACGCTCACCTGCGCCGCGCTCGGCGTCCGCCAGATGGTGCTGCCCGGCTCGCCGGACGAGCTGGTCACCGGCGAGCTGCTGCGCGCCCGAGGGCTGGCGCACGTGCTGGACTCGGTGGACGATTTGGGCGCCGCCGCGATCGACAGGCTGCTCACCGACGCGGAGCTGGGCCGGGTGACAGGTGAGGTGCGGGCCGAGATCGCGGCGCTGCCGTCCCCGGCCGAGGTGGTGCCCCGCCTGGCCGCGCCGGCGTGAGCCCGGACGTGCCGCGGCGGCGGGCGGCTCGTCGCCGCCCGCCGCCGGTCCGTCGTGCTCAGCGCAGTTGCGCGTCGGCCACCGCGAAGAGCAGCCCGTGCGGGTTCGCCTTGCCGGTGTCGCCGTGCGGCCAGCTCGTCCGGTCGAAGCTCACGCAGCGCCGGCCGGTGTGCTCGTCGCGGAACGCGCGGTCCTCGGTGAGCCGGCCCGCCGGGTCGACCAGTGCCATGCAGATCCGGGCGTCACCGTCGAGCCCGGTGGGGGCCACGAAGTAGTTCGAGGTGACCACCCGGGAGACCTGGTCGGTCTGGCGGAAGTGCTTCCCGCCCGCCATCGGCCGGAACGTGTCCAGCGCCCCCCAGTGCGGGCCGCCGAGCGTGGTGTCCACGATCGGCAGCGCGCTGACCAGCGCGGGACAGTCCGGCTCGGCGCCGCCGCGTACGGTCTCCGCGATCGTGTCGATCTGGCACGAGGTCCGGCTTCCGGCGGCCAGGAGCCGGCGGATGTCCAGCACGTACACCATGCCGGACTCGGCGTTGACGGCCGGTGAGTTGTTGCCGCCGAACATCACCGTGTGGAACAGGAAGCGGTCGTCCGGGCTCACCATGAGCCAGCTGCCGCCGTCGGCCGCGCTGGTCGGGGTGTCGCGCGGGTAGATCCGGCGGAAGGCGGTCGCGTCGTCGAACACCTGCCGCCAGGTCAGCTCCCGCTTGGTGATGTCCGGCGTGTAGTAGACCGCGCCCATCCCGGTGGCCACGAACGCGCCCTTGTTGCGGGGCTTGTTCGTCACCGCGGGCTCCATGGCCAGCATGCCCTCCCGGCTGAACTCGTCGTCGACCCGGGGCCCGTCGGGCAGGTACGACAGGGAGAGCAGGCGGGGCCGGTTACGGTCGCTGATGTCGTACGTGCGGACCGTGCGGCGCTGCAGATTGGGGTCGGTCACCAGGCCGGCGACGACGTGCCGCACCTCGACGAAGTCGCTGGTGACCAGCCGGTTCAGGTCCTCGCGCAGCGCGATGCCGTGCGGGTTGGCGCAGGTCGGCACTGGCAGCGCCGGCTGGTTGGGGCAGGAGACCGGGTCCTCGGCCTCCTTCTTCGCCGCCGGCATCTCGGCCAGCACCCGGCCGTCGGCGCCGAGCCGGACCACCTCGCCGGGGGAGCCGGCGAAGCCGTTGCCCACGCGGGTCTGCCCGTCGGAGTAGGTGCAGGGGCCGGCGACGTCGGGCCCGCCCATGTACGACCCGTACGCGGTGCCGTCGCGCAGGACGGTGAACGCGTCCGGCACCGAGCCGCACGGGGTGTCATGCGGCAGCGTCACGCCGCTGAGCGAGACCCGGGGCAGCCGGCTGACGTCGAAGACGAAGACGGTGTCGCTGAGCAGGCCGCCCGCGTACACCTTGTCGCCCTTGCGCCAGGTGTACTGCATGTGGTGCGGCTCGTTGCCGAAGACCGAGTCGACGGTGACGGTGTTCGCCACCCGGCCGTAGTCGGGTGAGCCGGGGGTGGCGTCCACGACGGCGAGGAAGTCGGGGTCGGGCTTGCCGTCGGGGCCGGGGGCGGCGTCGCCGGTCCACACCAGCAGCCACTGGCGGGCGGGCGCACCCGCCCGCTCGGCGGCCTGAGCCGTGCGGGTGAGGTGATTGGTGATCCGGTACGGCTGACCGTCGCTGCCGGTCACGGTCGAGGTGATCCGTCGCACGGACGCCCCGGCCGCGGCCGGGGGCGGCACCAGGCCGCTGCTGACTGCGACGAGCGCGATCACTCCGATGTGGGCGGCGCGCCGGAGCGGGCCGCGCAGTTGTCTACGGGGCATGGACGTCCTCCTGGTCACGTGCGGGATTGAGGCCGGAACATGCCAGGCGTCGCGGTCGGAGGGAGACGGAGAGGGCCGGAGAGCGGCGCCCGCGGCAGGGAGCCTACTATGCGAATTGCAACTGTCAATTGATGGGAAGTCGGCTGCGGGGAGATCCACTCCGCGCAATTTCCACCTGTCGACGGAGGGGCCACAGCGGTCGACGGCAGCCGATGTCGTGGCAGGTCAGGGCGGCGTTGAAGGCTTGCCCGGCAAGGTTTTCGCGCGCGCCTCGCAGGGCTGGTGTCAGGCCCGGGGCGGTGGCGTCGCGAAGGGAGCGATTCCGTCCGTTCGGGCCAGTGGGCGTGAGCCGGGGGTACCGATATCGGTTGACGAACGTGTAGCTGGCCGACGGGTCGGCGACTAGGATGCGAGGTGGTGATGCCGGGGTGAGGCACCGCGGCGACGACGCGTCCCCGGGGAGGTCCGCCGCCATGACCGTCGGAGTCTGGAACTACCTGGCCGAGTACGCCAGCGAGCGCGAGGACGTCCTCGGCGCCGTGGAACAGGTCTTCTCCTCCGGCCGCCTGGTGCTCGGCGAGAGCGTGCGCGGCTTCGAGCGGGAGTTCGCCGCCTACCACGGCGTACCGCACTGCGTCGGGGTGGCCAACGGCACCGACGCCATCTCGCTGGCCCTGTGGGCGCTGGGCGTACGCCCCGGCGACGAGGTGGTCACCGTCGCCAACACGGCCGCCCCGACAGTGCTCGCCATCGACGCGGTGGGCGCGGTGCCGGTCTTCGTGGACGTGGACGAGGCGACCTGCCTGATGCGCGTCGACCAGGTCGCAGACGCGATCACGGCGCGTACCCGGGTGCTGCTCCCGGTGCACCTCTACGGGCAGTGCGTCGAGATGGCTTCGCTGCGGGCGCTCGCCGCCGAGCACGGCCTCGCGGTGCTGGAGGACTGCGCGCAGGCGCACGGCGCGAGCCACCACGGCCGCGTGGCCGGGTCGCTCGGTGACGCCGCCGCCTTCTCGTTCTACCCGACCAAGGTGCTCGGCGCGTACGGCGACGGCGGCGCGACGATCACCGCCGACCCGGACGTGGAGCGGCGCCTGCGCCGGCTGCGGTACTACGGGATGGAGGACCGCTACTACGTCGAGGAGACGCCCGGGCGCAACAGCCGCCTGGACGAGGTGCAGGCGGAGATCCTGCGCCGCAAGCTGCGGCGGCTGGACCGCTACGTCGCCGCCCGGCGCGAGATCGCCCGCCGCTACGACGAAGGGCTGGCCGGCACCGGCCTGGTCCTGCCGGTCACCGCGTCCGGCAACGAGCACGTTTACTACCTGTACGTGGTACGGCACCCGCGGCGCGACGAGATCCTGGCGGAGTTGCGCCCGCACGGCATCGAGCTGAACGTCAGCTACCGCTGGCCGGTGCACACCATGCGCGGCTTCGCCCACCTCGGCTACTCCGACGGGTCGCTCCCGGTCACCGAACGGCTGGCCGAGGAGATCTTCTCGCTGCCGATGTACCCGTCCCTGGACGCGGACACCCAGGCCCGGGTGATCGACGCGCTGCGCAAGGTCCTGCGGGCCGGCTGAGGCTCCACGCCGGACACCGCAAGAATTGAGAATTATATAGCAAACTCCGCTCCCGCGGATCTACCATCTCGACATGGAGCCTTCCACTTTCAGCACCCCGGTCGGCGACTTCGCCGACCTCCGTGACGACTTCCTGCGGCTCACCACCGAGATCGGCTGGTGCACGGTCGCCACTGTGGACGGACACGACCGGCCGCGCAGCCGGATCATGCACGTCTCCTGGGAGGTCGGCGACGCCGGCCCGACCGGATGGGTCAGCACCTCCCGCACCCCGGTCAAGACCGCCCACCTCGCTCGCAACCCGTACGTCTCGTGCAGCTACTGGACACCCGCGCACGACGCCGTCTTCGTCGACTGCCGCGCCACCTGGCTGGAGCCGGGCGACACCAAGCGCCACGTCTGGGACCTGGTCGCCGCCGAGGCGACCCAGCGCGGCTTCGACCCGTACGCGGTCTGGCCCGACGGCCCCACCGACGCCGGCTTCGAGGTGCTCCAGTTCGACCCCTGGCGGGTCCAGATCACCCTTCAGGACCTGGCCAACGGCCAGACCATCGGTTCGTCGCGGGTCTGGCACGCCGCCGGACGGCCCGCGTCCACCGGCGCGCTGCTCTCCCGCTGATCCCGACCGGGCCGCCGTCGCACCCGGGCCGGCCCGTCACCGCCGACGCGGCGAGCCGCGCGGCCCGACACCGAGGGAACGCACCATGACCAGCACCCTGCGCACACCCGCGTCGGCGCCCGGCCGCCTGCCCGTGCTCGGGCACGGCCTGCAGATGAAACGACGACCCGCCGAATTCCTGCTCGAACTCCAGTCCGGCGAGCCGGTCGTCACCATCGCGCTCGGCAAGCGCCCGGCGTACGTGGTGAACGACCCGACCCTGATGCGCGAGCTGCTCCGCGACGGCGACACCTTCGTCCGGGGCGGGCCGATGACCGACCGCTTCCGGTCCATGTTCGGCAACGGCCTGGGCATCTCCGAGGGCGAGTTCCACCGCCGGCAGCGGGCGCTGATCCAGCCCGCCTTCCATCGCAACAAGGTCATCCACTACACGGAGCTGATGAGCCGGACGGTCGCCGGCAAGCTCGACTCCTGGCGCGACGGCCAGCGCCTCGCGGTCGAGAAGGAGATGGACGAGCTGGCCCTCACCAACGTCGTCGAGGTCGTCTTCGCCGGTGACCGGCGCCTCGACCGCGCCCGGTTCATGGCCGCGACCACCACCGTCCTGGGCGGACTGTTCCGCCGGATCACCGACGTGACGGGCGTGCTGACCCGCCTGCCCACCCAGGCCAACCGCGACTACGACGCCGCGGCCGAGTACCTGCGGGCCACCATCCGCCGGGTCATCGCCGAGTACCGCGCGGCCGGCACCGACCACGGCGACCTGCTGTCGATGATGCTCTTCGCCCGCGACGAGGACGGCCGGCCCGCGATGAGCGACGAGCAGGTCCACGACGAGGTGATGACGTTCTTCATCGCCGGCAGCAACACCATCGCCAACACGCTCTGCTGGGCGCTGCACCACGTCGGCGCGGACGCCGGCGTGCAGCGGCGGCTGCACGCCGAGGTCGACCGGGTGCTCGACGGACGGGCCGCCGGCTATGCCGACGTGGCGGCGCTGGAGTACACCCGCCAGGTGCTCTCCGAGACGCTGCGGCTGCGCACCCAGGGCCTGTTCAACAACCGGGTCACCGCCCGCGACGCCGAACTGGGCGGCTACCTGATCCCGGCCGGCTCGGACGTGCTCTACAGCTTCCACGCCGTACACCACAACCCGCTGATCTATCCGGAGCCCGAGCGCTTCGACCCGGACCGGTGGCTGCCGGAGCGGGCCCGGGGGCTGCCGCGCGGCGCCTTCATGCCGTTCGCCACCGGCGTGCACGGGTGCATCGGCGACCAGTTCGCCTGGACCGAGATGATCGTCTCGCTGGCCAGCATCGCCGCCCGCTGGCGGCTGGAGCCGGTGCCGGGCCACGAGCCGAAGCCCGTGCCGGCCATGACCATGCCCGTCGACGCGTTGCCGATGACCGCGCGCCTGCGTACCCGCTGACCGGCGGACGCTCGGCCGCCGGCCCACAACGGACCGGCGGCCGGGCGTCCGGTCGCCTAGAGCTCCCCGGCGATCACATTGCCCGGCGCGTCCGGGTCGGCGCTCAGGTAGAACTCGTGCGCCGCCCGGCCGTACTCCTCGCTGGTGAGGTAGCCGTCCCGGTCGGTGTCGAGCCGGTCGAAGATCCGCTGGGTCTCCTCCGACCGCATGCCGCTCTTGCTCTGCGCCGCGAACATCTCCGCGTGGTTGATGCGCCCGTCCCGGTCCGCGTCGGCCACGTCGAAGACGGCCAGGCTGAACGGCACCGCCGCGTTCGTCACGAACTCCGGGAACTCCGGCTTGTCGGCCCACGCCACCCACTCGGCGACCGTCACCCGCTTCTCGCCGTCCGGCCCGTCGCTGCCGCGCATCCCGCGCCACATCCGGGCCGCCGCGCCGTGGATACGCCGCCAGCCCGGCGAGTACGGCGCGACGCCGTACGTGTCGCACCAGATCTGGGCCATCGCGGTGATGTCCAGCCCGTCGATGACGCCGTCACCGTCGGCGTCGTACGAGGCGAAGACCTTCTCCAGCTTCCGGCGTTGCAGTTCGGTGGTCATCTCGGTCCTTCCGTCGTGATGGATGGGGGTCGGTGCGGGGCGACCGCGCGTACGGTGAGCGCGGTCGAGGTCAGGTCGACCAGCCCGTCCGGGCCCAGGCGCCCCCGCGCGGCGGCGGCCACCTCCGCCCAGAGCGCGTCCCGCCCGGCCGGGTCGAGCGCGTCGACCCGGCGGCGTACCGGAGGCGGGGCCACCGCCCGGGTGAACCGCGCGTACTCGGCCGGGTCGTGGAACCGGAACGGGACCGGGTACTCCTCGACCGTCACGTCACGCAGGCCGGCGTCGGTCAGCCCGGCCGCCAGCGCCTGCGGATCGCAGAGGCGGTACGGGCCGGGGGCGTCCGGTGGCCCGGACGGCAGGTCCAGCCGTCGCGCGAGCACGCCGTACCCGAGCGACATCAGCGGCACCCGCGGCGGTGGCGCCCACACCGCCGCGGCGAGCACGCCGCCCGGGACGAGGAGCCGGGCGATCCGGCGGAACGCGGCGTCCGGGTCGACGGCGAACATCAGGCCGAGCCGGCTGAGCACCACGTCGAAGGCGTGCGGCGGCAGCTCCACCGTCTCCAGGTCGGCGACGAGGAAGTTGACGTTGCGGCGGCCCTCGGCGCGGCGGCGGGCCACGGCGAGCATGGCGGGGGAGAGGTCGACACCGGTGACCGTGCCGGCCGGGCCGACCACGTCGGCGGCGCTGAGCCCCGGCTCCCCCGGACCGGTCGCGACGTCCAGGACGCGATGCCCCGGCCGTACGCCACCCAGGGCCAGCAGCCGCGCGGTGAGCGCCGCGCCGCCCCGCTCGAAGGTCTCCCACTCGCGGGTCCAGCCGTCGCTGACGGCGTCCCAGGTCCGCCGCTGTTCGGCCTTCACGGCGGCGGCATCTGTCGATACGGACATCGCTCCTCCTCCTGTGGTCCGTCAGGTCACCCGCCCGGCCGGGCCGGTTCGCGATCGGCGGGCCGCTCGTCGGCGTCCTCCGGTTCCCGCAGCACCCAGGCCCGCCGTCGCCCGCCCGGCCCGGGACCGGCCGGCGACCCGGGCGGGCCGTCGACGGCGGGCCGGTCACGCCGTCCACGCGCCATCAGCACGAGCAGGACCGCTCCGGTCACCACCGGCGCCAGCAACAGGGCCAGTCCGGCCGCTCCGCCCGTACCCCCGTGGTGGCTGCCCCCGGCGGGCCCGTCCGGCGGCGCGGTGACCGGCGGGGACACGGCCGGGGCCGCCCGCGGCGGGGCGACGAGCCCGGCGGCGACGGTGAAGGGGACCACGCCGGTGGCGGTCTGCCCGGTGGCGAGCTGGGCGTGGTAGCCGACCCGGTAGCGCCCGTCACCCGCGACCGTGACCGGCAGCTCGACGCCGTTGCCGCGATACCGGGGCGCGCCCGTCGCGGCGAACGCCCCGCCCGGACCGACCAGCCAGACATGGGTCCGCTCGCCGTCGAGCGGACCGTTGAAGGTGAGCGTCACCGCCGCCGGCGCCGTGGTCAGCCGGGCGCCGGCCGGCGGGTCGGTGCTCACCAACCGCGCCGGCCGCAGCTGCGCCGCCAGGGTCAGCCCGGCCAGGCCGAGCGCGAGCAGCGTGAGCAGTCCCGCCGCCAGCCACCTCAGCCCCGGCCCGCGCCTCACCGGACTTCGGCCACCCGGCGGCAACTGCACCGCATCCGGGCCAGCTCGTCGGCGAGCGGCGTGCGGTGCAGGTACATCGCCACCACCATCGGCAGGAACACCACCGCGTTGTAGAACAGGTGCAGCTCCACCCGGGGCGCCACCAGTTGCAGCAGGCTCGTCGGCACCGGCTGCCCGGCCAGGTTGCTGCCGGTGAGCGACTGCACCAGCAGCAGCAGGTGCTCCAGGTGGTGCCACACCTGGATCAGCAGCGCCGCCGTCCACCAGGTCCGGGCGCGGCCGACGAAGCCGCCGCGCAGCATCCAGAAACCGGCGAGCATGACGAGCGCGTACCCGTAGTGCAGCCACTCGCTCTCCACGAGCCACGGGAACGGCATGCCGAGCACGCCCCGGGCCTCCGGCCGGGACCAGCCGAACACCCAGATCTGGGCGGCCTGCACCAGGTGCTCGGCCCAGTGTGCGATGACGACGACGAGGAAGATCTGCAGGGCCGCCCGGTGCCGGCTGCCGTTCAGATCGAGCCCCGAAGCGCCGGCGTCGCGCTTCTCCGACAGGGTCACTGCGCCTCCTTCAAAAGCGGTTGGATGTGCCGGCGGCCGGCGGCCGGGTGGGGTTTCCCGTACCTGTCGAACCGGCCCCGCCGGAAGATCAGGGCGTCGCTGTCGGCGGCCGTGCGCGCGGCGACCAACCGGCCCACCACGATCACGTGGTCGCCGCCGTCGTGGCAGCGCCACGGCCGGCACTCCAGCCAGGCCAGCGCCCCGTGCAGCAGCGGCGCGCCGGTCTGCTCGCCCGGCGACCAGCCGACAGTGGTGAACTGCGCGCGCCCGGGCCGCCGGCGCCGGTCGGCGAAGTGCCGGGCCAGGTGTTCCTGACCGGCCGCCAGGACGGAGATGCCGAACCCGTCCGCGTCGGCCAGGCAGGCGGACATCAGGCTGTCGCGGCTCACGCAGAGCAGCACCAGCGGCGGGTCCAGCGAGACCGAGGTGAACGAGTTCGCGGTCATCCCGTGCGGCAGCGGACCACCCACCGTCAGCACCGTCACGCCGGTGACGAACTCGCCGAGCACCGCACGCAGCGCCGCGGCGGCCGGCGGCGCGCCCACGGCCCGCTCAGGCACGACCGGACACCCCCTCGGCCGCCCGGTACGGCGCCAGTGCCCGCACCAGCGGCGGCGGCACGCGGGTCGGCACCACCTGCCCGGCGACCTCCCGCATGCAGGCGATCCGCTGGTGGCCACGGGCCACCGGGACCAGCCCGCCCGTGCCGTCACGCAGGTAGTCGAAGGCCAGGCCGAGCTGCGTCTGGGTCAGCTCGGTCAGGCTCATCCGGATGCGCAGCTCGTCGAAGGCGTCGAGCTCGGCGAGGTACTCGCAGTCCACCCGCAGCGTGAACAGCTTCAACCCGGCGCGCAGGTCGTCTACCACCGCCGGGGCGTGCTCGCGCAGGAACATCTCCCGGCAGCGGCCCTGCCAACGCAGGTAGTTGACGTAGTAGACGTTGCCGACGAGGTTCGTCTCCTCGAACCCGACCACGTGGCGGTACTCGTACCAGGCGGACACGTCACACCCCCGTCGCGGTGAGGACGGCGACGACCACCGGTTGTGGCTCGCCGATGAGACGGACCGGGCCGGTGGCCACCGTGACCCGGCCGCTGCGCACCAGCACCCACTCGCCGTCGGCGCCGGCCACTGTCAGCGGGGCGTCCACCGGCAGCCCCGCCTTGACCAGGCACTCCTTGGCGCACCAGACCCGGGTGGCGGCGACGTCGGGGTCCTCGCCGAGGTCGGCGGCGACCTGCCCGGCCAGCCCGGCGTGCCGGCCGAGCAGGTCGGCCCAGACCTCGGCGGGCCGGGGCCGGACCACCTCCAGGTCGCAGGCGAGCGGCCCGGCGCCGGCCACCAGCAGGCTGGCGACGTCGCTGTGGGCGGCGGAGACGTGCCGGCCGTTGACCTCCTCGGGCCGCCCGTCCGGCCGGTAGCGCAGCCGCACCGGCCGTCCCACGGCCCGCCCGACGGCGGTGGCGGTGACCTCCCGGCGTGCCCCGCCGGTCCCGTCCGGACGCGGCTCCACCACCACCGCCAGGTCGGCGTCGAGCAGCCGGCCGAGCCGCCGCTCCAGCGCCGGTCCGAGCAGCGCCGGCGGCCACGGCAGGGCGGCCGGGCGGTGACGCACCGCGCGCAGGCGCAGACCGAGCCAGCGTTCCACCACCACCCCGGCCGCGCCGAGGACCGTCACGTCGTACCGGTAGGTGTCGTCGCGGTGCTCCCGCTCCACCGCCACGAAGCGGACCTGCTCGGTGGCGGCGAGCTTCGGTCCCGCCGGCTCCACCCGGTCCACCGCGACCGGCAGCAGCGTCGCGTCCGGCACGCAGACCTGGATGCCGTGCAGGAAGGCGTCCCGCGCGCCCGCGTCGCCGAGCAGCAGCCGCTGCGGCAGGAACGCGTGGAACCAGCGCAGATCCTCGGTGGTGGCGACGTCCGCCTCGGCCCGCCGGGACGCGACCCGGTGGTAGCGCACCAGCCGGCGGAACCGGTCGCCCTGGAAGAGCAGGTCGCCGTAGAGGTCCCGGCCCGGCTGCAGCGGCACCGGCGGCAGCCCGCCGGTCACGCCCGGCGCCTCCCGGTCGCCCTCGTCCGGCTCGAAGCGGACGGTGCCCCGGAAGTGGTCGACCGCGAAGCCCGTCTCGTCGCTGCGGATCGCCACCTCCACCACGCCCGCCTCGGCCTGCACCGCAGCGATCCGGACGGTGGTGCGCCCGCCGCGGGCCACCACCACGGGCCGGGAAAAGCTGACGCCGGTCAGCACCGGCACACCGGTGGCGCCGCTGAGCGCGGTGGCCACCTGCGCCATCGCCTCCATGCCGAGCACGGCGGGCAGCAGGAGGTTGCCGTCGAGGTCGTGCTCGGCGAGGTACGGGTCGCTCTCGGCCGACAGGTCCGCCTCGACCACCAGCTCCACGCCGTCGTACTGCACCAGCGGGCGTTCCAGGAAACGCAGCAGCGGCAGCTCGCGCCGCTCGTGGCGCAGCGTGTCCAGCCCGTCGGTACGGCCGGTGACCACCACCGAGGCGGGCAGCCGGGGCAGCGTCAGCACCTGGCGCAGCAGCCGGACGCCCTCGTCCGGCGGGATCGGGGTGATCCCGGCGCGCAGCAGCGACTCGACAGCGGAGAGCCGCTCGCCCATGCCGACGCCGGACCAGACCGACCACTCCAGACAGACCGCGCGGCATCCGGGGGAGCGTCGGCCGGCCTCGGCGGTCAGCCGGGCCAGCCAGTCGTTCGCCAGCGCGTAGTGCGCCTCCCCGGGCAGGCCGCCGCGCCCGATCACGCTGCCGAACGTCACCAGCAGCCTCAGTTCGTCCGGCTCGACCGCGGCGAGGACGTTCGCCAGGCCGTCCACCTTCGGCGCGAGCGTGGCGCGCAGGGTGTCCGGGTCCAGCGCGCCGAGGGCGGCCGGCCGGTTGACCCCGGCGCCGTGCAGGACCCCGGCGACCGGACCCAGGTGCTCGCGTACCTCCGCCACGGCGGCGAGTACCGCCTTCGGGTCGGTGACGTCGGCGCGGACGTACCGCGACCGCACCCCCGCCTCCCGCATCCGGGTCAGGTTCGCGGCCAGCTCCGGGTCCGCGGCCGGGTCGGCCCGGCCCAGCAGCGCCAGCCGGGCGCCGGTGTCCCGGGCCAGCGCGAGCGCGCACTCGGCGGTGATGCCCTTCCCGCCGCCGGTCACCAGCAGCACGTCGTCCGGGCGCAGCGGCGGACCGGCCGGCCCCTCGCGTACCGGGCCGGGTGGCGGCAGCGGCCGGAGCAGGGGGACGCGCCGCGTGCCCTCCGCGCCGAGGTGGCACTCGGCGTACCCGTCGGTGGCGGCCACCTCGCGTACCACCCGGTGCACCAGGTCGTCGGCGGGAGCCGCCTCGACGAGCGTCACGTGCAGGCCCGCGCCCTCCAGCCGGGCGGTACGGGCCAGCCCGGCGACGCCCCGGCCGTGCTGGACGACCACCAGGCGGCTGCCCGGCGGCTGGGCCACCGCGGCCTGGACGGCGCGCAGCGCGAGGTCCAGGTCCACCTCGTCGTCCGGGCAGAGCAGCACGCCGCCGCCGACGCCCGCACCGGCGAGCGCGTCGCGCAGCGCCCCCGCGTACCGGTGGCCGGCCGGCGCGTACAGCTGCCAGCCGCCCGGTCCGGTGGGACCGGCGGTGATCCGCTCCACCGGTTCCTCGGCCAGCTCGACGGTGAAGCCGCGCACCCACGGGGCGACGCCGTCCACCCGCCGGTCGGCGGGCGCGGCGGCCGGGTCCAGCTCCCGCAGCGCGTCGGCGATCTCCCGCAGCGTGGCGGTGGCGAAGTTCGTCGGGGCCTGCACCGCCGGCAGGCCGAGTTCCCGGGCGGCCTCGTTGACCAGCTGTCCCACCGCGATCGAGCTGAGGTGCAGGCCGTCGAGGAGCCGGGTGTCCGCGCCGACGCTCTCGGCCGGCAGCTCCGCGCGGGACGCGGCGAGCCGGCGCAGCACGGCCAGCGGATCGGCGGCGGGGCCGGCCGGCGCCGTCGCGTCGCCGGTCGCGGGCCGCTCGGCGTCGCCGGCCGCCGGGGTCGTCTCGTCCCCGGCCGCGGACGCCGCCGCCACGACCGCCGCCGGCGCGGCTTCGCACGGGTTGGCGAAGAAGCGCCGCCGCGCGGCCAGGTCGAGCGGACGGATCGGACGGTCACTGACCAGCGCGGCGTGGTCGACGGGCACGCCCAGCGTCCAGAGCGCGCCGACAGTGCCGAGGAACCCGGCGAGCGTCGGCGCGTCGGTGCCGGTGGCGAACACCGGCACGTCGACCAGTTCCCGGGCCATCCGGGCGAGCACCTGGCCGGGACCGACCTCGACCAGCGCGTCCACCCGCTTGCCGGCCTCGGTGACCGCGGCGGCGAAGCGCACCGGGTCGGTGATCTGCCGGCGCAGCAACGCCGCCAGGTCCGTGCCGGAGGGCAGTTCCGCGCCGGTGACCGTGGAGACCACCGGCCGGCGCGGCGGGGCGAGCCGGACCCCTTCCAGCCAGTCGCCGAACTCGCGGGCGGCCGACGCCATCAGCGGGGAGTGGAACGCGTGCGAGACGGCCAGGTCCGCCCAGTGCACACCGGCCTCGGTGGCCCGCTCGCACACCCGCCGGACCGCGTCGGACGGGCCGGCGACCACCGTCTGCCGCGGCCCGTTGTAACCGGCCACCACCACCGGTTCCGTGCCGATGAGCCGGGCGGTGGCGGTGTCGTCGGCGGCGATGCCGGCCATCGTGCCCGGTTCCCGGCAGCCGGCCATGACGGCGCCGCGTGCCGCGGCGATCCGCAGCAGCGCCTCCGCGTCGACGGTTCCGGCCCAGTGCAGCGCGGTGATCTCGCCGAGGCTGTGCCCGACGGCCACCCGTGCCTCGACGCCCAGTTCGGTGAGCACCCGCAGTCCGGCGAGGGAACCCGCGGCGATCCGCGGCTGGGCCACCTCGGTGGCCACCGGGTCCGCGTCGGCCGGCAGCGCCGCCAGGCGGTGCACCTCGGCGGCGGCCGGGAAGCGCCGGGCCAGCGCGCCTCCGTCGACGCTGCGGCCGGAGCCCTGGCCGGGGAAGAGGAACCCGAGCCGGGCCGGCCGCAGCGTGCGCCGCAGCGCCAGCCCGTCGGCGAACAGTTCCTCCTCGCCCCGGTCGAGCTCCGCCAGGGCACGCTCGAACCGGTCGACCGCCTCCGCGGGGGAGGCGGCGACCACCGCCAGGCGCGTCGGCCGGCCGCGTACCTCACCGGCCAGCGCGCCGGCGAGGTCGGTCAGCTCGCCGTACGACAGCCGGGCCAGCGGGGGCAGCAGCGCGGCCACCCGTTCCCGCAGCGCCGCCGGGTCGGCCGCGTCGAGCAGCAGCAGTTCGGCGTCCTGGGTGTGCCGGGCCAGCCGGAGCTGCTGCCGCCGGATCCGCTCCGGTACGGCGGACGGGCCGGCCTCCAGCACCAGGTGGGTGTTGATCCCGCCGAAGCCCATCGCGGTGACCCCGGCGCGCAGCGGCGCACCGTCCGGCCAGGGCTCGGCCACCGGCGCGGCGCGCAGCGTACGGTCCGCGGCGGTCAGCTCCGCGCGGGGACGGGCGCACCCGGCGGTGGGCGGGACGATCGCGTGCCGCAACGCCATGGTCGCCTTGATCAGCCCGGCCACGCCGGCGGCGGCCTTGGTGTGCCCGATGAGCGCCTTGATCGAGCCGATGGCGGCCGGGTCGGCGGCCCCCGCGTCGCGCCGGGCGGCGGAGAGGGCGCGCAACTCGGTGGCGTCGCCGACCGCCGTGCCGGTGCCGTGTCCCTCGAAGAGCGGGACCGTGCCGATGCCGAAGCCGGCCCGCTGGTACGCCCGGTCCAGCGCCAGCCGGTAGCCCTGCGCCTCCGGGCGGGTCATCCCGCCGCGCCCGTCGGAGGAGACACCCCAGCCGGCGATCGTCGCGTGCACGGCGCGCCCCTGCGCCACCGCGTCGTCGTGGCGCATCAGGACGACCATCCCGCAGCCCTCGCCCGGCCAGAAGCCCTGCGACCGCTCGTCGTAGACCCGCATCTCGTCGCGGGCCAGCGCGCCGGCCTTGGCGAAGCCGACCATCTCGAACGGGTCGATGGACAGGTCCACCCCGCCCGCCACTGCCACGTCGACCTCGCCGTCGGCCAGGGCACGCGCGGCGGTGACCACCGACAGCAGGCTGGAGGCGCAGGCGGCGTCCACTGTCCAGCCGCCGCCGCCGAGGTCGAAGTGGTTGCAGATCCGCCCGGCGATGGTGTTGGAGAGGCCACCGGCGAGCGTGTCCTCGTCGATCGGCGGGAACGGGCTCTTGTACCGCTCCTCGGTCACCGCCAGGAACTCCGCGATCCGCCGGTCGGGCCACCCCTGCTCCTGCAACCCGGCGGCCAGTACCCGGCGCACGTACGGCCAGCGCAGCCGCAGCACGTTGGCGCGGGAGAACTCGCCGGTGAGGGTGTTGCCGACCACCACGGCGGTACGTTCCCGGGGCAGTCCGGCGCCGTCCGGCCAGCCGGCGTCGGCGAGCGCCTCGCCGGCCACGTCCAGCGCCAGCCAGTGGGTGAGGTCGGTGGAACGGTAGGTGCTGCCGGCGATCCGGTGGCGGATCCGGTCGAACGTGTACCCCTCGATGACGGCGGCGTGCCGGTTGTAGAACCGGTCCGGGGCGGCCGGGTCGGCGTCCCAGTAGTCCTCCAGGCTCATCCGCTCCGGCGGCAGCCGGCGGAACGCGCGGCGTCCGCTGAGGGCGTTGCGCCACAGGTCGGCCACCGAATCGGCTTCCGGGTAGCGGCAGCTCATGCCGACGACCGCGATTCTGCTCATGTCGTCACTCCTG
Organism: Micromonospora echinospora; assembly: GCF_014203425.1. Taxonomy (NCBI): domain Bacteria; kingdom Bacillati; phylum Actinomycetota; class Actinomycetes; order Micromonosporales; family Micromonosporaceae; genus Micromonospora; species Micromonospora echinospora. Next base: position 2,648,500 of record NZ_JACHJC010000001.1, read on the forward strand.
GGGTTGTGCGATTCGCGGATCAGGCGGGCACGGGCCGCTTGCCGTTATCCGCGGAGACGGGACCGGCGGTGGCCGGTGTCCCGGGCGTTGCGGGCGAGACGGGGTGGTCCTGCTCGCGAAGCCGCTGCTCGCGACGCGAGGCGTGCAGCGACCAGAGGTAGACGCCGCGGACCAGGCAGACGATCGCGGTGGCGAAGAAGAGCCCGTACGTCACCGAGGCGCCGGTCAGCACGCCGTACACCAGCGCCACGCCGCCGCCGAACGCGAACTGGGCGGCGGGCCGGCTCGGTGTGGTGCCCGGGTCGGTGATCATGTAGTTGGTGAACAGGACGAACGCGGTGCCGGTCATGGTGGCCAGCGCGGCCGCGATCGAGGTGTCCAGCACCAGGCCCCGGACCACGGACTGCACCACGAAGATCGACAGCCAGCCGGCGATCAGCCACATCCGGCGGGTGAGCTTCGCGTTGAGCAACGTGCCCAGGACGAGGATCACCGCCACGATCGCCCAGTCGGCGGGACCGGAGAGGTTCTCGGTGAAGTGGTACGGCGGCGCGATGGAGACCCACGGGAACAGCAGAAGCACGATCGCGATGCCGAAGTTCGACGGGTTCATGAAGTGCCGCAGCCGCCCGTTGACCGGCGCCCGCAGAAGCCACTTGCCGCTGATCGCCACCAGCACGCCGAAGAGCATCACCAGCAGCCGGTCGTTGGTGTAGAGCAGCATGTTCACCGCCAGCGCGGTGATGTGCGCGGGGAAGAGGAACTCGACCAGGTTGCGTACGCCGCCGGCGTACCGGGGGGCGCGGCCCTCGCCCCGCGCGCCCACCGCCTCCAGCAGCAGCTCGGCGGCGTACGCGGTGAGCACGGCGTACACCGGCCAGAGCGCGGGCTGTTCGAAGCCGAGGACCGTGTAGCCGAGGATGTTGAGGACGCTGATCGAGATCGCGAAGCGGCGCAGCGCGGTCACTCGCGGGTCGCGTGGCTTCGTCATGAACTCGCCTCCTGTGCCTGGGTGCCGAGGGTGAGCGCGTGCCGGCCGGGGGTGAGCGTCACCGTCTGCGCGCGGGGCGCGCCGGTGCGGTCCCGCCAGGCCAGGTCGACCTGGACCGGCCCGGTGACGTCACCGAGGCCGATGTGCACCTCGAAGCTGCGCCGGCCGGAGTGGCCGCTGCCGCCGTCGACCCGGCCGCGCAGCACGCGGCCGTCGGGGGTGCGGACGGTGACGTCCGCGCCGATCACCGGGGAGCCGGTGACGGCGTCGCCGGTCGGCGGCCGGTTCAGCTTCAGGGACAGCTGCGACCCGGTGCCGGGGCTGTCGTTGCGGTAGAACACCGGCGCGTCCCACTGCCGGGCCACCGCCATGTCCAGCCGGCCGTCGCCGTCGGCGTCGCCGAGCGCGATGCCCCGGGTCGGGATCGGCACGGCCAGGCCGAGGTGGCCGGCGATGTCGGCGTAGCCGCCGCCGGGCATCTGGGCGTGCAGGCGCAGCGGCTGGCCGCCGGCGATGTCGTCGCCCTCCCGGACCCGTGGCCACGACGAGGTGTGCTCCAGCAGCGTGTCGTTGGCGGTGGCCAGCTCCTGCAGCTGCGCCCACCGGTTCACCTCGCCCTTGACGAAGCCGCTGGTCTGCACGATGTCGGCCCGGCCGCGGTTGGTCAGGTCGGCGATCTTGACGTCCCAGCTCCAGCCGCTCCAGGCGAGGTTGAGCGGGGCGCTGCGGTCGACGAACGGCGCCCGGCCGTCGGCGAGCCGCTGCCGCAGGTCGTCGGTGTCCCGGGCCTGGTTGACGAAGGCGAAGTTGCTCTCCTGGATGCCGAACGAGGTGGTGATGTTGCCGACGTACATGTCGTAGAGGCCGTCGCCGTTCAGGTCGCCGACGTCCACGCCCATGCCCTTGAAGGAGTCGTGCCCGAGGATCTTCGACTTGGGCACGGTGAGCCGGCTGCCCTCGCCCTCGACGAGGGCCAGCCGCACCCGGCCCGGCGTGGAGCGGTTGTGCAGCAGCCGGTCGGGGCCGAAGTCGTTCGCCACGTACAGCTCGGGCAGCAGGTCGCCGTCGAGGTCGGTGGCGGTCGACGCGAGTGACCAGCCACGGGAGACGTCGTCGTCGAAGAGGTCCGGCACGTCGGCGAAGGTGACGGTGCCGGCGGTCGCGCCGGTCCAGCGCAGGATGTGGTCGCGCCCGCCGTTGTACGCGGCGGACATGGACCGGTTCATCGCCACGCCGCCGCTGACCGTGTGGTCGAGCACCGGGCCGTCGGGGAAGTAGTTGCCGACGTAGACGTCCTCGTGACCGTCGCCGTCGAAGTCCGCCACGCTCACCGTGTTGGTGTTCCACCGCGGGCCGGTGTATCCGCCGTCGGTGGCGGCGGGCCGGGGAACCAGCTCGACCGGCTGGAACGCCGCCGCGGACAGGCCGGTGGCGTCCGGGCGGGCCAGGAAGATCACCGGTGTCCGGCCCCACCAGTAGACCAGCAGGTCGGTACGGCCGTCCTCGTTGAAGTCGCCGGGCGCGCACCCCATCGGCGCCATGTGCGGCCCCATCGGCAGCGGCGCCGGGTCGAGCACGAACGGCTCGTACCGCTCCTGGCGGGCCCCGGGCGTCGGGGTGACCACCACCCGGTCGATCCGCACGTCGGTGACGCACAGGTCGTTGGCCAGGCCGTCGCCGTCGATGTCGTTCATGGCGACCCCGGCGCCCACCGAGGAGATCCACGCGTCGATGTGTGTGTACTCCTTGTTGACCCGGCGGATGCTCTGCTGCGGCAGGCCACCCGGGATCGCGATGGACAGCGCTGTGAACCGGTAGCCCGCGGCCACCCGTCGCCGTTCGTCGTCGGTAGCAGTGGCCGGCTTGGCGATCAGGAACAGGACGACGATCAGCAGCAGGGCGGTCAGCCCGGCGAGATGACGTCGGCCCCAACCCAGGATCATGGACACCCGGTCAGCACCTCCCCAGCAGAACGAGATGGTCGGCGATCCGCTGACGCCACACCGCGAAGGCGGGCAGCGACGCCGAGTCGGTCAGATCGGTCAGTGCGGCATCGGTGATCGCGGCGGCCTGCTCGATGCTGGTGACGCAGAACGCGCCGACCGCGACAGCGGTGTGCGTCGGCACGTGCCCGGCGCGCATCCGGGCCTTGGCCGCGAACGCGCTGCCCTGGCCGAGCGCCGCCCGGTGCTCGCCGGCCGCCTCGCGGAGCGTTCGCAGTTCCGTCAGATCGGCCCCGCCGGCGTAGCTGGCGGCCAGGCCGACCCCGCTCCACAGGTCGGAGTGCCGGTCGGTGGGGAATCGGCCGAGCAGCCGGATCAGCTCGGCCGGGTCGGCGCCGGCGACGAACCACAGCGCCCGGCCGATGCCCTGGTCCACCGCGTGCGGCGCGTAGTGCCGCAGCTCCGCCGGCCAGATGTGCCCCGGGTCGCGGTGCCGTTCGTGGACGTACCGGCCGGTGTGGAAGTAGGCCTGGTGGAAGCCGTAGCCGTCGAGGGCGAGCCAGCGCAGCAGCGGGTCGGGCGGAAGGATCGCCGGCCAGCGCCAGCGGGGCAGCCGGGCCATGGCCCAGCCGGCGCCCACGTGCGCCATGTAGACGTGCGCGGCCCCGCGCCCGGCCAGGAACCGGGCCATGCCCCGGCCGCCGCCGGGGCGAAGGCCGTCCATCAGGGCGTACGCCATCGCGGCGCCCTCGTAGGCGAAGCCGCGCAGCGGCGCCGGCCGGCGTTCCAGTAGCTCCTCGGCGGCCCGGGGCGAGGGCGCCCCGGCGGCGTCACCGAAGCCGCCTATGAAACTCAGCCCGGCACTTTCCAGGGCCTGCCGCGCAGCGTCGTTCTTGACATGGAAGCCGCGTACGTCGAACAACGCCTCGCGCTTATCCGGAGTCAGGATTCGTTGTCGCAGTGCCAACAATATTCGGGCCATGGCAAGTCCAATTCGCCGTGGGTGTACGCATGCGGATCCTGCCCGCCTGCGGAGAAGTCCTTCGATTGGCGTGCCCGCTCTGGCCAATACTTGCGGAACGCCTCGGGGACTGTCTTCTCGCAGGTTGCTGTGTTGCCTCCGGCGGCCGGCGGCGCCGGTTCGGCGGGCGGGTGAGGGCCGGGTGCGCGCAGGCCGGGAAGCCGGTTCCACACCCGGTCCGGCCAGGACGTATCGACAGCCTCCGAGGGCCCCGGAGCTGCCGAAGCGCGGCCAATCAAGACTCGTTCAAGAGCCGCACAGCAGTATTGGTCACGGTTTCCGCGTAGCGATGGAGGGGCCATGGGGCAGTTTTCAGGTGCCGACTGCAAGGAACATGACGGCCGGCTGGCCGCCATTATCCGGGTGATTGAGCACATGAAAAGAGAACTCGGCAGGCCGTTGCCGCTGGAAACGCTGGCACGCCTCGCCCCGTTCAGCCCCTTCTATTTTCATCGAGTGTTCAAGCAGGCCACCTCGATGACGCCGGCACGTTTTCTGGCGGCCCTGCGGATGGCCGAGGCGCGCCGGCTGCTGCTGCGTTCCTCGCTCACCGTGACGGCGATCAGCGCCCAGGTCGGGTACTCCAGCGTCGGCACGTTCACCACCCAGTTCCGGCGCTGGGTGAGCCTGCCGCCGGAGCGGTTCCGCCAGCTCGCCCGGCAGTTGGCGGGCGTGTCGGTGGCGGCGCTGCTGCCGGTGATCCGGGGCCGCGCGATCGTCGCCGGCCAGGGGCCCCGGGCGCTGATGCACCTCGACACAGTGGACCTGCCGGGACTGCTGCTCGCCGCGGTGGCGCCGCACGACGGGGGGCGCAACGAATGGTGGACGGCCGCGCCGCGCCCACTGCCGGCCGCGCTGCCCGCCACCGTGCCGCCGGGCGAGCACCGCGCCCGCGTCGTGCTGCTGCGCCCGGACCGGGACGCCACCTCGGCGCTCGTCGACGGCGCGCCGGACAGCTTCCTGATCGGCGACGCGGACCTGCTGATACCGGCCGAGCCGGGCGACGCCCGGCGCGCCGCGCGGCCCACGCTCACGGTGCCGGTGCGGCAGGTGCGGGTCACCGATCCGCCGTTGCTCTCGGCCACGCCGCTGCGCTGGCTGCTGGGCGTGTCGCAGGCCGGCTGGCGGGGGCGGGCGCCGGTGACGGCTGAGCGGCGCGCGCTCCGAACCGCCTGATGCCCGCGTCGTGGGCCGGGCCGTCCCCGAAGATCGAACTGCACGTCCACTTCGAGGGGACGGTACGGCCGGAAACGCTGCTGGTCATCGCCCGGCGCAACGGGGAGCGGCTGCCCGCGGAGACGGTCGAGGGTCTGCGTCCGCTCTACGAGTTCACCGACTTCGCCCACTTCGTCCGGACCTGGGTGCTCACCACCAACTGCCTGCGGACGGCCGACGACTTCCGGCGCATCGTGGTGGCGTACGCCGTCGAGGCGGCCGCGCACGGCGCTGTCTACCTGGAGGGCATCTTCTCGCCGGCGGAGCGGGTGCGCCGGGGCGTCTGCTGGACGGACATCTTCGAGGGGTACGCCGACGGCGCGGCCGAGGCGTACGAGCGGCACGGCGTACGGGTGTTGTTGACGCCCGACGTGGACCGCGAACTGGCGCCGGCCGACGCCGAGGAGTGCGCCCGCCAGGCCGTGCGGTACCGGGACCGGGGCGTGGTCGGGTTCGGCCTGGGCGGGCCGGAGCTGGCCGCGCCGGCGAAGGCGTTCGCCCGGGCGGTGGCGATCGCCCGCGACGGCGGTCTGGCCTTCGTCCCGCACGGCGGTGAGGCGGGCGGCCCGGATTCGGTGCGCGAGCTGCTGGAGCTGGCTCCGGCCCGGATCCGGCACGGCATCCGGGCCGCCGAGGACGACGACCTGCTCGCCGAGCTGCGGGACCGGGGTGTGGTGCTGGACGTGTGCCCCACGTCGAACCTGCGGACCCGGGTGGTGGAGTCCGAGGCCGCGCACCCGTTGCCCCGTCTCGTCGCGGCCGGTCTGCGCTGCTCGGTCGGCACCGACGACCCGGCGATGTTCGGTACCGACCTGGGCCGTGAGCACGAGCTGGCGGCGCGTCTCGGGCTCGGGCCCGAGCAGGCGTACGCCGCCGGGGTGGCCGGGGCGCTCTGCGACGACGCGACGCGTGATCATCTGGCGGCGGTGGGCCGGCGGGCCTACGGCTGACTCGTCGGCACCGGCTTGCCGGCCCGGAAGACGAGTGTGGACGTGTCGGTGTTGTCGGGGTCGCCTTCGCAGTCCACGACGACGATCTGACCCGGGGTCAGCTCGTTGAACAGGATCCGTTCGGACAGGTTGTCTTCGATGTCGCGTTGGATGGTGCGGCGCAGGGGCCGTGCGCCGAGGACGGGGTCGAAGCCCTTGAGGGCGAGGTACTTCTTGGCGTTGTCGGTCAGTTCGAGGCCCATGTCCTTGTTGCGCAGCTGGGTTTCGATGCGCTGGATCATGATGTCGACGATCGACAGGATTTCCTGCTGGCGCAGCTGGTGGAAGACGATGGTGTCGTCGATGCGGTTGAGGAACTCGGGCCGGAAGTGCTGCTTGAGTTCGTCGTTGACTTTCTGCTTCATCCGGTCGTAGTTCGACTCGGAGTCCTCCGACGCCTGGAAACCCAGCGACACGGCTTTGGCGACGTCGCGGGTGCCGAGGTTGGTGGTCAGGATGATGACGGTGTTCTTGAAGTCCACGATCCGGCCCTGACCGTCGGTGAGACGGCCGTCTTCCAGGATCTGCAGGAGCGTGTTGAACACGTCCGGGTGAGCTTTTTCGATCTCGTCGAACAACACCACGGAGAACGGCCGGCGACGGACCTTCTCGGTCAGCTGCCCACCCTCGTCATACCCGACATACCCGGGCGGGGCGCCGACGAGCCGGGACACGGTGTACCGGTCGTGGAACTCCGACATGTCGAGCTGGATGAGGGCGTCCTCGCTGCCGAAGAGGAACTCGGCGAGCGCCTTGGACAGCTCGGTCTTACCGACACCGGACGGGCCGGCGAAGATGAACGAGCCGGACGGCCGCTTCGGGTCCTTCAACCCTGCGCGGGTACGGCGGATCGCCTTCGACACGGCCTTGACGGCGTCTTCCTGACCGATGACGCGCTTGTGCAGCTCGTCTTCCATACGCAGCAGCCGGGAGGTTTCCTCCTCGGTCAGCTTGTACACCGGGATGCCGGTCCAGTTACCGAGGACCTCGGCGATCTGCTCGTCATCAACCTCGGACACGACGTCGAGGTCGCCGGCCTTCCACTCCTTCTCCCGCTGCGCCTTCTGACCCAGCAGCTGCTTCTCGGTGTCGCGCAGCTGCGCGGCCCGCTCGAAGTCCTGCGCGTCGATCGCGGACTCCTTGTCCCGACGCACCTGCGCGATGCGCTCGTCGAAGTCCCGCAGGTCCGGCGGCGCGGTCATCCGACGGATCCGCATCCGCGCACCCGCCTCGTCGATCAGGTCGATCGCCTTGTCCGGCAGGAACCGATCCGAGATGTACCGATCCGCCAGCGTCGCGGCGGCGACCAGGGCGGCGTCGGTGATCGACACCCGGTGGTGCGCCTCGTAGCGGTCCCGCAGGCCCTTCAAAATCTCGATGGTGTGCGCCAGGGACGGCTCACCCACCTGGATCGGCTGGAAACGACGCTCCAGAGCGGCGTCCTTCTCCAAATGCTTGCGGTACTCATCCAGCGTGGTGGCGCCGATGGTCTGCAGCTCACCACGAGCCAGCATCGGCTTCAAAATGCTCGCCGCGTCGATCGCACCCTCGGCCGCGCCCGCGCCGACGAGGGTGTGGATCTCGTCGATGAACAAGATGATGTCGCCGCGGGTGCGGATCTCCTTGAGGACCTTCTTCAGACGCTCCTCGAAATCACCCCGATAGCGCGAACCCGCCACCAGAGCACCGAGGTCCAGGGTGTAGAGCTGCTTGTCCTTCAGCGTCTCCGGCACCTCGCCCTTGATGATCTTCTGGGACAGGCCCTCCACCACGGCGGTCTTGCCGACGCCGGGCTCACCGATCAGCACCGGGTTGTTCTTGGTGCGGCGGGACAGCACCTGCATGACCCGCTCGATCTCCTTCTCGCGCCCGATCACCGGGTCGAGCTTGCCCTCCCGGGCGGCCTGGGTCAGGTTCCGGCCGAACTGGTCCAACACCAGGCTGGTCGACGGCGCGGCCTCACCCGGCGCGGCACCCGCCGCGGCCGGCTCCTTGCCCTGATAGCCCGACAGCAGCTGGATGACCTGCTGGCGGACCCGGTTCAGGTCGGCGCCCAGCTTCACCAGGACCTGGGCGGCGACGCCCTCGCCCTCGCGGATCAGGCCCAGCAGGATGTGCTCCGTGCCGATGTAGTTGTGGCCGAGCTGCAACGCCTCGCGCAGCGACAGCTCCAGCACCTTCTTGGCCCGCGGCGTGAACGGGATGTGCCCGCTCGGCGCCTGCTGACCCTGACCGATGATCTCCTCGACCTGCTGACGCACGCCCTCCAGGGAGATGCCGAGGCTCTCCAGGGCCTTCGCCGCGACACCCTCACCCTCATGGATCAGGCCCAACAGGATGTGTTCCGTACCGATGTAGTTGTGGTTGAGCATCCGGGCCTCTTCTTGGGCCAGGACGACAACCCGTCGCGCTCGGTCGGTGAACCGCTCGAACATGCCCTCGTGCTCCTCACGTGAGTCATCCGGCCACAGGAATACTAAGATTTCATATAGCGTTTTGTCTATCGTGAGGGAGCGGCGCGGGCATCCCGGCGGGCGGCATCCCTTTCGGCGTGCGACTTCGTCGGGGCTGGATCGCGCCATCGGGCACGAACCGCAACTTCCATCAATAGCTTCGCCATATGAAAAAGAACTCTCGGCTGCCGGTGCTCCGCCCGGCGGTCTTTACGCACGTCCCAGGCGGTGATCACGCTGCTCGGGCGGGCCGGCGACCTGGCCTGCCGAGTTTCCTGAGTAATAGCTGAGTGTGGCAACGTGGTAACCGGATGTGCCAGTCTCGGGCTCACGCTGAGCCTGGGGGGATAGATGACGGAGACTCGCGCCTGTTACCGGGTCGACCTGTTGGGTCCGCTGCACGTGCGGCGGAAAGGGCATCGATTGGAGCCTGGCCCGGCCAAGCAGCGGGCGATCCTCTCCCTTCTGGCGCTACGCCTCGGCGACAGCGTCCCGGTGAGCGAGGTGGAGGAGGCGGTCTGGGGCGGCGTGGTCCCGCCGAGCGCCCGGTCGCTCGTGCACACGTACGTGGCCCGGCTGCGCCAGGTCCTCGAACCGGAGCATCCGCCACGGCGCCGGGTGCGGGTCATCGCCTCGACCGTCTCCGGGTACTCGCTGCGCGCCGAGACCGTCGAGACGGACGTCGCCCGGTTCCGGCGGTACGCCGCCGAGGCCGAGAAGCGGATCGGTGAGGGCTGCCGCGAGGAGGCGTTCCACCTGCTCGGGAAGGCGCTGGACCTGTGGCGCAGCTCGACCCTCGGTGAGTTGCGCTCGCTGCTGCACGACAACATCGAGGTGGAGGCCCTGGGCGCGGCCTGGGTGGCGACCTCGCACAGCTACGTCGGTCTGGGGCTGCGGCTGGGACGCGCCGCGGCGGTGCTCGACATCGCCACCCGGCTGGCCCGGCTGGAACCCCTGCACGAGGCGATCCAGGCCGACTACCTGGCCGTGCTGGGCAGCAGCGGGCACCGGACCGTGGCCCTGCACCGGTACGCCGACATCACCGAGCGGCTCCGGACCGAACTCGGCGTCGACCCGGGGGAGGAGTTGCGGGCGGTGCACCGGGCGCTGGTGCGTCCGGCCGGCCGGCCGCCGGTGCCCCGGCCGGCGCCGGCGGTTCCCGCCGCGCGGCGCAGGCCCGGCTGCGGACCCATCTCCGGGCCGCTGCACTGGCGGGCCGGCGACATCGCCGAGCTGGCGGCCCTGCTGGCGAAGCACCGTGCGGTGACTGTCACCGGCGCGCCCGGCTGCGGCAAGTCGGCGGTGACCCTGCGCGCCGCCCACCAGGCCGCCCGCGTCTTCACCGGCGGGGTCCTGACTGTGGACACGCTCGACCTCAGCGACCGGCGGCAGCTGGAGCGCCGGCTGGCCCGGATGCTCGGAGGCAACGGCGCCGAGGATCCGGTCGACCTGCTGCGCGACCAGCCGACGCTCGTGGTGCTGGACAACGCCGAGCACCTGGTCGACGCGTGCGCGGTGGTCGCCGACCGGCTGTTGCTGGCGTGCCCGGACGTGGTGGTGCTGACCGGCTCGCGCCAGCCGCTCGGGTTGCCGTACGAGCGGGTCCAGCGCCTGCATCCGCTCCCGGTGCCACAGCCGGGCGGATGGCCGTCGGTCCTGGCCAATCCGGCGGTCGCCCTCCTCGCCGAACGGGCGGCCCAGGCCCGCCCGGGGTTCCGCCTCGACCGGCGGGACGCGGAGATCGCGGTGGAGATCTGCCGCCGGCTCGACGGCCTGCCGCTCGCCCTGGAGATGGCGGCGGCGTGCCTGTCCACCGACAGTCTGGACGGGGTGCTGCGCAAGCTGGAGGGACCGCTGGAGGGACTGCGCCCGCCCGTCGCCGGACCGGAGCCGCGTCACACGTCGCTGCGGGCGATGCTCGACCGCAGCGTCCAGCGCCTCGACGTCGTCGAACGTTGTCTCTTCCAGCGCGTCGCGCTGCTGCCGGGGGTGTTCGACCTGGCGGCCGCCCAGCGGTTCTGGCGGCCCCATCCGTCCGGTCCCACCGACGTGCGGGTGGTGCTCGCCGCCCTGGTGGACAAGTCCCTGGTGATGCCGGTCGGGACGACCGGCGGGCGGTACCGGATGCTGCGCCTGCTGCGCCGGCTGGCGTTGGAGACGGGCGCCCCGGAGGCGGCGACGCGTCCCGCCCCCGACCTGCCCCTGTCGCTGTCCCGGCCGTTGCTGCCGGCCGGTGTGGCGGCCGTGCCGGACTGACCGGCGGCCGCCACGACGGCCCGCTCCCCGACGGGGGGAGCGGGCCGTCGTGTTCCGGAGGGCGTGACACCTGACGATGCCTCAGGCATTGACAGAACGCTTTAAAAACACATAGCTTGAAGTTCGGCGGGACCGGTCGGGTCCGGTCCACCAGCGGCCCTCAGACCGCCGCTGAACCCTGCCGACAGACATTGGAGGTGTCTGGCTTGAGCACCAGAGAGACCTACGAGTCCCTGAACCTCGAACCCAAGCCGATCCGCCCGCACATCCTCGCCGCGGCCACCGTGGTCTTCGGCGAGGACTACTACTCGGGCCGCCGCGAGACGATCAACCTGTCCGGCTTCGTGCAGCTCAACAAGTGGCCCATGCCGGGCTTCGAGCACAAGGTCGACGAGAACGGCTACGCGCAGTTCGGCACCGAGCTGATCAGCGCGCCCGAGGTGGGCATCAAGGGGTTCAGCTACGAGTTGGACGACCGCATCCAGGTCCTGTCCAACCCGTTCCTGCCCAACAGCGGGCACGTGCGGCAGATCGTGCCGGGCAAGAACTTCCCGGCCGAGTTCTACATCCGCCGCTTCGGAATCCTGGAGTCGAGCACGCTGCGGCTCGCCCACCGCAACGTCATCGACATCTACGGCGTGGTCGACAGCGTCCCGCCGTTCAAGAAGCCGCTGACCGGCCCCTACCTGGGCAAGCCGCGCGGTGACGGTCCCTTCGACGTGATGGCCGCGCCGAACGTCGTCAAGGGCACCACGCTGCCGGAGGCGTGGTACCCGGCCAACGACGAGAACCAGCCGGTCGGCATCACGCCGAACCTGTTCTTCGCGCCCAGCGCCGGCCCGTGCATGTCCATGCTGGTGGACCCGTCCATGATCATGCAGACCTCGCTGGAGGGGCAGATCGAGGTCGAGATCAACGGCAAGACGGTGCGTGTCGACCTGGCCGGGGACTACCACAAGGCGGCCGGCGCCGAGCTGCTGCTCTTCGGCCCGGACAAGCACGACGAGGGTCCGGGCGTGCTCGCCCAGCTGGCCCGCGTCGCGGTCGTCGGGCACAGCCCGGAGCTGGGTGGCCGGGTCATGCTGCGGGCGAGCTGGCCGCGGGTCTCCGGCGGCACGCTGGGCGAGGGCAACGAGGACAGCCTCAGCCGGCTCAAGTTCCCCGGCGACCTGCACATCGACGCCGAGTTCGAGCTGGTCACGCCGCACGAGACGCTCTACGCCGCCAACTCCGTGCACGTCAACGGCAAGATGCGCGGCATGGAGGCCACGGGCACCGAGCTCAAGCTGGACGGCTCGGACACCGCCCTGGTCACCGTGGACGAGCAGCCGAAGGCCCGCCTCACCGGCGTCAACCTGGTGATGCGGGACGCGCTGGTCGGCGAGCACGCCGCGGTGAACGCCTGACCGACGGGTCCGCTTGACGGGCCTGCCGGCCAGAGGTTCTACTAGTAAAATCAATAGCAACGTACCGTCACGATGTCCCTCCCGGCTGCTACGGCGGTCGGGAGGGACGCGCGCTCAGGGGGTACCGCGTGGACCAGCGGCTGCTGCTCATGCACCAGATGATGCTCGGCGACGCGCCCCGGCTGCGGGCGTACGACAGGGCGCTGGAGGAGGCCGTCACCCCCGGCGACGTGGTGGTGGACGTGGGCGCGGGGCTGCTCGCGCTCTCCCTGCTGGCGCTGCGGCACGGCGCCGAGCACGTGTACGCGGTCGAGGCCGACCCGGCCACCGCCGCGGCGGCGGCCCGCATCATCGAGGCCAACGACCTCAAGGGACGGCTCACCCTGGTCACCGGCGACGCCCGTACGGTCCGGCTGCCCCGCAAGGCGGACGTGCTGGTCTCCGAGATGATGGGCAACCTCGGTCCGGAGGAGGAGATGGCCGAGGTACTGCACGTGATCGCCCGCCGCCACCTGCGCCCCGGTGGCCGGGTGGTGCCCCGGCGGCTGCGGACCTGGCTGGCCGCGGCCGAGTTCGCCGACGAGGGCTGGGGGCTGTGGGGCGCCGACTTCTACGGCTACCGGCTCGACCCGGTGCAGGAGCTGGTGGCCCCGGCGGCCCAGCTGCACTTCTTCCAGCGCCCGCCGAGGCTGCTGACCGAGCCCACTGTGGTGCTCGACCAGACGCTCGACGGCCGGTCACCGTCCCGGCAGACGTTGCGGCAGCGGCTGCCGGTCACCACGCCGGGACGGCTGCACGCCGTGCTCGGCTTCTTCACCGCCGACTTCACCGACGACGTCACGCTGTCGAACTTTCCGTCGTACCCCGGTTGCAACTGGGCGGTCTGGGTGTGGCCGCTGCGGCACACCGACGTGGCCGAGGGTGACGAACTGTCCGTCGCCCTGCGCCGCCCGGCCCGGCGCGACGTCCGCGCCGTGACCGGCTGGCGGCTGGAGTGCGGCCTGTCCCGGCAGAGGAGGTCCTGATGCCCTTCGCGGTGGGTACCGTCCGCGACATTCCCGTCCGTGGCGCTCTCAAGCTCTGCGGTCTGACCTGGGCCGCGGAGTGCCTCTGGTTCTCCGAGGCGGTCTCCAGCCAGATCGCCTCGCTGGACCCGATCAGCGGCAAGGTGGTCCGCCGGCTCGACTGCCCCGGCGTACGCACCGACCTGACCACGATCGGCGGGCGGCTGCTGCAGGTGGCCGGCGACGACCGCGTGCTGCGGCTGGTCGATCCCGAGGACGGCGAGCTGCTCGGCGAGTTCGGCAACCCGCGCCCCGGCAACGTGCTGTGCGGGCTGGAGGCGACCCGGCACGGGCTCTGGCTCGGCTACGAGGACCTGCGCCAGGTCGACCTGCGCGACCCGGACGGCTTCGGGCTGATCGACACGTTCCCGGTCCGGCACCCGATCGCCGGCGTGACCGTCTCCGACAGCTACCTCGTCTACTCCGACCACGACGCGGCCACCATCAACCTGTACGACGTGGCGGCCCGCCGGGAGGTGGCCGCCTACTCGGTCGCGGGCAACCCGACCGGCATCACCTGGGACGGCCGCCGCATCTGGTACTGCGACTTCACCACCCTGCAACTCCGGGCGATCGAGGTGCCGGGCATCACGAAGGGTTGACGTCCATGGTGACCACGCGCGCTCTGCTGGCCCGTTCCACCCGGATCGGCGCGGTCGGCGCCGCCCACCTGCTGCCGGCGCTGCCACCGGCGCTGGTCAAGGTGGCCCGAGGTGACCGGGCGGCGGCCCGTCGGCTGCTGTACCGCCGCCTCACCACGCTGCTGATGCGGCTCGGCCCCACGTTCGTCAAGGCCGGGCAGGTGCTCGGCACCCGGCGCGACGTGCTGCCGGCCGCGCTCTGCGACGAGCTGTCGGTGCTCCAGGACCGGGTCGACCCGATGACACCCGAGCAGACCAGCCGGGCGCTCGCCGAGGCGTACGGCAGCGAGACGCCCGCTGAGTTCGCGGAGATCGACCTGACGCCGGTGGCCAGCGGCAGCGTGGCCTGCGTCTACCGGGGCCGGATGCCCGACGGCGCCGAGGTGGCGCTCAAGCTGCGCCGCCCCGGCATCGAGTCGACGATGGCTCTCGACCTCGCGCTGATGCGGCGCGGCGCCCGGGTGATGGCCCGGCTGCCGATGCTGCGCGGCGTCCCGGTGCGGGAGGTGGTGGAGAACATGTGCGGCGCGGTGTTCGGCCAGCTCGACTTCGCCCGGGAGGCGGAGAACCTGCGCCGGCTCAAGGAGAACCTCGCCGTGGTGCCCCGGGTCCGGGTGCCCGGCGTACGCGACGACGCCTGCCGGCCGCGCTGCCTGGTCATGGAGTTCATGCCCGACCTCGACGTGGACGTGGCGCGGTCGATGTCGGCGGCCGTGCGCAAGCGGTTCGCCGCCTCCGCGATGACGGCGATCTACCACATGCTCTTCGTGGACGGATTCGTCCACTGCGACATGCACCCGGGCAACCTCTACTTCACCCGGGGGGCCCAGGTGGTGGTGCTCGACGCCGGGTTCAGCGTGCAGCTCACCGAGGAGCTGCGCCGGCTCTTCGCCGAGTTCTTCATGAACATGTCGATCGGGCGTGGCCGGCACTGCGCCGAGATCGTGGTGCGCAGCGGCACCGGCCTGCGGCCGGACGCCGACGTGGAGACGTTCCTGGTCAAGATGGCCGACCTGGTGGAGCGCAGCCACGGGCTGCCGGCCCGCGAGTTCAGCCTGATCGCGTTCGCCGCGGAGATGTTCGACCTGCAACGCCGCTACGGCGTGCACGCCGCGCCGGAACTCATCTTCCCGCTGCTCTCGCTGCTGGTGATCGAGGGCACGGTACGCGAGCTCGATCCCGACCTCGATTTCCAGGAGCTGGCCAAGCCGGTGCTGATGCGCGGGCTCTTCGGCCGCCGGGCCGCCGCCTGAGCACCGTCCGAACGGTCGGCCGGGCCTGGCCGGTCGCTTCGACCGGGCGGCCCTACCTGCGCAAACAGCCGACTAAAATATACGATAGCGGGATGGCACAGACTGGCCTTGCCGGCAAGCGCTCCTACCACCAGTACTGCGGGCTCGCGTCCGCGCTCGACGTGCTGGGCGAACGCTGGACGCTGCTGATCATCCGTGAGCTGCTGATGGGCCCCCGACGCTACGGCGAGCTGCTGGCGGACCTGCCCGGCATCGGCACGAACCTGCTCGCCGACCGGCTCAAGTTCCTTGTCGACTCGGGCGTGCTGCGGCAGGTCGACGTGCACGGCACCGGCGGCCGGCTCTCCTACGAACTGACCCCGACCGGCCAGGCGCTGCGGCCGATGGTGCTCGGGCTCGCGCACTGGGGCCTGGAGTTCGTCGGTGACCTGAAGGCCGAGGACACGGTCCGCCCGCACTGGGGTTTCCTCGCCGTGGAGGCGATGTTCCAGTGGGACAAGATCTCCCCGATCGACGAGAGCTACCAGTTCCAGGTCGACGACGAGGTCTTCCGCATCGACGTCGCAGGCGGTGTGCCGCGTGTGGCGAAGGGGCCGTCCGAGAACGCGGCGATGGTGGCGACCACCGACGCGGCCACTTTCGTCCGCATCGGCGCCGGCCGGGTCACGCCGCTCATGGCGATGGTCGGGGGCCAGCTCAAGCTGGAGGGCGACATCGACGCGGTGCTGCGCTGCTGCGAGCTGCTCGGCCTGGACGCCGGCGCGGCGCCCGCCGCCCAGGCGGTCTCCGGTCACTGAACCGCGCCAGGGGGTGACGGGACCGGATCACTATATTATTCTGAACTAGCCTCGGCGTTCGTCGGGGCCCGTCGTCGTCCGGCACGCCGCGCCCGTGCGGCACCTCCCGAGCACTGTGGTCCCACGGGGACGACCGGTCCGCCCCTCCGTCGCCCGAGCGCCTGACGGCGTCCGTGCGCGTCGCGGGGCGGCCCCGCGCGGCGCGTACGCCGGCACCGACGACCGGCCGTCAAGCGACAGGAGCCGGCATGACGGACACGGTGCGACACGACCCGGAGGCGCTGCCCAGGGCGGTACGAGACGACTTCCCCCTGCTGGCCCGCCGGGCCGGTGACCTCGTCGCCTACCTGGACAACGCCGCCACCACGCAGAAGCCCCGCGTCGTGCTGGACGCGATCACCGACTACTACACCGGGGCGAACAGCAACGTCGGGCGCGGCTACCACCGGCTCGGCCTGGAGTCCACCGAGCGGTACGAGCAGGCCCGCGAGAGCGTCGGGCGGGCGATCGGCGCGGCGCAGGCGGAGGAGGTGCTCTTCACCGCCGGCACCACCGCCGCGGTCAACCTCGTCGCGGACACCGCCGGCCTGCGGGTGGCCGGCCCGGGCCGGCGGGTCGTGGTCACCGGGATGGAGCACAACAGCAACCTGCTGCCCTGGCGCCGGCTCTGCGACCGTACGGGCGCCACGTTGACAGTGGTGCCGGCCGGACCCGACGGGCGGGTCGACGCCGACCGGTTCGCCGCCGCGCTCGGCCCGGACACCGCGCTGGTGGCGGTCAGCCACGTCTCGAACGTGCTCGGCACCGTCAACCCGGTACGGGAGATGACCGCCGCCGCCCGCCGGGCCGGCGCGCTGGTTGTGGTCGACGGCGCCCAGGCCGTACCGCACCGCCCGGTCGACGTGCGCGACCTCGACGCCGACTTCTACTGCTTCTCCGGGCACAAGGCGTACGGGCCGATGGGCGTCGGCGTGCTGCACGGCCGCCGGGACCTGCTCGCCGGGCTGCCCCCGTACCAGGTGGGCGGCGGCACCGTGAAGGGCGTCGCGGCCGACCAGCCGGTCCGCTACCTGGACGGGCCGGCCCGGTGGGAGGCCGGCACACCGCACGTGGCCGGCGCGGTCGGGCTGGCCGCCGCCCTGGACTACCTGGGCGACCTCGGCTGGGACGCGATCCGCCGGCACGACCGGGCGCTGGTCCGGCACGCAGTGGACGTGCTCACCGCAGTCGACCGGGTACGGGTCGTCGGCGACCCGGCCGCCGACCCGAGCGGCATCGTCTCGTTCGTGGTCGAGGGCATCCACCCGTACGACGTCGGGGCGCACCTGGACCGGCACGGCGTGGCGGTGCGCTGCGGCGTGCACTGCGCCAGCACCTTCCTCGACGCGCTGGGGCTGCTCGGCACCGTCCGGCTCTCCTTCGGCGTCTACAACACCACCGCCGAGATCGACCTCGTCGGCGAGCTGCTCGCCGGCGTACGGCCCGGGCCCTGGACCACCGACCACCCCGACGTCCGGTTCCTCTGAGCAGCGCCCGGAAGGGAGCGTCATGAGGTTCGACACCCGGCTGGTGCACGTCGGCCAGCAACCCGTCCCCGGCACCGGCGCCGTCGTGCCGCCGATCCACCTCAGCACCACCTACGACCGCACCGCCCAGGACCCGCCGCGTTACTTCTACGCCCGGGGCGAGCAGCCCAACCGGGAGGCGCTGGAGGAGTGCCTCGCCGCGCTGGAGGACGCCCGGCACGCGACCGTCTACACCAGCGGGCAGGCCGCCGCGACCACGGCGCTGTCGGTGGTGCCGCCGGGCCGGCTGGTGCTCGCCTCCGACGACGTGTACGGCGGCACCCACCAGTTGCTCGCCGCCGCCGCCGAACGCGGCGTCACGGTACGGCAGGTGGACCTGGCCGACCCGGCCGAGCGGGACCGCGCGCTGTCCGAGTGCGGCCCGGAGCTGGCCATGGTGTGGCTGGAGACACCCACCAACCCGCTGCTCAAGGTCGCCGACATCGCCGCGGTGTCGGACCTCGCGCACCGGCACGGAGCCCTGGTCGTGGTGGACAACACGCTGGCCGGGCCGGTGCTGCAACGACCGCTCGCGCACGGCGCGGACATCACGCTCTACAGCACCACCAAGTCCGTCGCCGGTCACCTCGACGTGCTCGGCGGCGCGCTCGTCTACCAGGACGAGGAGCTGCACCGGCGGTTCCTGGCGTACCGCACGGTGGCCGGCAACGCCCCCGGCGGCTTCGACTGCTACCTCACCCACCGGGGCCTGAAGACGCTGTCGCTGCGTACCGCCCGGCAGGTGGAGAACACCCGGGCGGTGGTGGCGGCGCTGCTGGCCGAGCCGAGCGTCGACCGGGTCAGCTATCCGGGGCTGCCCGCGCATCCGCAGCACGCGGTCGCGGCCCGGCAGATGACCGCGCCCGGCGCGCTCGCCGCCTTCGAGTACCGCGGCGACCCGGCCAAGCTGCTCGACGGGGTACGCCTGTTCACCGCCGCGGTCAGCCTCGGCGGCGTCCGGTCCCTGATCGAGTGCCCGGCGCTGATGACCCACCGCCCGGTGCCGCCCGAGGTACGCCGGCGCCTCGGGCTGACCGACCGGCTGATCCGGATCTCACCCGGCATCGAGGACCCGGCCGACCTGGTCGAGGACCTGGTCACCGCGCTGCGCGACGGCGCCTGACCCGCTGACCGGCATTACCCGCCCCGCGAAGGAGGAGACATGTCCGCATTCACGACCGGCGGCGCCCCGGTGGTGCTCGACGGAGGGCTCGCCACCGAGTTGCAGCGCGCCGGGCTGCCCTACCAGGCCCCGTGGTGGGGCACCGCGGCGCTGCTGGCGGACAGCCGGCGGCGCGTGCTGCGCGACGTCCACGAGCGGTTCCTCACCGCCGGGGCGCAGGTGCTCACCGCGAACACGCTGCGCTGCAACCTGCGGGCGCTGCGCCGCGCCGGGCTGGAGGACGCCGGGCTCGGCTGGATGGTGCACGCCGCCGTCGGCGTCGCGCTCGCCGCCCGCAACGCGGCCGGCGCACCCGGCACCCGGATCGCCGCCTCGATGGCGCCGGTCGAGGACTGCTACCGGCCGGACCTGGTGCCGACCGACGACGAGCTGCGCGAGGAACACCGCTGGCTGGCGGTGGAACTGGTCCGGGCCGGGGTGGAGCTGGTGCTCGTGGAGACCATGAACACCGCCCGCGAGGCCCGGATCGCGGTGGAGCAGGTGCGCGAGGTGGGCGCCCGGGCCTGGGCCGCCTTCGTCTGCGACGACCAGGCCCGGCTGTTGTCCGGCGACTCCCTGGTGGACGCCGCCCGCGCGGTACGCGCCGCCGGTGCCGAGGTGGTGCTGGTGAACTGCACCGGGCCGGAGGCGACCGAGCGGTGCCTGCGGGCGCTGCGCGACGCCGACGACGGCCCGATCGGCGCGTACCCGAACCTGGAGGACCGCCGCGACGGCGCGCCCGGGCCGCGACCGCTGCTCGACCCGGCGGAGTTCGGCGACCTGGTCGCCCGCTGGGTGGTGGAGTACCGGCTCGCGGTGGCCGGCGGGTGCTGCGGCGCGTCGCCGGAGCACATCGCCGCGCTGGCGGCCCGGCGCAACGCCCCGGTGGCGGCCGTCGACTGACGCCGCCCGCAGGTCCGCCGGCCCGGCGCGGGCCGGGTCAGCCAACGAAGGGAGAACGAGACGGTGAGCGGCTCGACGATCGCACCGCCGGTCGAGGTGGTGCGCAGCCTGCCCGGCCCGGCCGGTTACATGTGCGGCCTGACCTGGGACGGTACCTGGCTCTGGCACTCCGATCAGGACGCCGCGCGGATCTTCGCGATCGACCCGGCGGACGGCGCGGTACGCCGGTCCTTCGGGTACCCGGACGTGCGGGCCGACCTGGGGTACGCCGACGGAAAACTGTGCCAGATCGGCGGCCGGCCGAAGCGGATCCTGCTGATCGACCCGGCCACCGGCCAGACCGTCGGCTCGAAGCCGGTGCGGCCCTCCAACGGCCGGGTCACCGGCATGGAGACCGGGCCGGAAGGGGTGTGGCTCTGCCTGCGCGCGCCCGCGGTGATCCAGCTGCGGGACTTCGAGACGATGACGGTGCAGCGGGAACATCCGGTAGTGGGGTCGCCCTCGGGCCTCACGTACGCCGAGGGTCATGTGCTCTACGCCGAGTTCGAGGACGGCCTGCTGCACGCGGTGGACGCGGAGTCGGGCCGGCTGGTCTCCACGGTGCGGCTGCCGGGGCATCCGACCGGGCTGGCCTGGGACGGCGAGCTGGTCTGGTACTGCGACTTCGCCGACCGGCGGTTCAAGGCGGTCCGGCTGCCGGACGTGCTCGGCGGCTGACCGGCGAGGTGGGGGCGGTCCCGGCCGCCCCCACCCGCGCCGGCGTCAGGGCACCCGGTCGCGCGCGTCGAACTGGTCCTGCCGACGGTCGCGGTCGCCGCGGGCGTCGGCCGACGGCGGCCGGCAGTGGCCGGCGCAGCCGCAGGAGCAGCCGGAGGCGGTGGCGCGCTCCGTCCGCTGTGGCGCTTCGGTGTCCGGCCAGCCGCCGGTGTGGCACGCGTTCATCGCTTCTCCCTGCTCTGCGGTGGTGACGCGCCGGAGCGCCCGGCGCGGTCGGACGGGGCGGGCAGCGGGACGGGTAGTTACTTGAGAATCATATGGTAAATTCGCTGGTGGGTGCCAGCTCCTGACAGGAGGGACGCCATGCGCGTCAGCGTGACCGACGACCCCGCGACCACGACGGCCTCCCGTACCGGCGGGCCGACCGCACCGGCCGACCCGCTGCGCACCGCCTCCTTCGCGGAGCTGCGGTCGCTGTTCGCAGTGGAGCCCGACGCGGTTCACCTCAACACCGGCACCATCGGCGTGATGCCGTACGAGGTGCTGGACGTCAACGACCGGGTGACCCGGGAGTGGAACGGCGGGCTGCGCAACGTCTACCCGCCCGGCATGTACCCCGAGCACCGCGCCGCCATCGGCCGGGCGTTCGGCGTCGACCAGGACGAGATGGTGATCTGCCACAACGCCACCGAGGGGGTGGCCCGGGTCATCAACGGGCTCGAGCTGCACGAGGGCGACGAGGTCATCACCACCAGCCACGAGTGCTACTCGGTGCTGTCCAACTTCAACCTGCTGCGCAACCGGCACCGGATCACGCTCACCGTGCTGACCCCGCCGGTCGGGCCGGACGTCACCGCCGAGGAGATCGTCGACATGTTCGCCCGGGCGATCACGCCGCGGACGAAGGTGCTGGCGTTCGCCGCGGTCACGCTGTTCACCGGCACCCGGATGCCGGTGCGCCAGCTCTGCGACCTGGCCCAGCGGCACGGTCTGACCACAGTGGTCGACGGCGCCCTGCTGCCCGGCCTGTTCGACACCGACCTGCGCGCGCTCGGACCCGACTTCGTCACCTGCTCCGGCTCCAAGTTCCAGTGCGGGCCGCTCGGCACCGGGCTGCTGTACGTCCGCAACAAGGTCCACCCCGAGCACAACCCGCTGCCGCTGCCGACGTTCTGGCCGGTCATCTCCACCTGGTACCCGATGATGGGCGCCCCGCCGCCGCGCACCACCACCCGGGTGGAGAGCTACAACATGGGCGACTACCTGCAGAGCGCCGGCAGCGCCAGCATCGCCCGGGGCGCCGCACTGGCGAAGGCGTGCGAGCTGTGGGACCGGATCGGCCGGGACCGCATCGAGCGGCACGCGGTGGCGCTCGGCGAGCACACCCGCGCCCGGATCGTCGAGCGGTTCGGCGTCGAGTCCCTGTACTCCCCGCTCACCGACGACCGGCTGACCGCGCCGCTGGTGGCGTTCAACCCGTTCCCCGACCGGGCCGACGGCTGGAACATCACCAAGTTCGCCCGCCTCGTCGACGAACTGGAGAGCCGGCACCGGATCTGGACCCGGTGGACCGAGTTCGACGTGGCCGGCTCACCGCACCAGCACTACGCCGCCCGGATCTGCACCCACCTCTACAACACCGCCGAGGAGGTCGACCTCGCCGTCGACGCCATCGCCGACCTCGTACGGGAGCTGTCATGACCGTCGCCCCGTACCGGCCGGACACCGCCGTCCCGCACCGCTGCGGCGGCGTGCTGCGGGTGGTCGCGCCCACCGCCGCCGCGCCGCTCGACCCCAGCTGCGCCCCGGCGTCGGCGGCCCCGTTCGTCCGGCTGCACACCCGGCAGCTCGTCACCTGGCAGGCCGCCCGGGACGTCCGTGACTGGCAGGCCGTCACGCCGGTGCCCGACCTCGCCCTGGAGGTCCCCTCCACCTGGAACGCCGGGCTCGGCGCCAGCCACCGCAGCTACGTGTTCCACATGCGCCCCGGCATCCGCTGGGACACCCCCGACCGGCGCCCGGTCACCGCGCACGACGTGGTCCGTGGCTTCAAGCGGATGTGCAACCCGGTCCGGCCCTCGCCGTCGCTCGCGTACTTCGCCGACACGGTGCGCGGCCTCGCCGAGTTCGCCGCCGCGTGGGCGGCGGAGGCCACCCACCGGGCCGGGGACGCGGCGACGCTCGCCGCATACCAGAACGCGCACGAGATCCCCGGCGTCTTCGCGCTCGACGACGAGACGCTCGTCATCGAGCTGGCCCGGCCGGCGCTGGACTTCGTGCAGATGCTCGCGCTGCCCGCGGCCTCGGCGGTGCCCGTCGAGCACGACGCGTTCGTCCCCGGCAGCCCCGAGGCCGCCGCCCACCTGCGCGCCAACGGGCCGTACCGGGTGCGGCGGCACCGGCCCGGCGAATGGGCCGAGCTGGTCCGCAACCCGGCCTGGGAGCCGGCCGCCGACCCGTACCGGCGGGCCGAGGCCGACCGGGTGGAGCTGCGCCTGAGCGACGGCGTCGGCCGCGCCGACGCGGCCGACGCCCTGGCCGAGGTGTCGGTCGCGCCCGCCGTCGGCGGGCTGCCGGCCGCCGAGCCGGTGGACGGGGACGGCGCGCTCGGCTGGGCGCTCGACCCGTACCTCGTGCTCAACCTGCGCGACCCGGTCTGGGCCGACCTTCGGGTACGGCAGGCCGCGGCGCTCGCCGTGGACAAGGCGGCGGTGGCCGACCTGTACCGGCGGCACCGTCCCGGCGTGCCGGTGCGGGTGGCGGGCTCGCTGATCCCGCCGGGCAACGCCGGGCACGACACGGCCGATGCGTACCCCACCGGTGATCCGGCGCGGGCCCGCGACCTGCTCGCCGCGGCGGGCCACGCCGACGGCGCGCCGCTGGTCCTGATCCACCCGCACTCCGGCCTCGGGCCCGAGGTGGCGCACGCCTGCGCGACCGACCTCACCCGGGCCGGCCTGCCGACCCGGGCGGTCGGGCTCGCCGACGCCGCGTACACCGAGGCGCTGCGCGCCCCCGCCACCGCCGGCGGCTGGCAGCTCGCCGTGGCGGCGCGTGTGCCCGACTGGCTGGAGCACAACGGGCGGGTCTTCGCGCAGGCGATGCTGCAGGCGAACCCGGTGCCCGGCGGCGCCAACCACGGCGGCTACGCCGCACCCGAGGTGGACGCGCTGATCGAGCGGGCGCTCGACGCGGCCGAGCCGTGGCGGGCCGACGCCGCCTGGCGGGCCGCGGCGGAACGCGCGGTCGCCGACGTGGCTGTGGTGCCGATCCTGCACCGGGCGCCGGTGGCCGCGCCGAGGCAACCGGACCGGGTCGACGGGCTGGTGCCGCTGCCCCCGCAGGGGTACGCGGTGGACCTGACCGCCGCCCGCCCGGAGGTGGCCGGGTGAACCCCCTGGTACGCGACTACCTGCTGCTCGGCCTGCGCCTGGGCCGGCTGGTGGACGGACTCGTCGACTGCTACTACGGTGACCCGGCGCTGCGCGAACAGGTCGCCGCCGAACCGCCGGCCGACCCCCGGGAGCTGTCCCGCCAGGCCGGCCGGACGCTCGCCGCGCTCCCCGGCAGCGACCTCGAACCGGCCCGCCAGCGGCACCTCACCGCCCAGCTCACCGCGCTGCGCGCGGTCGCCGACCGGGTCGCCGGCACGCCGATGTCCTTCCAGGACGAGGTGCGCGCCTACTTCGACGTCGAGGTGACCCGCACCCCACCGGAGCGGTACGCGGCGGTGCACGACGAGATCGACGCGCTGCTGCCCGGACCGGGACCACTCGTGGACCGGGTGGAGGAGTTCTACCGGCGCAACACCGTCCCCCCGGAGCGGCTGCACCGCTGCGTGCAGGCGGTCTCCGACGCGCTGCGCGAGCGGGCCCGGGACCGGTTCGGCCTGCCCGGGGCCGAACGCGTCGAGTACACGGTGGTCCGGGACGCGCCGTGGAACGCGTACAACCGCTACCTGGGCGGCTTCCGCTCCGCGGTGGCGCTGAACGCTGCAAGCGGCCGGTCGGTGGCCGCGCTGCCCATCATCGTGGCGCACGAGTCGTACCCCGGCCACCACACCGAGCACTGCCTGAAAGAGGCCGGCCTGGTCCGGGACGGCGGCCAGGACGAGCACACCATCGCCCTGGTCGACACGCCCCGGTGCCTGGTCACCGAGGGCCTGGCCGAGGCGGCGGTGGACGCGGTGCTCGGCCCCGGCTGGGGGGAGTGGACGGCGCGGATCCTCGCCGCGGAGGGCGTCCACGTCGAGGGCGAGCGGGTGGAACGGATGCGCGGCCTGGTCGTACGCCTCCTGCCGGCCCGGGTGGACGCCGCCCTGCTCCTGCACGACGAGGGCGGCGACCGGGCGCAGGCGCTGGCGTACCTGCGGCGGTGGATGCTGCTGCCGCCCGAGCGCGCCGAGCAGATGGTGACGTTCCTCGCCGACCCGCTGTGGCGCGCGTACTCGGTCACCTACTCCGAGGGCGGCCGGCTGGTCGACTCCTGGCTGGCCGCCCGCGAGCCCGGCACCAGCCTCGCCGACCGCTTCACCACGCTGCTGCGGGAGCCGCTGCTGCCGTCGCAGCTGCGGGCCGACGTGGCGCGGACCGCGCTCGCGCCCACCTGAACGCCACCCGGCACCGGCAGCAGCTACCAGAGACGACGAAAGGTGTGTGTCGATGAACGGCGGCCAGCCCCGGTACGGGGGCACCCTGCGGCTCTACGGGCCCGGCAGCATGGACCATCTCGATCCGGCCTGCGCCTACTACATGCTCGGCGGGCAGATCATCCGGCTCTTCGCCCGGCAGCTCTTCACCTACCGGCCGGTCGCCGACCTGCGTGACCCGTCGGCCGTCACGCCCGTGCCCGACGTGGCCGAGGCGGTGCCGACAGTGGACAACGGCGGGATCAGCGCCGACCACACCCGCTACACGATCCGGTTGCGCCCCGGCGTGTACTGGGACACCGACCCGCCCCGGGAGGTGACCGCCGGGGACTTCGTGCGCGGCTTCAAGCGGATGACCAACCCGGTGCTGCGGGCCGGCGGGATCGGCTACTTCACCAGCACCATCCGGGGGATGGCCGAGTACTGCGACGCGTACGACGCCGCGATCACCTCGGCCGAGCCGACCGCCGCCGAGCTGGCCGCGTTCCAGAACAGCCACGAGATCGCCGGGCTGCGGGCCGTCGACGACCGGACGATCGTGTTCGACCTGATCCGCCCGGCGGTGGACTTCCTGCACATCCTGGCGCTGCACTTCGCCTCCGCCGCCCCGGTCGAGTACGACGAGGTGCTGCCGGACAGCGCGGAGTTCCGGCGGCGGGTGCGCTCCAACGGGCCGTACCGGGTCACCCACTACGTCCACGGCGAGTCGGTGCGGCTGGCGCGCAACCCGGTGTGGCGCAAGGCGTCCGACCCGGTGCGCCAGCAGTACCTGGACGGGGTCGAGGTGACCATGGAGATCGCCACCCCGCAGCAGGTGGGTGAGGTGATCGACAGCGGGCGCGCCGACCTGTCCTGGGCGTCACCGATCACCGAGCCCTACGTCGCGCCGCCCACCGACCCGGGCAACGACCTCGGCTACGCGCTCAACCCGTACCTGGTGTTCAACCTGCTCAGCCCGAACGCCGACCGGGCGATGAGCAAGCTCAAGGTGCGCCAGGCCATCGCGTACGCGATGAACAAGGCCGCGATCGCCGAGATCTACCACGACCTGGAGGCCGGGACGGTGATGCTGCCCGGCCACACGGCGATCCCGCCGGGCAACGACGGGCACGTCGACTTCAACCTGTATCCGACACCGGGCGACCGGGGCGACCCGGAGCGCTGCCGGGCGCTGCTGGCCGAGGCGGGCTACCCGGACGGGCTCACCCTCACCGCCGTGCACCGGGACGTGGACGCCAACCCGGAGGTGGCCCGCTCCTACGCCACCGACCTGGAGAAGGGCGGCATCAGCGTGCGCCTGGTCGCGCTCGGCCACGCCGAGTACTACCAGTTCCTGCGCGACCCGGCCAACGCCCGCGCCGGCGCCTGGGACATCTCCGCGCCGTCCTGGACGCCCGACTGGTTCGGCCCGAACGGGCGCACCTACGTCCAGCCGATGTTCCAGACGAACACGTCCCGCGGCACCAGCAACTACGGCGGATACAGCAACCCGGAGGTCGACCGGCTGATCGAGGAGGCGCTCGGCGCCACCGACCGGGCCCGCGCCACCGAGCTGTGGCACCAGGTCGACCTGCACGTCATGCGGGACGCCGCGATCGTGCCGATCCTCGTGCACGCCCCGACCATCCCGCACCGCAAGGGCCGGCGGGTCCGCAACGCGATCGCCATGCCCACTGTGGACCGCTGGTTCGACCTGTCCAACCTCTGGCTGGAGGAGTCCGCATGACCGCAGCAGGCACGCCGACGGCCGCCGCGCACACCTCCGGCGGGGCCGGACCGCGTCGCGGCGGCACGCTCACCCTGGTCGGCGCGGGCGACGTCGACCACCTCGACCCGGCGCTGGCGTACCACACGGTGACCCGGGGGATCATCCGCGCGTACACCCGGCAGCTGGTCACCTACCCGGCGACGCGCGACCACCGGCGCGCGGGCGACCTGGTGCCGGACCTGGCGGTGGCGGCGGACGGTCCGTACGACGACGAGGGCCGCCGCTACCGGTTCACGCTGCGCGACGGGCTGCGCTGGGACCTGCCGAACGGGCCCCGGCCGCTCACCGCCGCCGACGTGGTACGCGGCATCAAGCGGCTGGCCCACCCGATGGCGCCCAGCCCTGGCCTGCCCTACTACCTGAGCACCGTCGAAGGGCTCGCCGAGTTCCGCGACGACCTGCTCACGCTGCCCCGCGACCTCAACGTGGTGGCGCCCTACCTGGAGGCCGCCGAGGTGCCCGGGCTGCGGGTGCTCGATGGCCGGACGCTGGAGCTGACCACCCGCCGCCCCACCCCGGACTTCCTCAACATCCTGGCGTTGCCGTTCGCCTCCCCGGCGCCGGAGGAATACCTGTGGTTCGTGCCCGGCAGCCCTGAGCTGGACCAGCGGATCGGCTCCATCGGGCCGTACCGGATCACCGGCTACGAGCCGGACCGGCGCATCACGCTGGAGCGCAGCCGCACCTGGGACCCGGCCACCGACCCGGTCCGGGCCGCGCACGTGGACCGGATCGAGGTGCGGCAGGGGCTCGACGAGAAAACCTGCCACGACATGGTGATCGCCGGCGACGCCGACATGATGTGGGACATCCAGCCGCTGACCGAGCGGCTGCCGGAGATGTTCGCCGCCGGGGATCCCCGGCTGGAGGTCTGCCCGGCCGGCCTGTTCAGCCCGTACCTGGTGATCAACGT
This sequence comes from Micromonospora echinospora, assembly GCF_014203425.1. Classification (NCBI taxonomy): domain Bacteria; kingdom Bacillati; phylum Actinomycetota; class Actinomycetes; order Micromonosporales; family Micromonosporaceae; genus Micromonospora; species Micromonospora echinospora. The sequence continues at coordinate 2,676,205 of NZ_JACHJC010000001.1, forward strand.
GCTCAGCCCCAACGAGGGCGGCGCGCTGGCCCGCCGGGAGGTCCGGGAGGCGTTGCAGTACGCGATCGACAAGACCACTGTGGCCGAGGTCTGGGGCGGGCCGCGCCTCAACGACATCGCCGAGCAGATCCTGCCGCCGCTGTGCCGCGCGCACCGGCCGTTCGCCCCGTACGCCGCGAACGACGGCGCCGGCGACCCGGAGCGGGCCCGGCGGCTGCTCGCCGACGCCGGCTACCCGGACGGGCTCACGTTGAAGCTTGTCTACCGGGACCGGGACATCCACCCGGAGACCGCGCGGGTGGTCCGCGCCGCCGCCGCCCGGGCCGGCATCACCCTCGACCTCGTCCCGGCCGGCATCACCGAGCTGTTCGGCACGTACCTCGGCCGGGCCGACGGGGCCCGCGAGGGCCGCTGGGACGTGGCGCTGTCCGGCTGGGAGCCGGACTGGCACGGCAACAACGCCCGCGTCTACCTCCAGGCGCTCTTCGACAGCTCCGGCGTCTCCGACAACGACGACTGGGGGTCGAACTTCGGCCACTACCACAACCCGGTCGTCAACGAGCACATCGACGCGGCGCTGAGCTGCGCCGACGAGACGACCGCGAACGAGCACTGGCGGGCCGCGGAGCGGGAGGTGCTGCGCGACTGCGCGGTGGTGCCGATCCTCTTCGCCCACCAGTACTGGCTGCGCGGGCACCGGGTGCGCAACTGGCTGCCGTACCCGGTGCTCAACGGTGACCTGACCAACCTGTGGCTGGGGGAGGACTGACGCCCGGGTCGATGAGCGGCGACGACCACCGGCTCACCGTACGTCTCGGCGAGCTGGCCCAGACACACGCCGACCGGGCGGCGGCGCGCGCCGGCGTGCCCGCCGTCCGGCTGGACCGGCTGGCCGCCGAGTCGCTGCGGCTGGACGAGGACTTCTGCCGGGAGGTGGCCGACCGCTACGAAGCCGCCCCGATGGTCACCGCCGGCACGGAGCGCGGGTACGCCCGGCTGGCCGAGGAGAACCTGCGGCAGTTCCGGCTGATCGGCGAGGTGGGCATCCGGGTGCTGCCGTGGACCGGGCCGGGGCAGCCGTACCGGGACTCGCGGGACCTGGTCGCGCGGGTCCGCTCGACCGGCCTGCTCCACGTCTTCCTCACCCGCCACGGGCACGGACCGGCCGGCGCGGGCGGCGACCATCCGCTGCGCGCCCCCGCCGGAGTCCGGGCCGGCGGGGAGGAACTGCTGCACAACGACATCTTCCGGGCGGTGCACGACGTCTTCGGGCACGTCCTGTTCGGCAACACGTTCGGGCCGCGCGGGGAGTTCCGGGCCACCCGCTGCCACCTCGCGATGTACCCGGCCGACCTGCACCCGCTGGTCTTCGCCGAGTTGGTCGGCCAGCTCTGCTGGTTCTTCCACGGCCCGCACCTGCGCCGCCCGGACGGGACGCTGCCCCGGCGCGGCGAGCCCGGGTACGTGCCGCCGCCACGGCGTCCGTACCCGCCGCAGAAGCAGCTCGTGTACGACAGGCGCACCCTGGACCGGTTCGCCGCGCTGTTCACGTCGCCGGGCTGACCGCCGACATCAGGAAGTCGGGCACCCGCAGCGGCGGCATCACCATCCGGGTGAAGTAGTCGCCCCACTCCCGGGGCAGCGCCGCCGCCGGCCGCCCGGCCTCGGTGGCCCGGGCCAGCAGCGACAGCGGGCTCTCGTTGAACCGGAAGTTGTGCACAGTGCCGACGATCTCGCCGTCCTCCACCAGGCGCACGCCGTCGCGGGTGAGGCCGGTCAGCAGCAGCGACGCCGGGTCGACGTCGCGCAGGTACCACAGCGAGGTGAGCAGCAGGCCGCGCCGGGTGGAGCGCACCATCTCGGGCAGCGTCGGCGCGTCCGGCCCGCCCTCCAGCACCAGGTTGTCCACCATCGGGGTGAGCGGCGCGCCGGTCCGCGCGGCGGTGTGCCGGGTCTGCACGAGCGCGGTCAGTACGCCCTCGTCGATCCAGCGGGTCGGCCGCAGCGGCAGCCCGTTGTCGACCACGGCGGTCAGGTCGTCGGTGCCCCGGCTGACCGTGAACGGGGCGCAGGGCAGCAGCGGGTGGTCCGGGTCGCTGCGCAGCGTCAGCGGCAGCGCGGTGAGGCGCTCGCCGATCGGCAGGCGGCCGTCCGGGCGGCTGAACGCGGTACGCCCGTCCAGCGCGCCGCGTGCGCCGGCGGCCAGGTAGAGGTGGAGCATCAGGTCGGCCACGCAGTTCGGGGTGAGCAGCACCTCGTAGCGTCCCGGGGGCAGCTCGACCCGGCGGCCGGGCCGCGCCAGCGTGGCGGACAGCTCAGCGGCGAGCGCCGGCACGTCCAGCCCGGTCAGGCCGGGCGCCGTCACACCGGCCCAGGCCGAGTCGTCGCCGTCGCGCACGCTCAGGTCGAACAGGCCGGTGGACTGCGGGTGCCGCAGGCGGGCGCCGGTGGACGCGGCGAGATAGGTGGTGACCACCCGGTGCTCGGTGTAGCCGTAGAGCCGCCGCCGCCCGGCTGCCGCGAACGCCTCGGCCAGGCCGGGCAGCACGTCGCGGAACGCGTCGACCGAGGTGAAGCCGGGCGGCTCCGCCCAGGACGGCGTCCGCCACGGCTCGGGCAGCGACGCCGCGTCGGCGGCGGGCGGGGCGTCGCGGGCGGCCCGCTCGGCCGCGCGGACCAGGCCGGGCAGCGCGTCGCCGAGCGCGCCGCCGTGCCCGACCAGCCCGACGTGTACGCCTGCGGCGCCGTCCCGTACCGCCACCGCAGTCACCCGGCGGGACCGCACGCTGCCGTTCGTGGTGAGCGCGTTGCCCGCCCAGCGCATGTGCGCGGCGGCCGTCTCGTCGGCGATCAGCAGCAGCTCGTCGGCGTCGCGCCGGTGCCGCAGCGCCGCTTCCAGGGCGTCCTGGATCCCGCTCACCCGTCCCGCCCTCCGGTGTCGACGACGTCGATGCCGCGGAACACCGCGGCCGGGCAGCCGTGGCTGGCCGCGCTCGCCTGCACCGGCTGACCCTTGCCGCACATGTCGGCGCCGGAGAGCAGCCAGGTGCCCTCGCCGCCCAGCCCGCACAGCGCGGACCAGAACGCCGTGGTCTCCGCCTGGTACGCCGCGCCGGACACCTGCCCGGCCAGCCGCCCGTTGCGGATGCGGTGCCAGCGCTGGGCGGTGAACTGGAACTGCCGCCGGCGCATGTCGATCGACCAGCTGTCCGAGCCGGCCAGGTAGAAGCCGTCCGTCACGCCCGCGATCAGGGCCGCCGTGTCCGGCCCGCCCACCGCCGGCCGCAGCGACACGTTCGGCATCCGGGCCATCGGCGTGTGCCGGTACGACTCGGCGTACGCGCAGCCGGCGGAACGCGGCAGGCCGGCCTGCGCGGCCGAGGCCCGGTCGTGCTGGAAGCCGACCAGGACGCCCGCCTCGACCAGCGGCCAGGACTGCGCGGCCACGCCCTCGTCGTCGAACCCGACGGTGGCGAGTCCGTGCGCGGCCGACCGGTCGGCGTCCACAGTCATCAGCGACGAGCCGTACCGCAGCCGCCCGGCCGACTCGGGGGTGGCGAACGTGCCGCCCGCGTACGACATCTCGTGGCCCAGCGCCCGGTCGTACTCGGTGGCGTGCCCGACCGACTCGTGGATGGTGAGCCAGAGCTGCGACGGATCGATCACCAGGTCGTACCGGCCCGGTCGCACCGGCGGCGCCTGCGTCTTCTCGGCCAGCAGCGCCGGCAGTTCGGCCAGCTCGCCGGCCCAGTCCCAGCCCTCACCGTGCAGGTACTCCCAGCCGCGGGCCACCGGCGGGCCGACCGTCCGCAGCGTCTGGACGCCGCCGTCGCGCGGGTGCCGGCCCACCGCCAGCACCTGCGGGTGCACCCGGACGCGCTGCTGGGTGACGGCGGTGCCGCCGAGGTCGGCGTAGTACGTGTTCTCCTGGGCGGCGCTGACGCGGGCCAGCACGTGCGCCACCGACCCGTGCGCCAGCAGCCCGGCGCACCAGTGGCTGAGCAGCTCCGCGCGTTCGCTCTCCGGCACCTCGAACGGGTTGATCCGGTACGGCGAGCGCCAGGTCGCCGCCGGGTACGCGGGCTCGGGCGCGAGCGCGACAGGCGCGCCGCCGACGTCGGCGCAGGCCCGGGCCAGCTCCAGCGCGTCGTCGCAGGCGCGTACCGCCGCCTCCGGCGTCAGCTCCGGCGTGGCGGCGAAGCCCCACGCGCCCCGGTGCAGCACCCGTACCGCCAGGCCGGTCTCGGTCTCCTCCTCGCTCGCCCGCAGCGCCCCGTCGTGCACGACGGTGCGCCCGGAGCGGACCCGCTGCACCCGCAGCGCGGCGTACCGCGCGCCCCGCTGCCGGGCCCGGGACAGGGCGGCGTCGGCGAGGCGGGCCACTGGAAGGGCGAGGAAGGAGTCGTCGATCTCGTCGGGCACACGCGCCTCCGGTCGCCGGGGTGCCGCCGTCCGCGCCGGTGGCGCGGCGGCCCGGGGGTTGCGGTGAGGAGACTAGTGCGGCGGGCGGGCCCCGCACAGGGGGCCGCATGGCGGCCGGGCGGCCGACCAGCGCCGTCGCCGCGCAACACAGCAATCGGGAAGAAGACCACGGCCGCGCCGGGGCGCTTGATTGGATCGGCGTCGCTCAATAGATTGAGGGCGGGCGCCGCCGAGGTCCGCACGACCGGGCCGTCGGCGGCTGACAGGTCCACCCCGAGCCGGGCACGTCGGTCGTCCGTACCGACTTCTCACAGTGGCGCATCGACGCGCCGCCACCGAAGCGCGTCGCCGCGCCGCCGTCCGTCCGGACGCGCGTCGTCGCGCCGCGCCGCCCGACGCAGAAGGACTTCCCATGACGATTCTCCGTATCCGCTCCGGCCCGGCCCTGGCGGCGGTGACCGCGGCGGCCGCCGTCGTGGCGGCCACCGCGACCGCGCTGCTCGCCGGCCCGGCCGCAGCCGCGCAGGGCTGCCAGGTCGACTACACACCCAACCAGTGGCCCGGCGGGTTCACCGCGAGCGTCAAGGTCTCACCCGGCGACTCGGCCGTCTCCGGGTGGACAGTCACCTGGACGTACGCCGGCGACGAGCGCGTCACGAACGGCTGGAACGCCACTGTCAGCCAGTCCGGTTCGACTGTCACCGCCCGCAACATGTCGTACAACGGCGGCATCCCGGCCGGCGGCTCCACCGAGTTCGGCGTGCAGGGCACGTTCAGCGCCGCCGGTGGCGCGCCGAGCGGGTTCACGCTCAACGGCGTGCCGTGCAACGGCGCCGCGCCGTCCCCGACCGTCGTGCCCACCACCGCGGTGCCGACCACGGCGCCGCCGACGAGCGCCCCGCCCACGACGGCCCCGCCGACCACGGCGCCCCCGACCAGCGCGCCGCCCACGACGGCGCCGCCGACCAGCGCGCCCCCGACGACCCCGCCGCCGAGCGGGTGCGCCGGGGCGGTGCTCTGCGACGGCTTCGAGAACCAGACCGGCTCGACGCCGTCCGGCGACTGGGCGGTGGTGAGCCCGGACTGCTCCGGCGCCGGTACGGCCACAGTGGACACCACCACCACGCACAGCGGCAGCCGCGCGGTCCGGATCAACGGCGCCGCCGGCTACTGCAACCACGTCTTCGTCCGGACCACGAAGAACCTCAGCGGCCTGGGCAGCGTCCGGTACGCCCGGATCTGGGTGCGGCACACCACCGCCCAGCCCACCGACCACACCACGATGATCACCATGGCGGACGCCGCCGACGGCAACCGGGACCTGCGGCTGGGCGGCCAGAACGGCGCCCTGCAGTGGAACCGCGCCTCCGACGACGCCACGCTGCCCGAGCAGAGCCCGGCCGGGGTGGCGCAGAGCGTGCCGCTGCCCACCAACCGCTGGGCCTGCCTGGAGTTCATGGTGGACGGATCGGCCGGCCAGCTCCGTACCTGGCTGGACGGCGTCGCCGTCACCGGGCTGACCGCCGACGGCGTACCGACGCACGACATCGACGGCCAGTGGTACAACCGCACCTGGCGGCCGCAGCTCACCGACCTGAAACTGGGCTGGGAGAGCTACGGCGGCGGGGCCGACACCCTCTGGTACGACGACGTGGCGATGGGATCGACCCGGATCGGCTGCTGACGCGGCACACCGACGAGTGGAACGTCATGGGTGTCTCGGCGCCAAGTTGACACCCATGACCTTCCACCGAGCCGGGCGGCCCGTGGACGGCCGCTCGGCGCGGCCGCGGGGTCAGTGCTCGACGGTCATCCGCTGGGTGCCGATCACGGAGAGCAGGCGCAGCGCCTCCTCCGACGGGGAGCCGGGCGTGGCGGTGTAGATGACCACCTGCTGGTCGCGGTCGGTGATGTCGAGGACGTCGCAGTTGACAGTCACCGGCCCGACCAGCGGGTGCCGGAACGTCTTGCTCAGCGTGCGGGCGCCGTCCACCTCGTGGGAGTCCCACAGGCGGGCGAACTCCTCGCTGCCGGCGAGCAGGTCCGCGATCAGCGCCGCCATCTCCGGGTCGTCCGGATAGCGGGCCGCGGCGGCGCGCAGCCGCCCGACCGAGTGACGGGCGAACTCGCCCACGTCCGACACGTCGTACCGCCCCGCGCCGCGCAGGTGCGGGCCGAGAAAGGCCCGGCGGACCAGGTTGCGGTCCCGCCGGGGCACTGCGGAGAAGTCCTCCATGAGGGCCGCCGCGAGGTCGTTCCAGGCGATCACCTCGAACGTCGCCGAGGTCACGAACGCCGCCGCCTGCGGCAGCCGGTGCAGCAGGTCCAGCACGCTCTGCCGTACCTCCCGGGGTGGCCCGGGCGGCGGCGCGGGCGGCTCCCCGGCCAGGTGGTGGAGGTGGTCGCGTTCGGCGTCGGACAGCCGCAGCGCGCGGGCCAGCCCGGCCAGCACCTCGCGCGACGGCCGCGGCCCTCGCCCCTGTTCCAGCCGGGTGTAGTACTCGGTCGAGATGAACGCCAGCCGCGCCGCCTCCTCGCGGCGCAGCCCCGGCGTGCGGCGGCGCCGTCCGGCGGGCAGGCCCACGTCGGCCGGGGTGATCCGCTCCCGCCTGTTGCGCAGGAACAATGCCAGCTCACGTCGGTCCACGACCCCAGTGTGCCCGTGCGCGGCGGCGCGTAGCCAGGTACCGCCGGTGCCTGGATGGGCTCCGCGACCGGCCGCAGGCTTGCCGCATGGACACCACACGAACCGATACGACCGTCCACCCGACCGCCGGTCTGCTGGCCGGCAAGGTCGCCTTCATCACCGGCGCCGGGCGTGGCATCGGCGCCGCGGCGGCCCGGCTGTTCGCCGCCGAGGGCGCCCGGGTGCTGCTCGCCGCCCGGACCGAGGAGCAGTTGAAGGCGGTCACCGAGCAGGTCCGGGCCGCGGGCGGCACCGCCGAGTACGTCGCCTGCGACCTGGCCGACGCGGCGAGCGTGCGCGCCGCCGTGGACCGCACGGTCGAGGTGTACGGGCGCCTCGACGTCGCCTTCAACAACGGTGCGACGATCGTGCCGCCCGGACCGATGGACCAGGTGCGCGAAGAGGACTTCGACCACGTCTACACCGTCAACCTCAAGGGGCCGTGGCTCGCCATGGTCGCCGAGGTCGCGGCGATCCGGGCCACCGCCGGCACCGGCGCGATCGTGAACAACTCCAGCGTCGGCAGCCTGATGGGCAACCCCGAACTGCCCGCGTACGGGGCGATGAAGCGCGCGGTGAACAGCCTCACCGAGTCCGCGGCGATCACCTACGGGCCGGAGGGCATCCGGGTCAACGCGATCGCCCCGGGCAGCACGCTCACCGAGATGATGCGGGCCTGGGACGCGGAGTCGCCCGGCATCATCGACCGGCTCGCGGCCGCCAGCCCGTTGCGCCGGGCCGCCGAACCCGACGAGATCGCGCAGGCCGCCGCCTGGCTGCTCAGCGACCGCGCCTCCTTCGTCACCGGGGCCGTGCTGCGGGTCGACGGCGGCGCGCGGGCCTGACCCGGTCAGACGGTGGCATCCTGGACCGGGCGGGGCTCGACCGCGCCGGCCGTGACGGGGGAGGGCCGGAAGCCCTTGACGACCAGGTAGACGCCGAGCGAGAACTCCCACACCGCGATGGGCAGGGCGGCGACCGCCGCCACCGGGGACAGCCGGTCCCAGGCGCCGAACAGGGTGCCGAGGTCGGAGGCGACGAGCAGCGGCGTTGCGGCGAGCCCGAGCATCGGCAGCCAGCGCGGCACGAGGCGGGACTGGTACAGCAGGGAGCCCAGCAGCAGGGCGTTCACGGCCGGGAGGAGCGCCTGGCTGAGCAGGAACACCGAGTCGTAGAACGCGACGAGCGTCTGGCCGGTGACGAGCGCGTCCGGCTCGGCCCCGGCCCGCCGCAGGGCGACCAGGGTCAGGATGCTCGCGACACCGATGAAGATGCCGGCGGCCTCCAGCACCCGGGCGGCGACGAAGCCCAGCGCCCGCGCCTCACCCTGCCGCTTGAGCACCGGGTACAGCGCTATCGCGGTGCCGATGCAGGCGAGGGCGACGATCACCTCCAGGACGCTGCCGACGACGACCGGCGTGTCCGGCGTGGTGCCGAGGACGTAGTCCGGCTCGCGTACCGGGGCGTACAGGCTGAGGGTGGGGATGGAGACGAAGGTGAGCAGGTAGAAGCCGCCCGCGACCAGCGACGTCTTGCGCAGTGAGTCCATCAGGGCTGCCCTCCGCCGCTCGGCCGGTGGTGGTCGTGCCCTCACTCTCACGTGGATCGGCGCGGCGGCGAATCGGCCGCTCGGTCAGTCTCCTCGCGCGATGCGCACGGGCCACCGGTAACGGATACCGGTGGCCCGTGGGCGTTCGACGGGGCAGCGACGCTAACGGCTCGTCATGAACGCCACCACTATGGCGACGAGCACCAGCGCGGCGAACACCGCCGCCGCGATCTTCGCGGCGCTGTACGGCCGCTCGCCGATGACCTCACCGGTGCGCGCGTTCACCAGAACCTGGTACGAGCGGCCGGCGTGCAGGTACGCGGCGATCCACACCGGCAGCAGGATCAGCTTGTACGACACGTCGGAGTACGTGGTGTCCACCGCGGACACCCGTTGCTCGTCGCCGCCGATGTCCGAGCGGCAGTCCCCCTGGATGACCGGCGCCATCCGCGCCTTCGCCTCGGTCAGGCCCGCCTCGGGCTCGGTGTCGTACCGCAGCGCCTGGTATCCGGCCAGGTAGTCGCCGTGGTACGCGGCCGCCTCGGTCAGCGGCCACGGCGCCAGCTTGTCCAGCTGCTCGGTGGGCAGGTGGGTGGTGGCGGGCACCAGCACGTCGTCGAAGTCCCGGCTGACGGTGCCGGCGGCCGGATGCCACCGGGTGTGCCGCACCTGCCGGGTCCGCGTCTCCTGCTTGCCGTCGACTGTGACCGTGTACGTCTCGGTGACGTAGTAGTGCTCGCCCCGCTGACCCTGGTAGTCCGACACGGTCCGCGCGTCGAACGTCCAGTGCGGCAGGTAGGTGCCCTTCAGCGTCTCCGCCTCGCTGATCTTCTTCAGGCTCCCCGGCGCGAACCAGCGGCTGCTGCACCACTCGCCGAGCGCCGTCCGTACGCCGTTGCGGTCCACGGCGAACGGCAGCACCGCCTCCGGCGCGATCAGCTCGCCCGCCGCGGCGTCGGCCACCAGCGGCGTGGCGCAGAACTGGCAGCGCTGCGCCAGCACGTCGCTCTCCGTCCGGGCGCCGCAGCCCGGGCAGACGAACGTGTGCGCGCCGACGCTCGCCACCGGCTTGCGGGGCAGCGACGCCAGATCCGCGTACGCGTGCTCGCGCACCTCGCGGCCGGCGCCGGCAATCTCCTGCCGGTGCCCGCAGTACGGGCAACTGAGCGTCGTCGTGCCCGGCGCGAACTCCACCCGGGCCCCGCAACCCCCGCACCGGTATGAGGGCGGGGAGACAGTCGTCTCGCTCATGCCGGCACCTGCCCGCTGCGGGGGCGACTCACCCGCTGACGCGCGCTCATTGCGGCGGCAGCGGCGGCGGGACGCTGGCGAGCACCGACGCCAGTTCCGGCACCTGTCCGGCGGGCTGCCACTGCGCCATCCCGGCACGCCAGACCAGCGTGTCCGGGCCGAGCGCGCCCGCGCCCGCCTGCTCGGCCAGCCCACCGAGGTCGTACGGGCCCTGCCGCTGGCCACCGACGCCGACGTACCACTGGGCCTGGCCCGGCAGCGGCGGCGGCTCGGCGGCGCCCGGCTGCGCGGTCGACGGCTGCCCGGCGGCCGGCTGTGCGGGGGCCGGCGTCGGCTGCGTGGCCCCGCCGCCGCCCATGGTGCGGGCCATCTGCTGGCCCATCGCCATGCCCAGGCCCAGGCCGATGCCCGCGCCCGCCTCGCCGCCCGGGTTGTTCGCCGCGGCCTCCATCGCGTTGGCGGCCTGGAAGCGGGTGTACCGGTCCAGGTCGCCGACCGCGCCCATGCTGGTCCGCTTGTCCAGCGCCTGCTCGACCTCCGGCGGCACCGACACGTTCTCGATGACGAACTTGGGGATCGCGATACCGACCTCGGCCAGTTCCTCGGTCAGCACAACGGCCAGCCGCCGACCGATCGCGTCCTGGTGCGCCGCGAGGTCCAGCAGCGGCACACCGGCCGTGGCGAGCGCGCCGCCGAACCGGCCCACGATCAGCTGCCGCAGGTACTCCTGCACCTCCTCGGTGCGGAACTGCGGGTCGGTGCCGACCAGCTCACGCAGCAGCTGCGCCGCGTCGACCACCCGCGCCGCGAAGGCGCCGAACGCCCGTACCCGCACCACGCCGAACTCGGCGTCGCGCAGGATCACCGGGTTCTGGGTGCCCCACTTCATGTCGGTGAACTGCCGGGTGTTGACGAAGTACACCTCGGCCTTGAACGGCGAGTTGAAGCCGTACTTCCAGCCCTTCAGGGTGGACAGGATCGGCAGGTTGCGGGTCTCCAGCGTGTACGTCCCCGGCGGGAAGACGTCGGCGATCTTCCCCTCGTTGACGAACACCGCCGTCTGGGACTCCCGGACGACCAGCTTGGCGCCCATCTTGATCTCGTTCTGATACCGGGGGAACCGCCAGACGATCGTGTCCCGGCTGTCGTCCAGCCACTCGACGATGTCGATGAGTTCGCCCCGGAGCTTGTCCATCAGCCCCATCGCAACCCTTTCCTCGGCGCCGGTCTCCGGCGTCGCGGGCGACGATAGCAACCCCCCGCCACCTGCGAAAAGAGAACGATTGTGCGCTGATCGGCGGGCACTGACAGCGGTCGCTCAGTCGGCGTCGCCGCTCATCGATTCCCCGGTGGCGTGACGCCGGGAGGCATCTCGGGACGGATCATCCCAAGCCGGCGCCGCGCGTGGACCCCGGTCGGCGGACCACGCCGCGCGCTGGTTCGGCAGCCGGGGCGTGCCGCCGGTCTCCGTGACCGGACGTTCGGTCTCCTGCACCAGATAGTGCGGCCGGCGCTTGGTCTCGTAGTAGATCCGGCCGATGTACTCGCCGATCACGCCCAGGATCATCATCTGGATGCCGCCGAGGCCGATCACGCTGACGATGATGGTGGTGTAACCGGGCACGTCGATGCCCTTCTCCACGGCGTCGGCGACCACCCACGCCATGTAGCCCACTGCGATGAGCGTGAGGAACAGCCCGCCGTAGATCGCCAGGCGCAGCGGCCGGTTGTTGAACGACAGCAGCCCGTCGAACGCGTAGTTGAACAGCTTGCCGAACGTCCACCGGCTCCGCCCCGCCTGCCGGCTCTCGTTGTGGTGCGCCACCACCACGGTGCGGAAGCCGATCCACGAGAACAGGCCCTTGGAGAAGCGGTTGTACTCGGGCATCGCCAGGATCGCGTTCACCGCGAGCCGGGACAGCAGGCGGAAGTCACCCGCGCCGTCCAGCAGGCGGACGTCTATCCACCAGTTGACCAGGCGGTAGAACGAGCGTGAGGCGACCATCCGGATGAACCGGTCGCCGCGCCGGTCGCGGCGGGCGATCACCTGGTCGAAGCCCTGGCGGTAGAGCGCGACCATCTCGGGCAGCAGGCGCGGCGGGTGCTGCAGGTCGGCGTCCATGATGACTACCGCGTCGCCGGTGGCCCGGTGCAGCCCGGCGAGCATGGCCGCCTCCTTGCCGAAGTTGCGGCTCAGCGACGTGTAGCAGACCGTCGGATCGGTGGCGGCGAGCCGGCGCAGCGCCGCGAGCGTGCCGTCCTCGCTGCCGTCGTCGACGTACACCACCTCGACGTCCACGTCCGGGAGTTCGGCGAGCGCGGTGCTGAGCATCTCGTGCAGCCGCTCCACCGACTCTTCCTCGTTGAAGCAGGGCACCACCACCGACAGCCGCATCGCCGTCGCCCCGCCCGGCCCGCCGCCCGGGCGCGCGCCCCCGGCGCCGGCGGCGTCAGAGCCGGTAGACGAGCGTGCCATCGAGTTCCTCCCGGGTGATGCCCAGTCCGTCGACGGGCCGGTTCTCGATGCCCTCCCACGGCGTGCCCGCCGCGCGGCTCGGCACCGCGACGACCGACCGGACGCCGATCCCGCGCAGGTACGCCACGCTGCCCGCGTCGGGGAACGTGGCCACGGCGACCCGGGTCTGCGCCTGGGTGACCGGCTCGAAACCGCCGAGCCCGTTGGTGATCCGGGGGAACCCGTCGGTTGACCAGAGCATGTAGTTGAGGTCGCCGATCCCGCCGGCGGGCAGCACCAGCATCGGTTCCGGCGCGGTCCGCATCGCCGCCGGCGGCGTCGGCACGACCGGGTGCGGCGTGCGGTTGACGCCCTCCAGCGTCACCAGCGCCAGCGGCACCAGCAGGACCAGCGGTGCCACGGCCCGCGACCAGCGGTGGGCCGAGGGCCGGTGCCACGACTCGGCGAGCGCCGTGACCAGCCCGGCGGCCAGGACCGCCAGCAGCAGGCTGGTCCAGTGCATCATCCGGCCCGGGGTGCGCAGCGCGTCCCAGCCGGGCAGGAGCGTGGACAGCGTCAGATAGCCGGGGTCGCCGTCCCCGCCGAGGGTGGCGCCCAGGCCGAGCAGCACGGTGCCGAGCACGCCGAGGCCCAGCGCGACCCGGTGCCGCACCGGGAACGACGAGACGAACAGCCCCGCCGCGGCCAGCCCGATCAGCGTCATCCCGGGCAGCAGCGCCATCTCCGGCGGCCAGGTCAGCTGTTCCCGGGCGGCGGCGTGCCGTTCTCCCCACAGCCACGAGTCGCCGGGCGCGGTGATGAACCCGATCAGGGGAGGGGAGAACATCTTGGTCCAGTCCAGCGAGCGGACGGCCTGCGGGTTGAGGTCGACGACGCGCAGGTAGACCAGGCCGAGCAGCAGCGTCACGGCGCCGAACACGGCGCCACCGGCCAGGTCCGCGATCAGCAGCCGGCGGCCGAACGGCGGACGCTCCCGCTTGCGCCACCAGGACCAGCCGTAGAAGCCGGCCGCCACCAGCACGGCGGCCAGCAGGAAGTAGACGAGCGGCAGCCCGATGCCGAAGCCGAGCGTGACCTGCCAGGCGGCGACGAGCCACCCGGCCACCGCCCAGCCGGGACGGCGGCGCTCCGGCCGGTAGCCGTGGCGCAGCGACCAGCCGTGACCCCGGGCCAGCATCGCCAGGGCCAGCGCGATCCCGCCGCTGGACAGGATGTTCAGGTGGCCGGAGTGCGCCAGCCGCCAGGGCGCGTACGCCCACGCGATCCCGGCGACCGCACCGCCCCAGCGGTTCGCGCCGAGCTGCCGGGCCAGCGCGTACGCCCCGAGGAACGCCAGCGCGTGCAGCAGCACGTAGAGCACGTTGTAGCGGATCACGGCGGCCTCGAAGCCGGAGCCGACCATCCCGAACGGCGCGTAGCCGAGCAGGGTGTCGCTGTAGGCGTAGGTGTACCGCTCCGGGAAGAACGTGTTCGAGTGCCAGAGGTTGGCCGGGTCGTTGAGCAGGGCGTGCCCCGACCAGGCGACCTGCCACGCCTGCAACGTCGGGTCGCCCAGGTCGCCGGGGATCGTGGTCGCCGGGTGCCGCATCGTCGGCCAGGTCAGCACCACCGCCAGCAGCAGGCTGCCCAGGATCGCCAGCGTCCACTCCGGGTTCGGCCGGCGCCATCGGCGCGTGCGCTTCGACGGCACGTCGGCTGGAGGCTGGGCGGAGCTGGCGTCCTCAGCGGTCGGCGGGGCGGCGGCGGACCGGATGTTCATGGGATAGATGCTTCACGATGCTGCTGGTCCTGTCGATCCACTGTCCGAAATATGGTTGAAACTTCCGGTCCCATTACCGGAAGCCGCCTACCCGAACCGGTCGGCGAGCGCCGACAGCCGGTCGACGTACGCCGGCCAGTCGTAGCCCTCGGGGACGTTCCGGTTCTCCCGCCCCAGCCCGATCGCCGCGTCGTGCTGCTCGCGCAGGATGTCGGCGTGCCCGGCGTGCCGGGCCAGGTCGACGCAGACGTGCACGATGACCTGGTGCAGCGTCACGTCCTGCCGGCCGGGCTGCCACCACGGCACCCGCCCCGGCGCGTCCAGCGGCAGCGTGTCGATCGTCTGGTCCGCGAACGCCGCGACGCGGCGGTACAGGTCGATCAGCCCGTCCTTGGTCTCGTCCTCGCGGGCGTACCAGTCGGCCTGCGGGTCCGCGTCGAACGTCTCGCCGGCGACCAGCTCCGCCGGTGTGGGGAACTCGCGACCGAACGTCGGCCCGAAGTAGCCGGCCTCGACGTTCAGGCAGTGCTTGAGCAACCCCAGCAGGTTGTTGCCGGTCGCGGTGCGGGGAAGCCGGGCCTCGCGTTCGCTCAGCCCGTCGAGCTTCCAGATCAGGTTCTCCCGGATCGCGCGCAGGTAGTGGTGCAGCGCTGCCTTGGGGTCGTACGGCTCACTCATGCCCGACACTCTTCCGCATGGGTCGGACATTGTGGGGGCATCGTCAGCCGGTCTGGTTGTTGTCCTTGTGCGCGCCCCACCCGTGCCAGCGCTCGATCTCGATCCACGCGCTGACCCGCTTGCGGTCCCGCCTGGGGTACGGCCGTCCGGTGTAGTGCTGCGAGACCCGGTCGATGTCCGCCATCTCCTCGTCGTCGCGCAGCTCGACCACCCGCCCGATCAGGCTGACGTGGGTGTACCAGCCCTGCTCGTCCAGCACGGTCACTGTGACCCGGGGGTCGTGGCGCAGGTGCGCCAGCCGGCGGCGACCCTCGTCCATGTTCACCAGGACGCGGCCGTCCTCCCACAGGTACCAGGTGGCGGCGGACACCGGCTGGCCGTCGTCGCGCAGCGTGGCGATGACGGCCGGGTTCGGCTTGCGCAGCATGGCGACGGCGGGCTCGGGCAGCGGCGGCTTCGACATGGTTCGCACTCTACGTACCCGCCGGGCCCGTCGCTGGTCATGCGCCGGTTACCGGCCCCGACGGGCTCCCCGGCGGTGTGGTCCGCCGGGGAGCCCGTCGCGTGCCGGTCAGGCGCGCGCGCTCCACTGCTGGTTGGTGCCGCCGTGGCAGTCCCAGAGGTTGATCCTGGTCCCGTTGGCGGTGCCGTAGCCCGCCGCGTCCAGGCAGCGCCCGGACTGGACGCCGCTGATCGTGCCGTTGGCGTTGAGGTTCCACTGCTGGTTGGGCTGGCCGTTGCAGTCCCAGATGATCACGCTGGTGCCGTTCGCGGTGCCCCGCCCGTTGGCGTCGAGGCACTTGTTGCCGAGCACCTGCAACTGCTTGGCCGAGGTGTAGGTCCAGCGCTGCATCGTGCCGCCCCAGCAGTCGTACAACTGCACGGCGGTGCCGTTCGTGGTGCTGCCGTTCGGCACGTCCAGGCACCGGCCCGAGCCGGCGCCGACGAGCTGCACGTTCTGGTACGTGCCGCCGCCGCCGCTGCCGGGGGTGCCGATGCTGCCGGACACCGACTGCAACGCGCGGTACCAGACCGCCGCCATCTTGTCGTAGCCGGTGGCGGTCGGGTGGATGCCGTCGATCAGGTCGGCGGTGGTCAGCGCCGAGTACTGGTCGACAAGGTGGACGCGCTTGCCGGCGTTCACCTTCGACTGCACGATGCCGGGCAGCGCGGCGTTGAACGTGCGTACCGCCGCCGCCTGGCCGGAGTTGGCGAGCGGGATGATCTGCGCGACGAACACGTCCGCGTTCGGCGCCGTGGCGGTGATGCGGTCGATGAGCGAGGAGAGCCGGTTCGGCGCGGTCGAGACGTTGTAGTTCTGCAGGATGTCGTTGGTGCCGATGTGCAGCAGCACGGTGCGCGGCTGGTAGGCGTTCAGCCAGCCGGTGATGTTGGCGTCGATCTGGTCGATGCGCCAGCCGGGGTGGCCCTCGTGGTCGTGGTCGCCGAGGTTGCCCGGCCCGTTGAACTGGGAGCCGACCAGGTCGACCCGGTAGCCGCCGCCGGCCAGCCGCTGCCACAGGCCGATCCGGTAGCCGCCGGGCACCTGGGTGCCCTCGGTGATGGAGTCACCGAGCGGCATCACCCGGGTGCCGCCGTTGGACTCGGCGGCCGCCGGTCCGGTTGCCGTCAGGACACCGGAGGCCAGCACGGCGAGCGCGGCGCCCGCGGTGAGCCATCTCCGCACAGTGGTACGCATGACTGCTCCTCTCACGGGGTGGTGCAGGTCAGGGAAGGGGTGGTGGGCGAGCCGTTGGCGATGAAGCCGAACGTGGTGGAGCCGGACGCGGGCACGGAGCCGTTGTACGCGGCGTTGCTGACGGTCGCGGTGGAGCCGCTGGTGCTCAGCGTGCCGCTCCAGACCTGGTTGATGCTCTGGCCACTGGCCAGGTTCCATCGCACCGACCAGCCGTTGAGCGCCGCGGCGCCGGCCGTGACGGTCACCTCGGCCTGGAAGCCGCCCGACCAGGAGTTCGTGGTGCGGTAGGTGGCGGTGCAGGCGTCACCGCTCGGCGGCGGCGTGGTGGGCGGCTGAGTGGTCGGCGGGGGATCGATCGGCGGCGGCGTGGTGGTCGGCGGGTCGGTGGGCGGCGGCGTGCTCCCGGCGGGGGTGAACCGCCAGTGGTCGATGTTGAACAGCGAGCCGCTGCCGCCGGTGAACCGCAGGTAGAGGTCGTGGGTGCCGGTGGCGCCGCTGACCGCGCAGGTGGTGTCGGCCCAGGTCTGCCAGCCGCCGGTGCCGGACACCCGGCAGGTGCCCACCACCGGGCCGCCGGTGCTGTCGAGCCGCAGCTCGATGGTGCCGCCACTGCCCGCGGAGGCCACCCGGGCGGTGTACGAGGTCGCGCCGGTCCCGAAGGCCACGCCCTTGATCTTCAGGTAGTCGCCGTTGTCGATGAAGCCGACGTTCATCCCGCCGCCGCCGGCCGGCTCGGTCTCCACGCCGGACGCCCACGCGCTCGTCTCGGCCTCCTGCCGGATGTACGGGTTGAGCGTGCCGATCTGCGGCGCGCCGGTGGTGGTCATGTTGATCGTCGGGATCGAGCCGTCGGCGCCGTAGGAGAACTTCTCCACCGCCACCGACCTGGTGAAACCGCCGCCGCCGGGCAGCGCGCCGTTGTGGTAGAAGAAGTACGAGCCGCCCTTGTAGTCGGTGATCCCGGGGTGGTTGGTGAAGCTGCTGCCCTGGGTGGGCATGACGGTGCCGCGGTACGTCCACGGTCCCAGCGGCCCGGGCGCTGTCGAGTAGGCGATGAACTCCGAGCAGCACTTGGCCGCGAAGACCATGTAGTAGAGGCCGTTGCGCTTGTACACCCACGGACCCTCCTCGTAGAGGGTCGGCCGGTTCGCGTCACCGGTCCGCGCCCCGAAGCCCGCCGCGGTCAGCGGGATCTGGGTCGGGCTGCCCGAGTACGAGGTCATGTCCGCGTTCAGCTTGACGTACCACAGGCGGGGGTTGCCCCAGTACAGGTACGCCTGTCCGTCGTCGTCGATGAACACGGTGGGGTCGATCTCGCCGTTGCTCACCAGCGGGCGCCCGATGGCGTCCCGGAACGGCCCGGTTGGGCTGTCCGCCACAGCCACCCCGATGCCCATCTGGCCGGTCGCCCGCACGACCATCGGCACGTACCAGTAGAACTTGCCGTTGCGGTGGACCGCCTGGCCGGCCCACGCGTCCTGCTTGGCCCAGCTGAACGTGGCGAGGCTGAGCGGCGATCCGTGGTCGGTCCAGTTCACCATGTCGTCGGACGAGTAGACCCGCCACTCCTTCATGGTGAACCAGGTCGAGTTGTCCTCGTCGTGGCCGGTGTACAGGTAGACCCGGTTGTTGTACACGAGCGGGGCCGGGTCGGCCGTGTAGATGGTCTGCACGATCGGGTTGTCCGCCCGGGCGGCGGTCGGGTTCAGCCCGCCGGCGATGGCCGGGGCCAGCCCGAGCAGGGCGAGCATGGTCACCGCCAGTGCGAGCCATCGTCTGGTCCGGCGGTCGGTTCTCCATAGCGTTGACGTCACAGGTCTTCTCCCGGGGTAGGCCGCGCCGCGGCGGGTGGTGTGGTCGGCGAGGGTCGGGCCGTCACGCCCGGCTCCACTTCTGGCTGTTCGCGCCGGTGCAGGCGGACAGGACGACGGAGGTGCCGTTGCCGGTCCCGCCGCCGTTCGGGCTCAGGCACAGTCCGGACTGGACGCCGGTGATCGTGCCGTCGGTGTTGACGTTCCACTGTTGGTTGGTGCCGCCGTTGCAGTCCCAGATGATCACCCGGGTGCCGGACGAGGTGCCCTGCCCCTCGGCGTCCAGGCACTTGCTCCCGTACACCTGGAGTTGCCGGCTCGACGTCGCCGTCCACTGCTGGTTGGTCCCGCCGTTGCACTCCCACAACGTCACCTGGGTGCCGTTGGTCTGGGACTGGTTCGGCACGTCGAGGCACCGGCTGGAGTTGGGGTTGAGCCAGGCGCCGCTCGTACCGCCGGGGTTGCCGCCCGGGCCGGCGACCACCGACAGGTTGTCGAACTGCGCGGTCTCGCCCTGGCTGGTGCCGAAGCCGACCTGGCCGGTGCCGAACGTGGAGTCGGTGGCCGTGCCGACCGTCGTGCCGTCGATCGTGGCGGTGATGGTGGTGCCGGAGAAGCCGAGCGCGAGGCTGTGCCAGCGGTTGGTGCCCAGGGCCGCGACGTTCCCGCTGCGCAGCGTGGTGAGCTGCCCGGCGGTGTTGTTGCGCAGGATGGACCACGCGCCGGAGTCGGTGACCCGCAGGAAGTAGGCGTTGTAGCGGCCGATGGGGTCCAGGTTGGTGCTGCCGACGCGGCCCTGGATCTGGGCGTAGCCGGACTGTTCGAGCAGGACGTCGGCGGAGACCGTGTAGTTGCCCCAGCTCAGATTCCCGCCGTAGGTCGCCGGGTCGGCGAGGGTCTTCCAGGTGATGGGCGCCTGCGCGGACATCTGGCGCAGGCACATGCCGGACCGGCCGCCGCCGCAGCCGACGATCTCGAACGCGCCCTGCATGTCCTGGAGGTACTTCGGGAACCGCCCGCTGGCGTAGCTGTCGAAGTCGTCGCGGTAGGGCAGAGCCAGCGAACCCTGGGCGGGGCTGGTGGCGGTGCCCTTGCCCTGCCCGGTCGTGGTGGTGACGGTGTAGAGGTGGCCGGGCTGGGCGGTGAACGAGAACGACCCGCCCGACGGGGTGATGTCCGCGGTGCGGACGAAGAAGTCGTTCGGGTTCGTCGAGTTCAGGTTCGTGGCCCAGATGTGCGCCTGCCCGGTGGACAGCCCGCCGGTGATGTTCATGGTGACCTGCTGGGCCGCGGTGGCGTCCATGGTCTCGACGACAGTGCTGTAGTCGCCGGTGGTGGGCGACCGCAGCGACACGTAGCTGCCGTTGTTGCGGTTGCCGCCCAGGTAGCCCGAGGCCGAGTCCAGGTAGCGCCAGCCGGGCGCGGTGAACTGGGTGGTGTGCGCCAGCGCCCAGGTGTTCTTGCCGACCGAGTACCAGCCGGACCAGGGCTGGTTGGCCAGGATCAGCCCGACCGTGGACCAGGGCAGGTTCGGCGTGATGGCGGCGATCAGGTCCCAGTTGAGGTAGGCGACCATCCGGCCGTCGAGGTAGCCGCGGTTGATGCCGCGGGCCAGCGGCTTGGCGCCGTCGTTGTAGTCCTGGGAGCCGCCCTCGCTGTTCCACAGCGTCTTGCCGGTGGAGGTGGCTGTCGACGACACGGTGCAGGTGGTCTGCGCGCTGAGGTAGCCGCACGGGTAGTGACCGCTGAGCACGTCGATGCTGTTGCGCAGCGTGGCGTTGCTGGCGACGGCGTTGGCCGGTCCCCAGCTACCGGGGTAGTCGTCCCCGTAGATGATCTTCACGCCGCTGTAGCCGTTGGCATTCAGCGCCTGGCGCAGGCTGATGGTCCAGTTCGCGTCCGTCCGCTTCTCGTTCTGGGCGGCGGTGATGTAGTCCATGGTCAGGTTGTGCTGCCGCGCGCAGCCCAGCCAGTCCACGAAGTAATTGATCATGTCCTGGGACATGAAGTTGCCGTTGCCGATCCAGCCGGGAGCGCCCCACGGCAGGGCCGCCAGCTTGATGGCGGGGTTGCGGGCCTTGGCCTGCTCCATGATCCACCACTGGTAGCCGCGGTTGCAGTTGAGATCGCCCCGGACGTGCTCGTGGCTCGGCTCGGACCCGCTGGTGGAGTTGGTGTCGCCGCCCATCTCGACCTTGAGGATCTGCAGCGCGGCGCCGTATCCGGGCTTGAACAGATAGTCCAGGATCTGCCCGCGCTGCGGCTCCGGGTAGTCGATCAGCAGCCGGCTGTTGCCGCCGCCGCCGCTGACCGCGCCCACGCCGTCGAACGTCTGGCCGCCGGAGGCGCCGTTGACGGTGATCGTGGTGGCGGCCTGTGCGGGGCTCGCGGTGAGCGCCAGGCCGCCGCCGGTGGCGGCCAGGGCGAGAACCAGGGCGGGAGCAGCGAGACGCGATGGCCCGGATCGGACGGACCGGGGACGGGGGATCACCATGACGGCTCCTCGGGTACGCGCGGGCACCCGACCGTCCGGACGGTGCCTCACGAGTTGTGGGTGGCCGTCGGTGTCAACGCTAACAGCGTTGGTGCGGCGGCTCCGAGGTGTTGGTGGTGGTGGCCTGCGGAGTCGCGAATGTTAGCGCAAACATCGACCAGTGTTAATTAGAGCACATCCCGACGCCCGGCGGGACATCGGCTGTTCCGGCCGGTGCCGGGCCGGGGCGGCGGCATGCCACCCACGGCCCGGCTCCCCGTGCGGGGATCCGCGGTCCGGTGAGGTCAGGGACTGGTGCAGCTGACGCCGCTGGGCGCGGTGGCTCCGTTTCCGGTGGCGGTGAACCCGAACGTCGTCGAGCCGTTCGCGCCGACCGTGCCGTTGTAGTCGGCGTTGCGGACCGACACCGAGCCCGAGGTGCCGGTGTTGACGCCGTTCCAGAGGCTGCTGATCGCCTGGCCGGAGGCCAGGGTCAGGCGTACGGTCCAGCCGTTGAGCGTGGTCGCGCCGTTGTTGGCCACCGTGACCTCGGCCTGGTAGCCGCCCGGCCAGGTGTTGATGGTCCGGTAGGTCGCGGTGCAGGCGCCCGGCTCACCCGGCGGCGGCGTCGTGACCGGCGGGGTCGTGGGCGGCGCGGTGGTGACCGGCGGCGTGGTCGGCGGCACGGTGGTCGGCGGCACGGTGGTCGGCGGCACCGTGGTCGGCGGCGTGGTGGACGCGAACTGGCTGAAGAACCGCCAGATCTCCCCCGACGTCCAGGTCCGGGAGTCGTTCGGGCTGGACGACCCGTCGACCGGGCTGGGGGTGTGGTCGCCGTCGAACGCCGCCCACTGCACCGGGTAGCCCTCGCGGCAGCCGGAGTACGTGGTGGTGATGTGGGTGAGGCTGCCCCGGCTCGGCTCGCGCGGGCTCTGCGCGGTGCAGCCGTTGTTGCGGACGAACGTGTCGCGCAGCGACCGGCCCATGGAGATGTTCAGCACGCTGTCGTAGATGCCGTGGATGCCGAAGTAGGCGACCGGCTGGGTGCCGCCGTTGCAGCCGCTGAGGTTGGCGCCGGAGATGACGGTGACCGCGCGGACGATCGTGGGCCGGGCGCAGGCCACCGCGTAGCTCATCGCCCCGCCGTAGCTCCAGCCGAGCGCGAACCGCTGGGACGTGTCCACGCAGAGGTCGTTCTCGACCTGCCGGGAGATGTCGTCGAACAGCGTCAGGTCCCGGCCGTTGGTGTTGGCCCAGCCGTTGTCGATGCCCTGCGGCGCGACGAAGATCGTGCTGTTGTTCGACAGCGGCAGCAGGCCGTAGTAGCCGGCCGAGGCCACGTTGTTGGCCGAGCCGTTCAGCCAGTGGAACCCGAAGATCAGCCGGTACGGGCGGTTGCGGTCGTACCCGTCCGGGATGCGCAGGATGTAGCTGCGGTTCTGGCCGCCGCTGGAGATGGTGCGCGTCCCGCTGGACAGCGTGGGCGCCTTGCCGCAGCCGGCGGTCGCCGCGAGCGTGCCGTTGGTCGACGCCTGCGCCGTCTCGCCGAGGTCGGCGCTGAGCGCGCCGCCGGCCGCCGCCGCGAGGAGCACGGCCGCGGCGGCGATGGATGAGAGAAGGGATGTTCGTTTCGCCATTGCTGGACTCCTTGCCCTGGGTGGTGGTGCAGGCCGGACCGTCCGTCGATGCCGACGTCGCCTGCGAAGAGGGCGCGGAGCCGCGCGTGCGGCCGGGGCCGAAGTCGTCCGTTGGCCGCCTGCGTCGGCGTGCATCGGCGGAGCGGCCCGGACTGGTCACCGACCGGCGGGGCGGCGAGGAAGGTGCCTCGGATCGCCTTGCCGATTGCGGGGGTGACGGGGAGCGTGCCCTTCGCTCCCGTGCCGGAACATAGCAGGTTATCGATAACATGTTCAACCGGTCGGTTCCGGGAAAGTAGCGGGCCGGCCGCCGGGTGAACGCTCACAGCAGCACCCGGCGCGGGCGCTGCCGCCTGCTCAGGCGCGGTCGGCCAGGGCCGGCAGGTCGCAGCCGGCGAGGGCGTCCGGCTGGGGTACGCGGGCGAGGTCCGCCTCGGCGAGCCCGAGCCGCCGGTACGCCGTGTGCAGCGCCGCGACCACGGCGCCCAGCGCGCCGGAGAGGTCACCGAGTTCCGCGCCGTGCATCGTCGCCGCGGCGGCGGGCACGATCTCGTGCAGCCGGCCGCGCAGCCGGACCAGGTCGGGTGTGAGCGCGTGGGAGACGCCGCCGCCGAGGACGATCACCTCCGGTTCGTAGGCGACCACCGCCGCGGTGAGGACGACCAGCAGCGCCTGCTCGACGTACTGCTTGACCGGCGTCAGGCGCGGGTCGGCCGAGCGGAACACGTCGGCCGCGTTGTCGAACGACAGGCCGAGCTCGCGAGCGCGGGCGAGGATGCCGGACCCGCTGATGATCCGTTCGAGCGGCGCGCCGAGCGGGCCGGCCGGCAGGTGGCCGAACTCGCCGACCAGGCCGCTGCGGCCCCGGAACAGCCGGCGGTCGATGGCGACGCCGGCGCCGAGTCCGGCCCCGATGGTGAGCATCACCGCGGTCTGCGCGTCCCGGGCGGCGCCGAAGCGCAGCTCCCCGAGCAGCGCGTAGTTGGAGTCGTTGTCGACCTCGACCGCGGCGCCCAGGTGCTTCTCCAGCAGCCGCAGGAACAGCGGGTCCTCCACCTGGGGCAGGTTCGGGGCGTTGGAGACGGCGCGGTCGCCCTGCCGGACGGCGCCGGGCAGGCCCACCGCGACGGAGTCGAGCCGCTCCCGGTCAGCGCCGACGGTCCGCATGATCAGGTCGGCCAGCCACTGGGCCAGCCGGGGCGCGTCGTAGTGGGCGGGTGTGGGCACGGTCCGGCCGGTCAGCGGCCGGGCGGCGAGATCGGCGACCACCAGCCGGACGTTGGAGCCGCCGACGTCGACGCCGCAGACCACGCCGCGTCCGGCGGCGATCGCGACCTGGGTCGCCCGCCGGCCCCGGTTGGTGGTCGGCGCGCCGTCGGTCTCGGTCAGCAGCCCTTCGTCGAGCAGCTGTTCCACGATCCGCGACACGGTGGCGGGGGAGAGGTCGGTCTCGTGGCCGATGGCCGTGCGGCTCACCGGACCGTGGGTCAGCACGTGGGCCAGGACTGTGGACCGGTTCGCCGCCCGTGGTGCTCGAGATTCCACGCCCACCTCCGCCGATTTTCTTTCCGCCCGAATGTTAAAGCCGAGCCGCCTCCCCGGCAACCACCCGGGGCGTGTCACCTGGCGCCGGTGCGTGGCGGACATCGAAACCCGTCCTCCTGCGGCCTCGCGCGGGCGTGAAAGCCCAGGTCAAGCGCTCTGGCGACGGCTCGGAGCGAGTGGGAGGAATCTCTGACCAGCACCCTTGACGGAGTGTGATGACCGCGATAATACTTTCACCCTGAACGGAAATAGAGGCCGCCGGCCCCAGGGACGGCGGCGCGTGCCCCCGTACGTGCCGTGCCGGTCGCATCGGACCCCCGTGTCAATCCGGAATCCCGGTTCCGGACCCCGTTGCTGTGAAGGGAAGAGCAATGATTCTCAGCCGTAGACGTGGCGCCGCCCTCGGCGCGCTCTGCGCCCTGGCGCTCATGGTCGGCGCCTGCTCGAACGAGACCTCCGGGAGCGGCGGCGCGTCGAGCGGCCCGCGTACCGAACCCAGCCTGTCGTTCGTCGGCCCCGGCGGCGAGACGCCGACCGCCGCCGACCAGATCTCGCTTACTGACGAGGAGCGGCAGAAGGTCAAGGACGGCAACTACTCCGCCGCATTCGTCTGGCACGAGGGCTCCGCGCTGACCAAGGCCGTGGAGTCCGGCGTCCGCAAGGAGTTCGACCAGCTCGGCATCAAGGTGCTCGCCAGCACCAGCGCCGAGTTCGACGCGGCCCGGCAGGCCAACAACGTGCAGACCGTGCTGGCGCTCAAGCCCGACCTGATCGTCACCATCGCCGTCGACCCGACCGCGGCGGCCGCGGCCTTCAAGCCCGCCGTGGACGCCGGCGTCAAGCTCGTCGTGATGACCACCCCGCCGAAGGACTACAAGTCCGGGGAGCAGATCGTCGGCATCGTGACCGCCGACCTGACCGCGTTCGGCAAGGCCAACGCGGAGATGCTCGGCAAGGCGCTCGGCGGCAAGGGCAAGGTCGGCTACGTCTACCACGACGCCGACTTCTGGTTCACCAACCAGCGGGACAAGGCGTTCAAGGACTGGCTGGGCTACCTCTACCCGGACATCGAGATCGTCGAGGAGGCCGGGTTCTCCGACCCGGCGCGCACCGAGGACATCGCCACCGCGATGCTGACCCGCCACGCCGACCTCAAGGGCGTCTACGTCGCCTGGGCCACCGCCGCCGAAGGCGTGCTCGCCGCGACCCGGCAGCAGGGCCGCACCGACGTCAAGATCGTCACGAACGACCTGGAGGCGAACCTCGCCGCCGACATGGTCAAGGGCGGCAACGTCGCCGGCATCGTCGCCAACGGCTCGACCCGCCTCGGCGAGAACCTGGGCATCGTCGCCGCGTACGGCCTGCTCGGCAAGAAGGCCCCGGAGCTGGTCGTCGGATCGCCGATGGCCGCGACCAAGGACAACATCGCCGACGCCTGGCGCGACGACTACGGCCAGGAGCCCCCGGCCGAGGTGCTCGGCAACTGACGCCGGGCGGCGAGGTCCGGGGCCTCCCCGAACGGGCCCCGGACCTCGCCGGCGCGGCCCGGCCCACCGCCGGGTCCGCGACCACCGCGAAACGAGAGGAAGAAGCACATGGGGTACGTCCAGACAGTCCTCGGACCGGTGCCTCCCGAGTCGCTCGGCCGGGTGCTGAGTCACGAGCACCTCGGCGCGCTGGTGCCCGGGCCGTGGCTGTCCGGCGGCGCCGCCGACGACCGCGCGGACCTCGCCGCCGGGGCGGTACGCGACCTGCCCGATCTGGGCTTCGGCACGATCGTGGACCTGTCCCCGTACGAGGTGGTCGGTCACGACGTGACCCTGCTGCGCGAGGTGGCGCTGCGTACCGGCCTGCACGTGGTCGCCGGATCGGCGATCTACCTGGAGCCGTACTCGCCCGGCTGGGCGCTTTCCGCGAGCGTCGACGAGATGCGGGAACGCTTCGTCGCCGACGCCACCGTCGGCGTCGGGGACACCGGCATCAAGGTCGGCATCTTCGGCGAGCAGGCCACCGGGCTGAACGAGATCACCGCGCACGAGGAGAAGTGCCTGCGCGCCGCCGCCCGCGCCGCCGTCGCCACCGGCCTGGCGCTGAACACGCACACCACGCACGGCACGATGGCGCTGGAGCAGGTCGAGATCCTGCGCGAGGAGAAGATGGACCCCTCCCGCGTCGTCATCGGCCACCTGGACATCAACCCCGACCCGGACTACCTGCGGGCGGTGCTGGCGGCCGGCGTCAACATCGCCTTCGACACGCTCGGCAAGCAGTTCTGGGACTTCGTGCTCGCCCCGCTGCCGGAGAACCCGCCGGAGGGCGAGTTCGGCAAGCGGGCGTACCACCGGCCCGACCGCGCCCGGCTCGACATGCTGGCCGGGCTGGTCCGCGACGGGTACGCCGACCGGATCCTGCTCTCGATGGACCTGACCGGCGCGGAGGCGTACCTGAACCCGCGCACGCACGGCCGGCTCGGGTACTCGTACCTGGGCCGGGAGATCGTGCCCGGTCTCGCCCGCCTCGGTGTGCCGCCGGAGGCGATCGACCAGATGCTGGCGGCCAACCCGGCCCGACTCCTCACGGTCGGCTGATGGCCGCGCATCCGCGTCCGTCCGGCTACGTCGCCGGTGTCGACCTCGGCGGCACCAAGCTGCGGGCCGCGCTGGCCGACCTCGACGGTCTCATCGTGAACGAGCAGGTGCAGCCGACCGACCCCCGGGGCGGGGTGGCGGTGGCCGCGCAGATCGACACGCTGCTGCGCGAGCTGGCCGCCCGGGCCGGTGTCGACTGGTCCGACGTGCGGGCCAGCGCGATCGGCCTGCCCGGCGTCCCCGACCCGTCGACCGGCGCCATCGAGCTGTCGCCGAACGTCTCCGACCTCGAAGCCCTCGACGTCCGGGCCGAGCTGACGCGCCGCCTGGGGCATCCGGTCGTGCTGGACAACGACGTCAACATGGCCGCCGCCGGGGAGCGGTGGCTGGGCAGCGGGCGTACCCACCGGCACTTCGTGTTCGTGGCGGTCGGCACCGGTGTCGGCATGGGCATCGTGTCGAACGGGGAGCTGGTCCGCGGCGCGCGCGGCGCGGCGGGGGAGATCTCCTACCTGCCGCTGGGCACCGACCCGTTCGACCCGGGCAACCAGGTGAAGGGCGCGCTGGAGGAAGCAGTCGCCGGCGCCGCCCTCGCCGCCCGCTACCGGGCGGTCAGCGGCGAGCAGGCGAGCGTGCCCGACGTCTTCGACCGGGCCGCGGCCGGCGATCCGCTCGCCCTGGCTGCCATCGACGAGGAGGCCCGGCTGATCGCGCTGGCCGTCGTCGCGGTCACCGCCGTCCTGGACCCGGAGGCGGTGATCCTGGGCGGCGGCATCGGCTCCCGGATCGAACTCGTCGAGCCGGTCCGGCGCTGGGTCGCCGCGCTGAGCGCGGACGTCCCGTTGATCAAGACCAGCCGACTCGGCGACCGGGCCGGCCTGCTCGGCGCCGTCGCGGTCGCCCGCCAGGAGGCCGGCGTCCACGACGGCGAGCCGGCGGACCGGAACACCTCTTTCCAGACAGCGGAGGGACGATAGATGACCCACACCGATGCGGCGGTGAAGACCAGCGCCGTCCCGGCCTGGCGCCGGATCAACTGGCGCGACTACGTGGTCTACATCGGCTTCGCGGTCGTGTTCCTGTTCTTCGCGATCACCCAGGGTGGCAACGGCTTCCTGACCACGAGCAACCTCACGAACATCGTCATCCAGACCGCGCCCATCACGATCATGGCGGTCGGGCTGGTCTTCGTGCTCGCCGCGGGCGAGATCGACCTGTCGATCGGCTCGGTCGTCGCGCTCTCCGCGCTGGTCGGCGCGGTGACGTTGCGCGAGACCGACAGCATGCTGCTGGGCGCGGCCGCCGGTCTCGCCGCCGGCGCGGCGGTCGGCCTGGTGAACGGCGTCTTCGTCACCCTCGTCCGGCTGCCCTCCTTCCTGGTCACGCTCGCCACCATGGGCGCGGTGGCCGGCCTGGCCCGCGAGGTCACCGGCCTGCAGTCGGTGCCGGTCAGCAACGACGCGTTCCTGTCCTTCTTCGGCCAGGGCGAGATCTTCGGCATCCCCGGGCTGGTGCTCTGGTCGGTGGCGGCGGCGGTGGTCGGGTACCTGGTGCTGCGGCAGACCCGGTACGGCGCGCACACGCTCGCGATCGGCGACAACGTGGCAGCGGCGCGGGTCAGCGGCATCAAGGTGATCCGCGTCAAGATCATGGTGCTGATGGGCAGCGCGATGTGCGCCGCCCTGGCCGGCCTGCTGTACGCCGGACGCCTCCAGGGCGCCCGCTACACCCTCGGCGAGGCCGACCTGATGTCCGTGATCGCCGCCGTGATCGTGGGCGGGACCAGCCTCTTCGGCGGCAAGGGCTCGATCATCGGCGCGGTGCTGGGCAGCCTGCTGATGGGCATGCTCAACAACGGCCTGATCCTGGCCGGACTGTCCGTGTCCCAGCAGATGATGGCGCGCGGCGTGATCATCCTGGTGGCCGTCTCCCTCTCGCTGCGCGAGCGGCGAAGCTGACCCGGAAGGAAGCAACCGCATGTTTCTGGACCTGCTGAGACGCCGCAACCCGGGCCTGCTGGCCGCCGCCGCGAGCCTGCACTCCAGTGGTGACCTGCCGGCCAACTGCTACGCGCTGGACCTGGAGACGGTAGCGGCCAACGCCGTCGCCATCCGGAACGAGGCCGACCGGTTCGGGCTCTCGGTCTACGCGATGACCAAGCAGGTCGGGCGCAACCCCGACTTCTGCCGGACGGTCCGCGACGCGGGCATCACCGAGGCGGTCGGCGTCGACCTGCAGTGCGCGCTCGCCGACCGGCACGGCGGGCTCGGCATCGGTCACCTCGGCCACCTGGTGCAGATCCCCCGGCACGAGGCGGCCGTCGCCGCCGCGCTCGCGCCCGCGTACTGGACGGTCTTCAACGACACCAAGGCCGCCGAGGCGGCGGCCGCGAGCGCGGCGGCCGGGCGGGAGCAGGCGCTGCTCGCCCGGATCGCGGCGCCCGGCGACCGCTTCTACCGGGGCCACGAGGGCGGCTGGGCGGCCGACGAGATCGTCGCGGTCGCCGACCGGCTCGACGCCCTTCCCGGCGCCCGGTTCGCCGGTGTCACCAGCTTCCCGACCCAGTTGTTCGACACGGCCGCCGGACGGGTGGTGCCGACGCCCAACCTCGGCACCCTGCAACGCGCCGCCGCCGCGCTACGCGCCGCCGGGCGGTCCCACGTCGAGATCAACGCCCCGGGTACGACGTCGACGGCGATCCTGGCGACGCTGGCCGAGGCGGGCGTGACGCAGGTCGAGCCCGGCCACGGGCTCACCGGCACGACGCCCTGGCACGCGGTGACCGACCTGGTGGAGGAGCCCGCCGTGCTCTACGTCAGCGAGGTGTCCCACCTGTGGGACGGCCGGGCGTACGTCTTCGGCGGCGGCCTCTACGTCGACCCGGTGCTCGGCCTGGGCGGCACCCGGGCGCTGATCGTGCCCCGGGGCGGTGGTCTCGACGACGCGTACCTGGTCGACGTGGAGATGCCCGCGCCGGAGGCGATCGACTACTACGCGATGGCCGACGTCACCGCGGCGCCGGGGTGCGCTCCGGGTGACACGGTCCTGTTCGGCTTCCGGCCGCAGGCGTTCGTCACCCGGGCGCTGACCGCAGGCGTGACCGGCGTACGGTCCGGCGCGCCGGCCGTGGCCGGCGTGTACGCCGCCGACGGTTCGGCGCCGATCGGGCTGGACGACATCGCCGCGGGCGACGGCCCCGGCAACCAGGCGGCTCGCAGCGCAGGGAGGGCATAATGAGCACCGTCATCCGCAAGGACGACGCGACCCGGGCGGGCGCTCCGCCGCTGCGGTTGCGCGGCATCCGCAAGCAGTTCGGCGGCGTCGTCGCGATCGAGCGCTTCGACCTGGAACTGGCCGCCGGGGAGATCACCGCCCTGGTCGGCGACAACGGCGCCGGCAAGTCCACCCTCGTGAAGATCATCTCTGGCGTGTACCAGCCCACCGAGGGTGAGCTGGAGATGCACGGGCGGCCGGTGACGTTCCGGGACGCCTCCGACGCCCGCCGGCAGGGCGTCGAGGTGGTCTACCAGGACCTGGCGCTGGCCGACTCGCAGCCGGTCTACATGAACATGTTCCTGGGCCGGGAACTCACCCGTGGCCCGCTGCGACTGCTCGACCGGCGCCGGATGGCCCGGGAGACCCAGGATCTGGTGGACGCGCTGGACGTGCGCATCCCCAGCGCGAAGGCGACGATCCGGGACCTGTCCGGCGGCCAGCGGCAGGCGGTGGCGATCTGCCGCGCCACCCACTGGGCCAGCGGGCTGGTGCTGATGGACGAGCCGACGGCGGCGCTGGGCGTGGCCGAGACCGCCAAGGTGGAGCAGCTCATCATGCGGCTGCGCGAGCGGGGCGCCGCCGTCCTGATCGTCAGCCACAACCTGGACCAGGTGTTCCGGATCGCCGACCGGGTGGCGGTGCTGCGCCGGGGACGCCAGGTCGGCGTCCGCGGCATCACCGAGACCAGCCGCAACGAGATCGTGTCGATGATCACTGGCGCCTCCGAGGAGACCGCCCGCCCCTGAACCGCGCGGCCAGCCGCGCGCACGATGACCCCGGGTGTCCCTCCCGGGGTCATCGGCGTTCCGTGTCCTGTTCACCCTCCCGCCGATCTTGCGCCTGCGGCCCTTCCGAGGTCCCGTATACGGCGCTTCTGCCGGGGCGGCAATCCCATGATCGACGCCGATGCGGACCGAGCCTTGCGTAACGTTCGCGTGAACTTGTGTGAACGTCAGTTCGTGCGTTGTCCCGCAGTTCGGGAGCGTTACCAAGCCGAGTCCGTGAGGGAGCAGTGAACGACGTTCACCCTATTGTTCACTGCTGCTAAATCCGGTAGAACTCCTGGTAGGTCCGCTGCTCGGGCCATCTGCCTCGTGCTTCTAGGAGGACTTTTCATGGCTCGTTCACCCCGTCCGGGCGCCTCCTCGCCCGCGCTCTCCCGCCGCGGCGTCCTGCAGCTGGGGGGCGGCGTCGCGCTCCTCTTCGCCACCAGCGCCTGCGCCGCGGACAGCGGCGACAAGTCCAAGGACGGCAAGTCCGACGGCGCCGCCGCCAAGACGCTGCGCATCGCCGTCTCCAGCTACCTGTCGAGCTGGGACCAGGACTTCGTCGGCTTCGACCTGACCGCGTTGATGCTCTACAAGAACGTCTTCCCGTACCTGATCGACTACGGCGTCACCAACACCGGCGGCAGCCAGATCCTCGACACCCAGAACATCACCCCGACGTTCGCCGAGTCCTTCGAGCCCGACGCCGAACAGAAGGTGTGGACGCTCAAGCTGCGCCGCGGCGTGAAGTTCGCCAGCGGCAACGAGATGAAGGCCGCGGACGTGAAGTGGTCGAAGGACCGCGCGTTCGCCGCCCAGGCCAACGTCGCGGGCGTCTACCGCACCATCGGTCTGACCAGCGCCGACCAGGTCAAGGTCGTCGACGACTACACGGTGGAGTTCCACCAGGCGTTCCCGAGCGCGCTCACCCGGCAGATCCAGGCGATCTCGCTGTACGTCTTCGACTCGGTCGAGGCGAAGAAGCGCGCCAGTTCCAGCGACCCCTGGGCCAAGGAGTGGTTCGCGAAGAACCCGCCGACCGGCGGCTACTTCAACGTCGCCAAGGCCACCCAGGGCCAGGAGATCGAGCTCAGCGCGAACACCGACTACCCGGGCCCGGACCCGGCCAAGACGCCCACCATCCGGATCTCGGTCGTGCCGGCCGCCTCCAACCAGCGGCTGCAGCTGCAGGCCGGTGACATCGACATCGCGCTGGGCATCAGCCAGCGCGACATCCAGGACCTCAAGAAGACCCCGGGTATCAAGGTCATCTCGGCGGCCAGCAACCGCCAGGTCGCGATCCAGATGTCGGTCACCGCGGCGCCGTTCAACGACGTGAACGTGCGCAAGGCGCTCGCCTACGCGGTGCCCTACGAGCAGATCATCACCAACGTGTACGGCGGCGACGCCCGCGCGGCCAAGAGCCCCGTGCCGCTGGACATGCCCGGGTACGACGAGGTCGGCTACCCGTTCACCCACGACCTGGACAAGGCGAAGGCCGCGATGTCCGCCGCCGGCCGGGCGTCGCTCGACTCCGAGCTGGTCTTCGAGGCCGACAACGAGGAGCAGCAGAAGATCGCCGTCCAGGTGCAGAGCGAGGCGGCGAAGGCGGGCATCCGGCTCAAGCTGACCCCGCTGGACCCGGCCACCCTGGGCGAGCGGCGGACGAAGAAGAACATCCCGCTGCAGATCACCTCCGGGCAGCTCTGGGTGGACGACGTCGAGTACATGCTCGCCACGAGCTTCGTCAAGGGCGCCAACCTCAACTACTCCAACTACAGCAACCCGGAGATCGAGCAGATCTACGAGAAGTCGCACACCACTGTCGACACGGCCGCCCGCAACGCGCTCTGGAAGCGGGTCCAGGAGATCCTCGCCGCCGACGTGCCGTGGGTGGTCATCTGCCAGCCCAACTTCAACCTGCCCGTCCGGGAGGCCGTCGCAGGCTGGGTGCAGCCGATGGACGGCCTCGCCCGCCTGCGCTACCTGAGCGCGTCGGCCTAGGAACGTCAACCGCCCATGCGAATTCTCCGCTTCGTCGTCAGGCGACTGCTCCAGCTGATCCCCGTTCTGCTCGGAGTGGTCGTCCTGGCGTTCCTCCTGGTCCGGGTGCTGCCGGGTGATCCCGTCCGCAGCATCCTCGGGCAGAACGCCACCGAGGAGGACGCCGCCGCCGCCCGGGCCCGCTTCGGGCTGGACCAGTCACTGTGGCAGCAGTTCCTCGACTACCTCAGGGGACTGGTCACCGGTGACTTCGGGACCTCCATCCAGAGCGGAAACTCCGTGGGCTC
Organism: Micromonospora echinospora; assembly: GCF_014203425.1. Classification (NCBI taxonomy): domain Bacteria; kingdom Bacillati; phylum Actinomycetota; class Actinomycetes; order Micromonosporales; family Micromonosporaceae; genus Micromonospora; species Micromonospora echinospora. The sequence continues at coordinate 2,709,113 of NZ_JACHJC010000001.1, forward strand.
GGAGATGGCGCTCCGGGTGGGGCCGACCCTGGAACTCGTCGTCATCTCCGTGAGCATCGCGCTCGTCGTGGCGACGGTGCTGGGCATCTGGTCGGCCAAGCGGGCCAACCGGGTCGGCGACCACAGCGTGCGGATGTTCGCCCTGGTCGGCAACTCGATCCCCGAGTTCTGGCTCGGCCTGGTGCTGGTGCTGGTCGGCTACAGCATCCTCGGCTGGTTCCCGGCACCGAACGGGCGGGTCGACCCGGACACCGACCTGACCCCGCTCACCGGGGCCGACCTGGTCGACGGCGTGCTCACCGCGAACGGACCGGCGATCGCCTCCGCCGCGGCGTACCTGGTGCTGCCCGTGCTGACCCTCGTGGTCGGCGTGGTCGCGCCGCTGCTGCGCAGCGTCCGGGCCTCCGCGCTCGAGGTGCTGCACTCGGAGTCGTACGCCGCGGCGAAGGCGCACGGGCTGCGCGACCGGACCCTGCACTACGGCTACCTGCTGCGGGCGACGCTGGTCCGGCTGCCGTCGCTGGCGGCGCTGGTCTTCGGCACGGCGATCGGCTCCACAGTGCTCGTCGAGTACGTGTACTCGTGGCAGGGCTTCGGCCAGTGGGCCCTGCGCGGCCTGCTCTACCGGGACTACCCGGTGGTTCAGGCGTCGGTGCTGGTCATCGCGCTGTGCTACGTGCTGGTGTTCCTCATCGCCGACGTGGTCCACGCGATCCTCGACCCGAGAGTGAGGCTCTGATGGCCGAGTTGCGCGCCGCCGTCAGCGGCGACTCCGCGCAGACGCCGGTGGTCGTCGCCGGCGGCGACCGGGACAGCCGGTTCGCCCGCCGCATGATCATCGTCGGTGCGACCATCCTGTCGGTGGTGGCGCTGGTGGCGGTGTTCGCGCCGCTGCTGAGCCCGTGGGGCGAGACCGAGATCGACCCGGCGAACACCCTTGTGGCGCCGGGCGGCAACCACCTGCTCGGCACCGACGGCAACGGCATGGACATCTGGAGCCGGGTGCTCTACGCCGCCCGGCTCGACCTGGGCATCGCCCTGGCCGCTGTCGCGCTCGCGGTGGTCGTGGGCACGCTGCTCGGCCTGGTCGCCGGCTACTTCGGCGGCTGGCTCGACGACGTGCTGATGCGGGTGGTCGACATCTTCCAGTCGTTCCCCACGTTCATCCTGGCGCTGGCGGTGGCCGCCCTGCTCGGCAACGGCACGATCAACCTGATCATCACGATCGCGGCGGTGAACGCGCCGGCGTACGCCCGGCTGGTCCGCGCCGAGGTGCGGACGCTGCGGGAACTGCCGTTCGTGGACGCCGCGATCACCTCCGGGGCGTCGCCGGTGGGTGTGATCTGGCGGCACCTGCTGCCCAACAGCCTCACCCCGGTCCGGGTGATCGCGCCGCTGAACTGCGGCTGGGCGATGCTCACCCTGGCCGGGCTCTCCTTCCTCGGACTGGGCGTCAGCATCCCCGACGCGGAGTGGGGGGCCATGATCAGCCTGGGCGCCGCGGACGTGGTCGGCGGCCGCTGGTGGACCTCGGTCCCACCCGGCCTGGCCCTCTTCGTCTGCGTCCTGGGGTTCAGCCTGCTCGGCGAAGGCCTGCAGGACCGCGCCAACGCGAAGCGGCGGTGACCATGCTGTCGATCGAGAACCTCTCGGTGAGCATCCGGCGACCCGGCCGGCAGGTGGCCGCGCTCAGCGGCGTCACCTTCGCCGTACGCCCCGGCGAGGTCGTCGGCCTGGTCGGGGAGAGCGGCGGCGGCAAGAGCATGGTGGCCCGCGCCATCGTCGGGCTGCTGCCCGGCGGCTCGCACGCCACCGGCCGGGTGCTGTTCGGCGACTCCGACGTGCTGCGCATGGACGACGCCACGCTCGCCGCGCACCGCGGGCGCGGGGTGGCGATCTGCTTCCAGAACCCGCGCGGCGCGCTCAGCCCCACCCGCACCATCGGCAAGCAGCTCGTCGACCGGCTCGCCACCCACCAGGACATGTCCGGCGACCGGGCCCGGGAGGCGGCGCGCGAGCTGTTCGAGGCGGTCGGCATCCGCAGCCCGCAGCGGCGGCTCGACGCGTACGCCCACGAGCTGTCCGGCGGCATGGCCCAGCGGGTGATGATCTCGCTGGCCACCGGCTGCGCCCCGGATCTGCTGATCGCCGACGAGCCGACCACCGGCCTGGACGTGACGCTGACCCGGGAGATCCTGCGCCAGTTCCGGCACGCCGCCGACACCGACGGCCGGGGAGTGCTGCTGATCTCGCACGACCTCGCCTCGATCGCCGAGGTCTGCGACCGGGTGGTGGTGCTCTACGCCGGGACCGTGGTGGAGAGCGGGCCGGCGGCGCAGGTGCTGCGGGAGCCCGCGCACCCGTACACCCGGGCGTTGCTGCGGTCGGTGCCGGACGTCGGCGGCCGGCCGGTCGTCGCCACCCCCGGCGCCATGCCCCTGCTCACCCAGGCGCCGGAGAACTGCCCGTTCGTCGCCCGCTGCGCGCACGCCGACCGCACCTGCTCGTCCCGGCGGCCGGCCACCCAGCCGATTCCCGGCGGCCGCGACTGGTCGCTGGCCTGCTTCCACCCGCAGACCCGGCCGCTCGACGCCGACGTGCCGTCCGCGCCGCACACGCCGGACGCGGGCGGCGCCCAGCCGGCCGGCGCCGACCCGAAGCCCGCCGTGCTGGAGATCGAGGACGCGCACGTCGTCTATCGCAGCCGGTTCGGCTCCGGCGGGCACCACGCGCTGCGTGGCGTCACGCTGCGGCTCGGTCCGGGTGAGACGCTGGGCGTGGTGGGCGAGAGCGGCTGCGGCAAGAGCACGCTGGCCAAGCTCGTCATGGGCCTGGTCGCGCCCACGTCCGGCACTGTCACAGTCGCCGGTCAGGCCCTGGTCAAGCAGACGGGCCGGCCCCGCCCACGCGGCCGGGCGCTGCGCCGGGCACGAACCCGCGCCCAGCTGGTGTTCCAGGACCCGATCGGCTCGCTGAGCCCGCGCCGGACCGTCGGCGACTCCATCGCCGAGCCGCTGCGGGCCGCGGGCCTGACCCCGGCGGAACGCGCCGAGCGTGTCGCCGCCGTGCTGGACCGGATGGAGCTGGACCGCTCGATCCTGCAGCGGTACCCGCACGAGCTGTCCGGCGGTCAGGCCCAGCGCATCGGCATCGCCCGCGCGCTGGTGGGCGAGCCGGACCTGATCGTCTTCGACGAGCCGACGTCAGCCCTGGACGTGACCGTCCAGGCGCAGATCCTCGACGTGATCGCCGACGTGGCCGCCGACGCGGACCGCGCCTCCGTCTTCATCTCCCACGACCTGGCGACCGTGCGCGGCTTCGCCGACCGCGTCGTGGTGCTCTACCTCGGTCGGGTGGTCGAGGAGGGTCCGGTGGACGTCGTCTTCGACACGCCCCGGCACCCGTACACCCGCGCGCTGCTGGGCAGCGCCCCCCGCCTCGGCGGGACGGCCGGGTCCGACGGCGAAGCCGTCGAGCTGGTCAAGGACCTGGAGGAAGCCGACGCCGCAACCGGGTGCCCACTGGCCGCCCGGTGCCCGTTCGTCACCGACCGGTGCCGATCGGAGCAGCAGGAGCTTCAGTCGTACGGCGAGAGCCGGGCCGCCTGCTGGCGCGTTCCCGAGCTTCCCGCCCTCATCGGAAGGCAGGCTGTCACGCCATGACCCGTCGCCCCATCCGGCTCGCCGTCGACATCGGCGGGACCTTCGTGGACGCCATGGAACTCGACACGCGCACCAACCGGGTCCGCTTCCGCAAGGCGGCGACGACCCCGGCCCGGCCCGCGGACGGTGTCCTCAACGCGATCACCGCGCTCGGCACCGACCTGTCCGAGGTGGAGCTGTTCATCCACGGCACCACGCTCGGCCTCAACGCGGTGCTGGAACGCCGTGGTGGCCGCACCGGCATCATCACCAACGAGGGCTTCCGGGACATCTTCCTGATCGGTCGCGGCAACGTGCCGTCCGACCACATGTACGACTTCCAGTACCAGCGGCCGGAGAGCCTGGTGCAGCGCCGCTTCACCGCCGGGGTGCGGGGCCGGCTCGACTACCGGGGCCGGGTGGTGGAGCCGCTGGACCCGGACAGCGTCCGGGAAGCCGCCCGCACGCTCGTGGTGGACCAGCAGGTCACCTCGATCGCCATCTGCTTCCTGCACTCGTTCCTCGACCCGAGCCACGAGCGGGAGGCCGCGCGCCTGATCCACGAGGAGTTCCCCGAGGTCAGCCTGTCGCTGTCGACGGACATCGTGCGCGAGTACCGGGAGTACGAGCGGACCAGCACCACGGTGCTGGAGGCGTACATCCGGCCGATCTTCGAGCGGTACGTGGACGAGCTGGAGGCCGGCCTGGCCGAGCGCGGCTTCAGCGGGCGCTTCCTGATCATGCGGTCCGGCGGCGGCTCGATGACCAGCGCGGTCGCCAAGACCGCACCCACGCACACCGTGCTGTCCGGCCCGGCCGGCGGCATCGTCGGCGCCGCGTACGTCGCCTCCGAGCTGGGCCGGGACAACGTGCTCACGTTCGACATCGGCGGCACCTCGCTGGACGCCTGCGTGATCGAGCGCGGCAACCCGGTCGCCGCGTACGAGGCCCAGCTGGAGCACTTCCCGCTGCTCATCCCGACGTACGACATCAGGACCATCGGTGCCGGCGGCGGCTCGATCGCCTGGCTCGACCACGGCCTGCTCAAGGTCGGCCCGCAGAGCGCCGGGGCCGACCCCGGACCGGTCTGCTACGGCCGGGGCGGCACCAGGCCGACGGTCACCGACGCCGCGGTGGTGCTCGGCTACATGGACCCGGAGCGCTTCCTCGCCGGCACCATGGGGCTGCGCGCCGCCGAGGCTCGCGCCGCGATCGCCGAGCAGCTCGCCGAGCCGCTCGGCCTCACCGTGGAGAACGCGGCGGCCGGCGTGTTCGACGTGCTGCTGGCCCGTACCGTCGGCGCGGTCCGCCAGATCACCGTCGAACGGGGTCACGACCCCCGGCAGTTCGCGCTGCTGGCGTTCGGCGGCGCCGGGCCGCTGCTGGCCCCGCTGCTGGCCCGCGAGATGGGCATCGGCGAGGTCATCGTGCCGTTCGCGCCGTCCGGCTTCTCCGCCTGGGGCATGCTCTCGGCCGACATCGTCAACGACTTCAGCCGTACCGTGATGGCCACGCTCGACGACGCCGACCTGGCGGAGCTGGAGCAGCTGTTCAAGGCGGTCGAGGCCGAGGCGGTCGCGTCGCTGGTGGCGCAGGGCGTGCCGGCCGGCGAGGCGGTGCTGGAGCGGCAGTTCGAGCTGCGCTACCTGGGCCAGGAGCACAGCCTCATGGTCACCGTCGGGCGCGAGCTGGACCGCGACGCGATCCGCGCCGCGTTCGACGAGACCCACCGCGCCCGGTACGGCCACACCATGGGCAACCCGCTGCAGATCCTCAACCTGCGGGTGCGCGGCATCGGCGGCACCGACCGGCCGGAGCTGCAGACCCGGCCGCGCGGCGACGGCGACCCGTCGCAGGCGCTGCTGACCCACCGCGACGCGTACGACTTCGGGCAGCAGGCGGTGGTGCCGTTCGCGGTCTACGACCGAGCCCACCTGGAGCCGGGCGACACCTTCGACGGACCGGCGCTGATCGACGAGGGCACCTCCACCACTGTGGTGCCCAGCGGCCAGCGGGTCACCGTCGACGACCACGGATACCTGCTCGTCACCCTGGAGGAAGCCGCATGACCACGCTGGACGGAGCCCAGGTCGAGGTCGTCCGCAGCTATCTGCTGTCGGCCGCGGAGGAGATGCGGGCCACCCTCATCCGTACCTCGTTCAACCCGGTCATCTACGAGGTGCACGACTTCGGCCTGTCGATGTACGACGCCGACCTGCGGCTGGTCGCCGAGGCCACCGGCCTGACGTTCTTCCTCGGCGCGAACGACTTCTCGCTGCGCAAGGGCGTGGAGTACGTGGGCCGGGAGAACCTGCACCGCGGTGACGTGGTGCTGCTCAACTACCCGTACTGGAACGCGGCGCACGCGTACGACGCGACGCTGTTCGCGCCGGTGTTCCGGCCGGACGAGTCCGACCCCGACGCGGACGGCGACCTGGTCGGCTTCCTCTGCGTCCGCGCGCACTGGATGGACCTGGGCGCCAAGGACCCCGGTTACGTGCTGGACTCGACCGACATGCACCAGGAGGGGCTGATCTTCCCGGGCACCAAGGTCGTGTCCCGGGGCAAGCCGGTGCGCGAGATCCACGAGCTGATCCGCTTCAACTCGCGGATGCCCGACGCGGTGCTGGGCGACCTGCACGCGCAGATCGCCGCGCTGCGCACCGGCGAGCGCCGGATGCTGGAGATCATCGAGAAGTTCGGCCGGGACACCGTGGACCAGGCGGTCGACCACATCATCGCCGACGGCGAGGCCCGCGCCCGCGCGGCGCTGGCGACGCTGCCGCAGGGCACCTGGACCGCCGAGGACTGGGTGGACGACGACGGCATCACCGACGACCCGGTGAAGATGCGCGTCACGGTGACCATCGCCGACGGGCGCTTCATCGTCGACTTCGCCGGCTCGGCGCCGGCCACCCGCGGCCCGATCAACATGCCGTTCGGGGCGACCGAGGCGATCTGCAAGGTCGTGCTGAAGTCGCTGACGTCGCGGGACGAGCCGTCGAACGCCGGCACCGTGGCGCCGCTGGAGGTGCGGGCCGAGCCGGGCAGCCTGTTCCACGCCGTCTACCCGCAGCCGACGTTCACGCTCTGGACCGGCATCGTCGCGGTGGAGCTGATCCTCAAGGCGCTGGCCCAGGGCATGCCGGACCTGCTGCCCGCCTCCTCCGGCGGCGACGTGCCCGGCTTCATGATGGTCGGCCTGCACCCGGACACCGGGAAGATGTTCGCGGTCAGCAACAACGACCTGGTGGGCTGGGGCGGCACCGCGCAGCACGACGGAATGGACGCCGCCACGCACGTCTCCGGCAGCACCGGCCGGGGCACCCCGATCGAGGTCATGGAGGCCAAGACCGGGATGTTCTTCGAGCGCTGGGAGATCCGCGCCGACTCCGGTGGCGCGGGCCGGTTCCGGGGCGGCTGCGGCCTGCGCCGGGACATCCGCTTCCTGACCCCGGGCGAGTTCCTCACCGTGATCAAGAAGACCAAGAGCGCGCCGTGGGCGCTGGCCGGCGGCGAGCAGCCGGAGCCGAACCAGGTGGTGGTGTTCCCGGGCACCGACCGCGAGCACCGCGTGAGCACCAAGCGCACGACGGTGGCCGCGGGCGACCGGGTCACGCTGCTGACCGCCGGTGGCGGCGGCCACGGCGACCCGCGCAGCCGCGACCCGGAGGCGGTGCGGCGGGACGTGGCCGAGGGCTACGTCTCCCGGGAGGCGGCCCGGGACGTCTACGGAGTGGACGTCGATGGGTGAGCCGACGGTCGACGGGGCAACCGTCGAGGTCGTCCGCAGCCATCTCGTCTCGGCCGCCGAGGAGATGCGGGCAGCGCTCGTGCGCACCGCGTTCAACCCGGTGATCTACGAGGTGTACGACTTCGGCATCTCCATCTACGACCGGCATCTGCGGCTGGTCGCGGAGTCGACGGGGCTGTCCCGCTTCCTCGGCGCCAACGACTACTCGCTGCGCAAGGGCGTGGAGTACGTCGGCCGGGAGAACCTGCGCCGCGGCGACGTGGTGCTGCTGAACTACCCGTACTGGAACGCGGCGCACACGTACGACGCGACGATGTTCGCGCCGGTCGTGCTGCCCGGCAGCGAGGAGCCGATCGGTTTCCTGTGCATCCGGGCGCACTGGATGGACCTGGGCGCCAAGGATCCCGGCTACGTGCTCGACTCCACGGACATGCACCAGGAGGGGATCATCTTCCCGGGCACGAAGGTGTACGACCGGGGCGAGCCGGTGCGTGAGATCCACGAGCTGATCCGGTTCAACTCGCGGATGCCGGAGCTGGTCATCGGTGACCTCAACGCGCAGATCGCCGCGCTGCGTACCGGTGAGCGGCGGATGACCGAGCTGTACCGCGAGTACGGCACGGCAGTGGTGGACGCGGTCGTCGACCGGGTGATCGACGTCGCCGCGCAGCGCGCCGGGGAGGCGGTGGCCGCGCTGCCGCAGGGCAGCTGGACCGCCGAGGACTGGCTCGACGACGACGGCGTCACCGACGAGCCGATCCTCATGCGGGTCACAGTCACCGTCGCCGACGGCGAGTTCACAGTGGACTTCGCCGGCTCGTCGCCGGCGGTGCCCGGACCGGTGAACCTGCCGCTGGGCGCCACCATCGCCACCTGCCGGGTCGCGTTCAAGGGCGTCACCACGCCGCACGAGCAGACGAACGCCGGGCACTTCGCGCCGCTGCGGGTACGCGCCGAGCCCGGCACGCTGTTCCACGCGCAGTACCCGGCCGCCACGTTCACCCAGTGGACCGGCACCGTCGCGCTGGAGCTGATCCTCAAGGCGCTGGCGCAGGGCATGCCGGACCGGCTGGCCGCCTCCTCCGGCGGCGACGTGCCGGGGTTCATGATGGTCGGCCGGCACCCGGACACCGGCGACATGTTCGCCGTCAGCAACAACGACCCGGTCGGCTGGGGCGGCACGCCCCGGCACGACGGGATCGGACCGGCGAACCACCTCTGCCAGACCCAGGCGCGCAACACGCCCGTCGAGGTGCTGGAGTCGAAGACGGGGATGTTCTTCGAACGGGTGGAGATCCGTACCGACTCCGGTGGCGCGGGCCGGTTCCGGGGCGGCTGCGGCCTGCGGCGGGACATCCGGTTCGTGACGCCGGGTGAGTTCCTGACGGTGATCAAGAAGACGAAGAGCGCGCCGTGGGCGCTGGCCGGCGGGTCGCAGCCGGAGCCGAACCAGGTGGTCGTCTTTCCGGGCACGGACCGTGAGCACCGGGTGAGCACCCGGCGTACCGCGGTGGCGGTGGGGGATCGGGTCACGCTGCTGACCGCCGGTGGCGGCGGGCACGGTGACCCGAGGAGTCGGGATCCAGAGGCGGTGCGACGGGACGTGGCCGAGGGCTACGTCTCCGCCCGGGCCGCCCGAGACGTTTATGGAGTGATCGCGTGAGTGCCGCCTATTCGCCCGAGCAGCCGAGCATGCTGCTCGGCAACTGCACAGTGCTGGACGCCCGAGTGGTGGACGGCATGGCGCCCGTGACCGGCGCCGGGGTGTGGGTCCGGGGTGACCGGATCGCCGCCGTCGGCCCGTACGCCGAGGTGGCCGCGCAGGCGCGCGCCGGCGGCCGGCTGACCGAGGTGGACCTCGACGGCGCGTACGTGACGCCCGGCCTGGTCAACATGCACACCCACTTCTCGCTGTCGCTGCCCGGCTCCGGGGGCGACAACGTCAAGGGGATGGGCCCCTACGACCTGGCGCACTACATGGCCGACGGGGCGCGGCGCACGCTGCACGCCGGCGTGACCACTGTGCGCTGCGTGGCGGAGAAGGACCACGCCGACTTCGCGTTGCGGCGGGCGGTCAACGCCGGGCGCGTGCCGGGCCCGCGCATCTACACGGCCGGCCGGGCGCTGGTGTGCACCGGCGGGCACGGGCACGAGAGCAACGACACGCTCGAGTGCGACGGCCCGGTGGGCTTCCGCCACGGCGTGCGCAGCCAGATCAAGGCCGGCGCGGACCTGATCAAGGTGATGATCTCGGGCGGCATCGCCGGTGAGCACGAGAGCATCCACACGCCGCAGCTGTTCGCCGACGAGATGACGGCGGTGATCGAGACGGCGCACGCGTGGGGCCGCAAGGTGACAGCGCACGCCGGGCCCGCCGAGGTGATCGGCGCGGCCGTGGAGCTGGGACTGGACTGCGTGGAGCACGGCTACCAGCTCACCCCGCAGGTCGCGGCGCGGATGGCCGAGCGCGGCACGGCGCTCGTACCGACGCTGCTGGTGACCCGCTGCAAGGAGTTCTTCGACGAGCTGGGCGTGCCGGAGTGGATGCAGTGCCGCTCGCTCGGCGCCGGCCCCCGGCACCTGGAGAGCTTCGACATGGCCATCGCCGCCGGGGTGGAGGTCCTGCTCGGCAGCGACATGCCCCCGTTCTGGGAGTTCGAGGGCACCACCGCCTCGATCCGGGAGCTGGAGTACATGTCCGAGCGGATCGGCGCCGCGCGGGCCATCCACGCCGGCACGCTCGGCCCGATCCGGTGGCTCGGCGCGGAGTCCGACCTCGGCACTGTCGAGGTCGGCAAGCTGGCCGACCTGATCGCGACGGACGCCGACCCGCTGGCCGACACCTCGGCCTTCCGGGACGTGCGGTGGGTGATGAAGGGCGGGCAGATCGCCCGCGACGACCGCAACCAGGAGGAGACGCGATGACCTTCGCGCAGGCAGGCGCGGCGGAGATCGCCGCCGGCATCGACGACATGTACGACGCGTTCCTCGCCGGGGACCAGCAGCGGTTCGACACGCACCTGGACCCCGAGGTGACCACCTGGGAGACGCACCTGCCGGGACCGCTGCGGACCCGGGCCGAGCTGGACGAGTACCGCGCCCAGCGGGACGCCGCCGGTCAGCGGCCCCGGCTGGCGGTGCTCGCCGCGCGGGGCAAGCGCATCGACGTCTGGGACGACTTCGGCGTGGCCCGGTACGAGCTGGTCGCGCAGCTCGGCCCGGACGACGAGCCGGAGATCACCCGGGTGACCGACGTGGTGCGCCGGGTCGACGGCCGCTGGGTGATCGTGCACCACCACGCCGAGCTGGTCCGGGAACCGGTGGGCGCGGCATGATCCGGCGGCTGGTCGCCGAGCGGACCGGTGAACCGGCGGACGTGCTGTCGGTCGCCGAGCTGCCCGACGACCCGCCGCCCGGCCCCGGCCAGGTGCGGCTCGCCGTCCGTACGGTCGGGCTGAACTTCCTCGACGTCATGCTCTGCCGGGGCGAGTACCCGGTGCGGCCGGATCCGCCGATGACGCCGGGGGTGGAGGCGGCCGGGCGGGTCGTCGCCGCCGGCGACGGGGCCGGGCACCTGCTGGGTCAGGAGGTGCTCGCCTGCCCGGCGCTGCCGCGCGGCGCGCTCGGCACGACTGTCACTGTGGACGCCGCGGTGGTGGTGCCGCGGCCGTCCACAGTCGACCCGGTCACCGCGGCGGCGCTGCCGGTCACCTACCAGACCGCGTGGTTCGCGCTGGAACGGGCGGGCGTCACCGCCGGGCAGACAGTGCTGGTGCACGCCGGCGCGGGCGGTGTCGGCATCTCCGTCATCCAGCTCGCGGTCGCCCGCGGCGCCCGGGTCCTCGCCACCGCCGGTGGCCCGGCCAAGACCGCGATCTGCCGCGACCAGGGCGCCGAGGTGGCGATCGACTACACGGCGGAGGACTTCGTGGCCGCCGTGCGGGAGGCCACCGGCGGCCGGGGCGTGGAGGTCGTGGTGGACCCGGTGGGCGGCGACGTCTTCGCCCGTTCCTGGGAATGCCTCGCCTTCGAGGGCCGCCTGGTCGCGGTGGGCGCGGCCGGTGGCGCGCCGCCACCCGTCGACCCGCTGCGGCTGATGGCCGCGAACGCGACGCTGGTGGGCCTGTCCTGGGGCTCGCAGTACCCGTGGCAGCGCCCGTCCGCGGTCGAGGCCGCCTACCAGGAGCTGTTCGACATGTGCGCCTCCGGCGCGGTCCGGCCGCCGGTCAGCCGCGTCGTGTCGCTCGACGAGACGCCCGGGGCGCTCACCGAGCTGGCCGAACGCCGGACCACCGGCAAGATCATCGTACGGATCGACGAAGGGGAGGGGCCGTGAGCGACACCGCCGACGGCGACATGGAGATCTACGACCTGAAGGTGACAGTCGACCGGATCGAAGGCCGGTCGGTGTGCGGCATGGCGGTCGGCGATCACTTCGAACTCACGAACAGCGCGCACCTGCGGCTGCCCGAGGGAAAGCACTTCTGCGTGTACGCGCTCGCGTCGGTGCTGCCCTTCCTCGCAGCCAAGCAGCGTGACCTGGCGCCGGGGGACTGGCTGGCTCAGGACTCCCACTTCATCTGCCCCGACCCGGAGGAGCGGCTCGTCATGAAGGTGGAACGGACCTGCCGGCGCACGATGAACTCGGCGGACCTGACATGACAGTCGAGATCGGACTCGGCCTGCAGAGCGACAAGCCGGCCGGCGCGTACGCCCGGCTGGCCCGCGCCGCCGAGGCGCACGGCTTCGACGTGCTCACCGTCTTCGGCGACCTGATGTACCAGCCGCCGATCTTCCCGCTGCTGGAGATGGCGCAGGCGACCGAACGGGTACGCCTCGGCGCGGCCTGCCTGAACCCGTACTCGATGGCCCCGTACGAGATCGCCGGTCAGATCGCCGCCCTGGACCTGGCCTCGCACGGACGGGCCTACCTGGGGCTGGCCCGGGGGACCTGGCTCGGCGCGGTCGGCCTGCCGCAGCCGCGACCGCTGACCACCATCGAGGAAGCGGTCCAGGTCGTCTACCGCCTGCTGCGCGGTGACCGCAGCGGCTTCACCGGCCGGGTCTTCTCGCTGGAGGCCGGCACCGCGCTGCGCTACGACGTGCAGCGGCCCGACCCGCCGCTGCTGCTCGGCGCGTGGGGTCCGCAGGGCGCGGCGCTGGCCGGCCGGATCGCCGACGAGATCAAGGTGGGCGGCAGCGCCAACCCGGACATGGTGCCGGTGATCCGCGAGCGGCTGCGGGCCGGCGCGGAGAAGGCCGGCCGGGACGTCTCCGACGTCGGAATCGTGCTGGGCGCGGTGACAGTTGTCGACACCGACGGTGAGGCCGCCCGGGCCAAGGCCCGCACCGAGGTGGCGATGTACCTGGCGGTGGTGGCGGAACTGGACCCGACAGTCGTGCTCCCCGACGACCTGGTGAAGCGGGTCGGCGAGCTGGTCGACGCGGGCGAGGACGAGGCCGCGGGCCGGTTGATCCCGGACGACGTGCTGGACCGGTTCGCCTTCTCCGGCACCCCGGAGCAGGTCGCCGTGCAGGCCCAGGCGCTCATCGACGCCGGCGTGCGCCGGGTGGAGTTCGGCACGCCGCACGGTCTGACCGACGAGCGCGGCGTGGACCTGCTCGGTTCCGCCGTCCTGCCCCTGTTGCGCAGGTGAGTCCGGTGCGGCTCACCGTCGTGGTCGGCCCCGGGCTGGTGGCCGACGCCGAGCTGCTGGCGTCGCTCGTCGCCACCAGTTGTGCCGAGCTGGACGTCACCGGCGAGGTCGTCACCGCCGCCTCGGCCGACGAGCTGCGGTCGCTGCTCGCCGCCGCGCAGGGCCCCGCTGTGGTGCTGCCCGGCCCCACCCCACCGGCCCGCGCGCTGATCGGCGCACAGCCGCCGCACGCGGTCTGGTACGACCTCACCGTCGAGACGCCGGCGCCCGGCGCGGTCCATCTGGCCGGCCGAGGGCTGTGGGGCGTGACCTGGGCGATCCGGCACGCCGTGCACCGCTTCCGCGCGCCGGCCGACCGGATCGCCTACGGTCCCGACCCGGAGCAGTGGGGCGACCTGCGCTTGCCGTCGACTCCGCCCACCGGGCCGGCGCCGGTCGCGGTGCTGCTGCACGGCGGGTTCTGGCGGTCGATCTGGGGCGCGGACCTGATGGACGCCCTCGCCGTCGACCTGGCCGCCCGCGGCTACGCGTCCTGGAACCTGGAGTACCGGCGCCCGGACCGGCACGGCTGGGACGCGACCACACAGGACGTCGAAGCCGGTATCGCCGTGCTGCGGGACCTCGCCACCGACCGGCCGCTGGACCTGGACCGGATCGTCGTCTTCGGCCACTCAGCCGGCGGGCAGCTCGCGCTGCGCGCCGCGGCGGACCTCGCCACGCGTACGGGCGGGCCGCGTGTCGCGCTCGCGGTGTCGCTGGCCGGGGTGCTCGACCTCACCGAGGGCGACCGGCGCTTCCTCGGCGACGGCGCGATCTCCGCGGCGCTGGGCGGCTCACCGGCGACAGTGCCCCGGCGGTACGCCGAGAGCGACCCGATGCTCCGGCTGCCCGTCGGTGTGCCGACCCTGCTCGTGCAGGGGACGGCGGACAGTCTCGACCTGGTCGACGCCAACCGGCGTTACGCCGTGGCGGCAGCCGACGCGGGCGACGACATCCGCCACCTCGAACGGCCGGGCGACCACTTCGCCGTCATCGACCCCGGCGCGGACATCTGGCACGCCACCATGACCGCGATCGGCGGCTGACCGTCCGGCGTCTGCTCCGCGCTTGTTCACGCCGGTGAACAAGCGCGGAGTTCGGCGTGCCTCAGAACAGGCGGGGCGTGACCACCGAGACCACTGTCGTCACCGAGTCGGTGTCGTTGTACATCTGGTGCGGCACCGACGAGCGCAGGTGCACGCTGTCGCCCGGGCACAGCCGATGCTCCACGCCCTCGACCTCGTAGAGCAGCTCACCGGAGATGACGTAGGCGAACTCCTCGCCCCGGTGGCCGTACGCGTTCTCCCGCCGCCCGCCGGGCGCGATGTGCACGAGCATCGGCTCCAGCAGCAGGTCGGGCCCCCGGTCGGAGAGCATCCGGTAGGTCTGCTGCCCGGACACGTACTGGGTGGCCGACGTTTCCGCCCTGGTCAGCGTGAAGTGCCGGGGAAGCTGCGAGACGTTGCTGTCGGACGTGCCGTTGCCGGCGTCGAAGAAGTCGGCGACCGAGCGGTCCAGCGCCTTGGCGACGCTGCCCAGCGCGGTCAGGCCGATGGAGGAGATGCCGCGCTCGACCTGGGACAGGAAGCCGATCGACAGGCCGGAGCGGGAGGCGAGGCCGCGCAGCGTGAGCCCGCGCTCCTTGCGGAACCGCCGGATCCGGGCGCCGACCACACCCGCCGGGGTGCTCTCGTCCGCGGCGCCACCGGGGGCGGCCTGCTCCGACGGCGGCTGACTGTCCATGGACCGCACGAGGACCTCCTGTTGCGGTGGCGGGGGATCCGACCGGCATGTTCGATCCTATCGAACATGCCCGCACCTGTGCGAGGGGGAGCACGGGCATTTCTCGCCTGCTCCCGCCATGTCATCCCTGGTGAACGGGGGCGGCGCCAGCCCTCCGACGCCGGTGCCGTGGGCCGTCGCCGGACGGCGACGGCCCACGACACGCGGTGGTCCCGGTGGGTCAGCCGGCCCGGCGCAGCCGGCCCATCATCCCGTTGAGGTCGTCGACGAACTGCTCGTGGCGGAAGTAGTGCCCGCCGGGGACCTCCCGGCCCTCGTGCGGGATGCCCGCCCGGGCGAGCAGGCTCCGGAACTCACGCTGGCCCGCCAGCACCTGGCTCTCGTTCGCCGTGTCGAACCAGTTGATCGGGTCGGGGGACGTGCCGGCGACCAGGAAGATCCGCTTGTTGCGGTAGCTCTCGATGCGCTGCACCGGGTTGTCCATGTTCACCCGGGCCTCGTCCCACAGGGGCGCGCCGTAAACGGTCCCGCCGCCGAGGTCGAGCAGAGCCGAGGTGGCGTTCGCCCAGTGCACCACGAGACCGAAGTCCCGCCGCAGGCTCGCCGGCCCGGAGTGGGCGCTGACCGAGCAGAAGTGGCCGTAGTACTTCGCGGCGTACTTCAGCGCGCCGAAGCCACCCATCGAGAAGCCGGCGACGGCGCGGCCGTTGTACTCGGCGAAGGTGCGGAAGTTGGCGTCGATCCAGGGCAGCAACTGGGCGATGTGGAAGGTCTCCCAGTTGCGCGGTCCGGTGTTGCTGGTGACCGGGTTGCTGTACCAGCCGGTGGAGGCGTCCGGCATGACCACGATGACCTCGCGGCCGGCGGTCAGGTTGATGATGTTGTCCTGGAGGTGGAACGTGCGGAAGTCCTGTTGGCCGCCGTGCAGCAGGTACAGCACCGGGTAACGCTTGCGGCTGGTGTGGTAGCCGTCGGGCAGCAGCACGTTCACCGCCGGATCCCACTCGATCGCGTCGGTGGCGAAGCGATAGTACTGCAACCGGCCGCCGTTCTCGTTGCGGCCGACGATGCGCAGGCCGAACCCGTCGACGGCGGCCGCGCTCGCCGCGGACGGCGCGGTGAAGGCCCCGGCCAGGGCGCCGGTCGCCGCGACCGCGGCGGCGCCGGTGAGCAGGCGGCGGCGGCTCACGGTGGGGGGAGTGGTCCGGTCGTGCGACATGAATCCTCCTGGGAGTCGATGGGGGTCAGAGTGTGGTTTCGTCGGTGAGGCCGAAGTAGTCGTGCCATTTGGTGGAGGGGCTGAAGGTGGTGCCGGTGGACAGGGCGACGTAGATGTCGTTTGTGGTGTTTTTGGTGAAGACGATGAGGTCGTCTTTGCCGTCGCCGTTGGCGTCGGCGAGGTAGGGGAATTCGCCGGGTAGGCAGAAGAAGTCGTGCCATTTGATGGTGGTGCCGGTGAACGACGAACCGGTGGAGGTGGCGGCGTAGACGTCGGCGTCGGTGTTGCAGGTGAAGGTGACGATGTCGTCGCGTCCGTCGCCGTTGATGTCGCCGACGCGGGGTTGTTCGGTGCCGACGGCGAACAGGTCGTGCCATGTCTGTGGTGTCCCGAAGCCGCTGCCGGTGGACAGGGCGACGATGACGTCGGCTGCGGTGGCGGGGCCTTGGGTGAAGGTGATGATGTCCTCGCGTCCGTCGCCGTTGACGTCGCCGAGGGCGGGGAATTCACCGGCGATGGAGAAGTAGTCGTGCCATTTGATTGCGGTGCCGGTGAAGCCGGTGCCGGTGGACAGGGCGACGTAGACGTCGGCGTTGGTGTCGTGGGTGAAGGTGATGATGTCGTCGCGGCCGTCGCCGTTGACGTCGCCGACGGCGGGGATTTCGGTGCCGGGGGCGAACCAGTCGTGCCATTTCGCCGATGCGGCGAATGATGTGCCGGTGGACAGGGCGACGTGGACGTCGGCGGTGGTGCCGTGGGTGAACACGATCGCGTCGTCTCGTCCGTCGCCGTTGACGTCTCCGGTCAACGGGGTCTCCCCGGACAACGCGAACCAGTCGTGCCACTTCACCGATGTTCCCGCGAACGACGAACCGGTTGAGGTGGCCACGTAGGCGTCGGCGAGTGAGCCGTGCGTGAACGCCACCACGTCATCCCGGCCGTCACCGTTGAAATCAGTCGGCGAACCACCGAAATACCGGGGCGCGGGCGGCGGCGGTGGCGTACCGCAGTTGTCGCTGACCAGGAACCTCTGGTTGTACTGGCCGGGATACGGCGCGAGCGAGACGCCGTTTATCGAGATGACCTGGCCGACGCCGTTGTAGAGCTGCTCGTAGTGCACGTGCGCCCCGGAGGAGTTGCCGGTGCTGCCGGTGATCCCGATCTGCTGCCCCTGCTGCACGTAGGCGCCGTCGGGCACCGAATAGGCGCTGAGATGGAAGTAGTAGGTGGTCCACCCGCCGCCGTGGTCGATGACGATGTAGTTGCCGGCGCCGCTGGGCTGCGAGTAGCGGCGGGCGACTCCGGCGGCGGACGCCACCTGGGGCGTACCGCCGGTGACGCCGCCGTCGGCCCGGACGAAGTCCAGCGCCTGCCGCACCTCGGCGCTGTGGTGGCTGTACGTCCACCGCTGCCCGCACGGGAACGGCGCCTTGAAGTTCGGCGCGGCCAGCGCCGGTGACGGGGTGACCACGACCGCGGTGAGGGTGGCCGCGGCCAGTGTGAGCAGCGCGACGAGGGCGCGCCGGGCGGCACGTGTCGGGAACCTGGGCATGCGGAAACTCCTCATCGGAGGGGATGCACTGGCAGAGCGGCGCCTGGGCGCGTCAGGCCAGGGGCCGGTGTCGCCGATGGGCGGGCCCTGACAGTTCGCGTCGGAGGAGGGGCGGCTGGCGTCCCGATCGGCGGGACGGTGGCGCTGAGGAGAAGTGAAACCGCAGACTTCGGAGCCTGTCAATACCCGCCGGGGTGGTTCGTGTCGGCGGAAAACTTCCTTCAGCGCCGGTTCCGCCGGGCCGGGCTGGGCGGCTCAGGGGCCGGCGTGCCGTGAAGATTCCTGCCCCGGAGGAAAGCCGGGCGCAAGGTATTGACAACCGTGGAAGTCGGGAAGTTAACTCGCCAGCAATCGATTTCTCGCTGATCTCACGGCGCTCGGAAGGGACACCGATGAGGCTCCGCTTCAGCCGTTGGGCCGGCGCCGCAGCAGTCGCGCTGCTGGCCGTGGCCGTGCCCGCGACCTCGTCCGCCGCTCCGGCCGCCACGTCGGCGCCCGCTACCGCTCTCGCCGTCGCGGACGACAAGGGCCCGATCGGCTGGGACGCCTACCGGCGGCTTGACCGCCTGCCGGAGCTGGCCGCCGGCAGCCGTACCCACCAGTTCTCCAGCTTCGGCCGCGACGGTTCCAACGACGACGGCTTCGTCGGCACCTGGTCGTGCCTGCGCCAGAGCGGCGGCTGCGTGATCGCCGAGGCGCGCGGCCCGGGCGAGGTGCAGTCGATCTGGTTCACCCGCGACGACGGCAACGTCCGCGCCACCGGCTGGATCCGCGTCGAACTCGACGGCGTCGTGGTCGTCCAGGCCGACCTCCAGGACCTGGTCGACGGGCGGCTCGGCAGCCCGTTCGTCGCGCCGCTCGTCAGCAACGCCGACCAGACGTCCGGCGGCGTCACCGTCAAGGTGCCGATGCCCTACCGGGAGTCCATGCGGATCACCACCCAGAACAACCCGCTGTTCCACCACGTGGCCTACCGCACCTTCGCCGACGCGGCAGGGGTGTCCCGGTTCGACCCGGCCGACCCGGCCACCGACGTGGTCACGCTGCTGCGCGCCGCCGGCACCCGCGACCCGAAGCCCGCCCAGGCCGGCGCCGCCACCACCCGAGCCACCGTCACCGCCCCGGCGCAGGGCCAGGTGTCGCTGGCCGCGCTGACCGGGCCGCGGGCGATCACCGCGCTGCGGCTGCGCGTACCGGACGCCGCGGCGGGCGCGCCGACGCTCGCCGGGCTGCGGCTGCGGATGACGTTCGACGGGCGCGCCACTGTGGACAGCCCGGTCGGGGAGTTCTTCGGCGCCGGGCTGGGCGAGCGCACCGTCCGGTCGCTGATGTTCGCCATGGACTCCGTGCCCGGCGGCTGGTACAGCGCCTGGTGGCCGATGCCGTTCCGCACCGCCGCCGCCGTGACGCTCGTCAACACGACAGGCGCCACAGTCAGCGGCGTCGAGGTCGAGGTGACGTCGGCGCCCGGCGCCGAGTGGACGTCTCGGCTCGCCGCCGACGGCAGCGCCGGCTACTTCACCACCCAGTCACGCCGCGCGGAGACGGTCGGCGGCGCCGACTGGATCATCGCCGACCAGTCCGGCCGGGGCCGGTTCGTGGGCGTCTCGCAGACCATGCGCGGCCACATCATCGGCGGCAACACCCGCAACTACCTGGAGGGCGACGAGCGGGTGTACGTGGACGGATCGCCCACGCCGCAGATCTACGGCACCGGCACCGAGGACTTCTACGAGTCGGGCTGGTACTTCAACCGCGGCGAGTACAGCGGCGTCTTCACCGGCAACACCGCACACCTGGTCCGCGGCGGCGGATGCGCCGACGAGTGCGACGCCGCCTACCGGCTGATGATCGGCGACGCGGTGGCCTACGGCACCGCGCTGCGCTTCGGCATCGAGCACGGACCGGCCAACGACATGCCCGCCGAGTACGCCTCGACCGCGTTCCTCTACACCCAGCGCACCGTCACCACGCGCCGGACCGACACCGTCGTCACCGGCGACGCCGCCAGCCGCGCCGCGCACGCGTACACCGACGCCGGGGCGACCCAGACCGCGCTCACCGCCGCGTTCGAGGGCGACGACGACAACGTCCCGCAGACCGGCCAGGTCCGCGCGACGACCGCCCCGGTCCGCTTCCGGCTCGCGATCGACCCGGCCAATCAGGGGGTACGGCTGCGCCGCCACGGCGACCAGGCCGGCGGCTACCAGCAGGCGGCCGTGTCGGTGGACGGCACACCGGCCGGGGTGTGGCTCCAGCCGCTGGGCAACGACAGGCAGCGCTGGCTGGCCGACGAGTTCGTGCTGCCGGCGGCGCTGACGGCGGGCCGGTCGGCGGTGACCGTCCAGCTCACCCCGGCGAGCGGCGCGCCGGCCTGGACCGCCGCCCGGTACCTGGCCGACAGCATGGTGGCGCCGTTCACCGACACCGCCGCCCCGGCCCCGGTCGCCGGTCTCGCCCTGGCCGGCGGGCGCGTGCACGCGCTGGGCCTGACCTGGTCCCCCTCCGCCGACGACGTCGGGGTGGTCTCCTACCGCGTCTACGCGTCCCGGAGCCCGGGGGCGACGATCACTCCCGCCAACCTGGTCGGCACGACGCGTGCCACCACGTTCCGGCACGGTCCGCTGCCGGCCGCGCAGACCCGCTACTACCGCGTCGTGGCGGTCGACGGGTCGGGCAACGCCGCCGCGCCCTCGGCCGAGGTGTCGGCCACCACCCGTACCCGAAACACCAGCGACGCCGACGGCGACCGCCGCGACGACGCCGTCGACTTCACCCGCGGCGCCGCCGCCGACGTGTTCACCTCGCTCTCCGACGGCACCCGTTTCGTGCCGGACAGCCGGCCCTGGAACGACTTCTTCGCGGTCGGCGCGGAGGTGCCGCTCACCGGCGACGTCAACGGCGACGGCCGCGCGGACGTCATCACGTTCACCCGTGGCGACAGCGCGGACGTCTACGTCGGGCTCTCCACCGGCGCCGGGTACGCCGCCGGGGTCAAGTGGCACGACTTCTTCGCCGTCGGCGCCGAGATCCCGGCGGTCGGTGACGTCAACGGCGACGGTCGTGCCGACATCGTCACGTTCACCCGCGGCGCCGCCGCCGACGTCTACGTGGCGCTCTCCACCGGCTCCGGCTTCGGGCCCGGTGTGAAGTGGCACGACCACTTCGCGCTCGGCGACGAGTTCCCGGCGGTGGGCGACGTGGACGGTGACGGCCGGGACGACATCGTGACGTTCACCAGGGGTACGACTGGCGACGTGTTCGTGTCGCTCTCCGACGGCACCCGCTTCGTGGAGGACGGCTGGAAGTGGCACGACAGCTTCGCCGTCGGCAACGAGCTGCCGGCGGTGGGCGACGTGGACGGTGACGGCCGGGACGACATCGTGACGTTCACCAGGGGTACGACCGGCGACGTGTTCGTGTCGCTCTCCGACGGCGGCCGCTTCGTGCAGCACTCCTGGAAGTGGCACGACCACTTCGCCTTCGGCGACGAACTGCCCGGGGTGGGGGACTTCAACGGCGACGGGCGGGCCGACGTGGTCACGTTCACCAGGGGCCTGACCGCTGACGTGTTCGTCTCGCTCTCCACCGGCGGAGGATTCGGCCCACCGGGCAACCGCTGGCACGACCAGTTCGCCCCCGGCACCGACCTGCCCCGTCCGAGCGTGTCGTGATGCGGGCCCGACGTGTCCTCGCGGCGCTCCTGCTCGGGGCGGGCCTGGCCGCCGTCCCGGCCGGACCGGCACCGGCCGACGACCCGGTCCGGTTCGAAGCCGAGTCGCTCGCCGTCGTCTCCGCCACCGCGCCGGTCGGCGCGCAGGCCGACTGCTGCGGGGTGAGCTGGTCCGGCGGACGGCAACTGTGGTTCCGGGGCGCCCGCGCCGGTGACTCGGTGACGCTCACCCTGCCGTCGGTGCCGGCCGGGCAGTACGACCTCGGCGCGGTGCTCACCCGGGCCGGCGACTACGGCACGCTGCGCTTCGCCGTCGACGGGGTCGCGGTGGGCCAGCTCTTCGACGGGTACGCGGGCGCGGTGCAGCGCACCGGCGCGGTGCCGCTGGGCTCGGCGTCGCTGGCGGCCGGCACGCACCGCCTCACCGTCACGGTGACCGGCCGGTCCGCGTCCTCCACCGGATTCTTCGCCGGGCTCGACACGGTGACGCTGCGCCGCGTCGGCCCGCTCGCGGCGGTCACCACGACGCCGTACGAGACGCTCGGCGAGACGCCGGCGCGGGGCGCGTCCACCCGCGTCTACGACCCGAGCGCGGGGGAGTCGACGACCTGGTACTACAACGACCACACGCTGGTACGGCACCAGCAGACCGGTGTGTGGCACCTGTTCGGCATCACCCACGCCGAACCCGGCGCGCCGCAGGACGAGAAGGTCTTCGGGCACGCCACCGCGCCCACCCCGAGCGGCCCGTGGACGAAACGGCCGGTGGCGCTGGCCGCCGACCCCGGGGCCGGGGAGCAGTGGATCTGGGCCCCGCACGTCGTCCACCACGGCGGCGTCTACTACATGTTCTACGCGGCCGGGAACCCGGACTACGCCCGGTACCGCATGCACCTGGCCACCTCGACCGACCTGTTCACCTGGACCCGCAGCTCCGCCAACCCGCTGTTCACCGACGGGTGGGAGGGCCGCGACCCGATGGTGACCCGGGTCGGCGACCGCTGGGTCATGTACTACACGGCCACGTCGAGCCCGTCCGGCGGCAACCACGTCGTGGCGTACCGGACCAGCACCGACCTGCGCTCGTGGAGCGGCCGCGCGATCGCCTACACCTCGCCGCACACCGGCCGGGCGGGCGGGCAGACCGAGTCGCCGTTCGTGGTGCGCCGGGGGGAGTGGTGGTACCTCTTCGTCTGCTGCGACGGCACCGACTACGGCGCCGCGTACCGGCGCACGGCCGTCTACCGCAGCCGCGACCCGCTGCGCTTCGACGGCGCGGAGAAGGTGACGGTGCTGGACGCGCACGCCGCCGAGGTCGTGGTGGACGGCTCCAACTGGTACCTGACCCACGCCGGCTGGGGTCAGGGCGGGCTCTGGCTGGCGCCGCTGACCTGGTCGACCGGCGTGGTGGCGCGCGGCTGGACGGTGACCACCGGTTTCCTGCGCGCCGACGTGCGCACCTGGCCCAGCGCCCGGATCGCCGAGCTGGCGGTGGACCCGGCCGGTGCCGGCAATTACCGGCCCGCGCTCGACTCGTCGCACCGGGGCACCGGCCCGTACCTCGCCGTCGGCCGGTTCGACGTGACCGACCGGGCCGGCGCCCCGGCCCGGGTCGACGTTTCGGCCGACGGCTCCCGGATCAACCTGGTCGGCATCCCGTTCGGCGACGAGCCGGTCACCGCCGACTGGCTGCTCACCGTGACGCCCCGGTGGACCGGCCCCGGGTTGCAGAGCGACGTCACCTGGTCGGTGAACGGGTGGCCGACCGCAGCGGTGTGGGAGGTGGCGTTCAACATCGACGGCGCGTCCCCGCTGGTCGGCGACCCGGCGGTGGAGGCGCGGCCGACGGGTGACGTCACCGGCATGCCCCGCTGGACGATGAGCACCGGCGACGGGCTCTCGGTGGTCGCGTCGCACCGGTGGGGGTCGGCCTGGCGCGGCGACAACACCTGGTACGACGCCGGCCACGCGATGGCCGCCTGGCAACTGCTGTGGCGCGCCGGCGGCCTGTCCTGGGCACCCGGCCAGTACGCGGGCGGCACCTGGCGCCTGACCGCGAGCGGGGTCCGGCGGGACGTGCCGTTCGCCGACGCCGCGCACGCCGCGACAAACGCGATCCCGTGACCGGCGTGGACACCCGCGACACGGCCGGCCCGAGCGGCCGGGTGGTGGTCGCGACGACCGGCGTGGCCAAGCGGTTCGGCGGCGTGACTGCCCTCGACGGCGTCGACTTCGACGTGCGCGCCGGTGAGGTGCACGCGCTGCTGGGCGAGAACGGCGCGGGCAAGTCCACCCTGATCAACATCCTCTCCGGTGTCATCACCGACTACGACGGAGAGGTCACAGTCGACGGGACGCCGGCACGGTTCACCGGCCCGGCCGCCGCCCAGGCCGCCGGCATCGCGACGATCCACCAGGAACTCGACCTGGTGCCCGCGCTGTCGGTGGCGGACAACCTGGTGCTCGGGCGGGAGCCCCGGACCCGGCTGCGCACAGTCGACCGGCGGGCCGCGGCGCGTACCGCGCGGGAGCACCTGGACCGGCTCGGCGCGGACATCGACCCGCGCCGCCCGGTGGGCTCGCTGCGGGTGGGGGAGCAGCAGCTCGTCGAGATCGCCAAGGCGCTCGCCCTGGACGCCCGCGTGCTCGTCATGGACGAGCCGACGGCCGCGCTCGCCGACGGGGAGGTGCGGCGGCTGTTCACCACTGTCGACGGCCTGCGCCGGCGGGGCGTCGGCGTCGTCTACATCTCCCACCGGATGGAGGAGATCGAGGTCGTCGCGGACCGCGCGACGGTGCTGCGCAACGGTTCGGTCGCCGGCGTCGTGCCGGCCGGCCGGATGGACCGGCGGCGGATCGTGGCGATGATGGTCGGCGGCCGGGCCGCGTCGCTGTTCGAACCTGCCCCGGCCGGCGCTCCCGGCCCGCGCCCCGAGCCGGCGGACGCGGCCGGCAGTCCCGCTCCGCGCTCCGAAACGGCGGACGCAGCCGGTCGGCCCGCTCCGCGCCGCGAGCCGACCGGGACCGGCGCCGGTCCGCTGTTGCGCGTCACCGACCTTGCCGTGCGGCCCCGGGCGCCCCGGCCCGGCCGCTGCGAGCCGGACGGCATCAGCCTGACCGTGCGCGCAGGCGAGATCGTCGGCCTGGCCGGACTGATGGGCGCCGGCCGTACCGAACTGCTGGAGACCCTCTTCGGCGCCGGGCCCGTCGGCCGCCGCACCGGCACGGTCCTGCTGGCCGGCCGTCCGTACGCGCCGCGCCGCCCCCGCGCGGCGCTGCGTGCCGGCGTCGGCTTCGTCCCCGAGGACCGGCGCCGTTCCGCGCTCGTCCTGGAACACCCGGTCGGCCGGAGCATCGTGCTGGCCGCCCTGTCCAGGCTGACCTCGGCCGGGATCGTCAGGCGACGCCGGGAACGAGCGGCCGTCGCGCGGTCGGTCACCGGCCTGGCGATCAAGACGGCGTCGGCGGCCACGCCGGTCGGCGAGCTCTCCGGCGGCAACCAGCAGAAGGTCGTCTTCGCCCGGCACCTGCTCACCGAACCGCGGCTGCTCCTGCTGGACGAGCCGACCCGCGGCGTCGACATCGGGGCGAAGGCGGAGATCTACCGGCTGCTGCGCCGGCTCGCCGACGACGGCATGGGCATCCTGCTCGCCTCATCGGAACTGCCCGAGCTGCTCGGGGTCTGCGACCGGGTGGTGGTGCTGCGCCGCGGCCGGGCCGTGGCCGACCTCGCCACCGACGGCTGCACCGGCGAGGACGTCCTCGCGGCGGCGATGGGCGGCCCGGCCGCCGGAAGGGACGACAGATGACCGACACCCGCGTGCCGCCGCCCGAGCCGGCCGTGACCGAGGTGCCGCCCACCGCCGGTACGGTCGGGCCGCGCGGCGCCACCGCCCGCTGGCTGCGCCGCCCGCGTAGCCGCCGGGAGCTCGCCGACCGGCTCTTCGCGGTGCAGAGTCTCTTCGCGCTGCTCGTGGTCTTCGTCGTGGCGATCGCCGCCTCACCGCGCCGCGACGGCGAGATCCTCTTCCTCACCGCCGGCAACCTGGGGAACATCGTCCGGGCGGTGTCGGAGATCGGCATCATCGCGATCGGGATGACATTCGTCATCCTGCTGGGCGGCATCGACCTGTCGGTCGGGGCGATCCTCGGTCTGTCGGCAGTCGGCACCGCGACGCTCATGGTCGACTCCGGGCTGGGCATCCTGCCCGCCGTCGCCGCGGTGCTCGCGATCGGCGCGCTGTTCGGCGCGCTCCAGGGGTACGCCGTGGCCCGCCTCGGCATCCAGTCGTTCATCGTCACCCTGGCCGGTCTCCAGGTCGCCCGGGGCATCGCCCGGATCTGGTCCGGCGGCCTCGGCATCCCGATCGCCTACGGCGACGGACCCCAGGAGGCGCCGCCCGCCTTCGAACTGCTGAACGGCTCGATAAACGGAGTGCTCCCGGTGCCGGCGGTGCTGTTCGTCCTGATCGGGGTGGCCGCTGTCGTGGTGCTGCGGACGACAGCGTTCGCCCGGCACGTCTACGCGATCGGCGGCAACGAGAAGGCGGCCCGGCTCTCGGGTGTGCCCGTGACCCGGGTCAAGGTCGCCGTGTTCGCCGTCGCCGGCATCCTGGCGGCGGTGGCCGGCGTCGTCCACGCGGGACAGCTCAACCAGGGCAGCCCGAACGACGGCGCCGGATACGAGCTGGACGCGATCGCCGCCGTCGTCATCGGCGGCACCAGCCTGGCCGGCGGCTCCGGCTCGATGGGCGGCACCCTGGCCGGCGCGCTGCTGCTCGGCATCCTCAACAACATCCTCGCGCTCAACAACATCGACGCCAACGTCCAGCTGCTGATCAAAGGACTGGTGATCGTGCTCGCGGCGGCGTTGCAGAAGCTGCGCCGCGGCATCGCCTGACCGAACCGACTCCGAGGAGCCACCGATGGACAAGCGAACCACACTGCTCGCGCTGCTGGTCGCCGGCGCGCTGGCGGCGACGGGGTGCAGCGTCGAGAAAGCGTCCGACGACGCCGGGCAGGCCCGCGCCTGCGGCGCCGGCAAGGACTTCCTGATCGGCATGTCCCAGGCCAACAACGCCGAGCCGTACCGGCAGGTGATGAACAACGACGTGCAGACGGCGGCGAAGTCGGTTCCCGGCTTCCGCGTCGTGGTCTCCGACGCCGCGCAGGACAACAGCAAGCAGGTCGCCGACGTGGAGAACTTCCTCACCCAGAAGATCAACCTGCTGATCATCTCGCCGAACGAGGCCAAGCCGCTGACCGCTGTGGTGAAGAAGGCGTACGACCAGGGCGTGCCGGTGATCGTGCTGGACCGCAAGGTCGAGGGGGAGGCGTACACCGCGTTCATCGGCGGCGACAACGTGGCGATCGGCAAGGCGGCCGGCGAGTTCTACGCCACGACGCTGCTGCCCGACGGCGGCAAGGTGATCGAGATCGCCGGGCTGCCCGGCTCGACCCCCGCCGCCGAGCGCGCGCAGGGCTTCCGCGACGGCATCGCCGCCAACCCGAAGATCCAGATCGTCGCATCCCAGCCCGGCGACTGGCTGCGGGAGAAGGGACAGTCAGTGGCGGACGCGCTGATCAAGGCCCACCCGGACGTGTCCGCGATCTACGCGCACAACGACCCGATGGCCGAGGGCGCCTACCTCGCCGCGAAGTCGGCGGGCATGGTGCAGCGGATCAAGTTCACCGGCATCGACGCGCTGCCGGTGCCCTCCGGCGGGATCAAGGCCGTCGAGCAGGGCCGGCTCGCCGCCACGTTCCAGTACGCCACCGGCGGCCGGGAGGCGGTCGAACTGGCCCGGAAGATCCTCGTCGACTGCGCCGAGGACGTCCCGCGTACCACCACGCTGGGCACCATGCGGATCACCAGGGAGAACGCCGCCGAGGCGTACGCGAAGCTCGGTGGCCTCTGAACGCGGCCGCGTCCCGTCCCGCCCACCGTCCGCCCGTCGAGGGAGCCGCCCCGTGACCCGTTACATACTGCCCGCCCCGGTCGAGCGTCCGGCCGCCCCGCCCCGGACCGTCTACACAGTGGCCAGCGGCGACCTGCGGCTTAGCGCGAACGTCACCTGCTGGCCCACCCAGCGACAGCTCGAAGCCGACCTCGCCGCCGCCGTCACCGCGCTCGGCTGGCACGTCCGGCGCGGTCACGACGTCGACCCGGTCAAAGGACACGGCTTCATCGACAGCCAGCGCGCCGGGATCGAGGTCTTCCGGAGCATCCCGGCCGACGTGCCGCTCATCGTGGTGGAGGCGGTCTGGCAGTACAGCCACCACGTGCTGGCCGGGCTGCGTGCCCACCGCGGGCCGATCCTGCTGGTGGCGAACTGGAGCGGGGAGTACCCCGGGCTGGTGGGCCTGCTCAACCTCGCCGGCAGCCTCACCAAGGCGGGCGTGCGCTACTCGACGCTGTGGAGCGAGGACTTCACCGACGAGTGGGCGCGCGACGGACTGAAGAAGTGGCTGGAGACCGGCGAGGTGACGCACGACGAGAGCCACGTACGCCCGCTGCCGGCGCTGCGGCCGGACGAGGAGGTCGAACTCGGTGTGGCGCTGGCCCGGCATCTCGTCTCCGAGCGGGCCGTCATCGGCGTCTTCGACGAGGGCTGCATGGGCATGTACAACGCCATCATCGACGACGAGCTGCTCAACCCGATCGGCATCTTCAAGGAACGCCTCTCGCAGAGCGCGCTCGTGGCGGAGATGGCGCGGGTGCCCGACACCGAGGCGCGGGCGGTGCTCGCCTGGCTGGAGACGGCCGGGATGACGTTCCACACCGGCACCGACGAGGCCACCGAACTGACGTACGCCCAACTGCTCAGCCAGTGCCGGATGTACGTCGCCGCGCTGCGCATCGCCGACGACTTCGGCCTGGACGCGGTCGGCATCCAGTACCAGCAGGGGCTCAAGGACACCGTCCCGGCCAGCGACCTGGCCGAAGGGCTGCTGAACAACGTCGAACGCCCCCCGGTGACCAGCCGGGACGGCTCCCGGGAGCTGTACCCGGGCGCGGCGCTGCCGCACTTCAACGAGGTCGACGAGGGCGTCGCTGTGGACTCGCTTGTCACCAACCGGATCTGGACCGCGATGGGCCTGGACCCGGCGACGACGCTGCACGACATCCGCTGGGGACAGCGGTACGGCGAGCACTTCGTCTGGGTCTTCGAGATCTCCGGTTCGGTGCCCGCGTCGCACAACGGCGGCTACGACAGGTCGTACAGCATGCGTCAGCCGCCGATGTACTTCCCGCTCGGCGGCGGCACTCTCAGCGGCGTGTCGAAGCCGGGGGAGATCGTCTGGTCGCGGGTGTTCGTGATGGACGGCTGCCTGCACGTGGACCTCGGGCGCGGCACCGTGGTGGAGCTGCCCGAGGCGGAGACCCGGCGGCGGCTGGACGCCACCACACCGCAGTGGCCGATCATGCACGCCGTGCTGCACGGCGTGGGCCGCGACCAGTTGATGGCCCGGCACAAGGCCAACCACGTAAACGTGGTCTACGCGCCCGACGCCGACACCGCCGACCGCGCGCTACGGGTCAAGGCCGCCCTCTTCGCCGAGCTGGGCGTACGGGTGCACCTGTGCGGGGAGGTCACGATCTGAGCGAGCCGGCGGCAGTGCCGTGCGACGGGGTACGGCCGGCGGCTCGGCCCCGCCGGCCGGCCGACGGCGCCGAGCTCTCGCGGATCCGCAGCTCGGTGTGGAGCACCACGGTCGAGGGCGCCTTGGCCGGGTCGGCGATCCGCTCGACCAGCAGCGTGGCGGCGGTACGCCCCAGGTCGTACGTGGGCTGCGCGACGGTGCTCAGCGAGGGCCGGACCAGGTGCGCCCACGGGATGTCGTCGAACCCGACGATGCCGAACGGGTCGGGTACGCCGATGCCGTTGTCGACGAGGCATTCGACGGCGCCCACTGTCATCAGGTTGTTCGCCGCGAACACCGCGTCCGGCGGCTCGGCGGTCTCCAGCAGCGAGGCCATCGCGCGGTAGCCGCCCTCCTCGCGGAAGTCGGCGTACCGGATCAGGTCCTCGAGGGCCTGGCGTCCGCTCGCCTTCAGGGCCCGCTGGTAACCGCGCAGCCGCTGCATGGCGGTGGAGATCCGGCGCGGGCCGGTGATGCAGGCGATCCGCCGGTAACCGCTGTCGACCAGGTGGGCGGTCGCCTGCTCGGCGCCGTGGGTGTTGTCCACCAGCACGGTGTCCACCTCGACGCCGCGCGGTTGCCTGTCGATCGCCACGACCGGGATGCGCGCCTGCACCAGTCGGCTGATCAGGGCCGGCTTCCCGGACGAGGAGATGATCACCCCGGCCATCCGCTCGGCCAGGGCCGCCGCCACGTAGCGGGCCTCCTTCTCCGGGTCCTCGTCGCCGTTGCAGAGCACGACGGAGAAGCCGGCCTCCTGCGCGACGTCCTCGACGCCGCGCACCATCGAGGTGAAGAACGGGTTCCCGATGTCGGAGATGATGACCGCCCAGAGGCTGGTCCGGCTGCGGCGCAGGCTGCGCGCGACGGCGTTCGGGCGGTAGTCCAGGTCCTGCGCGGCCTGCCGCACCCGGGCGGCCATCTCCGGGTCGACCGAGGCTCGCCCGTTGAGGACGCGGGAGACTGTCGCCGGTGACACTCCCGCGCGACGCGCCACGTCGTAGATGGTCGTCATCGCGCTCCCGTCGTCGTCGCCCGGGCTGCTCCGACCCGGCCCCCGTCGGATGGTGACGTGCCGGAGGGAGACCGCCACCGCGGGAGGTCGCTCGGAATCCTATACCGGCCCAGCAATCGATTTCCGGCCGGGTGGGCCGGTCCGACCGACGCTATTGACATCGACGAGGATGACTACGAGACTCGTCGGCAATCGATTTCTCGCCCGGTGCCGCCTGGTCAGCCCACACCCCCGGAGGAGCATGGTGAGACGAACCCTGCTGGCGCTGCTTGTCGCGCTCTGCACCGTCACGGCAGCCGGCGCGGTCGGCGCGCCGGCGGCCGCCGTACCGATCGGCACGCTCGCCTGCCCGTCCGTCCCGGCCACCCACGACCCCGCCGTCACCGTGATCGTCTACCGGGTGGCCCGGTCGTACAACGTCAACGACAAGGTCATGCTCTCCACCTTCGAGACGGGGTGGGTCGAGTCCCACATGAACAACCTGCCCTGCGGCGACAAGTCGAGCCTGGGCGTGTTCCAGCAGCGCTGGGACTACGGCTGGGGCACCCCGGAGCAGATCATGGACCCGGTCTACGCCACCACGCAGTACGTCACCCGCGCGATCACCTGCGACCGCAACAACCCCGGTTACACCGCCGGGCAGGTCGCCCAGTGCGTCCAGCGGTCGGGCTTTCCCGACCGGTACGACCAGGCGGCGGCGACCGCTCGGACGCTGCTCAACCAGGCGGCGCGTACCCACGGCATGGCCGGCGGTTCGTCGACGGACGTCAACGGCGACGGCCGCGACGACGTCCTCACCTTCACCCAGAACGCCACCGCCGACGTCTACGCGAGCACGTCGACCGGTACCGGCTTCGCCGGGACGTCGGTGAAGTGGAACGACTTCTTCTCCATCGGCGGGGAGACCGCGTCGACGGGCGACGTCAACGGTGACGGCCGCGACGACATCGTCACGTTCGCGCACGGCAACACCGGCGACGTGTACGTGGCGCTGTCGAACGGGTCGGCGTTCACGTCGCCGGGCAGGTGGCACGACTGGTTCGCCCCCGGCGCGGAGATAGCCGCCGTGGGTGACGTCAACGGCGACGGCAGGGACGACATCGTCGCGTTCACGCACAACGCGACGGCGGACGTCTACGTGGCGTTGTCGACCGGTTCGTCGTTCGCCGGTACGGCGGTGAAGTGGCACGACTACTTCTCCATCGCCGGTGAGTTCCCCGCCCTCGGCGACGTCAACGGCGACGGACGCGAGGACATCATCACCTTCACCCAAGGCCCCGCGTCAGCGGCGGACGTCATCGTCGCCCTGTCCACCGGCAGCGGCTTCGGGACACCACAGACATGGCACGACCTGTTCGCCGTCGGCACCGAACAACCCCGCGTCGGCGACATCAACGGCGACGGACGCGACGACATCGTCACCTTCACCTGCAACACCGACGCCGACGTCTACGCCGCCACCTCCACCGGCACCACCTTCACCGGCACCACCATCAAATGGCACGACTTCTTCTGCCTACCCGGCGAATTCCCCTACCTCGCCGACGCCAACGGCGACGGCAAAGACGACCTCATCGTCTTCACCAAAGGCACCACAAACGACATCTACGTAGCCCTGTCCACCGGCACCACCTTCAGCCCCAGCACCAAATGGCACGACTACTTCGGCCTCACCGGTGAGGTGACGCTGTGACGCCAGGATGGGAGGCCCTCGTGGCCGGAACACGACGGAGACGGCGGCGCGTCGGCGCCGCCCTGCTGGCCGCGGCGCTCGCCGGAGCGGTCGCGGTGCAGCCCGCGTCCGCGTCCGCGACGCCGCCGGGCCGTACCGCGCTGGACGCCGCCTTCGTGCGGGCGGCGCAGGAGTACGACGTGCCCCGGGACGTCCTGGTAGCGGTCGGCTACGGCGAGTCCCGCCTGGACGGGCACGGCGGCGAGCCGAGCCAGGCCAACGGCTACGGGGTGATGCACCTGGTGAGTAACCCGGCCCGGCACAGCCTGGAACGGGCGGCGGCGTTGACCGGTGAGCCGGTCGCGCGCCTGAAGACCGTCACGCCGGCCAACATCCGCGGCGGCGCGGCAGTGCTGCGCGAGCTGGCAGACGCCGAAGGGCTGACCGCGCGGGACCGGGACCGGGTCACCGCCTGGTATCCGGTGGTGGCGCGATACGGAGGCGCGGCCGACGACGCCACCGCCCGCCTGTACGCGGACGGGATCTACGAGCTGGTACAGCAGGGCATCCCGGGCGCGGTGCCGGTCCGGGCGTACCGGGTCGAGCCGGAGCGGGGCCGCTACGCCACGGTTCTCCCCGCCGGCACGGCGTCCCGTACGCTCGCCGCCGCCGTGCCGGAGTACCCGGCGGCGCGGTGGGTCGCCGCGAACGGCGCGAACTATGGCGCCGGGCGGTCCAGCCGGATCACCACCGTGATCCTCCACGTCACCCAGGGCTCGTACGCCGGCACCATCAGCTGGTTCCAGAACCCGTCGTCCGGCGTCAGCGCCCACTACGTGGTGAAGTCCAGCACCGGCGAGATCACCCAAATGGTCCGCGAGGGCGACACCGCGTACCACGCCCGGTCCGGCAACGCGTACGGCGTCGGCATCGAGCACGAGGGGTACGTGGACAACCCGGCCTGGTTCACCGACGCGA
Organism: Micromonospora echinospora; assembly: GCF_014203425.1. Lineage (NCBI taxonomy): Bacteria > Bacillati > Actinomycetota > Actinomycetes > Micromonosporales > Micromonosporaceae > Micromonospora > Micromonospora echinospora. The sequence goes on from NZ_JACHJC010000001.1 coordinate 2,741,700, forward strand.
TGTACCGTTCCTCGGCCGCGCTGACCCGCTACCTGTGCGACAAGTACGGCATCCCGAAGAACCGCACCGGCATCAAGGGGCACAACGAGATCCCGGGCAACGACCACACCGACCCGGGGCCGAACTGGAACTGGAACTACTACCTCTCGCTGGTGAACCAGGGCGGTGGCGGGCCGGCCGCGCCCCGGTATTTCGGTGGTTCGCCGACTGATTTCAACGGTGACGGCCGGGATGACGTGGTGGCGTTCACGCACGGCTCACTCGCCGACGCCTACGTGGCCACCTCGACCGGTTCGTCGTTCGCGGGAACATCGGTGAAGTGGCACGACTGGTTCGCGTTGTCCGGGGAGACCCCGTTGACCGGAGACGTCAACGGCGACGGACGAGACGACGCGATCGTGTTCACCCACGGCACCACCGCCGACGTCCACGTCGCCCTGTCCACCGGCACATCATTCGCCGCATCGGCGAAATGGCACGACTGGTTCGCCCCCGGCACCGAAGTCCCCGCCGTCGGCGACGTCAACGGCGACGGCCGCGACGACATCATCACCTTCACCCACGACACCAACGCCGACGTCTACGTCGCCCTGTCCACCGGCACCGGCTTCACCGGCACCGCAATCAAATGGCACGACTACTTCTCCATCCCCGGAGAATTCCCCGCCCTCGGCGACGTCAACGGCGACGGACGCGAGGACATCATCACCTTCACCCAAGGCCCCGCCACCGCAGCCGACGTCATCGTCGCCCTGTCCACCGGCAGCGGCTTCGGGACACCACAGACATGGCACGACCTGTTCGCCGTCGGCACCGAACAACCCCGCGTCGGCGACATCAACGGCGACGGACGCGACGACATCGTCACCTTCACCTGCAACACCGACGCCGACGTCTACGCCGCCACCTCCACCGGTTCGTCGTTCACCGGCACCACCATCAAATGGCACGACTTCTTCTGCCTACCCGGCGAATTCCCCTACCTCGCCGACGCCAACGGCGACGGCAAAGACGACCTCATCGTCTTCACCAAAAACACCACAAACGACATCTACGTCGCCCTGTCCACCGGCACCACCTTCAGCCCCAGCACCAAATGGCACGACTACTTCGGCCTCACCGACGAAACCACACTCTGACCCCGTGATCGCCGACGACGCCGGCCCTCGATCCGGGGCCGGCGTCGTCAGCCGCTCACTTGACGGCGAGCGCGTTCGGCGGCGACCCGACGCCGCCGGGCAGGTTCAGCGGCTTGCAGGTGAGGAAGAACTCGTAGACGCCGTCGGCGGCGCAGTCGTCGGCGAGGTCGTCGAGTCTCCACAGCTCGCCCAAGGCCATCCCGAGCAGCGCGATGAGCGGCCGGTGCAGCATGCCGCTGTGGTCGACCCCGCGCTCCGGCGGGCGGTCGTGGGGCGAGCGGAAGTCCGACTCCAGCACCGGGTCCGCCTCCACGGCCAGGTTGTCGGCGGCGACGAGCGCGATCTCGTGGTCCCACAACCAGCGCAGCACCGACTCGCGCTGGGCCAGCCCGGGGGAGCGGTTGCGGGTGTTGAACTCGACCCGTTCCTCGACGGACTTGGCGAGGTAGTTCCCGGCCCACCCGGTACGCAGCAGCAGCATGTCGCCGCCACGCCAGGACACGCCCTGCGCCCGCGCGACGGCGTCCAGCACCGTCTCGTCCAGCGCGATCGTCTGCTCGCAGTCGTACGGGCGGCCCTCGCGGGCGAAGTGCCGGGGGATGTCGAGCAGCACGCCCCGTCCGGCGATCCCGGCCTCCGCCCAGTGGTGGATGCCGAGCGCGGTCGAGTCCTGGTTGTTGTCCGCGGCGGACAGCCCGCCGTAGAAGCCGTGGGCGGGGTGCCCGATGTGACGCAGCGAATCGAGCTGCGAGGTGGACTGGAGGTAGAACGAGTCGATCCAGTCGTCGCGATGCAGCGGGTTGTTGGCGAAGACGTGGTGCTCGGCGGGACGCCGGGTGCCGGTCGGATAGGGCTCGAAGGCGTTGACCGGGTAGTCGAGGTTGAACCGCTCGCCCCGGCGGACCAGGCGGGCGGCGGCGGTCACCCGCTCCGGCGTCAGCCGGTTGATGCTGCCGAGCTGGTCGCCCGGTCCGAAGACGTCCCAGGCGGCGCCGGGCACCGCGGCCGTGGAGAGCTCGTCGTAGGTCGGCACGGTGATTCCTTTCGGGCGGCTCAACGGAAGGTCAGCGGATCGCCCCGGTAGGGCGCCAGCGCATCGCGCTCGGCGGCGGTCAGCGGCCGGGGCCGGCGGTCGGCCAGGTCGCAGACCACGAGCGTGGTCTGCGCGAGCAGGTACGTCGTCGTGCGCGCCTCGTCGACGAAGCGCAGCCAGGTGACGTTGTTGACGTGGCCGTAGTGGTCGGTGTCGGCCCACCGCAGGTGCAGCGCCGTCGTGAGGGGTGCCACGGCGTGCCTCAGCGCCGGTACCGCACGGTGCGGCCCGCCTGCACGGCGGCCCGGGCCGCCGCGCCGAGCAGGCTGGCGTCGTTGCTCAGCAGGGTGAAGGTGAAACCGGCGTCGGCAGCCCGCCGGACCGCGCCGGCGTCCGCCCCGCCGGCGTTGCCGATGGGTACGCCGGCGGCGAGGCAGTCCTTGACGGCGGCGGCGACGAGCGCGACGACCCGGGGATCGTCCTCGGTAGTGCCCTCGGACGTGGACAGATCCGCGGCCCCGACGAGCAGCGCGTCGACACCCGGCACCGCCGCGACGGCCCCGGCCGACGAGGCGGCCCGGGCGCTCTCGATCTGGACGACGAGCACGACCTCCTCCTGTCCGTAGCGCAGGTACTCGGCGCGGGGCATGGCGCCCCACGCGCCGGCCCGGCTCGTGCTGCCGACGCCGCGGGCGCCGAGCGGCGGGAATCGGACCGACGCGACGGCGGCTCGCGCCTGCTCGACGGTGTCCACGTGCGGGACCATGACGCCCTCGGCGCCCGCGTCGAGGATCCGCTGCGTGATGCCCGGGTCGAGCGCCGGGATCCGGACGATCGGAGCCAGCCCGAGATGGTTGGCGGTCCCGATCAGCTGATAGGCCGTCTGCAGGTCGATCGGGGCGTGTTCCAGGTCGACGACGACGAAGTCGAATCCGGCGAGCGCGAGCAGTTCCACGCTCTCCATCACCGGCAGCTTCACCCACGTGCCCAGCGCCGGGGCGTCCGGGCGGGCGAGCGCGGCCCGGAACCGGCTGCGCCTCGGGGCGGCCACGTCGGTGCTCATGCCGGCATCGGGTAGTCGTCGGCGTTGCGCACCCACCCGGCCTTTGCGGAGAAGTCCGCGCGCGGCGGCGCGAACATGTCGATCAGCTGCTGGTGGTCGCCGACGCCCTGGGTGGTGTGCACAGTCGGCGGCGGGATGACGCAGAGCGAGGGCACGCCGAGGCGGCCGTGGTCGTCCGGGCGCCATCGGGTGGAATCGGGTCCCCAGGGGTAGCGGATGTGGTGGACGAACTCGCCCTTGACGCCGAACGAGAGCTGCTCGAAGTCGTCGTGCGAGTGCGGGGAGAGGCGCAGCGGGTCCCGCGGCGCAGGTTCCTCGGCCAGGAAATTGATCATCATGTTCGTGGTACGGAAGATGCGCCCGAACCGGCCCGGCTCGATCGGGTGCTCGGCGAGCGGGTACACCCGCAGCCGGAACCCGTCCACCGGGTCGGGCCAGGCGGCGAGCGGCGCGCACCGGGGGTCGGGCTCGCGGTAGGCGGCCGCGTTGGCGCACGCCCCGGCCAGGTCCGGGGCGAGAGTCGACAACACCCGGATCACCGGGCCGTCGGCGAGCGCCTCGACCACGCTGTCGCCGGGCGGCACCACCACGAACGCCTCCTGCGCCACCTCGGCGGAACCGCCGCCGGCGCTCACCCGCACCGGGGCGCTGCCGGAGTACATCAGCACCGCGTACTCGTCCGGCTGCTCCGACCGGGCGAACCGGTCGCCGGCCACCGCCTCGGTCCACGAGAGCACGAGGTGCTGGCCGCGTACCAGCCACGTCCGGCTGCCCGCGTCGCTGACCGTTGTCGGCGCCATGTCGTACAGCGCGAGGTACTGGGCCGGCCGGACCGGCGTGGACGGGTCGACCGACCGCGACGGGGCCGCCGCCGCCAGTTGCGACCGGATGTCGTCCTTGGCATACATGGTCATGTCATCAGTCCCTGCGAAGTGTCGGTGGCGTCAACGGCTGATGTTCTGGCCGCCCTTGAGGCCGAGGATCGCCCGGGCCTCGTCGGGCGTCGCGATCGTGCGGCCCAGGTCCTGGACGACCGACCGGACCTTGCGGACCTGCTGCGCGTTGCTGGTCGCGAGTTCGCTCTTGCCGATGTAGAGGTTGTCCTCCAGACCCACCCGGACATGCCCGCCCAGCCACGCGCTGTGGGTGCAGAACTGCATCTGGTGCCGGCCCGCCGCGAACGCGGAGAAGTGGTACTCCGCGCCGAACAGCTTGTCGGCGATGGCGATCATGTGGGTCAGGTTGGCGTGGTCCGCGCCGATGCCGCCGAGGATGCCGAAGACGCCCTGGATGAACAGGGGTGGCCGGGCGAGACCGCGGTCCACGAAGTGGGCCAGGGTGTAGAGGTGCCCGATGTCGTAGCACTCGTACTCGAACCGGGTGCCGCCCTTCTCGCCGATCTCGCGCAACGCGTACTCGATCTGGGCGAACGTGTTGATGAAGGGCTGCCGGTAGGTGTTCTCGACGTAGGGCTTCTCCCAGTCGTGCTTCCAGCGGCTGACCCGCTCCGCGATGCCGGAGTAGACGAAGTTCATCGACCCCATGTTCAGCGAGGCGAGCTCCGGGCTGAACCGGGCGGCGGCGGCGAGCCGTTCCTCGATCGTCATCGACGAGGCGCCCCCGGTGGTGATGTTGATGACCGCGTCGCACTGCTCGACGATCGGCGGGATGATCTCCTCGAACGTGGCCGGTTCGAACGCGGGCCGCCCGTCCGGATGCCGCGCGTGCAGGTGGATGACAGCGGCGCCCGCCTGAGCCGCCTCCAGCGAGGACTGCACCACCTGTTCGGGGGAGAGCGGAAGGTGGTCGCTCTGCGAGGGCACGTGCACGGACCCGGTGACCGCCGCGCTGATGATGACCCTGTCCGCCCTGATCACGACGGGCTGTCCTCCAGGCCGAGCAGATAGGCCGGGTTCCCGGCGATCATCCGCCGGACGTCCTTCTCGGACACCCCGTGGTCGAGCAGGCGCTGCACGATGTAGATGTAGCCGTCGACCGGCAGCGGGTTGCCCTGTTGGCCCAGGTCCGAGCCGATGGTGGTGCGCTCGGGCCCGACGCGCTCGATCCAGCGCACGAGCTGCTCGATCGGCCAGCCCGGCTTCGGGACGCCGGGGTGGTACATCGCGATCTCGTGCTCGACGTACGCCCCCATCCGCAGCAACTCCTCGATGTCGCCGTCCGAGGCGCCCACGATGAAGTCGGGGTGCTGGACGAGAAGCCGGCGCACGCCCTTGGCGACGGCGACCGTGAACAGCGCCTTCATCGACTCGGCGTCGAGGTGGCCGCCGGTCAGCAGCGCGCTGGCGTCCGCGACGACCTCGACGACCTGCTCGGTCTGCGCGGAGACGGACCCGCTGTCGTCGAACACCGAGACCTCGCTCTCCAGCAGGTCGAGGCCCGAGGTCGGGAATCCGTGCTCGTGGCTGTGGTGCTCGATGTGCTGGCGCGCGGACACGGTGGGCGCCCACACGCACCGGCCGCCCATCCGCAGGCTCATCGCGACGGCTGAGGGGTTGATGCCGCCGACCTCGGAGTTCAGCGCGACGCCGCCGTAGACGGGTGTCGGCGCCTCCTTCAGCCAGGGGCCCATGGCGAGCAGGTCCATGACGGTGTTGTGGTGGTGCGACTTCACCAGCAGCGCCCGCAGGCCGATGCGTGCGGCGTCGTACGACGCCTCGACGTGGTTGATCCGCCGCGGGAAAGGGCTCGGGCCGGAGTGGCAGTGCAGGTCAACCGTGCCGTCCAGGACCTTCAACAGCCCTGGCGGGACCGGCTGGCCATCCTTCGAGACGCCCATCGACTCCTCCTGTTCGTCCCATGAACTTGTCGTTCAGCATACGGACGAGCACAGCTCGTGTCCATGGGCCGCCGAACGGCGTAATGGCTGCGCCGGGCCCGCGAAAGGACCATTGTGTTGCGCGCGGGTTACCGGTTATCGTCCGCATACCGAAAGCGGTAGCTCGCAAAACGAACGCCCGGTCTCGGGTCAACCATCGGTCGTGCCGGATCCGCCCAGCGCTCGCGCCTCGTCGGCGTGCCCGTCGAGGCGTCGAGCGGAAGAGCCCTCGTTCGCATCGCGCATGGCTCTGCTCGCATGTGAACTTTTGCCTGCCCTGGACCGGGTCCCCGGAAGGATGCGTCCGGCAAGGAGGTGACGATGAGCGCCGATCCTGACGACCAGCGAACCGGCCCCGGACCGGCAACAGTGGACACGGATCGCACCATGATCCAGTCCATCGACCGGGCCGCGAACGTCCTCGCGCTGCTCGACGAGCACACCCGGAGTCTCGCCCCGGGTCTGGTGGCCGAGCGCCTCGGCCTCAACCGGACGACCGCGCACCGCTACCTCCAGTCCCTGCAACGGGCCGGCTTCCTGAGCGCGTCGTTCGGCCCCGGCCCGCTGCTCGACCAGCTCTTCGCCCTCGTCTCGGTCCGCCAGCAACTCCTCACCCTGGCGCCGGCGATCATGCGGCAGCTCTCGGACACGACCGGCCTCACCACAGTGCTGAGCTTCCTCGGACGCTCCGGCGCGGTGGTGACGCTCGTCGAGGAGCCGCACCAGGGCAGCATCGTGCTGACCGCCCGGGTCGGGACGGTGCTGGAGCTCAAGGCCGCGCAGACCCGCGTCCTGCTCGCCTTCCAGGCCGATCCGGCCACCGTGACGCGGGCCCACGCGAGCCTCACCCCGGCCGAGGCGGCAGTGGAGCGGCAGGCGCTGGCCCGGGTACGGCGGCACCGCATCGCCTGGGCGGACCTGGACCGGGCCGGCCTGGCCTCGGTGGCGGTGCCGATTTTCGCCACCTACGACGTGCAGGCCGCGATGGGCCTGCTCGGCACGACCGAGATGCTCAACGCCGCGGACCGGCCCTCGGCGCGCGTCGCCGCGCTGGAACAGGCGGCCGAGACCCTCGGCTCCATGATCGCGACCAGCCATGCATGACAGGCGAGCCCGGGACGCCGGGCGGAAGGCGGAAACAGAAATGCCAGGTCTCCTACGGCGGCTCCGGCCGCGTCCGCAGTGGTTGCTCCTCGTGCCGGCGCTCACCCTGCTCGCCTGGATCCTGCTCGTGCCGCTCGGCAACAGCTTCCTGCGCAGCGTCGGCAACGGCGACTGGACCCTGCGGCACTACGAGTCGCTCTTCACCGACGGCGTGACGATGCGGGTGCTCCTCCGCACCGCGATGACGGCGGCCGCGGTCACCGTCATCGCCTTCCTGCTCGGCTATCCGTACGCCTACCTGATGACCCGCGTCGGTCCGCGCATGCGGGGCGTGCTGCTGGTCATCGTGCTGATCCCGTTCTGGACCTCGGTCATGGCCCGCAACTACGCCTGGATCGTCATCCTGCAACGCAACGGACCGGTGCACTCCTTCTTCGAACTGTTCGGCCTGGACGTCGTGCTGTACGGGACGGTGGCCGGCGTGACGGTCGCGATGAGCCAGGTGCTGCTCCCGTTCATGGTGCTGCCGTTGTTCAGCGCGCTGTCCGGCATCGACCGGCGGCTCCTGCTGGCCGCGCGCGGTCTCGGCTCCCACCCGCTGGTCGCGTTCTGGAAGATCTACTGGCCGCTGTCGCGCGCCGGCGTGGTCGCGGGCCTGATCCTCGTGTTCACCCTGAGCCTCGGCTTCTACGTCACGCCGGCCCTGCTCGGGTCGCCGCAGCAGTCCCTCGTCGCGCAGCTGCTCGGCCAGCGCACCACCCTGCTGCTCGACTTCTCGGGTGCCGGCGCGCTGGGCATGCTCGTGCTCGTCGTCACCCTCGTGCTCGTCGCCTGGGCGAACCGCCTCGGCGGAACCATCTCGGCGATCGGCGTCGTCGCCGCCGCCAGGACGAAGGACCAGCCATGACCGCGACGAAGACCGACCTTCCTCCGCGTACGCCCCGGCGACCCGCCCCGGCCCGCCGGCGTCGCCGCGCCACCACTGTCGACCCGATCCCCTGGTGGCTCAAGCTCGTCGGCGCCCTGGTGGCGCTGTACTTCATCCTGCCCACCCTGTTCGTCATCCCGATGAGCTTCAGCACTGCGTCGACGTTCCAGTTCCCGCCCACCGGCTTCTCGCTCAAGCTGTACGAGAACTTCTTCACCGACCCGACCTGGCTCGCGTCGTTGCGTACCTCGGTGCTGGTCGGCGTACTCGCCGCGTCGCTCGCCACGGTGGTCGGCACCGCCGCCGCCATCGGCCTGCACAGCCTGACCGGGCGGCTCGCGCGGCTCGCGCGGACGCTGCTGATGGTCTCGATCGTCACGCCGTCGATCGTGATCGCGGTCGCCGTCTACATCTCGTTCCTCAAGTGGCACCTCGTCGGCACGCTGAGCGGTTACGTGTTCGCCCACGCCGCGATCGGCGTGCCGTTCGTGCTGGTGTCGGTGACGAGCGCGCTCAGCGGCTTCGACCCGAAGCTGCTGCGGGCGTCGGCGTCGCTGGGCGCGACGCCGATGCGGACCTTCCTGTTCGTGACCATGCCGCTGATCAGCCGGGGGATCGTCACCGGCGCCATCTTCGCGTTCGTGACCTCGTTCGACGAGGTGGTGATCGCGCTGTTCCTCCGCGCTCCGACGTTCCAGACGCTGCCGGTGCAGATGTACAACAGCGTCACCGTCGAGATCGACCCCACCATCGCCGCGTCGTCCAGCCTGGTCGTCGTCGCGGTCACCGTCATCTGCCTCGTGCTGTTCGTGGGCAACCGAAAGAGCCGATAGGAGCATCATGTCCGCATCCACGTTCCGCACGGCCGCGCCCGCGCCGACGTCCACGGCAGCCGGGACCCAGATCCGGCTCAGTAACGTGACGAAGGACTTCGGACTGAGCCACCCGGCCGTCGACGACGTCTCACTGACCATCGAACCGGGCGAGTTCATGACTCTGCTCGGGCCGAGCGGCTCGGGCAAGACCACCACGCTCAACCTCATCGCCGGGTTCGAGACGCTCACCACCGGCGCCATCTCGTTCGACGGCGTGGACGTGAGCCGGCTGCCGCCGCACCGGCGCAACCTCGGCATGCTCTTCCAGAACTACGCGCTCTTCCCGCACATGACCGTCGCCCAGAACGTCGCCTACCCGTTGCGGGAGCGCCGCATGTCCAAGCCGGACATCGCGCGCAAGGTCGCGGAGGTGCTCGAACTCGTCCAGCTGACCGGCCGGGACGGGCACTACCCGGCGCAGCTGTCCGGGGGGCAGCAGCAGCGGGTCGCGCTGGCCCGGGCCATCGTCTTCGGCCCGACCGCGCTGCTGCTGGACGAGCCGCTCGGCGCGCTGGACCGCAACCTGCGCGCCACGCTGCAGCTGGAGATCCGCCGCATCCACCGGGAGGTCGGCTCGACGTTCGTCTTCGTCACCCACGACCAGGAGGAGGCGATGAACCTGTCCGACCGCATCGCGCTCTTCAACGACGGGCGCATCGAGCAGCTGGGCCACCCCGAGGCGCTCTACCAGTCGCCCGAGACGCTGTTCACCGCGCGGTTCCTCGGCGACTCGACTGTCTTCACGCTGTCGCAGGCGACCGGTACGGCGGCGGTCTGGGAGGGCGAGGTGTGGTCGGTCGACAGCCGTACCGTGTCGGGCCTGGTGCGTGAGGGCCGCCCGGCCGCCCTGGTGGTGCGGCCGGAGGAGGTCCGGATCGCGGCCGACCGGGACGCGGTCCCGCCGGACGCGAACTGCGCGGCGGCGATCGTCCGCGACATCGAGTACATGGGGGCCTACCGGACCGCCATGCTGTCGCTCGGTGGAGCCGGCGACGTGATGGGGCGGGCCCGGCTGGACGCGCTGGAGAGCGACCTGCGGATCGGCCAGCCCGTGTTCGCCTGGTGGCGGGTGGACCGGCAGCGCATCGTCGCAGGCTAACTACGTTCACCATGCGCACATTCGACCGCACGCTTTGGTAACGAACTCGTTCCACGCTCTTGTTGGGCACGTTACGCCCTCGCTACTGTTCACTATACGAAGTGCCAATCCATATTCCGAACAGTCAGCCCGCGTTGGCGGGCCATAGCCGAAGGAAGTGACATGGTGTTGAGAACATCCCGCGTCCTCGCGGTCCTCGTGGCGACCGCGGTGGTCACGATGACCGCCGCCTGCGGCGGAGACGAACCGGCCGCCGCGGTGGACCCCGAGGGGGACGTCAAGCTCACGTTCGTCGCCTACGGCGGCGTCGGCCAGGAAGCGATGATCAAGCACTACCAGGAGCCCTACACCAAGGCGCACCCGAACGTCACCTTCACCAACACCTCGCCGCCCGACGTGGCGCAGGTGAAGGCCCAGGTCGAGAGCGGGTCGGTGCTCTGGGACGTGGTGGCGACCGCGCCGGCCGCGGCCACCCAGAACTGCGGGACGCTCTTCGAGCCGCTCGACTTCTCCGGCGTCGACAAGAGCAACCTGGCGGAAGGCACGATCGGCAAGTGCTACATCGGCAACTTCATCAACGCCTCGCCCTTCGCCTACCGCACCGACGCGTTCCCGGACCCGAGCAAGGCGCCCAAGAGCATCAAGGACTTCTTCGACGTCCAGAATTTCCCCGGCCAGCGCGGGATCCTGACCAACCTGCAGAACGGCATCCTTGAATACCCGCTGCTCGCCGACGGTGTGGAGCCGGACGCGCTCTACCCGCTCGACGTCGACCGCTCACTGAAGAAGCTCAACACGATCCGCAAGGTGACCACGTTCGCCCCGAACGTCGGCGCGCTCCAGCAGGCGGTCGGCGCCAAGCAGGTCGACATGTTCCTGCTCGCCGACGCGCGGCTCGTGCCGTTGATGGACGAGGGCGCGGACATCACTGTGGTGTGGGACGTGACAGTGGCCTCGATCAACTGCTTCGCCGTACCGAAGGGGTCGCCGAAGAAGGTGGCCGCGGAGCGGTTCCTGTCCACAGTGGTGAGCCCGGAGGCGGTGGCCGGCATCTCCGAGGCGCTCGGCACCGCGCCGGTGAACCTCGCCGCCAAGCCGAACCTCTCGGAGAACGCGAAGAAGGTCGAAGTCTACGGCGACGCCAACACCGGCAAGACCGTGCTGCAGGACGTCCAGTGGTACGCCGACAACTTCAACGAGGTCACCGCCAAGCTCACCAACTGGCTCGCCGGCTGAGGTGACCCCGGTAGCGACTCGTCCGTCATGTGAACTACGCTTCGGGGGTGGCGAACTTTGATCCGAACGAAGCCTCGAACTCGGACATCCGGGCGGTTGCGCGCGTGGGCCAGATCTGCGCGCTCTTCGGTCCCCGGGTCGTCGAGCTCACGGCCGCGGACGTCGCCGAACGGACGGGTCTGAACCGCACCACCGCCTACCGCTACTGCGCGTCGATGACTGCCGCCGGCATTCTCGAACGGGGGACGCGCCGCGGGACGTTCGCCCTCGGCGGACTGATGCTGGAGCTGGGAATTCGGGCGCTGGGACGCCAGCGGATCGTCGAGATCGCCGGGCCCCACCTGCGGAAGCTGAGCACCGACGCGCGGATGACGGCGGTGCTCAGCGTCCGCGGCACCCAGGGGCCGGTGGTGACCCTGGTCGAGGAGGACACCAGCCGCCAGGTCGTGGTCACCGTGCACCCCGGCACCAAGCTCGACGCGAGCGCCGCGCAGACGCACGTGTACCTCGCGTACGCCGACGCGGCCGTCATGGATCTGCTGGCAGCCGGCATGTCCCCGGCCGAGCGCGCCCGGCTGGACTCCGAGGTCTACGCCGCGCGCCGTCAGGGGTACAGCGTGGCCCGGCACAGCGGCGGCCTGTTCGCGGTGGCCGCCCCGGTCTTCGACGAGAAGGGGCTGTGCGCCACTGTCGCCCTCCTCGGCGCCGGCGACGTCGCCGAGCTGTCCGCCGCCATCGAGCTGCTGGTGGCGACCGCCACGACCCTGACCAGCGAACTCGGCGCCCCCGCAAACGGCGCGCCGAACGTCGACGAGTAGCGGGCCAGTTCTTCCACGCGCCGTCGTCGGCGCCCGCGCCACCCCCGGCTCCAGCCCCTGCCGCCCTCCGGCCCTCGTCCCACAGCCCTGACTCCTTGATCACCGCAGCGCGGCGCGCTCCACCCGGCCGAGCACGAGGACACGCGCGGTGATCATGAGGTTGGCCGTGAGAAAACGGGCGAAGATCGCGGTCAACTTCATGATCGACGGCGTCGGGGATGCCGGGCCGGTGAGAAGTTCGTATGCCGGAATGCTTCTTGCGGCAGGTGAACACGTCACGTACTTTCACCGCATCGCCCTCCGGCCGGACCTGGCGATGCCAGAGCTCTCCCTCCACCCATTCCGCGCGGGATTCCGCACGGCATCAACGGACAGGGATGTGACGATGAAACCTCTGACAAGACGGCTGACGGCAGCGACGACCGGGCTTCTGCTGGTGGTCGGCGTGAACGTCGCGGTGCGGGCGCCGCACGCGGCGGCGAGCGGGAACGCGCCGGTGAGCATCGACGCGCTCGCCCGGGACGTCGAACGGGTCGAGTCGCTGCGCGAGGTCAAGGACGTGCAGCGGTCGTACGCCCACCTGGCCCAGTTCGGGCGCTGGGCCGACATGGCGAAGCTGTTCAGCGCGAACGGCACGTTGCAGTGGGGCAGTCAGGTGGTGAGCGGCCACCACGCCATCAAGGGATGGCTCGCGGCGGAGGCCGGGGACATGAACGGCGCCCGGCCGGGCGCGCTGCACACCACGGTGATCGACCAGCCGCTGGTGAACCTCTCGCCGGACGGCCGTACCGCAAAGGGCCGCTGGTCGGGCATCCGGTTCCTGGGCGACGGGGCCGGCGCGGCGCGCATCGACGGCGGCATCTACCAGAACGAGTACGTGCTGGAGAAGGGCGAGTGGAAGATCTCGCTGCTGCGCTACTACCCGCTCTACGAGGGGGACTACGCCACCGGCTTCCGGACGATCAACCGCCAGCCGGTGCCGGTCGTGCCGTACCACTTCACGCCCGACGTCGCCGGCGTGCCGATCCCCGCGGCGACCGGGCCGGCGCCGAAGACCCGGTTCAACGCGAAGGAGCTGGCCGACCGCATCGGCGCGCTCAACGACGAGGACTCCGTGCGCAACCTGCAGCACGCGTACGGCTACTACGTCGACCGCCGGATGTGGAGCGACGTGGTCGACCTGTTCACCAACGGCGCGAAGGTCACAATCGACGGCGTAGGTGTCTTCCGCAACGCCGCGGGCGTGCGCCAGGCGATGGAGCGGATGGGGCCGGAGGGCCTGACGCAGGGGGTGCTCAACGACCGGCCGCTGTTCGACACGATCGTCGACGTGGAGGACAACGGCAAGAAGGCGACCGCCCGGGGTATCGAGGTCGGCATGCTCAACGACGCCGGCGGCGCCTCGTGGCAGTTCTCCGTCTTCACGAACCGCTTCGTCAAGCAGGGCGGGCTGTGGAAGCTCAAGGAGATGCACCTGACGCCGCTGGTCACCGCGCCCTACAGCACCGGCTGGGGCGACGGCGGGACCGGCCCGGTGGCTTCCGGGAAGCCGCCGGAGTTCCTCGACGTGGCCGGCCGTACGCCCGCGCCGAAGCCCGGCAGGGCCGCCGGTGGTCCGAAGGGGCCGAAGGAGGACCTGGCCGACCTGCAGCGGAGGCTGAACCGCTCGGTCGCGTTCGACGGGGCGGAGAACGTCTCGGCGGCGTACAGCTACTACATCGACGACAGCAGGTGGCCGGAGATGGCGGCCGTGCACGCTGTGGACGGCCACAAGCTGTCGCCGTTCGCCGGCTGGAACGTGACGCGCGAGCGGATCCTCGGCTCGGTGGTGTCGACGTACGGCAACACGCCACCGCCGACGCAGAAGTCCTTCCTGGTGCTGCACTGGCGGCCGCAGCCGGTGATCGACGTCTCGCACGACGGCCGGTCGGCGTCGGTCCGGGCCCGGCTCATGCACGTCAACGCCTCGACCGTCAACGCCGGGTACATCAACGGAGCGATGTACAACGACCAGTTCGTGCTGGAGGACGGCATCTGGCGGATCTGGAGCCTGGACATCGACGAGTTCTACTGGCAGTCGCCGAACTGGGCCCAGGGCTGGGGTGGCGTGGCCCCGCGTGACCCGAGCCTGCCCGACCCGCCGCCGAGCAACCTGGTGAACACCTACCCGCCGGACGTGCTGCACAGCGCGCTGGGCGAGCGGTCCCGCGGCTTCCGCGGCGGCAGTCCCGGATACATCCAGTGGCCGGACATCGTGCCGATGTGGTTCCACTACCGCAACCCGGTGAGCGGGCGGGTGCCGCCGCACTTCTGGTACGACTGCGCGCCCTGCGAGGTGCGGCCGGACTGGAGCATGACGCGGCACGGCTACCAGCTGCCGCCGACCGGACCGCAGATCGACGGGCTGGAGGTGGGCTGATCCGTCCCTGACGGCTGACCGCCGCGCCCGTCCCGAGGCGCCTCTTCCCGCATTCCGCGCGGGGAGGGGCGCCTCCGCGTGCCTGCCGCACTCGGGCGTCTCCCAGTCGATGGCGAGATGGTGCGGGTTGGGCAAAGTTCATCTGGCGTAACTGCTCTTGCGCCCTGCGAACATGTCCCGTACGTTTCCGGCAACTGCCTCCGGTCGTGACCTCCACGGCCGCCCGCCGACCCACGGGGACTCCACATAAGACAGCAACGGACAGGGATGTGAAGATGAGACGTCTGACAAGACGGCTGACCGCGACAGCCTCCGCACTGCTGCTGGTCGCCGCCGGAATGGTCGCCCTCCAGGCGCCCTCGGCCGCGGCCGCCACCCCGACGATCACCCTGGACACGCTCGCCCGGGACCTCGTTCGCGTCGAGTCGCTGCGCGAGGTCAAGGACGTGCAGCGCACCTACGCGCACCTGGCGCAGTACGGCAGATGGTCGGACATGGCGGCGCTGTTCAGCACCGACGCCACGTTCCAGTGGGGCGACGAGACGGTGACCGGCCGGCCCGCGATCCGCGACTGGCTGGAGGCCGACGCCGGCGCGATGAACGGCGTCAACCCGGGCTCACTGCACACCGTCATCGTCGACCAGCCCCTGGTGAACCTCTCCGTCGACGGCCTGTCCGCCAAGGCGCGCTGGAACGGCTTCCGCTTCCTCGGCGACGGCGCGGGCGCGGCCCGGATCGAGGGCGGCATCTACGAGAACGAGTACGTCTTCGAGAACGGCCGCTGGCGGATCTCCCTGCTGCACTACTACCCGCAGTACGAGGGCGACTACGCCACCGGCTGGCGCAACAAGGACCTCGCGCTGCTGCCGATCGTCCCGTACCACTTCACCCCGGACGAGGCGGGCGTGCCGATCCCGGAGCCGGTCGGCCCGGCCCCACGGGCCGGCACGACGGTCAACAAGGTGGCGGCCCGCATCGACAAGCTCAACAGCGAGGACGCGGTCCGCAACCTCCAGCACGCGTACGGCTACTACGTCGACCGCCGGATGTGGTCCGACGTGGTCGACCTGTTCGCCAACGGCGCCTCGGTGTCCATCGACAACGTGGGTACGTTCCGGGGCGCCGCCGGTGTCCGCCAGGCGATGGAGCGGATGGGCCCGGAGAACCTCAGCCAGGGCATCCTCAACGAGCGGATCCAGTTCGACACGATCGTCGACGTGCACACCAGTGGCACGCAGGCGACCGCCCGGGGCATCGAGTTCGCCATGGTCGGCGACGCCAACACCCGTGCGGCGTCGTGGGAGATCTCGGTCTTCCACAACCACTTCGTCAAGCAGGGCGGGGTGTGGAAGCTCAAGGACATGAACATCACGCCGCTGGTGATCGCCCCGTACTCCACCGGCTGGGGTGACGGCGGTATCGCGCCGGCGCCGACCCGGGTTCCGGCCTTCCTCGACGTGGAGGCGCGCAGCCAGCAGAACGCCGGCGGCGCGGCGTCGTCGAACCGGAACCTGGCCGACCTCGACCGCCGGCTGGCCCGTTCGCTGGCGTTCGACGGGGCGGAGAACGTCTCGATGGCGTACACCGCCTACCTGGACGATCTCCGGATCTACGACATGGCGCAGATCCACGCCGAGTTCGGCCACAAGCTGTCGCCGTTCGCCGGCTACTTCCAGGGCCCGGACCGGATCCGGCAGGCCGGGGTGACGGTCTACGGAACCAACCCGTCGACGATGCGCGCCAGCATCTCGTACCACTGGCGGCCGCAACCGGTGATCCTCGTGTCGGAGGACGGACGGTCGGCGACGATGCGCGCCCGGCTGCTCCAGCCGCGGACGTCGAGGACGAACGCCGGCGCGTTCAACGGCGCGATGTACAACGACGAGTTCGTGCTCGAGAACGGCATCTGGCGCATCTGGAGCCTGACCATCGACGAGTTCTACTGGCAGTCGACGAACTGGGCGGGCGGCTGGGCCGCGGCGAACCCGCGCAACCCGAGCCTGCCGGACCCGGCACCCAGCACGCTGGTGACCAGGTACCCGCCGGACGTGCTGCTCAGCAGCATGGGTGAGCGCTCGCGCGGGTTCCAGGGCGGTTCCCCCGGTTACATCGCGTGGCCCGGGATCGTGCCGATGTGGTTCCACTACAAGAACCCGGTGAGCGGACGCGAGCCGCAGTTCTACTGGCCGCAGTGCGCGCCGTGCGAGGTGCGGCCGGACTGGCGGATGACCGAGCACGGCTGGCAGCAGCCGCCGCTCGGCCCGCAGGTCGACGGGGTGGACCTGGGCTGAGCCGGGCGACACCGCGCCGTCAGTGGGGAAGCGCCTCTTCCGACTCCGGTCGGGAGGGGCGCTCCGCCGTCACCGCGACTGTGGACACGCGAGACGGTGATCCGTAATATGAACTTCGGTTGCGCTATCCGAACATCGCTGCCCGCTGGCAGCCGTCGAGAAGAGGGATAGAGAAGCCATGCCGGACCCGCAGAACCGCCCCCTTCCGTTGGCGGGCAAGGTCGTTCTCGTCGTCGGCGCCAGCGCGGGCATCGGCGCCGACGCCGCCCGGGTGTTCGCCGCCGACGGCGCCTCGCTGATGCTCGTCGCCCGCTCCGAGGGGCCACTGGAGAAGATCGCCGGGGAACTCGCCTCGGCCGGGCACGACGTCGACCACGTCACCGGCGACATCTCCGTCGCCCGCGACGTCGCCCGCGTCGTGGACCGGACCGTCGAGCGGTTCGGCCGGCTCGACGGCGCCTTCAACAACGCCGCGATGACGCAGGGCGGCCGGCTGGACCAGGTCCCCGAGGAGGACTTCGACCGGATCATGGCGGTGAACGTCAAGGGCACCTGGTTGTGCGTCCGCGAACAGGTGCGGGTCATGCTCGGCCGGGGTGCCGGCTCGATCGTCAACGTGAGCAGCATCGGCGGGCTGCGCGGCAGCTCCGGCCTGGGCGCGTACCAGGCGACCAAGCACGCGGTCATCGGCCTGACCCGCACCGCCGCGCACGACTTCGGCCCGCTCGGGATCCGGGTGAACGTGATCGCGCCCGGTCCCACCGAGACGCCGATGCTGGCCCAGACCCGGCTGGCGATTCCCGGTGGGGTAGAGGCCCGGATCGCGGCGACCCCGCTGCGCAAGGCGGGCACCGGGACGGAGGTCGGCGCGACCGCGTCGTTCCTGCTGAGCGACCGGGCGAGCCACATCAGCGGGGCGGTGCTCCCGGTGGACGGTGGCTTCAGTGCCTGACGAGACCGTGGTGGCCGAGTCGACCGGCGCCGGCGACGACCTCCGCTCCGCCGCCGTGGGCACGCTCCGCCTTCCCCCGCGGATCCACTTCGGGTACGGCGCCCGCCGGCACCTGCCGGAGGTCGTCCGGGTGCACGGCCGGCGCGTACTCGCCGTGGTCGACCCGTTCCTGGTACGGACGCCGATCTTCCGCGAGACGGTGGACGCCCTGACCGAGGCCCGGCTGGACGTGCTGGTCCACTCCGACATCACGCCGGAACTCCCGGTCGACACCCTCGACGCCGCGGTCGCCACCGCCCGCGACTACCGCGCGGAGGTGGTCCTGGCGATCGGCGGCGGCAGCGCGCTCGACGCCGCCAAACTGATCGCGCTGCTGTCGGCCTACGGCGGGCCGGCGCACCGCTACTACGGCGAGAACCTCGTGCCCGGGCCGATCGTGCCGCTGGTGGCGGTGCCGACGACGGCGGGCACCGGGTCGGAGGTGACACCCGTCGCGGTCGTGTCCGACCCCGGCCGCGAACTCAAGGTGGGCATCTCCAGCCCTTTCCTGGTGCCCTCGGCCGCTGTGGTCGACCCGGAGTTCACGCTCGGGACGCCCGCGACGGTGACCGCCTGGTCCGGCATCGACGCGCTGGTGCACGCGGTCGAGTCGTTCACGGCCCGGCCGGTCGACCTCGACTGGTCGGGTCTGCTTCCGGTGTTCACCGGACGCAACGTGCTGAGCGAGCCGTTCGCGTTGCAGGCGGCGGCGCGCCTGGGCCCGTGGCTGCCGGTCGCGGTCCACCGGCCCGGTGACCGGCAGGCACGGCGCGAGGTGGCGCTGGGCTCGCTGCTCGGCGGGATGGCGTTCGGCGCGACCGGCACCCACCTGTGCCACGCCCTGCAGTACCCGATCGGCGCGCTCACGAAGACCCCGCACGGGCTCGGCACCGGGCTGATGCTCCCGTACGTCATCGACACGCTGATGGCGCAGCCGGCGGTCGCCGCGCAGCTCGCGGCGCTCGGCGCGGCGCTCGAAGCGATCCCGGCCGCGGACGCCTCCGCGGCGCGGACGCTCGCCCGGGTGGTCGAGATCAACCGGGAGATCGGCGTGCCGCGGACGCTCGCCGAGATCGGGCTGACGCGCAGCCAGCTTCCGCAGATCGCCGAGCTGGGGCTCAGGTCCACCCGGCTGATCGCGGCCGCGCCGGTGGACCCGTCCCGCGAGCTGCTGCTCGACATCCTGGAACGCGCCCACGACGGCGCCCTGGCGAATGGGAGTCTCAGGTGAACCTGCTCGCGGACCTCTTCATCGACGGGCAGTGGCGGCCCGGCTCCGACGGCCGCCGGTTCGACGTGACCGACCCCGCCGACCTCTCCACCATCGCCCAGTTCGCCGTCGCCACGGAGCGGGACTGCATGGCCGCTGTCGACGCCGCGGCGGCGGCCCAGCCCGCGTGGGCCGCGACCGCGCCGCGCGAGCGCAGCGAGCTGCTGCGCCGGGCGTACGAGATCCTCACCGAGGAGGTGGAGGTCTTCGCCGAGCTCATGGTGCGCGAGAACGGCAAGTCGTGGGCGGACGCGATCGGCGAGGCAAACTACGCCAAGGAGTTCTTCCGCTGGTTCGCCGAGGAGGCCGTCCGGGTGCCGGGCGACTACCGCCTCTCCCCGGCGGGGGACAAGCGGATCGTCGTGGACCGGCAGCCCATCGGCGTGTCCCTGCTGGTCACGCCGTGGAACTTCCCGGCCGCGATGGCCACGCGCAAGCTCGGCCCGGCGCTGGCGGCCGGGTGCACGACGATTCTCAAGCCCGCCCGGGAGACGCCGCTGACCGCCGCCTACGTCGTGGAGGTCCTGCGCCGTGCCGGCGTGCCGCGCGGCGTGGTCAACCTGGTCACCCCGGTGCCCACCGGCCCGCTGGTGAAGCGGATGATCGACCGCCCCGAGGTCCGCAAGCTCTCCTTCACCGGCTCCACCGAGGTCGGCCGCGAGCTTCTGCACGCCTGCGCCGACAGCGTGGTGAGCACGTCGATGGAGCTCGGCGGCAACGCCCCGCTCGTCGTGCTGCCGGGCGCGGACCTGGACACCGCTGTGGAGGGCGCGCTGCTGGCCAAGATGCGCAACGGCGGGTCCGCCTGCACCGCGGCCAACCGCTTCTACGTCCATTCCTCCGTACATGACGAGTTCGTCGCCCGGATGGACGCCGCCCTCGCCGCGGTGTCGGTCGGGCCGGGGCTCGACCGGGCGAACGACCTCGGCGCGCTCGTCTCGGTGGCCGAACGGGACAAGGTGGCGGACCTGGTCCGGACCGCTGTCGCGGAAGGGGCCACCGTGGTACGCGGCGGACGGTCCGCGGCCCGCGGCGCGTTCTACGACGCGACGCTGCTGACCGGCGTGGCGCACGGCTCCACCATCACCACGACCGAGATCTTCGGGCCGGTCACCGCTGTGGTCCGCTTCGACCACGTCGACGACGCGGTCCGGATGGCGAACGACACCGTCTACGGCCTGATGGCGTACGTCTTCGGTGAGGAACGGGAGGCGATGGCTGTCGCCCGGCGTCTGGAAGCCGGCATGGTGGCCGTGAACCGGGGTGTCGTCAGCGACCCGGCCGCCCCGTTCGGCGGGGTCAAGCAGAGCGGCCTCGGCCGGGAGGGCGGCTCCGAGGGCATCCTGGAGTTCCTGGAGGAGAAGTACATCGCGCTCACCGCGTGACGGCCGAACCTCTGGACGAAGCGCCCGGCTTCCGCCGGGCGCTTCTCGTGTCCGGTGAACCCGCGCCGGTCCACTGTGCGCCGTCCGGCACGGGCGCCCGTCGCGGCCTTGTCGTACTTGTCGTCCATGAGGGATCTTTTAGCGCTATGACGGATTCGCGCCGGACCGGGCGCCCTCGATCGGTTTGCTAGAGCTAGAACGACGAAATTCGTCGCTTCAAAGCTATCTACCGACGAGTTGCTGAGATTTCATGGACAATAACTGGCGTGGCTCGTAGAGTCTCGGCATCTTCTGATGATCTGGAGATGACGTGAAGACTGCCGCCACCGCCCATCCCGTTCGCTCCGCCGCTGACCTGCACGCCGCCGCAACAGTTGTGGACGGAAGCACGGTGATTGAGCTGAGCGACGCCCACCTCGACCGGATCCGGCGAGGAGGCGTCACCGCGGTCAACCACACGGTCACCCGGCCGTACGCGGACACCGTCACCGCCCTGCGCGAGGTCAACCGCTGCCGCAGGTGGATCGACGCACACCCGGACGAGGTGCTGCTCGCCCTGACCGTGGACGACATCCACCGAGCCAAGGCCGAGGGCAAGGAAGCCGTCATCCTCGGCCCGCAGGACACCGAGATGATCGGGGGCGACCTCGACCTGCTCGGCACGTTCCACGACCTGGGCGTCCGCATCCTTCAGCTGACCTACCAGCGGCAGAACCTGCTCGGCGCGGGCTGCGGCGAGGACACCGACTCGGGGCTGACGCACCGGGGCCGTGCCTTCGTCAAGGCGATGAACGAGCTGGGGGTGCTGGTCGACGTCTCGCACAGCGGCGAGCGCACCGGCCTGGACGCCATGGACGCCTCGGACAAGCCGGTCGTCGTCACGCACGCCTTCTGCGACGCGCTGTCGCCGCACATCCGCGCCAAGTCGGACGGATACCTGCGGCGCCTCGCCGAGCAGGGCGGCGTCATGGGCATCACCACCCTGTCGGGGTTCCTGTACCACCCGGAGGACCCGTCCCGTCGTCCGGACCTGACCCGCTTCGTGGAGCACGTCTGCCGTGTGGTGGAGGTGGCCGGCGTCGACCACGTCGCCGTCGCCACCGACTACGACGAGACGTGGACCGAGGAGATGCGGATCGCGCAGCTCAAGAGCATCGCGCAGGCGAACTCGAAGGAGCACCAGAACCTGCTCGGTGACTTCGGATGGGAGGAGCGCCGGGCGATCGGCATGGACGACGCCGCGGACTTCCCCAACATCACCGAGGCGCTTCTGGCCGGCGGATTCTCGCCGGAGGACGTGACCAAGATCCTCGGCGGCAACTGGCTTCGGGTCTATGGGGAGGCATGGAAGCCGGCCGCGCGATGAAGCGCTAATCGTGACACTGCCAAGGAGACTGATGCGTACCCGAATTCTGATGAGAGCGCTGGCGGTGGGCGTCGTGGCGACGCTTGCGGCCGGCTGCGGAGGCGGCGAGCCGCCGTCGGGCAAGTCCGGTGGCAACGCCAGCGACGGCCTCACCGGCAACGTCAAGCTGGAGGACGAGGCGCAGGCCGCCGGTACGCCGAAGTCCGGTGGCCGCCTGCGGATCATGATCCGGCTGGACGCCAACGAACTCGACCCGCACCGGATGTCGGAGACCTCGGCCTTCGTCATCAACGAGCAGATCTACGAGTCGCTCGTGCAGTCGTACCGGGGCGAGATCAAGCCGGCGATCGCCGAGTCGTGGGAGCTGAGCGCGGACGGCCTGACCGTGACGTTCAAGCTGCGCGACAACGCGTACTTCCACAGCGGCCGCAAGGTGACCGCCGCCGACGTGAAGTACTCGATCGAGCGGATCAAGGACCCGGCCACCCGGGCGCCGCGCGCCCGCAGCTACGAGGGCATCAGCTCGGTGGAGGCGTCCGACGAGCGCACCGTCGTGATGAAGCTCGCCAAGCCCAACGCCGCCATCCTGACCCTGCTGTCCACCGCCGCGTCGTCGATCGTCGACCGGACCGTAGTCGAGAAGCAGGGCGACCTCAACGGCAGCGTCGACGGCGGCAGCGGGCCGTTCAAGCTCGCCGCCCGGACCACCGGCCAGGCCATCAAGCTGGACAAGCACGACAAGTACTGGGAGTCCGGGGTTCCGTACCTGGACGGGCTGGACTTCACGTTCAACCCGGACGACAACGCCCGCGCCGCCGCCGTGCGCAGCGGCACCGTCGACTTCCTGTGGCGCCCCGCCCCCGAGTTCATCGACGCGCTCAAGCGCGACGAGAAGCTCAAGTGGTACGGCGGCTCCGGCTCGCTGTCGCTGCACCTGCGGCTGAACACCTCGAAGGCGCCGTACGACAACGTCAAGGTGCGGCAGGCCATCTACCTGGCGCTGGACCGGCAGGAGATCCTGAACGTCGCCAACTCCGGCTTCGGCACCGCGCTCAACGCCGGCTACCTGCCGCCGGACCGGTTCGGCGCGCTGAAGGAGCCGGTGTACGGCAAGCCCGACATCGAGAAGGCCAAGGCGCTGCTGGCCGAGGCGGGTTTCCCGAACGGCTTCGACGCCAAGCTCATGGTGATCGCCACCTCGGCGTTCCAGGTGCGCTCGGCGGAGGTGGAGCAGCAGCAGCTCGCCAAGATCGGCATCAAGGTGACGCTGGAGTCGGTGGAGTCCACCATCGCCGACACCAAGACGAAGTCCGGGGACTTCGACATGTACCAGTCCGGCTTCGGCCTGACCTACGACCCGGACGAGCGGTTCACCGCCAGCTTCCTCAAGGGCGGCGGCCTGAACTACGGCAACTGGTCCGACCCGGAGTACGAGGACCTGATCGTCAAGGCCCGCTCCGAGATGGACAAGGACAAGCGTGCCCAGCTCTACCAGCAGGCCGAGAAGATCCTGACCGAGCGGGGCCCGGTTGCCATGACCTTCCTGAACGCCGACTTCGACGTGGTGCAGAAGGACGTCATGGGTTACCGGGGTGACCCCACGCCGACCTACCGCTTCTACCGGCACCTCTGGCTGGACCGCTGACGAGTCGCGGAGGGGACGCCGGAGCGCGGCGTCCCCTCCGCCGCACCGCGACGAAAGGCAATCCATGACGGCCGTACCCCTGACCCACCGCTACGTCATCGCCGCCCGGCTGAAGGGCTACCTCGGCAAGCACGAGGAGTCCGTGGCGCTGCTCACCGAGGCGCTCGAACTGGATCCGAACAGCCCGCGTCTGCTGCGTTTCCGCGGCCACCGGCGGATCTCCATCAGTGACTACGCCGGCGCGATCGCGGATCTGCGCACCGCCGCCGATCAGCTCGCCGGCGTCGAGGACGAGTACGAGATGTACCAGCCGGAGGTGGAGAAGGACGTCGTCAGCCTGATCCTCGGCCGGCCCGAGGACGTGCGCCCGCAGCACCTCAGCGACACCGACGCCGCTGCGAACCCGGAGATCCTCGGCCGCTACAACACCACGCTGCACGCCTCCGTCTGGTACCACCTGGGCGTCGCCCAGTACCTCGCCGGTGACCTGGATGGCTGCCTGCCCAGCTTCGCCGAGTCGGAGAAGGCCTCCCGGCACCAGGAGGGCCTGGTGGCGTCGCAGGACTGGCAGTACATGGCGCTGCGGCGCCTCGGCCGGACCGCCGAGGCCGAGGAGGTGCTCGACCGGTTCCGCAAGGTCGACCTGGTCGACGAGCCGCACCTGGTGGGCTACGAGGGCCGGATGAAGCTCTACACCGGCCAGATCGGCCCGGACGAGCTGTGGGCGATGTGCGACGGCAGCAGCCTCAAGACCGTCACCCAGGGGTACGGCCTCGGCAACTGGCACTACTACAACGGTGACGTCGAGAAGGCGCGCGAGGTCTTCGACGGGGTGCTGAAGACCCGCGTCACGCACGCCTTCGCGTACCTGGCCGTCAAGGCCGAGTACGAGCGCAACCCGGACTTCGCGACCACGAGCAAGGAGAGCTGAGATGGCAATCATCCGTGCCGAGATCGGCAAGCGGGACCAGGCCACCAAGGAAGCGATGATCGCCGACCTGACCGACGTGCTGGTCAAGTACGGCTCGCCGCGCGAGAACACCCACGTCCTGCTCTACGAGGTGTCGTACGACAACTGGGCCAAGGGCGGCGTGACGTACAACAACCGGAAGCGTGCGCAGGAGTCCTCGTGACCGGCGCCGCGGCGGGACCGCACATCCTGCTCACGCCCAACCTGTCGGACCTGCTCCCGCAGCTGCGGGAGCGGTTCCCGCAGTGCCGGTTCAGCCCGGTCGGCGACGGTGAGCCGGTACGCGACGAGTGGCTCGACGCCGAGGTGATCCTGCGCAGCGCGATGAACGAGGACACCTTCGACGAGCTGCTGGCCAAGTGCGACCGGCTGCGGTGGGTGCAGATCACCGCGGCCGGGTTCGACTGGGTGGGCGGCGAGCTGATGCAGCGCCGCCTCGCCGAGGGGCTGCTCTACACCCGGTCGCCCAACTCCTACAACGTGCCGATCGCCGAGTACGCCATCGGCGCGGTCCTGATGCGCTTCCGCGCGTTCCCGGAACACCGGGAGGCGCAGGAGCGCCGGGAGTGGGTGCGGATCACCGGCCGGGACTTCATCGGCAGCACGATGCTCGTCTTCGGCACCGGCGGCATCGGCGGCGAGGTGGCCTGGCGGGCCCGCGCCCTCGGAGTCGACGTGATCGGGGTCAACCGCTCCGGCACTCCGGCCGAGGGTTTCGACCGGGTGATCCCGTACGCCGAGCACATGGCCGTGCTGCCGGAGGCCGACTCGGTGGTCCTGGCCATGCCGCTGACCACCGAGAACCGCTACTTCTTCGACGCCGCGCACTTCGCGGCGATGAAGGAGTCGGCGGTGCTGGTGAACGTCGGGCGGGGCGCCCTCGTGGTGGAGGACGCCCTGGTCGACGCCATGCGGTCCGGCCGGATCGCCGGCGCGGTGCTGGACGTGTTCGAGGAGGAGCCGCTGCCGGCCGACCACCGGCTGTGGGACCTGCCGAACACCACCATCACCCCGCACACGTCCTTCCGCGGCACCGGCAACCTGCAGCGGCTCTACGCCGACTTCTGCGTCAACCTGGAGCGCTACCTGGCCGGCGAGCAGCTGGCCGGCCTGAAGCGGCAGCCCGACCTGGGGTACTGAGGCGGCCGAACGAGAGGCGGCCCACCGGATCGATCCGGTGGGCCGCCTTCGTCGTGCCGTGCGTCAGTCGAGCAGCGCGCGGGCGGCCGTCAGCACGTCGTGCTCACCGAGCAGGACGTGGTCGGCCGCCGGGCCCAGCGGGACGTAGCTGTCGACGCTGTTGACGCGGGAGATCCGCCCCGGGTAACCGGCGTCCACCAGGGCGGCCACCACCGCCTCGGAGACGCCGCCGCCGGCCCGGGTCTCGTCGACCACCAGCACCCGGGGTACGCCGTCGAGGGCGGCGAGCATGCTCGCGGCCGGCAGCGGCGCGAGCCACTGCAGGTCCACGACGCGGGTGCCGGCGCCCCGCTCGGCGGCCAGCTTCTCGGCCACCCGCAGGCTCATCGGCACGCCGTTGCCGAACGTGACGAGCGCCAGGTCACCGCCGTCGCGTACGGTCCGGACCTGTCCGAGCGGGATCTCCGCGTCCGCCCACCCGTCCGGCGGGGCGTACCGGGCCAGCCAGCCGCCGTCGCCGTCGGTGTGCAGGTCACGGGTGTGGTAGAGCGCGATCGGCTCCAGGAACACGCAGACCCGCTTCTCCTGCTCGGCCAGCGCGAGGCACTGCCGCAGCAGCGCCGGCGCGGTGGCCGGGTGGGAGGCGACAGCCAGCGCCAGGCCGGGGATGTCCCGCAGCACGGCCACCGAGTTGTCGTTGTGGAAGTGCCCGCCGAACCCCTTCTGGTACGCCAGCCCGGCGATCCGGACCACCATGCCGTTGCCGTACTGCCCGTCGGAGAAGAACCGCAGCGAGGCGGCCTCGCCGCGCAGCTGGTCCTCGGCGTTGTGCAGGTAGGCGAGGTACTGGATCTCCGGGATCGGCAGCGTGCCGGCCAGCGCGCCGCCGAGCGCCACCCCGAGGATGGTCTGCTCGTCCAGCAGCGTGTCGAACACGCGGTTCGCGCCGAACGCCTTGCGCAGCCCGCGGGTGGCGCCGTAGACGCCGCCCTTGCGGGCCACGTCCTCGCCGAACACCTGCGCCTGCGGCCAGGCGAGCAGCGCGTCGTGCAGGGCGGCGTTCACCGACTGGGCGAGCGTGAGCGGCCCGCGCGACTCGGGGAGCCGGCCGCCGAACACCTTCTCCCGCCCGGCACCGGCTCGTGCGGCAGCCGCGGCGACCCGGTCGGTCCGGCGTTCGGTGAGCGGCCCGGTCACCGCCGCCGCGTCGGGCAGCCGCTCGACCCGCCCGAGCATCGCCTCGGCCTGGTCCATGACCAGCTTGCGGGCCTGCTCGTAGCGGGCCAGGCTCTCGGCCGGGGCGAGGATCCCGCGCCGGGCCAGCACCGCCGCCGTGGCCAGCAGCGGGTCGCGGGCGTAGTCGGCGAGGATCTCCGACCGGGACCGGTACGCCAGCTCGGCGTCGGAACCGGCATGGCCCATGAACCGGACCGTGCGCAGGTGCAGCACGGCGGGACGGCGTCCGGCGCGTACCCGATCGGCAACCTCGCCCGCGACGGCGAGCAGCCGCGCGGGATCGGTGCCGTCGGCGGCGGTGTAGTCCAGGCCGGGCAGCGCGGACAGCATCCGGTCCACCCAGCCCTGCGGGGACCGGGTGCTGATGCCGATGCCGTTGTCTTCGCAGACGAACAGCACCGGCATCCCGAGCCCCTGGTGGGCGGCCCACCCGACGGCGTTCAGCGCGCCCGCCGCGGTGGAGTGGTTGGCCGAGGCGTCGCCGAAGCTGCACACCACCACCGCGTCGGCCGGGTAACCGGTGTCGCTGAGGCACCGGTCCAGCGCGAACGCCATGCCCATCGCGCGGGGCAGGTGCGAGGCGATCGTCGAGGTCTGCGGGATGACGTTCAGCGCCCGGTGCCCGAAGACCTTGTGCCGGCCGCCGGAGATCGGGTCCCGCCGGGACGCGGCGGCGGAGTGCAGCACGTCGGTGACCGGGGTGGAGCCGGGGACCTGGCCGGCCCGGGCGGCGTAGAAGCCGCCGGACCGGTAGTGCAGCAGTGCCGGGTCGGTCGGGCGCAGCGCCAGCGCGACAGCGGCGTTGCTCTCGTGGCCGCTGGACCCGATCGTGTAGAAGCCCTCCCGTTTCGACTGCAGCCACCGCAGCGCGAGGTCGAGGTGGCGGCTCTGGATCTGGGCGTCGAAGTAGTCCAGCAGCAGACCGGCATCGACCTCGACGTCCGGTGACGGGTCGGCGGGCGCCGCAGCGCCCGCCGACCATTCCGACAGTTGACGAACCAGGTGTTCGTCGATGGTTTCCACGTTGCTCCTTGCCGGGGGTGCGAGGGGTCAGCGGCCGGAACGGCCGCGCAGTCGCGGGTCGAGCACGTCGCGAAGCGTGTCGCCCAGCAGGTTGAAGCCCAGCACCGCGATCATGATGCAGACGCCGGGGACGACGGACGGCCAGATCGACATCTCCATGAACGCCTTGCCGCTGGAGAGCATCGACCCCCAGGACGGCTGGGGCGGCTGCACGCCGAGCCCGAGGTAGCCCAGGGACGCCTCGACCAGGATGGCGGTGGCGAGGCTCGTGGTGAACTGCACCGCGATCGGGGCGACCGAGTTGGGCAGGATGTACTTGAAGATCAGCCGGGTGTTGGTGAGCCCCACCGCCTGGCCGGACTCCACGTACGGCTCGCGGCGCACCGACATCGCCGTGCCGCGTACGACGCGGGCGAAGCTCGGGATGAACACGAGGATCAGGGCCAGGATCAGGTTCTCCGTGCCGGGACCCCGGGCGGCGACGACCGCCAGCGCGAGCAGCA
This sequence comes from Micromonospora echinospora, assembly GCF_014203425.1. Taxonomy (NCBI): domain Bacteria; kingdom Bacillati; phylum Actinomycetota; class Actinomycetes; order Micromonosporales; family Micromonosporaceae; genus Micromonospora; species Micromonospora echinospora. The sequence continues at coordinate 2,770,070 of NZ_JACHJC010000001.1, forward strand.
GCGTGGGGAAGGCGAACATGATGTCGGTGGCCGGGGTGATGATCGCGTCGAGGAAGCCCCGGTAGAAGCCGGCGAGCAGTCCGAGCAGGACGCCGATCGCGCCCGCGCAGGTCACCACGATCAGGCTGACGGCCAGCGAGGTGCGTGCGCCGTACAGGGCCCGGCTGAGCAGGTCACGGCCGGCCTCGTCAGCGCCGAGCAGGAAGTCGCCGCCGGGCGCGGCGAGCCGCTGGTTGGACATGGCGGTCGGGTCGTACGGGGCGATGAGCGGGGCCAGCGCCGCCGCGGCGACCATCAGCACCACGATGACCAGGCCGATGGCGCCCACCCGGTCGCGCCAGATCAGGCGCAGCACCTCCAGGCTGCGGGAGGTCTTGCGAGTGGACGCCGCCTCGGCGGGGCGGCGGTCGGGGGCGGTGTCAGTGACCACTGCGCAACCTCGGATCCAGGTAGGTGTAGATGAGGTCTACGAGGAAGTTGACGACGACGTAGAAGAAGGCCAGGAAGAGCAGGGTGCCCTGGACGACCGGGTAGTCGCGCTGGGAGATGCCGCGGATGACCATCGTCCCCAGGCCCGGCCAGGCGAAGACCTGCTCGACGATGACCGTGCCGCCCAGCAGCGCGCCGGCCTGGATGCCCAGCACCGTCACGACCGGGATCAGCGAGTTGCGCAGCGCGTGCCGGGTCATGACCACGCGCTCGCCGAGGCCCTTGGACCGGGCGGTGCGCACGTAGTCCTGGTTGAGCACCTCCAGCATGCTGGAGCGGGTCATCCGCATGCTGATCGCGGCGAGGCTGGAGCCGAGCGTCACGGCGGGGAGGATGAGGTGCTTCAGGGTGCCCCAGAAGCCCTCACCCTCACCCGCGCCCTGGGACGGCAGCCAGCCCAGCGACACCGAGAAGACGTACACCAGCAGGATGCCGAGCCAGAAGTTCGGCAGCGACAACCCGACCAGCGAGCCGACCCGGGTGGTGGCGTCCAGCAGCCCGTTGCGCTTGGTGGCGCTGAGCACGCCGAGCGGGATGGAGATGAGGATCGAGACCAGCAGCGCCGACACGGCCAGCAGCAGCGTGGACGGAAGGCGCTGCATGATCTCTTCCAGCACCGGCTGGCCGGTGCGCATCGAGGTGCCGAAGTCGCCCTGGACCAGGGCGCCGAGCCACCTCAGGAACTGCTCGTACACGGGCATGTCGAGCCCGAAGTAGCGGCGCATCTCCGCCTCGATCGCGGGGTCGCCGAAGTCCTGACCCATGATCGAGCTGATCACGTCGCCGGGAATCATGCGGATGACCAGGAATGAGATCACCGAGATCCCGAAAAGGACTGGAATAACCGATAAGAGACGGGTCAACGTGATGCGCAGCATTGCGGGTTTCTCCGGTCGGTCAGGTGTCTGCGCCGGGTGTGCCGGGGTCGGCTTCCGCGTCCCAGCCGGCTTCCTCGTCCCCCGTGACGGCGATGTCGCGCGCCCATTCGTGCGCGCGCTTGGCGACCCGTAGCACCATCACCGACCGGCTCTCCATCACCCCGTCGAGGTTGCCCAGCCGCTCCGTCCAGAACCGCCGCATGGCGTTGCTGGAGGCGAAGTAGCCGACGGCGATGATGTCGAACTGGCCGGTCACGTGGTAGACGTACGCGATCTCCGGCATCCCGGCGAGCTTGTCGATGAGCCTTTCTGTGGCACCCGGAGCGCTCTGGATCTCGAACAGCGTGTGCACCGGCCGCCCCATGAAGGCGGCGCTGGGAATCGCGGCGAACTGCAGCTGACCCTCGGTGACAAGCCGTTCCACCCGGCGTCGTACGGATCCCTCGGAGAGGCCGACCTTCGCCGCCAGCGCGACGTTCGTCTGCCGTGGATCCTGAACGAGCTCCCGGATGATGCTGCGATCTTTCTCGATCGAGCTCTTGGATGCCATCTCGCTCCAACTCATAGTGACGGAATTCGTCGCTGCCGGGAGCCTAGACGACGAACATCGTCTGTGCAACACTCCCGGATGACGAATGGTGGCGTTCGGGAGTTTAACTCAGGGGGATCGATGGCCTTGTTGGAGGTCCGGGACCTGCGCACCGAATTCCGCGGCGCGCGGGGCTCGGTGACGGCGGTGGACGGGGTGTCGTTCACTGTCGACGCAGGGGAGATGGTCGCCCTCGTCGGCGAGTCCGGCTGCGGGAAGTCGGCGACCGCTCAGTCCATCATGGGGCTGATCGTGCCTCCGGCCGGCCAGGTGACCGGTGGCCAGGTGCTCTTCGAGGGGCGCGACCTGCTGCGACTGTCCGCGCGGGACCTGCGCGCGGTGCGCGGCAAGGGCATCTCGATGATCTTCCAGGATCCGATGACCTCGCTGAACCCGGTGCTGACGGTGGGCCGCCAGATGACCGAGGCGCTGGAACTGCACCTCGGGATGAGCCGCCGGGCCGCGCGCAAGCGGGCGGTCGAGCTGCTGGACATGGTGCGCATCCCGGCGGCGGAGACCCGGCTCAGCTCGTACCCGCACCAGCTCTCCGGCGGCATGCGGCAACGCGTCATGATCGCCATGGCGCTCTCCTGCCGGCCGCGGCTGATCCTCGCCGACGAGATCACCACCGCGCTCGACGTCACCATCCAGGCGCAGGTGCTGGACCTGCTGCGGGAACTGGCCCTGGAGACGCGCACCGCGGTCCTGCTCATCACCCACGACCTCGGCGTGGTCGCCGGCATGGCCGAGCGCGTCAACGTCATGTACGCCGGCCAGATCGTCGAGCGCGCCGGGACCGTCGACCTGTTCCACAAGCCGCAGATGCCGTACACCTGGGGTCTGCTCGGCTCGGTGCCCCGCCTCGACCAGGCCCGGGGCGGCAAGCTGCGCCCGATCGCCGGCCGTCCGCCGGAGCTGTCGGAGATCCCGCCCGGCTGCCGCTTCGCGCCGCGCTGTGTCCACGCCCGCGACGTCTGCCAGGACAAGGCGCCCGGCCTGACCACCGTGCCGGGCCGCGACCAGCTCACCCGCTGCTGGGGCATGCGCCCGGCGGACCAGGGCGGCTGGCTGACCACCGAGGACCGCTTCGCCGACCAGAGCGCGGAGGTGCGCTGATGACCCTCACCCCCGACACCGCCCCGGACCCGCTGCTGCGCGTGCGTGACCTGGCCGTCGACTTCAAGGTGCCGGTGCGCGGCTCGCTGCTGCCGGCCCGGCTGCGCGCGGTCTCCGGTGTGGACCTGGACGTCCGGCGCGGCGAGATCATCGGCGTGGTCGGCGAGTCCGGCTGCGGCAAGTCCACCACCGGCCGGGCCATTCTCCAGCTGCTCAAGCCCAGCCAGGGCACCGTGACGTTCGACGGCACCGAACTGACCACGCTGGACCGGCGGCGAATGCGGGCCATGCGCCGGCAGATGCAGATGATCTTCCAGGACCCGTTCGCCTCGTTGAACCCCCGGATGACCGTCGGCGAGCTGATCGAGGAGCCGCTGCTCGTGCACTCCGACCTGCCGGCGGCCGGCCGGCGCGCGAAGGCGCTGCAGACCATGCAGATGGTCGGGCTCAGCGAGAAGTGGCACGACAGGTACCCGCACGAGTTCTCCGGCGGCCAGCGCCAGCGCGTGGGCATCGCGCGTGCCCTGGTCAGCAACCCGCAGTTCATCGTCGCCGACGAGCCGGTCTCCGCGCTCGACGTCTCGGTGCAGGCGCAGATCGTCAACCTGCTGGAGGAACTCCAGGAGGAGCTGGGCCTGACCATGATGTTCATCGCCCACGACCTGGCCGTCGTACGGCACCTCTGCGACCGCATCGCGGTGATGTACCTCGGCTCGGTCGTGGAGGTGGGGGAGTGCGAGGACATGTACGACCGGCCGCGCCACCCGTACACCCAGGCCCTGCTCTCGGCGGTGCCGATCCCCGACCCCCTGGTCGAGACCGAGCGCCGGCGGGTGATCCTCAGCGGTGACGTGCCGAGCCCGCTGAACCCGCCGTCCGGCTGCCGCTTCCGGACCCGCTGCTGGAAGGCGCAGGACATCTGCGCGACCGAGACGCCGAAGCTCACCGGGGCCGGCCACCAGGTCGCCTGCCACTTCCCGGAGAACACCGACCCGCGGGGCGAGCCGGTCGCCGCGGCCGGCGCGGGGCGGTAGACGTGTCGGTTCCGTACCACCGCAACCTGGTCGACGGCGAGTGGGTCGACGGCGAACGCCGGCCGAACCTGAACCCGGCCCGCCCCGGCGAGGTCGTCAGCGAGTACGCGGTGGCCGACCGGGACACCGCCCGCGCGGCGGTCGAGGCGGCCCGCCGGGCCGGTCCCGGATGGGCGAAGCTGCCCGTCGGCGACCGGATGCGGATGCTGGACCGGATCGGCGGCACCATCCTGGACCGCGCCGACGAACTCGCCACGCTGCTCGCCCGCGAGGAGGGCAAGCTGCTCGCCGAGGCCCGCGGCGAGGTCGTCCGCGCCGGCCAGACGTTCCGCTACTACGCCCACCAGCTGCTGCAGCCCACCGGTGAGGTCTACGCCTCCACCCGGCCGAACGTGCACGCCGAGGTCCGCCGCCGTCCACTGGGGGCGGTCGGGATCATCACGCCGTGGAACTATCCGCTGGCGATCCCGGCGTGGAAGGTCGCGCCGGCGCTCGCGTACGGCAACACCGTCGTGCTCAAACCCGCCGAGATGGTTCCCGCCAGCGCCGGGGAACTCGCCCGGATCATCGCCGGCGCCGGTGTCCCGCCCGGCGTGTTCAACCTGGTCGTCGGCGCCGGCTCGGTGGTCGGGGAGGAGCTGCTCACCAGCGACGGACTAAACGGCATCTCGTTCACCGGCGGCACCCGCACCGGCGCGCACGTCGCCCAGCGCTGCATCGCGCACGGCAACAAGCGGTTCCAGCTGGAGATGGGCGGCAAGAACCCGCTCGTGGTCTGCGACGACGCCGACCTGGATGTGGCGGTGCGCTGCGCCTTGGACGGCAGCTTCTTCAGCACCGGCCAGCGCTGCACCGCCTCCAGCCGGCTGATCGTGACGGCGGGCATCCACGACCGGTTCGTCGCGGCGCTGGCCGAGGCGACGCGGGCGCTGCGCGTCGGCGACCCGCTCGACCCGGACAGCCAGCTCGGCCCGGTGGTCAGCGCCGGCCAGCTCGACCAGAACCTCGACTACGTCCGGATCGGACGCGACGAGGGGACGACAGTGGCGGCCGGCGGGACGCACGACGGGCAGTTCATGCGGCCCACCCTGCTCGTCGGCGCGCACAACGGCATGCGGGTGGCCCGGGAGGAGATCTTCGGCCCGGTGTCCTGCGTGATCCGCGCCGCCGACCTCGACGAGGCGATCGAGCTGGCGAACGACACCGACTACGGGTTGTCCGCCGGGATCGTCACCACCTCCCTGTCCGCGGCCGAGCGGTTCAAGCGCGACGCCCGCGCCGGCATCGTCACCGTCAACCTGCCCACCGCCGGCACCGAGCTGCACCTGCCGTTCGGCGGCACCGGGGCCTCCAACCACGGCCCCCGAGAGCAGGGCGGCTACGCCCGCGACTTCTACAGCGTGCCGGTGACCTGCTACACCGGCTGGTAAGGACGGCAATGTCCCCTCAGATCCTGCTCACCGAGCCCATCGCCGAGGCCGGGATGCGGCTGCTGCACGCCGCCGGTGAGGTACGCGTCGCCCACCTCACCGACCCCGCCGCGCTCGCCGCCGGCCCGCTGACCACCGCCGACGCGCTCGTGGTGCGCTCCTCACCGGTGACCGCCGCGATGCTGGAGGCCGCACCCCGGCTCAAGGTCGTCGGCCGGCACGGCGCCGGGCTCGACGGCATCGACCTGGCCGCCGCGCAACGGCTCGGCGTCCCGGTGGTCGGCACGCCCGGCGCCAACGCCGAGTCGGTGGCCGAGTTCGTCGTGCTGGCCGCGCTCGCGCTCGCCCGTCAGCTCACGCCCGCCGTGGCGACGCTGGCCTCCGGCGGCTTCCCGCCCGGCCGGTCACTGCCCGGCTCGGTCGTCGCCGCCGGACTGACCGGCACCATGCTCGCCGGCCGCACGCTGGGACTCGTCGGCCTCGGCGCGATCGGCCGGGGCGTCGCCGCCCGCGCCCGCGGGATGGGCATGACGGTTCTCGGGTACGACGTGGCGGTCACCGAGCCGCCGGACGGCGTACACCTGGTGGGCCTGGACCGGCTGCTCGCCGAATCCGACGTGGTCAGCCTGCACGTGCCCCAGACGCCGTCGACCACCGGCCTGATCGGCGCCGCCGCGCTGGCCCGGATGCGGCCGCACGCGCTGCTCGTCAACACGGCGCGGGCCGGGGTGGTGGACGGCGCGGCGGTGCTCGCCGCGCTCGCCGCCGGCCGGCTGCGCGGCTACGCGGTCGACGTGTTCGCGCCCGAACCGCCCGCCGCCGACGACCCGATGCTGCGCCACCCCCGCGTCCTCGCCACCCCGCACATGGCGGCGATGACCACCGACGCGCTCGACGCGATGGCCGTCGCCGTGGCCCGCGGCGTCCTCGCCCACCTGGAAGGAATCCGTACGTGACACTGACCGTCCCCGCGTCCGCCCTCGACTACTTCGGTGTGGACACGCTCGTCGACGACGACACCCGGGAACTCCAGGCCGCCGTGCGCGGCTTCGTGGACCGGCGGATCCGGCCGGAGGTCGCCGGCTGGTACGAGGCGGGCCGGCTGCCGGTGCGGGAACTGGCCCGGGAACTCGGTGAACTCGGCGTGCTCGGGATGCACCTGGAGGGCTACGGCTGCGCCGGCACCTCGGCCGTCGCGTACGGCCTTGCCTGTTTCGAGTTGGAGGCGGGCGACTCGGGCCTGCGGTCCCTGGTCTCGGTGCAGGGCTCGCTGGCCATGTACGCCATCTGGCGGTTCGGCTCCGAGGAGCAGAAGCGCGAATGGCTGCCCCGGATGGCCGCCGGCGAGGCGATCGGCTGCTTCGGGCTGACCGAACCGGACTTCGGCTCGGACCCGGCCGGCATGCTCACCCGGGCCCGCCGCGACGGCGGCGACTGGGTGCTCAACGGCACCAAGATGTGGATCACCAACGGCTCGGTCGCCGACGTCGCAGTGGTCTGGGCCCGCACCGACGAGGGCGTCCGGGGCTTCGTCGTACCGGCCGGCACGCCCGGGTTCACCGCGCCGGAGATCACCCGCAAGCTCTCCCTGCGCGCCTCGGTGACCTCCGAGCTGGTCCTCGACGACGTGCGGCTGCCCGCCGACGCGATGCTGCCCGGCGCGGCCGGCCTGTCCGGGCCGTTGACCTGCCTCAACGAGGCCCGCTTCGGGATCGTCTTCGGCGCGCTCGGCGCCGCGCACGACTGCCTGCGGACCACCGTCGCGTACGCCCGCAGCCGGCAGATCTTCGACAAGCCGCTCGCCGCGTACCAGGCCACCCAGCTCAAGCTCGCCGACATGGCGCTGGAGCTGGGCAAGGGGATGCTGCTGGCGATGCAGATCGGCGCCCTGAAGGACGCCGGCACGCTGGACCACCGGCAGATCAGCCTGGGCAAGCTCAACAGCGTGCGGGAGGCCATCGCCATCGCCCGCGAGTGCCGGACGATCCTCGGCGCGGCCGGCATCACGCTCGACTACCCGGTGCTGCGGCACGCGAACAACCTGGAGTCGGTGCTCACCTACGAGGGCACCTCCGAGGTGCACCAGCTGATCATCGGGCAGACGCTCACCGGTCACGCGGCCTTCCGCTGACCGGCCGCGCCCCGGTGACCGCGGGCCCGGCCCGTGATCGGGCCGGGCCCGCGGCCTACCGCTTGACCAGGTTGCGCAGCGACCCGAGCACTGCTTGGGGCCTGAACCGCAGGCTGCCTTTGCCGTGGGCCAGGAGCTGTGCACTTTGGCAAGTACAAGCGGGTATGGCGTGAACGCAGGTCGCGCGCGCTACCGGATGACTCGTTTGCGCCTCACCGAGACGGAGACCGTGGATACCGAGAACTCCGATCAAAAATGATTCCCCTTGCCCGTCCCGCTGCAGGCTGTACACCGCACGAACCACTTGCCCGGGCCCTGCACCTGGCCACTGCCGTTGCACCTCGGGCAGGATCGGCGACGGTCGCGTCTCCTCTTCTTCCTTTCCTCCTCCTTCGCCCGGTCGGCGGCCGCCCAGTTGTTGACCCACCGATTGATACGCCACCAGAGTGACGGGTTCTCCAACTGCCCGAGCGACTTGATTAAGCTGCGCCGAGTGATGTCAAGCCCGCGAAGGGTCTCCCAGTTCTGCTGCGTCGGCGGCAGGCGGCGAATTCTCCCCTCAAGCTCGTTGATTTGAGCGATTTTCATCCGACAGAGTTGGGCCCATTCCGCCGGGGAAAGTTCTTCAGGTGACATGAGCGCCTACTTCCAGACTCATCTTTGTGTGACGTGCCGACTTCTTTCACTTGGCGATCCGCCGATCAAAAGCCGGACGACCCGTCGCGCCGACTCGCCCGCCGGCAGTTACTTGACGTATGCAGTAGCCATGCAGATCGTCAGCATCGTCGCCGCAGAAGAGGCGACCGCGAGGATGGCCAACCATCTGCCACGCTCCCCGGTTCTAGCGATCTGCCGCAAGGCCCAGATGCCGAGCACAAGGCTGGCTGGCCAACAAATAATCACGCCGGCCGCCCCAAAGATCGCTAGCTTGTTCATCGGCGCGTCCGGCCCGACATGCACTGGAGGCGAATGGCGGTGTCTGTGTGTGGGGCGTTCCGGAGGGTGCGGGAGCCCGTAACCCAGGTGTGTGGGTCTTCTTGGCGTATGTACGCTGAGTGGATCCCGCAGCGGCAAACTGGATGGCTCCTTGCCCAGCTTGTAGCTGATGTAGAAGAACTCAATGGCGGCAAGGAGGCAGACCGACGCGAGTGCGCCCATATCAATCAGTGTCTGCAAATTCGCAGGTCGCTTGTCACCGCCGGTGTCGAGGATCTGATCGATGGCGAGGGCAGTAAGCGCGGTCATCGTCGTTACGATCGGCCCCAAAAGGGGATGTGCGTCGCTTGCGCCGAAAACCCAACGTAGGCAGTGCCACATCATCGACAGCGCAAAAATGACCGACCAGATGGCAAGTAACCAACCGATTCCGGGGACCGTGAACACTTCAGTCCTCACGGCGAGGCCCAGAGCAATGGTGACGACGAATGATAGCCCCGCCCGCTGGAGCGAGCTTCGCACTTGATACGCCTTGTCTTGGGGCAGTGGTTGTGCGACGACCCAGTACGCGCTCACTACCGCTATCGTATAGAAGGCTCCTGCGGCGAGGTTGTAGGACGAGTTGCTGAGCAAGTCGTCAACGACGCCACTCACACCTAGGTATGGCACGCTCAGCCACATGACCACGAAAGCGCCGGAGCGTGCTCGCCAATCGGACAAGCGCTGGAAGGGCTTGGCAGGATCGGCCACTGCAGGCCGGAAAGCGATGCGGCCGCAAACCCATGGGTTAACGTACTCGGAAAGCAGGTAGCGCATAGGCGCTCCGATCTTGGCAGGACTGACGGCAGGCTCTATGTGGGGTGCGTGCCGGTTCTCGGACCGCCGCCAGGGCCCGTACTGTGGACCACGCACGGGTAAGCCACACACGCAACTCGGACGTCCGCACGCCTTGCTGTCGATACAGGAGGGCCGACATGCCGGCACTTGTGGCCAGAGGCAGGGCGGACTCGTCTTCTCGGCCTCCTTGCCTCAGGCGCACTTGGACCGATCAGCTTTGATACAGCACACGACATGACCACCTCGGCGCGGGCGCTAGCAGCATGATGATCAGCTCGGATTAATTGTCCAGCTGCAATGACTCAAAGGCTGGCACGTTCCCATTGACAAGAGCTAGGTATCAGAATCGCTTCGGGCTGAAGCGGTGCTCGGATCTGCTGATTCGACATGTGCACGTGACGGGGAAGCCAGTTATCGATGGATCTACATTCAACGAACTGAAGCTGATTCGCTGTTCGATCTGGATGATCGGCTGAGTCGCCACCTCGGGGCGCGGGCGACCAGCAACTGGAGGGCCGCCGACCGGGCGAAGGAGGAGGAAACCAAGCAAGAGAGACGAACCATCGCCGATCCTGTCCAAGCTGGAACGGCAGTGGCCAGGTGCTGGGCACGGGCAAGTGGTTCGTGCGGTGCACGTCGGCTCTGGTCGAAGCGCCGTCACCGGGATCGGTGCTTGTTCGTGGTCCTGGCAGATGAGGCGAGAGAGGTGGCACGTGGCGTTGTTCCCTGAAGTTGCCGCAGCGCTGGCACCTGCGCCTGGCCACCTGACCCCCGCGCCCGGCGGACCGGATCGAACCGCGGGGCGTGGCAGGATCGGCCGGGTGCAGATCGGGTTGCTCGGGCCGTTCCAGGTCACCCTCGACGGCGTCCCGGCCGACGTGCCGGGCGCGCGGCTGCGCGGACTGCTGGCCGCCCTCGCGCTCCAGCCCGGCCGGGTGGTCCCGAAGGCGACGCTCGTCGACTGGATCTGGGGTGAGCAGCCGCCCGCCGACGCCGCGAACGCGCTGCAACGCCTCGTCTCCCGGCTGCGCAAGGCGCTGCCGGCGGGCGCCGTCGACGGGCTGCCCGACGGCTACCGGCTCGCCGTCGAGCCCGACGCCGTCGACGCCGTACGGTTCGAACGCCTCCTGCTCATGGCCCGCGACGGCGACGGGCCGCAGCGGGTACGGCTGCTGCGCGAAGCGCTGGGCCTGTGGCGCGGCGACGCGCTGCGCGACATCGGCCTGCCCGACAGCCCGGCGCTCGACGCGGCGGCCACCCGGCTGGAACGGCTGCGCCTGACCGCGACGGAGGACCGGTACGACGCCGAGATCGGGCTCGGCCGGGAGGCCGACCTGATCCCGGAACTGACCGACCTGCTGGCCGCCCATCCGGTGCGCGAGCGGCTCGCCACGGCGCTGATGCGCGCGCTCGCCGCGACCGGCCGGGACAGCGAGGCGCTGCTCGTCTACCGGCGCACCGCCGACGCGCTCGCCGACGCGCTCGGGGCCGACCCGTCACCGGAGCTGTCGGCGCTGCACGTCGCGCTGCTGCGCGGCGAGACGGTACGCCGGGAGGACACCCGCCGCACCAACCTGCGCGCCGAGCTGACCAGCTTCGTCGGGCGGGACGCCGACGTCGCCGCGGTCGGCGCGCTGGTCGCCGAGCACCGGCTCACCACGCTCACCGGCCCGGGCGGCTCGGGGAAAACCAGGCTGGCCACAGAGACCGGGCGCCGGCTGACGGGCGACCTGCCGGACGGCGTGTGGCTGGTGGAGTTCGCCGCTGTCAGCGCCGACGGGGACGTGGTGCAGGCGACGATCTCCGGGCTCGGCCTGCGCGACGCGCTGCTCGGCGACGCGGGCAGCGTGGAGCCGGCCGACCGGCTCGTCGCGGCGATCCGGGACCGGGAGATGCTGCTGATCCTGGACAACTGCGAACACGTCGTGGAGCAGGCGGCGGCGCTGGCCCACCGGCTGCTCGGCGAGTGCCGGCGGCTGCGGATCCTGGCCACCAGCCGGGAACCGCTCGGCATCACCGGTGAGGTGTTGTGGCCGGTCGCGCCGCTGGGCCTGCCGGACGGGGACGCCGCGGTCGCCGAGGTCGAGTCGTCGCCCGCCGTCCGCCTGCTGCGGGACCGGGCCGCCGCGGTCCGCCGGGACCTCGCGTCCGACGCCCGCACGGCGACGACGATGGCGCGGATCTGCCGCGCGCTCGACGGCATGCCGCTGGCGATAGAGCTGGCCGCGGCGCGGCTGCGCACCATGTCCGTCGACCAGCTCGCCACCCGGCTCGACGACCGGTTCCGGCTGCTCACCGGCGGCAGCCGGACCGCCCTGCCCCGGCACCGGACGCTGCGCGCGATGGTCGACTGGAGCTGGGAACTGCTCACCGACGCCGAACGCGCGGCGCTGCGCCGGCTGTCGGTGTTCTCCGGCGGGGCGAGCCTGGACGCGGCCGAGCGGGTCTGCGCCGGCGGCGCCGTCGAGCCGGGCGACGTGCTCGACCTGCTCACCGCGCTGACCGAGAAGTCGCTGCTGGTCGCCGCCGGCGACGTCGCGCCGCGCTACCGCATGCTCGGCACGATCAAGGAGTACGCCGCGCAGCGGCTCGCCGAGGCCGGGGAGGAGGACCTCGCCCGCCGCGCGCACCTGGAGTACTTCACCGAGCTGGCCGAGACAGCCGAGCCGCGGCTGCGCCGCGCCGACCAGCTCACCTGGCTCGCCCGGCTCGAAGCCGAGCACGACAACATCACCGCCGCGATGCGCGGCGCGCTCGCCGCGGGTGAGGGACGCGCGGCGATGCGGCTCGCGGCCGGCGCCGGCTGGTACTGGTGGCTCGGCGGCCACCGGACCGAGGGCATGGAACTGATCATCGCGGCCACCGAGGCGCCCGGCGACGTGCCCGACCACATCCGCGCCGTGGTGTACGGACTCGTGGTGCTGTTCCTCAGCTCCGGCCCAGGCGACGCGCAGCACGCGGCGGAGTGGATCCACAAGGCGTACCGGTTGAGCGGGGAGGGCCGCGGCGGTCACCCGGAGCTGGCCCTGGTCGTGCCGATGGAGCGCATGCTGCGGGAGCCGGACGCGCTGCTGCCCGCCTGGGAGTCGCTGCTCGACCACGAGGACCCGTGGGTACGCGCGCTGGCCCGGCTGCACCTGGGCAAGCTGCGGGTCATCCTCGGCATCGAGGCGGCGGAGGCGGAGGCGTGCCTGCGGCAGGCGCTCGCCGAGTTCCGGGCGGTGGGCGAACGCTTCGGGATCTCGTTCGCGCTCAGCGAGCTGGCCGAGCTGATCGCCGTACGCGGTGACGTCGCCGCCGCCTGCGCGTACTACGAGCAGGCCGTCGCGGCGGTCACCGAGGTGGGTGCCGTCGAGGACGTGATCCGGATGCGGGCGCGGCTGGCCTGGCTGTACCGGCTGGGCGGCGACGAGGCCGCGAGCGCCGCCGCCGTGGCCGAGGCGCAACGGCTCGCCGCCCGGGTCGCGTGGCCGGGCGCGCTGGCCGAGCTGGCGCTGGTCCGGGCGTACCTGGCCCGCCACGACGGCGACGCGGACGAGGCGTACGCGCAACTGCGGGCGGTGTCGGCGCTGCTCGGCGACGAGGCGGACCTGGCCGGCGTCCGGGCGGGCACCCAGGACCTGCTGGGCTACCTGGCCGAGGACGTCGAGCAGGCCCGTACCCATCGGGCGGCGGCGTGCCGGGCGGCGCGCGAGGGCGGCTACGCGCCGCTGACCGCGCAGGTGCTCGTCGGCGTGGCGGACCTGGCGTTGCGGCTGGACCGGCCGGAGCAGGCGGCGCGGCTGCTGGGCGCGGGCGACGCGGTACGCGGGCTGCCCGACCGCTCCCACCCCGACGTGGCCCGGATCGAGGCGGCGGCCCGCGACCGCCTCGGCGACGCGGGGTTCGCCGAGGCGGTCGCCCAGGGCCGGGAGACCGGCTGGGAGCGGCTGGTCGAGGTTACGCTCGCTTCGTGAACGTGGACCGCGCCCACAGGTAGCCGACCACCGCGATGCCGGCGCACCAGGCGAGCGCGGGGATCACGTCGCCGGCCGACGGCGCGCCGTCGAGCAGGCCACGCAGCGTCTCGATGATCGGCGTGAACGGCTGGTACTCGGCGAACTGCCGCACTCCCGGTCCCATCTTGTCCGCGGGCACGATGGCGCTGCTGAAGAACGGCAGCAGGACCAGCGGCACGGCGGCCATGCCCGCCGACTCCGGCGACCTGGCGAACAGGCCCAGCGCGACGGTGAACCAGCTGACGGCGACGCTGAGCAGCACCACCATGCCGGCCACGCCGAGCCAGTGCAGGGGATCGGCGGCCGGGCGGAAGCCGAGCAGGAACGCCACCCCGACCAGCGCCGCGACCGCGAGGACGTTCGTCAGCACCGTGGCGACGACGTGGCCGGTCAGCACCGCGCCCCGGGAGACGTGCATGACCTTGAACCGGTTGATGATGCCCTTCGTCATGTCGGAGCTGACCGACGTCGCGGTGCCGCCGAGGCCGTAGCAGACCGCGAGCAGCATCAGGCCCGGCGTCGCGTAGTCGACGTAGTCGACGCCGACGGAGAACGCGTCGCCGAGCATGTACACGAACATCAGCATCACGATGATCGGCATCAGCACCGCGTTGAACACCAAGGTGGGGTTGCGGCGCAGGTGCGTCAGGTTGCGGCGCAGCATGACGACCGAGTGATTCCTGCTCATTTCGCGGCCACCTCCGGGGTACGGCCGGTCAGGGCCAGGAAGACGTCGTCGAGGTCGGGGGTCTGCACGGACAGGTCGTCGGCGCTGATCGCGTGCGCGTCGAGCCGGTCGAGCAGGGCGCGCAGCGACGCGGTTCCGCCGTCGCCCGGCACCCGCAGGGCCAGCGCCTCCTCGTCGCGTACCGCGTCGGGCAGCACGAGCGCCGCCGCGTCGAGTTCGGCGACGCTGCCGAACCGCAACCGCACGTGCGTGCCGGGGATCCGGCGCTTCAGCTCCTCCGGCGTGCCCTGGGCGACCAGCCGGCCCTGGTCTAGCACCGCGATCCGGTCGGCGAGGCGATCGGCCTCGTCGAGGTACTGGGTGGTGAGGAAGACCGTCACGCCACCGGCCACCAGCTCCCTGATGATCGACCACATGGTGCGGCGGCTGCGCGGGTCCAGGCCGGTCGTCGGCTCGTCCAGGAAGATGATCCGCGGCTCGCCGACGAGCGTCATCGCCAGGTCCAGCTTGCGGCGCATGCCCCCGGAGTACGTCGACACCGGCTTGTCGGCGGCCTCGACCAGGTCGAACCGTTCCAGCAACTCGGCGATGACCCGCTTGCCGGTCACCCGGTTGCGAGGGCCGAGGTCGACCATCAGTTGCAGGTTCTCCCGCCCGGTCAGCAGTTCGTCCACCGCCGCGAACTGCCCGGTCACGCCGATCGCCGCGCGGACCGCCCTGGCCTCGGTAGCCACGTCGTGCCCGGCCACCCGCACCGACCCGGCGTCGGCGCGGATCAGCGTGGTCAGGATGTTGACGGCGGTGGTCTTGCCGGCCCCGTTCGGGCCGAGCAGGCAGAAGATCGTCCCGGCGGGGACGTCCAGGTCGATGCCGTCGAGCACCACCCGGTCCTTGTACGCCTTGCGCAGTCCGGAGACCGCTATCGCTGAACTCGTCATGCGCCCACCATGGGCGGCCGTGCCGCCACCGCCCTGACACGGCGCTGACACGGCCGCTGACAGCTTGTCGGTGGGCCGGCGTACGGTCCCGCCGTGGATCGGGAGACGTTCTGGGAGATCGTGGAGCGGGCGCGTCGCGCCGCGGGACGCGAGACGGTCACCGCCGAGGGGGCCGACGCGGTGGCCCGGCACCTGGTCGCGGAGCTGTCGGCGCTGAGCCCGGCGGCGATAGTGGCCTTCGAGCAGGCGTACGACGACGTGAATCTGGAGGGGTGGCGCTGGGACCTGTGGGCGGCCGCCTACCTGATGCGCGGCGGCTGCTCGGACGACGGATTCGACTACTTCCGCGGCTGGCTGGTCGCGCAGGGGCGGGCGGTCTGGGAGCGGGCCGTCGCCGATCCCGACTCACTCGCCGGGGCCGGCGTCGACCCGGACGACGACGCGGTCGAGTGTGAGGCGGTGCTGAGCGCGGCGGGCGACGCCTACGCCCAGGCGACTGGCGGCGGCACCGACGCGTTCTGGGAGGCGCTCGACGCCGCCGACCGGGCGGCTCCCGGCCGGACGCCGACCGACCCGGCCGGCGACGACTTCGACTTCGACTTCGACGACGACGAGCAGATGCGCGCCCACCTGCCGCGCCTGACCGCGATCTACCGGCCGGTGGAATGAGGCTTCACGACCCGCCGCCGACCCGATCCGGGTCAACCGCTGGTCCGCCGCGGGCCGGGTGGGCGAGCATGGTCGGCATGGCCGGGTCGACGGGTGCGAGGCTGCCGCTGCAGGGCGGGCTGCCACCCGGCGAGGCGCTGACCGGTGCGGTGCTGGAGATCGCCTGCGACGAGTCCGGCTTCTCCGGCACCAACCTGCTCGATCCGGCCACCCCGGTGATCGTCCACGCCAGCGTCGACCTGAACCGCGACGAGGCCGCCGAGTTGATCCGTACGTTGCGGTCCGGGTTCCGGTTCTCGCCCGACGAGGTCAAGTCCCGGCAGTTCCTGCGCCGCCGGGAAGCCGCCGAGGCGGTGGACTGGTTCCTGTCGGCGCTGCGCGGCCGGGCGCACGTGCACCTGGTCGACAAGGAGTTCTTCCTCGCCACCCGGGTCGTCGACCTGCTGCTGGCCGAACCGTCGTACGCGGCTGGCACCCGCCTCGCCGGTGACCGGCGTCCGGCCGCGACGGCGCTGCACCGGGCCGGGCGGGCGGCCGGGCCCGACTGGGCGGTCTTCCTCGCCGCCGTGGTCGAGATGCTGCGCACCAAGCGGCGGGACCGGGCGGACGACCGGAGCGTGGAGCGGTTCTTCGCCGCGCGGGACGCGTTGCGCCGCCACGTCGGCGACGCGCAGGCCGGAGCGGTCCTCGACGCGCTTGACCCGGCCCGGGTGGCTGAGGTGCGGGCCCGGTTGTACGCCGGTGACCGGACGATCCCGCCGCCGCTGGAGCCGCTGCTGCCGGCGCTGGCCGAGACCGTCCTGCACTGGAGCGCCGGCCGGCGGCGGGTGCTGGTGATCCACGACGAGCAGAGCGCGCTCACCGAGGACCGGCTGCGCCGCCTCCAGGCGGCACTGGCCGCTGGCGACCCGGCCGGCCCGTCGCCGCTGGCGGGGCTGGTGATGACCGATTCGCGCGACGACCCGCGGGTCCAGGCCGCCGACCTGCTCGCCGGGGTGGCCCGCCGGATGCCCGGCATCCCCGGCGACGGGCCGCTGCGCCCGCTGCTGTCCCCGCCCGCCGGGCCCGACCCGGACGCCGTCGGCGTGACGGCGGAACAGGAGCCGGCGTGATCCTCGACGACGTGACGCCTCGCCCCGGACTGCACTGCGAGACCACCACGCTCGGCGTTCTGACGCGGCCGGCCGGTCTGGACCTGTCCGAGCCCATGCTGTTCGGCCTCGGCGAAGGGCTCGGCTTCGTCTACTGGGACGCCAAGGGCATGGACGTGCCGTTCCTCGGTGGGCGTACGAAGCCGCTGTGCGTGACCCGGGCCGCCGCCGACCGCCTCGGCCTGGACCTGCGCGTACGGGAGACGACGTCCGCGGCCAGGGCGTGGCGCGACGTCACCGAGGCGCTGGACGCCGGGCAGCCGGTCGGCCTGCAACTGGACTCGTACCACCTCGACTACTTCACCACCCGGGTCCACTTCGGCGGGCACACCGTCGCCATGTACGGCTACGACGACACCCACGCCCACCTGGTCGACACCGCCCAGCAGGGCGGCGCGGTGACCACCACGCTGGACAGCCTGGCCCGGGCCCGTGCCGCGCGTGGACCGATGACCGCGCGCCACCTGTCGTACACGCTCACCGCGGCCGGCGGCCCGCCGGACCTGGCCGCCGCCGTCCGCGCGGCGGTACGCGCCAACGCCGGGGCATTCCTGGACCCGCCGATCGCCAACCTCGGCCACCGGGGGATCTCCACCGCCGCCGCCCGGGTGACCCGCTGGCTGGACCGAGCCGCCGACCCGGCACGCGACCTGCCGCTCGCCGCGACGCTCATGGAACGCGGCGGCACCGGTGGCGCGCTGTTCCGCGCCATGTACCGGGACTTCCTCGCCGAGGCCGCCACCGTCACCGGCGACGCCCACCTGCGCCGGGCGCAGCTGATGTACGCCGACATCGCGCCGCTGTGGACCGCCGTCGCCGACCACATCGCCACCGCCGGGCGGACCGGCGACGCGGCCCACCTGACCCGCGCGTCGGCGGTGCTCGCCGACCTGGCCGTCCGTGAGCGCGAGGCGATGACGGTGCTGGCCGCCGTCGACGCCGGGTAGGCGTCAGCTCATGTCGAGCGTGTACGCGGCTTCCCGCACGTCCGCGTCGGGGTGACGGCGCAGCCCGATCAGCAGGTCCCGCCACGGTGTCTTCCAGCCGAAGACCGATCCGTGCGCGACGAGCGCCACCGCGAACAGTCCACCGGCGAGGTCGCCGCGCCCGCCGAGGTGGGCCACCGTGCCGGCGAGGACCGCCGGGTCCGGCCGCTGCCGGATGTCGCGCAGCCGGTAGCCGACATGTTCGGCGGTGCGGACCGCGATCACCGGCCGGTCCGCGCAGAGCGCGGCGACCTCGTCCAGGTCGTCCAGCCGGCCGAGGTCGACGAGCAACCGGGTGGCCGTACCCAGGAAGCCGTCCTGACCGGCGAGCCACCGCGCGGCCGCGACCAGCCCGGCCCGGTCGGCGTCGGCGGGCCGGCCGGCGGACCACAGTGCCGCGCCGGCCGCGAGCAGGTCGACGCGCCGCCGGGCGGGCCGGTCGGCGGCCGGCCCGCCCGGGTAGTCGTCTGCCGCGTCCCGCTCCACCAGCCGCTCCAGCGCGGCCCGGAACACCTCGTCACCGCCGGCTCGCAGCAGGTTCGCCACCCCGATGCTCGGCGTCGTCTCGTCCGGGTCGGTGAGCCGGTCCACGATCAGATCGGTGACGCCGGTCAGCCACGGCCACCATTCCCCGAGCGCGGCGAACGCGGCGCGCCGGACCTCCCGGTCGTCGGCCCGGCACGCCGTCACGATCAGCGTGGCGTAGGCGCGGCGGTGGCGTTCCGAGATCCCGGACGGGTACGCGCCGAGCACCGCCCGCCGTTCCTCGCGGCTGGCGTGCACCGCCGTGCGCAGCACGGTCCAGCTCGCCTCGGGCCCGAGCCGCTGCCGCGCGGCGGAGACGATCGCGGCGCGCACGTCGCGGTGCGCCTCCGGATCGGCGTACACATCGGCGAGCGTCGCCAGCACGTCCACCGGCGCGTAGCGGGCCAGGAGCCGGGCGGCCTCCTTGCGGCTGGTGACCTTCGCGGCACCGGTCAGCACCCCGCCCAGCGGTTCGGCGAGCCGGGCCGGCGGGACGTGCCGGGCGGCCCGCCCGGCGGCGTACAGCGCGACGCGCGCCCGGTCGCCGTCGGCGTACCGGAGCAGCACCGGGAACGCCTCGTCCGGCCGGTCGGTCCGGACCAGCGCGCCGAGCGCCGCCTCGGCGACCGGCACCTGAGGCGCGTCGAGGTGGCGCAGCACCAGTTCGCGTCCGGCCGGGCCGGCTCCGGCGGCGGCCTGGATCGCCGCCGCCCGCTGCCACACCCGGTGACCGGAGTCGGCGATGACGCGGGCCTGCAGCGCCACGAAGCGTTCCTGCTGGCGGGGGAGCCACCGCTGGGCGTGCGGCGCCGGGCCGGGCACCCACCGCTTTCCCTTCTCCACGAACCGGCCGCGCGGCGGGCGGTCCAGCACCCGGTCCAGCAGGTCGGTGCGGGACGTGCAGATCGTGGTCCACACCTCGTGGATCGCGACCGCCGAGGCGTCGACGTCGAGGACCTCCTCGACGCGCCGCGAGCGGGTACGCGGATCGGCGAGCCAGAGCCCGACCGCCGTGCGGGCCACCGCGGGCAGCGTGTCCGGCCCGATCGCTCGGCGCAGCAGGTTCTGCAGTTCCGGCAGGCGCCAGGCCCGCCGGCCGAGCGCGTGGGTGAGCGCGAACAGCAGCCCGTACCGGGCGCGTGCCATGCCGGCCTCGAGCCGGCCGCGCAGCCGGTCGAACACCACAGTCTCCTGGCCGCGCCGCAGCACCATGTCGAGCCGGCGCAGCATCGGCACGTTCGCGTCGCTGCTCACCAGGTCGATCGTGAGCAGCGCCCACTCGGCCAGTTCCGGCACGTCGACGTGGTACGTGAGCGTGTCGGCCGCGAGCCGGCTCAACGCGTTGGTGGTGGCCGCCGAGGTGTCCCGGGCGTCGACCACGTCGGTGGTGAGCCCGGTCAGCCCGCCCGCGTTCGTGGCGGTGAGCAGCGGCGCCACCGTGGCGAGCGCGTTGAGCGCGGCGGCGCGTACCGGGTCCTGCTCGTTGCGCAGCCGGCCGAGCCGGACCACCACCTGGGCGACCGTCCGTGGGTCACGGGAGCGTCGCGCGGCCGCCACCAGCAGCCGCCAGCCGTCCGCCCGTTCGTCCGCGTCGCCCGAGCGCAGCGCCGCGCTCGCTGACGCGGACGCCGCCGGCCACGGCAGGTACGCGCTCCAGAACCGCACCTGCTCCTCCCGCTCGCGCACGGTCGGCAAGGTCAGCACCCGGGCCGCCTCGCGTGCCCGTACGGCCGCCGGCAGCACCTCCATCACCGCGGCGCCGGGTAGCAGCGCCGTGGTGTCGGTGTCGGCCAGCGCCCCGTCGTACAGCTCGGCGCGGCGGCTCGGCGCGACGGCGCGCAGCAACGCGGCGAGCGCGTGATCGTGCTCCCGCAGCCGGGCGGCCAGCGGGACCAGTTCGCCCGTGGGCAGCGCGGCGAGGCGGCCCAGCACCGCCCGGGGCAGCGTGGTCCGTGCCAGCCAGGCCGCCCGGCCCGGCGGCGTGAGCAGGCGTACGACCCGGTGCGCGTCGTGTGCGGCGAGCCGCCCGTACGCGACGAGCGGGCCGGGCAGCGACTCCTCGGGCGCGTACCGGTCGAGCAGGTCCAGCGCCTGTGCCGGATCACCCCGCAGCACCGCGCCGGCGACCTCCGCCCAGATCCGCCCGCGCGACTCGGGCGGGGCCGCGGCCAGCCGCTCACCGGCGCGCGCCAGCACGATGTCGGGGTGCGCCCGCATCAGCCGTTCCGGGTTCAGCGCGTGTTCCAGGTCGGGCAGCCAGGCCCGTACCGTCTCGGGGCCGCAGGCCGGCAGCAGCGCGACGGCCTCGTGGTCGCCGAACCGGTCGCGCACCGCGGTGATCAGCGCGTCGGCGACCGCCGGCGCCGGGTTGCGGCGCAGTGCCCGGTAGACGCGCCGGCGGGCGTTCGCCGGCCGGTCGGTCAGGTCGGCGGGCGTCACGCCGGCGCGCACGGCGGCGGTCAGCGCGGTGGCGGCGATCGAGGGCTCCGGGTCGAACGTCGCGGCCAGGACGGCCGCGGTGTCCCGGGTCGCCAGCGCGGCGAGCAGCGCGAGATGCCGCTCGTAGGGCCTGTGCCGGCGCAGGTCGGCGCAGACCTGCGCCCGGTCGGGCGCGGTGCGTGCCCACGCCACGAGGTGCCGCGTCCGGTCGCGGTGGGGCAGCGGATCGAGGGCGGTGAGCAGATCGCGGGTGGCGGTGAGCACGGCGCTCATTGTGCCGGTGCGCGGGTCGCCGCGAGTGCCCGTCGTGCCTATTCCGCAATTCCTATGGAAATTGTAGATTTTCAGCGTTCTCTCAGCCGCCCGGGATTGACATCAATCGGACCGTCGGGGATATTCCTAGCGGCGCGTCGGGGCGCGGGGCGGAGCAGGCGAGGTCTGCGGACTTCACCTGCTTGACGTGCGGAAAGGTGTTCGTGCTGCCCCTGCTCCGCGGGGTCCGGATGAGGTTGGGAAATGATTAAACGGGCCGTCGAATTCGCCAAGCACAATTCGCCGAATTCTCTGCGCGTAAAGGCCCGGCGGGCGCAGATGGAAGCGCGCAACGCCCGCATGCGACTCACCGTTCCGGTGGTGGCCCGTAGCGAGTTCGACAACATCTTCCACTGCACCGTCCGCAAGACCGGCAGCCAGTGGATCAAGGCGCTGTTCAGCGACCCGGCCGTCTACCGCCACTGCGGGCTGCTGCCGTACGACCCGCGCTTCTACTCCGGCGGGGCGACCGCGCCGGTGCCGGCCGGCCGCGTCGGCCTGGCCATCTTCCTCTCCCACAAGCGGTTCGAGGCCGTGCCGAAGGCCGGCAGCTACCGCGCGTTCTTCGTGATCCGCGACCCGCGCGACGTGGTCGTGTCCAGCTACTTCTCGCTGCGCAACTCGCACGCCCCGATGGGCGATATCCCGCAGGCGCGCAAGGCCCTCCAGGAACTGCCGAAGAAGGAGGGCATGCTCTACGTCATCGACCGGCTGCGCGACAAGAAGCAGTTCGGGCAGATGCGCTCCTGGGCGGTCGCGCCGAGCGACGAGACGTTCCGGCTGTTCCGCTACGAGGACCTGACCGGCGAACGGCAGGCCGAAGAGGTCGACCAGCTTCTGCGGCACTGCGGGATCACGCTGCCGCCGGCCGAGCTGGAGGCCCTGCTGGCCCGCTACAGCTTCACCAGGATGAAGAAGTCGAAGGAGACCCCGGGGCGGATCTCCCACTACCGCAAGGGCGCGTCCGGCGACTGGCGCAACCACTTCGACGACGACATCTACGCCGCGTACACGGCCGCCGCCGGTGACCTCGCCGAGATCCTCGGCTACCCCGCCCGGGACGAGGTGACCGACGAGCGGAACGGTCAGGGGTCCGCTACCCGGTAGGGCGGGTGACGGCGGTGCGTGTTCATACCGCTCCGAAGAGGCGCATCACGAGTCCGCCTGCCCGAACCACAGATCGTGGACAGACTGCAAGCCGTCATGCGTCGAGTCGGTCACGCGGAAGAACTTCCACGCATAGCCGAACGGGTCCTCGAACTCGACGTACCTCTCTCCCCACGGTGCGTTCTCCGGACCGGCACTGATGACGCAGCCGGCAGCTTCACACCGCAGGGCCGCCTCGTCGATGTCGTCAACCTCGAGCCCGATGACAACGCCGAGCCCGCGCGGGCCGGTCTTCGTCCGACGTTCCCGGGCGCTGTCCGGGAACGGGATGCCAATCAGCGCGTCGACCAGCAACTGCAACGGGCCCCGCCGGAGGATTGCCATGACGAGACCACCATCAGCGCCAGGCACCGTGCCCACCGGGACAAAACCGAAACTCTGATACAACGTCGAGGCTGCCGTGACGTCACTGACCCGCAGCGCGACCCGTACCGGTGGCTCGTCGGTCATCCCGCGACGCTAGCGATTCGGCACACTGCGCGCAACGCTCACCCAACCTGTCCATTCCACCTCCGTATCTCGACCATCCTCTCCGGAATGCGAAGGATCCCGCGAGGCGGTGAGCGGATGATCCGCACCTGATCGCCGTATGCTCCTGCCGTGGAGCTGCGGTTCACCACGCGGGCGTCGGACTCGGCCTGGATCGACACCGTGTGGACCTGCGCCAGCGAACGGGTCACCGAGATGACCTCGGTGGCGAGCCCGTGCTGGGGCCTGGTCTTCTGGCGGCGTGACGGGCGCTCGTACGCGGCCGTCTCCGGGCCCGAGACCGCGACCGGCACCGCGCCGGTGCCCGAGGGCGCCACATTCGTCGGCATCGAGTTCGCGGTGGGCACCTCGCTGCGGCTCGTACCCACGCCCGAGCTTGTCGACCGTGGCGCCGAGCTGCCCGACGTGAGCCGCCGGACGTTCCGGCTCGACGGCGGACGGTGGGAGACACCCGGCCCGGACGACGCCGAGGCCCTGGTCGACCGGCTGGTCCGCGCCGGCGTGGTGGTCCGCGACCCGCTCGTCACCGAGACCCTGCGCGGCGGCCGTCCGCCCGCCTCACCACGTACCCTCGAACGCCGCTTCCGCGCGGCGACCGGGCTGACCCGGGGCGCGGTGCGGCAGATCGAGCGCGCGCGCCGCGCCGCCGTGCTGCTGGCCGCCGGCGGCCCGCCCGCCGACGCGGTCACCACCTTCGGGTACGTGGACGAGCCGCACCTGGCCCGCGCGCTGCGCCGGTACGTCGGACGGACGGCCGGTGAGCTGCGCGCGGGCGGCGGTGGCGCGATAGCGCTGGACCCGGCTCAGCGGGTCACGTCGTAGATCAGCTTGACCACACCGTTGGGATAGGCGGCGCTGTCGCGCAGACGCAGCGTCTGCCGGTCCCGGTCGGCCTGGCTGAACAGGCTCTTGCCGGCGCCGAGCAGCACCGGGAAGACGAGCAGGTGGTACCTGTCGATCAGGTCCGCCTCGGCGAGACGGCGGGCGAGCTCCGCGCTGCCGTGGATGAAGATGTCGCCGCCCTCGCCCTGCTTGAGCGCGGCGACGTCGGCGGTCGAGCGCAGGATCGTCAGCGGTCCCCAGCCGTCGACCAGTGCGTCGTCGGGCAGGCTGGACGACACCACATACTTCGGCAGGTCCCGGTAGGCGGCGTGGTCCTCGGAGTCGCGCCAGGTGGGCGCGAACGCCTCGTAGCTGCGCCGGCCGAACATCAGCGCGCCGGTCTGCGCCAACTCCTCGCCCTTGAGCGAGAACGCCTCCGGCAGGAATTCGACGTCCTTGACGACCCAGCCGCCGCTGCGGTGCTCCTCGCCCGGCCCGCCGCCGGGGGAGTCCACCACGCCGTCGAGCGACATGAATCCGGTGTACACAAGATCACGCATGCGGCCATGCTAGGAACGCGCGCGACGTGGTGTCTTGTACGGAACCGACACGCCTCAGCAGCCGCACGACGCCCCGGCCGGCGCGGTGAGGTCGTCGGCGGGCCGCCGGACGAGCCCCGCCCCGGTGCGTACCGGGAAGCCCTCCCGCACCCAGTACTCGTATCCGCCGATCATCTCCTTGACCGGCCGGCCGAGCCGGGCGAACTCCAGCGCCGCGCGGGTGGCGCCGTCGCAGCCCGGTCCCCAGCAGTAGGTGACCACTGTGGCGTCCGCCGGGGTCAGCTCGGCGGCCCGCTCGGCGATCTGCGCGGTGGGCAGGTGGACGGCGCCGGGGATGTGCCCCTGCCGCCACGCCGGAAGGGAGCGGGAGTCGACCACGACCAGGCCGGTCACGCCCGCTTCCAGATCGGCGTGCACGTCGCTGACGTCGGCCTGGAAGGAGAGCCGGGCCGCGTAGTGGGCGACGGCGTCGGCGGGGCGGGCGGCGGGGATGCGCAGGACGTTCGACATGGCACCCATCGTGCCGGCCGTCGTGCGGCCGCCCCAGTGGCGGGAGCGCCGACCTTCGCTAGGATCCCGCCATGAGCCGTGCCACCGTGTCGGTGCTGGCGTACGAGGGCATGTCGGTGTTCGAGACCGGGATCGTCACCGAGGTCTTCGGCCTGCCCCGCCCGGAGTTCGACGTCGGCTGGTACGAGCTGACCGTCTGCGCGGAGACGCCCGGCGCGGTGCGGCTGGTCGGCGGCGCGACGCTGCACACCGACCACGGCCTCGACGCGTTCGCCGCCGCCGACACGCTGATCGTGCCCGGCGTCGCGGACGTGCACGCCGACCCGTCACCCCGGCTGACCGGCGCGTTGCGTGCCGCCCACCGGCGTGGCGCACGGATCGTGTCGATCTGCTCGGGGGCGTTCGCCCTTGCCGGCGCGGGCCTGCTCGACGGCCGCCGCGCCACCACCCACTGGCGGTACGCCGACCTGCTCGTCCGGCGTCACCCGGCGGTCCGCGTCGACCCGGACGTGCTGTACGTGGACGACGGAGACGTCCTCACCGGCGCGGGCAGCGCTGCCGGTCTCGACCTCTGCGTCCACCTGCTGCGCCGCGACCACGGGCCGACGATCGCCAACGCGGTCGCCCGCCGGCTGGTCGTGCCGCCGCACCGCGACGGCGGCCAGGCGCAGTTCATCGAGTCGCCGGTCCCGGACGACCCCGGCGACGACCGGCTCGCCGCCAGCATGTCGTGGGCGCTGGCGAACCTGACCGCCGAGATCACCGTGGCCCGGCTGGCCCGGCAGGCGCACATGTCGCCCCGCACGTACCTGCGGCACTTCGCGCGGGCCACCGGCACCACCCCGATCCGCTGGCTGATCGACCGGCGCGTCCAGGCCAGCCTTCCGTTGCTGGAGACGTCAAGCGCGCCGATCGAGGAGATCGCCGCCGCGGTGGGGTTCGAGACGGCTGTGACGTTCCGGCACCACTTCGCCGCCGCGATGCGGACCTCGCCGTCGGCGTACCGCCGGGCCTTCACCGGGGCGACAGGTGGTGCTCACGCCCGGGGCAGCGGGACGACGTAGGAGTCGACGCGGGCGATGAGCCCGTCCCGGAACGTGAACAGGTCGTTGAAGGCGAAGCGGAACGGCCCGTGCGCGACGCTCACGCCCCGGCCCTCGCCGGTGACCGCGACGACCGGCCCGTCCTCGATCACGCGCTCGACGTCGAGCCGCGGGCTGCCGGTGAAGGCCGGGTTCTCGATCTCGCCGTCGAACTCCGCCCGGCCCCGGGTGGTCCGGTGGCCGTGGATGACCCACTCCACGTCGTCGGTGAGGGTGGCGAGGATGCGCTCGTGGTCGCTCGTCCGGAAGCCGGCGAAGTACTCGGCTACCAGGTCACGCTGGGTTGTTCGGGGCACTGTTGCCTCCGTCGTCGTCGGGTCGCAGGTGTGCGGCGAGCGCGTCGAGGATGGACGCGAGCCCGTCGGCCGCCTGGTCGGTACGCAGCTCCGGCGGAAGCTTGCGCTGGTGCACCGTCAGATCCGTGCCGTCGCGCGCCGGCCGGAGCGTGACAGTCGTGCGCAGGCCGGTGACCGGCTCGTCGAAGACCAGTTCGCGCGGCGGGTCCACACTGACGTAGACGAACCGGAGTCGCCCGGTGCGGCCGTCCGGCGCGCGTGTGTCGAGAGCGAACTCCCCGCCCGGCCGCAGGTCGACGGTCACCGAGTCCGGCGGCACGCTGGCGTGGGAACCGCCCCAGAACGCCGCGATGCTCGCCGGTGAGGTGAAGGCGGCCCAGACCCGTCCGGGCGCGGCGGGCAGGCGCCGCCGGGCGATCAGTTCGTCGCCGTGCCGCTCGGTACGCGCCCTCACCGGGTTGCCTCCGGTCCGGCGAGGTGCTCCTCCAGCGCGTCGAGACGGTCGTCCCAGGCGCGGCGCTGCTCGTCGATCCACGTACTCAGCCGGGTGAGACGGTCGACGCGGAGCCGGCAGGGCCGTCGCGTGCCCTCCCGCCGCTGCTCGACCAGGCCGCACCGGCGCAGGACGCCGACGTGGTGGGAGATGGCCTGCGGCGTCAGGTCGAACGGCTCACCCAGCTCGCCCACAGTGGCCTCGCCGCGTGCGAGCCGGGTCACCAGGGCGCGGCGGACCGGGTCGCCGAGCGCGGCGAAGGCGAGGTCGAGGTCCGGATCGGACTGCATGCCCTCACGCTACCGCAAACATCAATTTGCGCAAACAATGCTTTGCAGATGAGCGTTCCACTGGCGAGCCGCAGCGCGGGTGGCGTCAGAGCGCGCCGTTGCGGACGGCCTCGTGGATGGTGCTGATCGTCGGTGTGAAGCCGAGGCTGCGGGCGAGGCTGATGTCCACCTGCCCCTGCCACGGCTGACTGAGCGGTTCGGCGGAGGAGCCGTAGGAGTAGCCGACGAGCTGCGACATCTCGTAGATGCTCAGGGGCGACTCATCGGCGATGTTGACAGTGCGGTAGTCGAACGCGCCCGTGAGGGCCAGTGCGAACGCCGTGGCGATGTCGGCGTGGTGGCAGACGCTCAGCCTCTGTGCCGGGTGCCACCCCATGCCGGCCGCGAGTTCGGGCAACGATTCGAGGTGCCCGTCCCGGTCTCCGTAGATGAATGGAAGCCGCAGGATGCCCCAGGTGAGCCCGCTGGCGCGAAGCAGCTGCTCGGCTTCGATCTTGCTGGCGGGGTAGGCGAGCGTCGGCGCGACGGGGTCGTCCTCACGCCCGGGGTGCGTGCTGTCGGCGCCGTAGACGTTGGAGGTGCTGGCCAGCAGGAACCGGGCCTCCGGCGCGTGCTTCTCGACGGCGGCGATCAGGTTGCGGGTGCCGTCACGGTTGACGGCCCAGATCTGGTCGTCGTCGCGGGTGCGGAAGACGGCGGCCAGGTGGATGATCGCGGTGACGGCTTCCACGGCTGCCGGCAGGGATTCGGGGCTGAGGACGTCACCCTCGACGCGCCGTACGCCTTGGGGTACCGCTTTTCCGGGACGGACGAGGGCGCGGCACTCGACACCCGCCGCGGTGAGTCGCCCGAGCAGGCGGGGGCCGACGAGGCCCGTTCCGCCGGTCACGAGAACGGTCATGATCCGTGCTCCTTCCGGTAGTCGACGAGTCGTCTGGTCGCGCCGCTGAGGACGCGATTCATGGTTTCGATGTCCGCGGGGTCGACTCCGCCGAAGGCGACTTCCGCGATCAACGCCATCGGATCGGGGAGCGAGTTCCACAGGCTCACGCCGGCCGGCGTGATGTGCAGCTGTTTCTGACGCTGGTCGTCCGGGTCGGGCACCTGTTCGATCAGCCCTTTGCGTACGAGCGCTGCGATGACCGCGCTGAGGGTCGCCCGTTCGACCTCGAGTTCGCGGGTGAGGGTGCGCTGGCCGACCGGCCGGCCCTCACTCAGCCGGTACAACACGTACCACTGGGTGTTGCCGAGATCGTAGGGGCGCAGCACGGACTCCATGAGGGCCCGGCTGGCGAGGAAGTACTTCTTCGCCCAGACGCCCGGAGCGTCCAGCTCGTAGGCGCTCATTTCGTTAGGCACCTGACAACATTGTCAGGTGCCTAACGAAATGGCAAGAGGTGGCTGCGCGCCGGAACGCGGCGGGGTGCCCGGCAGTTGGGGGAGGAGGGGGACGGGCGCGCCGTTTCGGGCGGCGTGGCATCGGGAACGTCGTCGGGACGGGCACGGGACGGAGGTCGACATGAGGACACCGAGTCGCCGTCGGCGGATGCTTGGCGTACCCCTGCTCGTCGCCACGCTGCTGGCCGGCGCCTGCGGCGACGGCGGCGGGAACGACGGCGGCGCCGCGGACCCGGGCGCGACCTCGGCGACCACCCCCGCGACGCCGGAGGCGTCGCAGTCGTCCGGCGGGCGCGTGACGATCCCGACGTCCGCCTTCGCCGACCTGCCGCCGGAGCTGCGCAAGACCGACGCGCAGCCGATGGAGGTCACCGACGCGCTACCCGAGTTGTGCGACCAGGAGTTCCGCAGCGGCGGACGGTCGGTCACCGCGAGCGCCGCCATGACGAGCGCCTACAAGCAGCCCAAGGACCCGCCGGAGAACGTCCCCTACGGCACGCTGCACCAGACCGTCTTCGCCTTCGAGGGCACCGGCGCCGCCGACTACCTGCGCCGGGTCCGCGGCGCGATGGAGTCATGCCGGTCGTTCAAGGAGGCCGGCGGCACCGTCACCGTCCGGTCCGAGCCGATGGCCCGGACCGGGAACGAGGCGCTGCTGGTGACCGTCACCCGGCCGGCGACCGGCCTCGACGGCAGCCCCGCCGAAGGGCAGGCCACCAGCCAGATCATCGTGATCCGGGTCGCCGACGCGGTCACCGTCGTGCACGACCAGGGCTGGGAGGGGACCAGCAACGACCCCGCCCTGACCGACGACATCGCCGCGGCCGCGGTCCGCGGCCTCGACTCCTGGCAGCGCTGACCGCCTAACCGCGTCGCGCCACCCGGCGTACGAGCAGGTACGCCACGCCGCCGGCCAGCAGCCACGGCGCGGCGATCACGATCGGATCCAGCGGGTGGTGCACGCGGTCGACCCGGTTACCGCGCCGGGACGACAGCCCGTGGTGGGTGAACTCGCTGCGTACGCCCGTCTCGGCCACCAGGTTGTCCGGGTGGCGGCGCAACAGCGACCCCAGCCTGCTCTCCGCCGTGTCGACCCGGTCGGCGGCGAGCAGCAGCAGCCAGTGCGCGGCGCGGCCCTCGCTGAACCGGCGGTACGAGTAGCGGCGGATCACACCGGAGAGCCCCTTGGGCGGGCACGAGGTGCCGAAGACCGGGGTGAGGAACTTGTGCTCGATCGACCGCTCGCGCGGCCACTTCTCCGGCTGCCGCTCGGGGAACTCCCAGTGCGCGCCGGTGATCTCCGGGGCGTAGCGCTCCTGCGGCACGGAGGGCCGGTCCGCCGGGTCGAGGTCGGCGCCCCACCCGGGGATACGCGCGCGCAGCTCGTCCGGGGACTCGGTGAGTTTCGGCTTGTCCGGCGTGTACGGCATGGTCGGCTCCCGGTCCTCTCAGGCGGCGTTCGGGACGATGAGCGGCTTGATGCAGCCGTTGAGCTTGGCGGAGAACATGTGGTATGCCTCGGCGACGTGCTCCAGCGGGATGTGGTGGGTCACGATGTCGCTGGGCTTGAGGTAGCCGTTGCGGATGTGCTCGAACAGGCGCGGCCACTGCCGCTTCACCGGGCACTGGTTCATCCGCAGCGTCAGCCCCTTGTTCATCGCGTCGCCGAACTTCACCGCGCTGAACATCGGCCCGTACGCGCCCATCACGGAGATCGTGCCGCCCTTGCGTACCGAGTCGATGGCCCAGTTCAGCGCCACCGGCGAACCGCCCTGCAACTTCAGCTTCGCCGCGGTGACGTGCTGCAGCAGGTTGCCGTCCGCCTCCGCGCCGACCGCGTCGATGGCGACGTCCGCGCCCAGGTGGTCGGTGATCTTCTTCATGTGCACGACGATGTCGTCGTACTCGGCGAAGTTGTACGTCTCGGCGTGGGCGAAGGACGCCGCCTTCTCCAGCCGGTAGTCGAGGTGGTCGATGACGATGACCCGGCCGGCGCCCATCAGCCACGCCGACTTGGCGGCGTAGAGGCCGATCGGTCCAGCACCGAAGACGACAACCACGTCCCCCTCGGCGATGTCACCGAGCTGCGCGCCGAAGTAGCCGGTGGCGAGCGCGTCGGTGAGCAGCACCGCGTCGTCGTCGTCCATCCACTCCGGAATCAGGCTCGGCCCGACGTCGGCGAACGGCACCCGGACGTACTCGGCCTGGCCGCCGTCGTAGCCGCCGCAGGTGTGCGAGTAGCCGTAGATGCCGCCCACCGCCGTGGCGTTCGGGTTCACGTTGTGGCAGTTGCTGTAGAGACCCCGGGCGCAGAAGAAGCACGACCCGCAGTACACGTTGAAGGGCACCATCACCCGGTCGCCCGGCTTGACGTTGCGCACCGACGGCCCGACCTCGTCCACCACGCCGACGAACTCGTGACCGAACGTCATCCCGACCCGGGTGTCGGGCATCATGCCGTGGTAGAGGTGCAGGTCGGAGCCGCAGATGGCGGCCCGCGTCACCCGCACGATCGCGTCGTTGGGGTGCTCCACGACGGGCCGGTCCTTCTCCTGGACCCGCACCCGGTACGGACCGCGGTAGACCATTGCTCGCACTCGACGCCTCCCGGATGCCCGTGCCGTTGTTCGACTCGCCCCGGATCGTCCGGTGCACTGGAAGGGCTACCCCCGAAGATGAGGGGCAAACGGGAGCGCGATGCCGCGCGGACCACGTCGGCACCGCACCGCCCGCCTGACGACGGTCAGGACACGGCGGCCCGTACCAGCTCGGCGAGCTTCTTCTCCACCTCCGGGCTCCACCGCACCAGCGCGAACGACGCCGGCCACATGTCGCCGTCGTCGAGGTTCGCCGCCTCCTGGAAGCCCACCGTCGAGTAGCGGTACTTGAACTTCCCCGCGTCCTGGAAGAACACCACGATCTTGCCGGCCGCGTTGGCGTACGCGGGCATGCCGTACCAGGTCTTCGGCGCCAGCTCCGGCGCGGCGGAGGTGATCGTCATGTGCACGCGCTCGGCCAGCTCGCGGTCCTCCGGCGCCATCTGCGCGATCCGGTCGAGCACCGCCTGGAGGTCGTCGGCCTTCTTCGCGCCCTTCCTGCCCTCGGCGCGCAGCTCGGCGGCGCGCTCCTTCATCGCGGCGCGCTCCTCGGCGCTGAACCCGTCGGACATCTCGATTCCCCCTCGTGACTCGCGGTCCGCGTGGTGCCGACCGCCCGATGACAACGCTAGGGCGCGGCGGTGCCGGTGTGCTTCTCGATTCCTGATCACCTGCCGGGACCACGGCGACCCGGCGTTCCGCCTACCATCGCCGCCATGGCAACCCGGTTCGTGCAGATCAACATGAAGGCCCACGACGAGGTGGCGCTCGGCGGCTTCTGGGCGAAGGTGCTCGGCTGGGAGATGTCCAGCGAGGGCCCCGGCGTGACCAACCTCGAACCCGAGGGCCTCACCTACCCGGACCCGAGCACCCTGTACGTCGACCTGGTCGTCTCCGCCGAGCCCAAGACGGCGAAGAACCGGGTCCACGTCGACCTCGCGACCACCTCGGCCGCGCACCACGCGGAGCTGGTCGCGCGCCTGACCGCTCTCGGCGCCACCCCCGCCGACGTGGGCCAGGGCGACGTGCCGTGGACGGTCCTGGCGGACCCGGAGGGCAACGAGTTCTGCGTACGGGAGCCGAACCCGCTGTACGCGGACACCGGTCTCATCGGCGCGGTGGTGGTCGACTGCGCCGACCCGCGCGCCATGGCCGACTTCTGGGGCCGCGCCACCGACTGGACGGTGCACGAGGTGACCGACCAGCAGGCGGTGCTGCGCTCCGCCAAGGGCGTCGGCCCCTACCTGCGGTTCGTCCGCACACCCGACGCGAAGACCGGGTGGAACCGGGTCCACCTCGACGTCCGCCCGTACCCGTCCGACGACCTGGACGCCGAGGCCGCGCGCCTGCGGACGCTGGGCGCCACCGACGCCGACCTGGGCGGGGCCGACACTCCGTGGCGGGTGCTGGTCGACCCGGAGGGCAACGAGTTCTGCGTCCTCACCCCGGCCTGACCCACCGACGGCGGCACCGGGCGGGCCCGACCACCCGCCCGGCGTCGGTCAGGCCGCCCGCTCCGGCGGCCGGAACTCGTGGACCACCTCGATCGGCCCGACGATGTGCCTGTTGAACTCGTCCAGCTCCTCGGCCGGCACCCACAGCTCCAGGATGTCCCGGCCACCGACCTGCCGGACCGGGTAGCGGGCGGCGAAGGCCCGGTCGACGTGGAAACGGGTCACGTAGCCGACGCCGGACGCCGGCACGTTCCAGTCCCGGGCGATCATGACGGCGTACTCCTCGTTGAGCACCGGATAGAAGATCGGCTGGTCGGGCAGGCGCGGTGGCCAGGCCCGCCAGCCGGAGGCGCGGACGAGGTCGAGCTCCCGGGGCCCGGTCGGGCGCCACAGCGTCGTCGTCTCCGTCATCGCGTACCCCTCTCGCGTCTGGTCCCGGGCACCGTACCGGCAGAACCTCGCCGCCCCCCACGCATTTCGCCGGCTGCCTATGCTTCGGCGATGGGCGACGCGATCACCGAGACCGAGGCCGAGGCGCTGCTGGCCGTCCTGGAGCGCAACCGGCGGACCTTCGCCTGGAAGACCGACGGGCTCGACGAGACCGGCCTGCGCGCCGTCACCGCCGCCAGCACCATGACGCTCGGCGGTCTGATCGCGCACATGGCCCTGGTCGAGGCGGACTGGCTGGCCGTGAAGGTGGCCGGTCAGGAGTACGGACCGCCGTGGGAGGGCGTCGACTTCGACGCCGAGCCCGACTGGGAGTGGCGTTTCGGCGCGCAGGCCGCACCGGAGGACGTGTACGCGCTGTGGCGGGCAGCGGTGCAGCGGTCGCGCCGGCTGATGGATGCCGTCGTCGCCGAACGTGGACTGGCCGGGCCGTCGTCGTTCACCTGGCCGAACGGGCGTTCCCCCACCGTTCGCAAGATGCTCCTCGACGTGATCGAGGAG
Source organism: Micromonospora echinospora (assembly GCF_014203425.1). Lineage (NCBI taxonomy): Bacteria > Bacillati > Actinomycetota > Actinomycetes > Micromonosporales > Micromonosporaceae > Micromonospora > Micromonospora echinospora. Next base: position 2,803,343 of record NZ_JACHJC010000001.1, read on the forward strand.
TACGCCCGGCACACCGGCCACGCGGATCTGCTCCGCGAGGCGGTCGACGGGCGGGTGGGCGAGGGCGCTCCGCCGGATTTCACGTTCTGACCCGGTGACGTTGTCGCGGGCCGATGAGTTTGACACGGTGCGGCGGTCAACCCGTCGAACCCACCTGAGAAGGAGCACCGCGATGGCCACTGTCATCTCCACGCTGTTCATCTCGGCCGACGGTGTCGCCGAGATCGACCCCGACTGGCACTTCCCGTACTTCGACGACAACATGGGCCGCGCCGTCACCGAGGACTACGACACCTCCGACGTGCTGCTGATCGGCCGGGAGACGTACGACAGCTTCGCCGGCGCCTGGCCGGACCGGGAGGCCGCCGGCGGTGAGGACGCGCCGTTCGCCAAGCAGCTCGGCGACATGCGCAAGGTGGTCGTCTCGCGCCAGCCGCTGGAGTTCTCCTGGCGCAACTCCGAGCTGATCCAGGGTGACCTGGTGGACGCAGTGCGCGCGCTCAAGGCCGACGCCGGCATCAAGGGCATCCTCATCCCCGGCTCGATCTCGGTGGTGCAGCAACTGCTCGCCGCGGGCCTGGTGGACGAGCTGCGGCTGCTGGTGCACCCGGTCGCCGCGCGCAAGGGCCGTCGGCTGTTCGACGAGGGCGACGCGCCGTACCACCTGAGGGTGGCCGGGACCGAGACGTACCCGACCGGCGTGATCCGGGTGATCTACACCCCGGCGCCGGCGCCGGGCGCGGTCGGCTACGACGACGTCAAGGACCAGGTGCCGGCCGGCAGCTGACGATCACGGGGCGGCGCCGGGCCGGTGTGCCGTGAAAGGATCCGCCGGTGCGTCGCGCCCCGCTGCTGCTGATCCTCGCGGCCGTGTGCGCCGTCGCCCACGTCGTCGGTGTCCTGGTGGCCGCACCGCTCTGGCGCGGCGCGGAGGTGCTGAGCCTGGCGCTGCTGCTCGCGTACGCTGTCGCCGCCGGACTGCCCGCCCCGCGCTGGGCGGTGCCGGTGGCGCTCGCACCGCTGCTCGTGGACGCGGTCCGCACCATGCCGGCCGGCGCGGGCGCCGGGGACGCCGGCTGGGTGGTGTACGGCAGCGGCGACAGCGCCTTCGACCGGACGGCCGGCTTCGACGCGGCGTTCGCCGGGAGCTGGGCGGCGCTTGTCGCGGTGGCGGTGCTGCTGGTCGCGTTCCGGGGCCGTGGACGGCGGCGGCGCCTGATCGCCGCGGCGGTCGCCGCCGCGCCCGTCGTCGGGTATGCGGCCGTCCGGGCCGCCGACATCGGCGTCGCCGTCGCCGCCAGTAACCGGGTCGTGGAGACCCGTACCCGGACCACGCTGACCCGGGGGGAGGGCCCGGGGTACGACCATGTCGACGTCGTGCCCGCGCTCGTCCTCGCGGTGCTGCCGCCGCTGGCTCTCGCCCTCGCCGCGCTGGCGCTCGCCGTGCTGCTGGCCGGGCGGGGCCGGCGGCTCGCCGCGACCGGGGCGGCACTGCTGGCGGTGCTCGCGTTGCCGCTGCTCGACGCGGCGCTGGCCGCGGTGCCGCATCCGTTCGAGGCCGACGGCACCGCGCTGTTCGCCTGGTACGCCATCCCGCCCACCTCGGCGATGCCGCAACCAGTGGCGGCGCTGACGGCGGCGGCGGAGCTGGCCGCGTACCTGCTGCTCGTCGCCGGCGTGACCGGTGCGGACCGCGCCGCGCCGGCGGTGCCCGCGGCGGCGGCCCGTTGACCTCAGGCGGTCGACTCCAGCTCGTCGAAGGCCACGTTCCACCACGACTCCGGCTCGCCGAACGCGACCGGGTCGACCGGGCGCAGGTCGTCGCGGATCGCCGCCGCGCGGGTCGCGCGTTCCCGGCCGCCCGGGTCGGTGGCGATGAGCTGCCCGAGCCGGTAGAGGAACTCCACGAACGCGGCGAACGTGCTGTTCACCGTCTCCAGGTTCGGCGTCTCCAGGTCCAGCAGGATCACCGCGCCGGTGCCGGCGTCCAGGCAGAACAGCAGCGCCGCGTCCTCCGGCGAGGCGCCCAGCACGATGTACGGGCGGGGGCCCTGGTCGCCCAGCTCGATCGACAGCGTGGAGAACAGCTCGACGTCGGGCACCGTCACGTCCACAGTGAACAGGATCGGCACCTCGACCGGCAGCGCGCCGTCGGGCGGGAAGACCGCCGGCCCGAGTGGCCCGAGGATCGCGTCGAAACGCTGGTCGGGGAAGTAGATGACGCCCCGCTCACCCCAGAGCGCGGTGAGCTGTTCGCGGGTGACGGTCACGGCTGCGTCTCGTCCTCGTCCGTCTCGTCGAGCAGGCCCTGCCGGTCCAGGAACGCGTACCACCCGTCGTCGTCGGTGACCAGTTCGGCGTAGCCGGGGCCGAGCACGTAGTAGTGCACGAACGAGTCCAGGTCGGGCGCCAGCTCCTCGAACGCGTCGCCCATGAACCACTCGGTGCCGGTGGGCGGGAAGTACCACACCGCGCCGGTGGCGCGCTCCAGGAAGATCGGCTCGTCGCTGCGCGTGCCGACCACGAGCCAGCCGGTCTTGTCCTGGCCGACGGGGGAGAAGTCGGGCGCGTAGTCGAGGAAGTACTGGACCCCGGCCAGCCGGGCGGTCGAGGCCAGCTCGAACGCGCCGGCCCGCAGGCCGTCGGCGGCGAGCAGGAACTCGCGCAGGCCGGCCGGCAGCTCCGCCGGCACGTCACCGTCGTCGGCGGGGTCGCCGATCTGCGCGTACGCGAGACTGGCCGGCTCGTCCGCGGCCAGGTCGGCGCGGAGTTCGGCGAGAAGCTGCGCGAGATCGGAAGTCAATCCACTACCTCTATTCGGATCGGGGTTCCGTCCGGCAGATTCTGGATCTGCCCCCAGATCTGGGAGCCGATGTCCGTGTTCGTTCTACCATGCAGCAGCTTGAGGTTGTCGACGGTGTCCGGCCCGCCGAGCTGCAGTTCCCACACGTGGTCCGGATGGTAGTCGCTGAGCCGTCGACTGAGCCGGTTGGCGAGGTCCTTGTCGTGCGGCCAGTACTTGTCCCAGATCTTCTGCCGGATCCGCTCCTTGTACCCGTCGGTGATGCTCTTGTCGCGGGCCACCGGGTTGGTGGCCTTGTAGAGCTTGCCTTCGTCGCTGAGTTTCTTCAGCGCGGCCATCTTGCGCCGGAACTGGGCGGTGGCGTGGAAGTTCCGGCGTTCGACCCGGATCACCTTCGTGGGCAGGCTCCGGTTGGGCCCGGTGACCCGGACGATCGGCTTCTCCAGCTTCTCGACCGCCTTGCGGACGATCTTGCCGGCCGCCGGTTTCGCGGCGGCGCCGCGGCCGCGCCGAGGGCTAGGCATCGAGCAGTCTTCCGATGACCTGGTCGATGAGCGCGCCGACGATCTCCCGGGTGATGATCTGGAAGATCGGGATCTCGGCCAGCGAGGCGCCGAACGTGACCACGGCGGTGGCGATCGCCTGGGCGACCTGGAACGCCAGGATGGCCAGCTGCACGATCACCGCGATCTTCAGCGCCAGCACGATCGCCGCGCAGATGATCAGCCCGGCGCCGAGCAGCGTGGCCGCGGGCATGCTGTCGTGCAGCACGAGCGGGCCGTTCTGCTCGCCGCCCCACCACTTCTGGAATGCCGCGATCGCCGGGCCGACGTTCTGCGTCCAGACCTGCGCGGCCGCCGCGTCCGCCGCACCGGCCGCCGCACCGATCCGGCCGCCGAACTCGAGCCACGCCTGGCCCATCTCGAAGAGCTTCTCCTCGTCGGCCTGCGGCCAGGTGTAGCCGATCCAGCCGAGCGCGGTGATCAGCTCACCGGGTAGTTGCAGTCCCACGGCTCACCCCAGCCCGCCGGCCAGCGAGCGCATCGTGCCCGCGCCGTCCTCGTCGACCCGCTCGTACGCGTCGGCCATCCCGGCGATGTCGGCGCCCGCCGAGGTGAACTCCTCGGCCGCCATGCCGACGCAGTCGAAGATGTAGTTCGCCACCTCGGTGTAGGCGATGCCGATCAGCGACCCGATGTCGTCGGCGCCCCACGGTTCGCCGTAGCCCCGCATCCGCGCCTCGAACGCCTCCAGCTCGCCTTCGAACCGCTTGGCCAGGTCGCTGACGCCGCGCCCGGCGGCCCGGATCAGCGGCGGGTGCACCTCGAATCCGCCGCCGCTCATCGCTGCCCGCCGCGTGCCATCCGCTCCTGCGCCTCGGTCAGCGCGTCGAGGAACGACCCGAGCCGGGGTACGGCGGTGTCCCGTACCTCCTGCAACTGCTCCCGCAACTGCGCCATGTCAGCGACCTGCGGGGCCGGGCCGCTCCGCAGCCCGTCGATCGCCGCGTTGACAGCGGTCACGACGTGCGCGGTCAGCTCCTCGGACCCGAGCCGCATCAGCCGCGGCTCGACGTGCAGCGCGTGGAGCTTGCCGTCGCGCCCCATCTCGGCGCGTACCTGCCCGTCGGCGGCCTCGCCGACCACTGGCGTTTCCGCCTCGTCGGCCGGCGGTGGACCCACCGTCCGAAGCGCCGCCATCGTCGCGTCGAGCATGCGGGTGAAGTCGCCGCTCATCGAAGGATCCGCACTCATGAGCCCTCCCCAAGGCCAAACCCCGAGCGTAACCGAGACGGACAAAGCGATTCGCCCCCACGGAAGGCCTTCACGCACCGCAGTCAGTTCGGGTTGATGAACAATGCCTGGCGTAGCAACGTGCGCTGCACAGCTACGGCCAGGTCAGCCGCGCCCACGACAAAGAGCAACGCCTGGAACGGTAAGGTCACCGCTTACGGCAGCCGTTGCAAGAAGCTCGAGGTCATGCCTGCGCACCACTATTATCGACCCCGCCCATGAGAGCCGGCCATGTCCACATCGACCGATCCCTGAGCAGGGCGAAGACGAGGGGCAGTAGGGCGGCTGAGCATCCCTTGGCGGCATCCCGGTTTGAGACGGCCACCGGCTGGCCGTAGCTTCCAGGGTGGAACACCGCATAAGTTGACCAGCAGATGGTGGCTTGACGACGTCCGGCAACCGGGCTCGCTCAGTGCCCGCGCGGTGACGAGGCGCGGGCACTGAGCGACGGCGATCAGAGAGATCCCGCGAGCAGAATCACGATCACCAGGATCTGGATGACCACGACCCGGTCGAGCCTGATCTTCGCAGTAACTTCCATGGCTTTCCTCCGTCGGCTGTCGATGCGGGCGACCCGGACTGACCTCGTCACGCTCGGTCTCCAGTTGCACCTGGAGGCGAGGTCCTTGCTCACATATTCCACTAGCCGCAGCGCGAATGCACCCCTCGCGCGGTCGAGACCCGAATAAAGCGGTGATCAGCGCTTGAAAGAATGTCGTGTAGTTGGCGGGTGTGGAGTATCTGTGCAGGTCAGGGCCCGGCGAGGGGTAGCAAAAGGGTTAGATGACGGAAACTGTTGTCTGGCTTTCTCTCAGTCTCTGGAAAAGCTTTTTCCATGTCTTTCGAAATCCAATGTAGTGTCACTCGAAGGTGGCGTAAGCGCAGGCTGGCCATGTACGCTGAGCTGCAACGCTCCTGGCGGCAGCCGATAGATGCGGGTGACCCGGGATCGGCCGGCTTTCCCGTTGCACCGGGGAAGCCGGCACTTCAGGTCTGCTCGGAGCCGGAATATCAGCCGGTCTTTTGTGGCGACGCTAAGCTCGGTTGAGATGAGTGGTCGCCACGATCCCTTGCAAAGGGGGTAAGATGCCTTAACTCGGACATGTCAAGTAGTACGAAGGCTGAGAAGGCTGGACATACTACAGGCAAAACGGACATTTTTTTACAGTACAAGCACGCGCCGACTGTGCCCGCTTTAAGGGCATAAAATATGCTTTTATAAGCATGCATATTTTGCGTGTAAAGGCTATACATAGTCGCCTGCCATTTGAGTGCTGCGACAATTTGCACTTGCGGCCCATGTGGGGCGAGCTATCTGCTATCCATCGACCGACGAGCAAGCCAGCCAGGGTTCGCCCGTGCCGCCACCTCGGGCTCAGTCTTGACCCGAGGCTGAAGGGCGTCATCGGCGCCGAGGTGCGCCGTCGGCGCAACGACGTCGGTACGGGTGACGGGAGCGGAACATGACCGAGGCGGACGTGGTGGTGGTCGGCGGTGGCGTCGTGGGGATGACGACAGCGCTCACCCTCCAGCGGCGCGGTGCCCGGGTCACCGTGCTGACCGCCCACGACCCGGCCGGCACCGTGTCGACGGTGGCCGCCGCGGTCTGGTACCCCAGCCACACCGAGGAGGATCCCCGGGTGCTGCGCTGGGCCCGGGACGCCCACGCCGAGCTGCGCCGCCAGGCGGCCGACGGCGTGCCGGGGGTGGTCGACCGGCCCACCCGGATGTGGTTGCGCCACCGCTACGCCGGGCCGCCCTGGTGGGCCGACGCCTGCGGCGACCTCGTGGCCGAGCCGGCGGAGCCGCCGTACACCGCGCTGCTGCGGTTCACCGCCCCGTCGGTGGAGATGACCCCTTATCTCGCCTGGCTGCGGGAGCGCCTGGAGGCGGGCGGCGGCCGGGTCGTCCGCCGTGCGCTGGGCACGCTCGCCGAGGCGTACGAGGTCGCGCCGGTCGTGGTCAACGCGACCGGCCTGGCCGCCGGCCGGCTCGCCGCCGACGCGGCCGTGTACCCGGCGCGCGGGCACGTCGTGCTGGTGGCGAATCCTGGCCTGACCGTCTCGGTACGCGACGAGGACGACCCGGCTGGCATCACGTACGTGCATCCGCGCCGCCACGACGTGGTGCTCGGCGGCACCTACGAGGCGGGGGTGGGGCACACCCGCCCCGACCCCGAGGAGGCGGCGGCGATCCGGCGCCGGTGCGTGGTGCTGGTGCCGAAGCTCGCGGACGCGCCGGTGCTGGGGGAGCGGATCGGGCTGCGGCCGGCCCGGCACGGCGGCCCCCGGGTCGAGGTGGACCCGGCGGACGGGCGGCTGGTGCACGCGTACGGGCACGGCGGCGCCGGGATGACGTTGTCCTGGGGCTGTGCCGCCGAGGTCGCCGATCTCGCCTTGAGCGTCTGACCCTCCCGGCGCGGGCGAGCTGGCGGCCCACCGCCGGAGCGCGCAGCCGGTAACCTCGGCCCGGTGTCCGCCCGCCGCGCCGCGCTGTCCGCCCTCGTCGCCCTGATCACCGTCCACATCGGCTGCACGCTGGTTGCGCTCGCGGCGTACAGCCACCGGATCGGCCTGGTGACCCACGACGGCTCCGGCTTCCTGGTGGAGTTGCTCGACGCCGTGGTGCCCCTCCGTGACCTGCTGCCCGCCATGCTCTGGCTGCTGCCGGTCACGCTGCTCGTCACGTTCGCGGCCCTCGGCTGCTGGGCCGCCCGGCGGACCGTCCGTCCCGGCGACGAGCGGCTACCGAGGGCGGCCTGGACCGCCGGCATCGCCGCGGTGCTGCTCAACCCGCTCGCGGCCGTGCGCTACGCGTCCGCGACCGCGAACGGCGGCGAGTACATGCGTACGGTGCAGGTGGAGACCACCCTCCTGGTGCTCGCCGCTGCCGCGGCCACCACGATGAGCGCGCTCGCCGTCGCCGGGTTCGTGCGGCGCTCTGAGACGGCGAGGCCGCCGTCGCGGATGCGGGTGGACGACTGGTCCGCGGGCACGGCGGGACGAGAGTGACCTGTCCGCTCAGGTGTGCCTCGTCCACGCGACGAACCGGTGGAACAGTTCGTCGGGACGTGGACCCGGATCGGGGTTGAGTCTCAGCAGGTCGGCAGCGGCGTCGAACAGGCAGAGCCACAGCGGCCGGATCGCCACGTGCGGCCGGGTCGTTCTGGGCGGGCGGCCCGGCGGCGAGGATGTCGGCATACCCGGGTGACCGAGGCGTTGACCCGAGTCAAGGATCTGGGTCAACTGTCTAGCGTCCGGCGTATGGAGCTGGTGGGCGCAGCCGAGATTCGCGTGATGCTGGGCGGCATCAGCAAGCAGCGGGTCTACGTGATCACCAGTAACCGCAACTTCCCGGAGCCGGTGGCCGACCTCGTGCAGGGCAAGGTCTGGTTGAAGTCGGACGTCCAGGAGTGGATCAAGGAGCACCGGCCGGAGTTGGCCGCCGATTGAGCGTCGTGCTCACCGCTCCAGGACGGTGAGCCATTCGGCGGAGCGCGGGCGGTATCCGTGCAGCTCCAGGAGTCCGCGCACGATCGCCGGCACGTGCCCGGCGCCGTAGACGATCGCCACGTCGATGCGCTCGGCGGACCGGTTGCGGATCAGCTCGGCCAACGAGGCGAGCAGCCGCTCGTCGCGTTCACCGCCGAGCGTGCGGTCGAAGTGCTCGGTGACCTCGTCGTCGGCGTGCCGTTCGTCGGCGGGGGACGGCAGGTCGCTCACCTCGACCTCGGGCGAGAGCAGCCACCGGGTGCCGCCGAAGAACTGGATCACGATCACGACCGGGATCAGCGCCCAGATCTGGAGGCGGTACCGCAGCGGCATGGTCCGCCAGCCCTGGGCGAACTCCGCCGCCGTCACGTCCGGGTTGATCACCTCGACGCCGAGAGACGCGTACGGAATGGGGTCTGTCACCAGGCCGGAGCGCCGGTTGGCCGGCATGGCCCGGTAGGTGAGTGTCAACGCCGAGCCGACCACCGACCGGCCGCTGACGCCCTCGACGACGAGCAGGTCGCATTCGCGGAGTCGTTTCGTGACCGCCGCGTAAAACGCCGGGCTCGCCACGTGGTGCATCGGGAACACCAGGAACTGCAACTGGCTGCCGGGCCGGCGCAGGCGGAGAACGGCGGACCGGGTACCGACGACGCTGTGTTCGATGATCTGCATGCCTGCCCCCGTGGCTCGGCCGCTGTTGACGGCAGGGTAGGCGCGCCGGGCAACCCGCCCGATGCCCGCGCCTGGGCCGCCGAGCGGCGGCGCGGACCGGTCAGGAATCGAGAAGCCTCGCGCGGGTGGGCGGACCTAGCGTCTGCGGTACGGGCCTCCCACCGGGGCGGCCATCGGGGAAAAGGGGCACCAACCCATGGACCTCCGCATCCGCCAGCTCCACCGCTGGTTCTCGATCGCCTTCACGGTGACCGTCGTGGTCACGTTCGTCGCGCTGGCCCAGGAGGACCCGATCGTGTGGATCTCCTACGTACCGCTGCTGCCGCTCGCCCTGCTCCTGGTCAGCGGCCTCTACCTGTTCGCGCTGCCGTACCTGCGGCGTCGCCGCGCCGCCGCGCGTCCGCGCTGACCAGGGGGATTACCGGGGCCGGTCAGCGGGCACCACTGGCGAATGGACCAGAAGGTGATGGTGTTCGCCCCCGCGCCGCTGTTGACGGTGACCATCGAGCAGCAGGGCGAGGCGACCGAGCTGCATCTGCACCCGGGCGGTCAGGGGGTGTGGCAGAGCCGGATGATCGCCGCGCTCGGCGTGCCGGTGACCATGTGCGTGGGCCTCGGCGGCGAGGTCGGCGACGCGGTCCGCAAGCTGCTCGACGACGAGGACGTCACGGTACGGATGGTGCGCCGCGAGTCCGGCACCGGCTGGTACGTGCACGACCGCCGTGACGGCGAGCGGACCGAGATCGCCGAGCATCCGGGCGTGCCGATGGTGCGGCACGACATCGACGAGCTGTACACGGTGACGCTCACCGAAGGGCTGCGCGCACCGGTGAGCGTGCTCAGCGGACCAGCCGACCCGCAGGTGGTGGACCCGGACATCTACCGCCGGCTCGCCGCCGACCTGAGCGCCAACGGCGGGACGGTGGTGGCCGACCTGTCCGGCCCGTACCTGGAGGCGGTGCTCGACGGCGGGGTGAGCGTGCTGAAGGTCAGCCACGAGGAACTGCTCGACGACGGCCTGGCCAAGGACGACAGCGTGGAGGCGCTGCGCGACGCCGGTCGCCGGTGCCAGGAGCGGGGGGCGCGGACGGTGCTGATCAGCCGCGCCGGGGAACCCGCGCTCGCGCTGCCGGAGGACGGCGAGGCGCTGCTGGTGCACGCCCCGCCGCTGGAGCTGGCCGACCACCGGGGCGCCGGTGACTCGATGACCGCCGGGGTGGCGGCGGTGCTGGCCCGGGGCGGGGACATGCGGGAGGCGCTGCACGTCGGCGCCGCCGCGGGCGCGCTCAACGTGACCCGGCACGGGCTGGGCACCGGCCGCGCCGAGGCGGTACGGGAACTCGCCGGCCGGGTCCGGCTGACCCCGCTGGACGGTGGCGACGATGACGGCTGACCGGCCGCCCCGGGTGCTGGTGACAAACGACGACGGCGTGCACGCGCCCGGCATCCGCGCACTGGCCCGGGCCGCGTACGAGCGCGGGCTGGACGTGGTGGTCGCCGCGCCGCGGCACGAGGCGAGCGGGATGAGCGCGGCGCTGTCCGCGGTGACCGACGACGGGCGGCTGGTGTTCGGCGAGACCGAGCTGGACGGGCTGCCCGGCGTGCCCGCGTACGCGGTGGCCGCCTCACCGGCGTACATCGCGATCCTGGCCGGGCTCGGGGTGTTCGGGCCGGTACCGGACCTGCTGCTGTCCGGCATCAACCGGGGCGCGAACGCGGGCCACGCGGTCCTGCACTCCGGCACCGTCGGCGCGGCGCTGACCGCCGGCAACAACGGCATCCGCGCGCTCGCCGTGTCGCTCGACGTGCTCACCCCGGCGGCGGCGAGCGCCGGCAGCGGTGGCGCGGCGATTGCGGTGCTGGACACCGTGGACGACGAGTCCCGGCACTGGTCGACGGCCGCCGAGCTGGCCGGGAGTCTGCTGCCCTGGCTGGCCGGGGCGGACCCGGGCACCGTGCTCAACCTCAACGTGCCCGACCTGCCGGCCGATCAGGTGGCCGGGCTGCGCCAGGCGACGCTGGCGCCGTTCGGCCAGGTGCAGGTGTCGGTCGCCGAGCGCGGTGAGGGGTTCGTGCGTACGGCGGTGGAGGAGAACGCGGTCCGCGCGGTCCCCGGCACCGACATCGCCTGGCTGGCCGACGGGTACGCCGCGGTCACCGCGATCCGGGCGCTCGGGCACCTGCCCGACGTGGAGCTGCCGGTCGACGGCTGAGGACGGCTCCGCCCCGCCACCGCGACACGGGTGGCGGGGCGGAGCCGGTCGTTCACTCGCGGGCGGCGCGCCGGCGGTCGGCCTCGGCGTCGGCGGCGCCCACCGGGGTGCCGTCGCTGTCCCGGTCGGCCCCGGCCAGGTCCACGTCGGCGCCGGCCCGGGCGGCGTCCGCCGCCGCGTCGTCAGCGCCGACGACCTCACCGCCGTCGGTCTGTCCGTCGTCGGGGACCAGCTGCCCGGCGGTGGCCAGCCCGATCGGTGCGTACCTGGGGTCGGTCATCTCGTCCTCCTCACCGGTGTTCCTGACTCAGCGGTACCCCGGTGCGGGAGGCGGCACACGCGCGGGTCAGCGGTCCCGGTCGAGGAAGGCCAGGGTCACCGCGGCGAACAGCGGCGACTGGTCGATGTCGTAGTGGGTCAGGCCGGGCAGGATCGCCAGCGCGTGCCCGCCCGCCGGTCGGCCCTCGCCCGTCCAGCCGCCGTCGCGCCGGCCGCCGTCGAGCAGCCCGAACACCTCCACGAAGTGGCTCGGCGGAGCCATGTCGGCGTCGGCGGCGACCACGAGCGTCGGCACCCGCAGGGCACGCACCTGGTCGGTGAAGTCGAAGTCCTTGCGCATCGCCTCGCCGATCTTGTCGAGCAGCCGGGGGAAGTCCTCCGGGCGTGGCGCGACCCGCTGGTACAGCTCGTACATCGGGGTGTCCTTCAGGTATTCGGCCGCCGCGGCGTTCACCTGACCCTGCTGCGCCAGCAGCTCCGGGTAGACGGCGTCGCGGCGGATGTGCGCGGACGCGGCGACCAGCCGGCCGACCTTCTCCGGATGCCGGAACCCGACGTGCAGGGCGACGCCGCCGCCGAGGGAGAAGCCGACCACGTCCGGCCGGTCCAGCCCCAGGTGGTCGATCAGCGCGGCGACGTCATCGGCCATCAACGCCATGTCGAGCGGCCGGTCCACGTCCGCGGTGCGGCCGTGCCCCTGCAGGTCCACCACGACGACCTGGTGTTTCGCGGTGAGCATGGGCAGGATCGGCGCGAACATCTCGCCCGAGGTGAGCCCGCCGTGCAGCAGGATCATCGGCCGTCCGGTGCCGTGCGTCTCGTGGTAGAGGCGTACGCCGTTGACGTCGGCGTACCGCCCCGGGGCGTCGGTCTCGTCGCGCTGGGCGGTGGTCATCGGTGCTCCTCCGGTGTGGTGACCTGACGACCGTTGGACCGGGCGCGCGGGGCTTACTCATCGCCGCGGGCCCGGGGTACTCGCGTTCATGCAGCATGTGGGCTAGCTTCGGCGGGGTGAGCGAGGTGGCGAGCATTCCCGTCGAGGCGCAACTCGAGGCGTACCGGTCGGAGCTGACCGGCTACTGCTACCGGATGCTGGGTTCGGCCTTCGAGGCCGAGGACGCGGTGCAGGACACCTTCGTCCGGGCCTGGCGCAACTTCGACAAGTTCGAAGGGCGTTCCGCGCTGCGGACCTGGCTCTACCGGATCGCCACGAACGTCTGCCTCACCATGGCCACCAGCGCGCAGCGCCGGATCCGGCCGATGGACCTCGGCCCGGCGGGCGTCGGCACCGCCACCCATCCCGGCGAGCCGCGCCCGGAGCAGATCTGGCTCGGCCCGGTGCCCGACGACCGGGTGCTGCCCGAGGCCGGTGACCCGGCCGAGGTGGTCGCCGGCCGCGAGTCGGTGCGGCTGGCGTTCGTCGCGGCGTTGCAGCACCTGCCGCCCAGGCAGCGGGCCGTGCTGATCCTGCGCGAGGTGCTCGCCTGGTCGGCCCAGGAGGTCGCCGACCTGCTCGACACGTCGGTGGCGAGCGTCAACAGCGCGCTGCAACGGGCGCGGGCCACGCTCGCCTCGGCCGACACCGAGGCAGACGCGAGCCGTCCGCTCGATGACGAGCAGCAGGCGCTGCTCGCCCGCTACGTGCGCGCGTTCGAGGCGTACGACCTGACGGCGCTCACCGCGCTGCTGCACGAGGACGCGACGCTGTCGATGCCGCCGCTGCCGCTGTGGCTGCGCGGCCCCGAACACATCGCGGCCTGGATGGCCGGCACCGGCAGCGGCTGCCGCGGCTCCCGGCTGGTGCCGACCGCCGCAAACGGGATGCCCGCGTTCGGGCACTACCGGCGCGACCCCGACGGCTCAGGACACGTGCCCTGGGCGCTGATCGTGATCGGCGTCTCCGGCGGCCGGATCACGTCGCTCAACAACTTCCTCGACGTCGACCGCCTGTTCCCGCTGTTCGGGCTGCCCGCCCGGCTGGAGGAGGGCGCCGGCCAGCCCGAGCAGGCCCGCGAGCTCGCGTAGGTCGTCGCCCGCGCCGCGTACCTCCAGCCGCCAGCCGAACCGCCGCGCGGTCAGGCGCAGCCGCGCCAGCACCTCGACCGTTACCAGGTCCGGCGCGGCCACAGCGGACACGTCGCAGACCACCACCCCCCGGTCGCGGCCGCGCAGCGCCTCGGCCAGTTCGGCGCAGCGGGCGGCGATGTCCGCGCGGGTCGGCGTCCCGCCGGCCAGGGAGAGCATGTGCGTGATCACACGCATTGGACCGGCGTACGTCCCGGCTCTCATCGGTACGTGCGTGCCGAAACCCGACCCTGCGCAAACATGCCCCGGTCACGTTGTCGCATGCAGTTACATCGACGTTAACTGCTATACCAATCATCGGTGCTCGGCTATATGATCCCGGTAGTTCACCCCGAAGCCTCACGAAACCGCAGCTCCCGCACCCCTCGGGTCGAACTCCGCAAGCCAGGTGCCCCGCCTCGTCGTGCCTGGCGACCGCCCCGCGTTGCGGTTCAACCTGCCGGAAAGGTGGGAACGGATGACAGGGATGCCGTCCTTGGTCATCGGCGTCGCGTCCTCGTCGGCCGAGCGCCGGCAGCTGGCCCAGCTGCTCGGCGGCACCGAGGCGTTCCTGATCGTCTCCAGCGTCCACCAGGCCCGCCGCTTCCTCGACCTGGTCCGCCGTCCGGCCGGCCCGCCGGCGCCCCGGCCGCAGCCCGTCGGTGAGTCGCCCGTCCCGTCGTCCGGCCCGTCGTCCCGGCTGGAGCTGGGTGTCGACTCCGACCGGCGGGTGCTGCGCTGGCGGGAGCGGGAGGTCGGGTTGACGCCGCTGGAGCACGACCTGCTGGTCTGCCTGGCCGGCACGCCCGGTCAGGTGTGGACGTACGCCCGGCTGCACCGCGAGGTCTGGGGCAACGACCACCTGGGCCGGGGCTCGGACATGCACTCGGTGGTACGCCGTATCCGGCGCAAGCTGGCCCGCCTCAACGTTCCCGCGACCATCCACGCCGTCCGAGGCGTCGGCTTCCGCCTGACCCCACCCTGACCCACCCCACCCTCCCCGCCCCTGGCTCGCGCCGTTGATCTTGCAGTTGCGGCCCTTTGGGTGGGGCTTTTGTGTGCCTTGTCGGGGCGGTAACTGCAAGATCGCGGGGGACGAAGTGGGGTGGGCGTGGGGCGGCCCGCCCGGTGCTGAGCACCGGGCGGGCCGCCCTTGTCAGGTGCTGGGGTCAGCAGCGGGTGGGGGAGAGGGTGAAGTCCTCTACCGTGGGCGTGCTGCTGTTGATCTTCGTCTGGCGCGTCTGGGGCTTCCAGCCGTCCTTCGCGACGATCAACGTGAGCGGGTTGTTGCGCCGGTCCATCCAGTAGGCGTACCGGCCCTCGGCGTCAGTGGTGAAGGTGTAGGAGTTCGCCCAGGAGTCGACCTGCACGGTCACGCCCGCCAGCGGCGCGGTGGCACCCTGGCAGCTCTTGCCGGAGACCGTGCCGGACAGCTTGCCCCAGGTGGTCGGCGGCTGCGCGATCATGGTCACCGCCACCGGCTCCACGGTGTACGGGGTGTCCTCCTTGATCGCCACCGACGCGGAGTACGTGCCCGGCTGGTCGACGTTCGCGGTCATCACGACAGTGACAGTGACCTTCTCACCGGGCGCCAGCGTGACCTTCGACTTGTCGACGGTCAGCCAGCTCACGTCGGCAGCGACCTCCGAGCACTCGGAGAAGCCGGGCAGGACCTCGCTGTCCTTGGTGGCCGTGAAGCTGCCCGACGAGCCGCCGACCTTGTAGAACCCGCAGGCCGCGCCGCCCCGGTAGCGGGCGGTGTTGGCGTTGGGCAGGTTCGCCCACGAGTTGGTCGCCGGATCGAAGGCGAAGCCGGCGTTGGTGATGGCGCCGCCCTGCGACCCGCCGACGACAAGCAGCTTGCCGTTGGCCACCGCGTACGAGGAGGCCCAGCTGTCGGCCGGCGCGTCCGGGATGGCGGTCCAGGCGTTGGCAGCCGGGTCGAAGGCGTACCCGACCTTCTGCGACGTGGTTCCGTCGTTGCCGCCGGTGCAGTAGACGGTGCCGTCGATCCCGCCGCAGGACAGGAACGCCACCGACTTCGGGTACGCGGGCAGCGTCTCCCAGGTGTCCGCGCCGGGGTCGTAGCGGACCACCGAGTTGGACATCGGCGTGCAGCTGGCAGTGGTGCAGCCGCCGATCGCGTACAACTTGCCACCCGCGACCGCCTGGCCGGCCGCCGAGCGCGGCGCCGGGTTGTCGGCCTTGCGGGTCCAGGTGTTCGCCGCCGGGTCGTACGAGAAGGTGGCGACGTCCGGACCGGCGGCGCCCCAGCCACCGGTGGCGACGATCTTCCCGTCGATCGCGCCGACCGTCATGGCGTTACGCGCGCCGGGCAGGTCGGCGATGCCGGTCCACGTCTGGGCGATCGGGTCGTACCGGTAGTTCTTGGCGCTCGACGCGGTGCCGTCGCCACCGGCGATGGAGTAGACCTTGCCGTCGACGGTGACGACCCGGTTGTCCATCACGTTCGACGGGTAGCCCGGGATGGCGGTCCACGGGTCCGCCTGCGGGGCCGCCGCCGCGATCGCGGTGGACGACTTGCCGGACGAGCGGGCGGCGAACGACGTCGCGGCGGTCAGCCGCTGGACCGGCGCGCCGGTCGAGCCGAGCAGCGCCTGCTGGGACAACTGGGAACCGTCGGCCCGTTGCAGCACGAACCCGCCGTCACGCTCGCTGAACTCGGCGGTGACCGGCGCCCCGCCGGTGTTCGTCACGGTGAAGGTCTTGCTGACCTTGCCGCTCGGCATCCGGACCGTGCCGGTGAGCGAGGTCGGCTTCACCGACAGCCGGCCGGCGGCGAGCTGGAAGTTGGCCGCGGTGGCCCAGTCCTCCTCGACGGTGACCTGCTTGGTCTGGCTCACGTAGTTGCCGGCGCTGGCGGTGAACGGGTGCGTCCCGGTCAGCGACGAGAACATCCAGTAGAAGCCGTCGGGCAGCTCGGTGTCGTCCGGCGTGGCCACTGTGGTGGCCTTCTCCGCCGGGCGGTCCTTGCTGGTCACCGTGGCGCCGTTGACGTAGCCGTTGTCGTTCTTGTCACGGACGTGGCCGAGGACCAGGCCGCCGTTCACCGGCTTGCAGACGAGCTTGCTGCCGATGAGGACGTTGTCGACCTCCCACCACCACTCCCAGCTGGCCTCGTAGTAGTGGAAGCGCACCCGCACCTGCGACTGGCCGGCCGCCTGCGGGATCGGCACCTCGGTCACCCGCGGGCCGCGTACGTCAGCCGCCTGCCGCAGCACGTTGCTCCAGGTGGTGCCGCCGTCGAGGCTCAGGTCGACGTCCGCGCGGTCGCTGTTGAGCCAGTTGTAGTCCTGGTTGAACCGGATCACCGGCGCGGTCACGCCGGTCAGGTCGACGACCGGGCTGACCAGCGACGTGTCCTGCCGCCCGCCGCTGCCGTAGTTGTCGCTGTCGATGACGGCGAAGTTGCCGCTGCCGCCGGTCAGGTTGCCGCGCTCACCGGCATCGGTGAACTCCCAGACCTGGCCGGTGCCGGCGTTGTCCACCACGGTCCAGCCGTCCGGCACGCCCGTGCCGTCGAACGTCTCGTACTCGCCGTCGGAGCTGACGGTGTAGCCGGGGGCGGTGGCGCACGCCTCCGGGTTCGCCTGCACGGCGATGTTGGCGACGGCGTTGCCCGTGCCGACGGTGACCTCCTTGGTGGTGGTCAGGTAGCCGGCGTACTGCGGCTCGACCTTGAGCCGGTAGGTCGCCCCGGACGGCAGCGACAGGCTGTAGCGGCCGGTGGTGGGCGTGGTGTAGTCGGAGATCGGCGTGCCCTCGACGCTCACCTTCGCGTACAGCGGCCAGCCGTGCCCGGACCCGTCGGTGACCTGCCCGCTGACCGTCACGCTCGGCACCGCGGTGAGCGCGACGTCCAGCGTGGTGGTCGTGTTCGCGGTGACAGTCGCGGACAGCGTGCGGGTCGCGTACCCGAAGGACGAGACGACGACCTGGTAGTCACCGGCCGGCAGGAGCGAGGAGTACGTGCCGTCGGCGCCGGTGATCAGCGTGCGGTCCGCCGCGCCGGACAGGGTGACGGTGGCGCCGGCGATCCCCGCGCCGGTGGCCGCGTCGGTGACCTTGCCGGCCAGCGTGCCGTTGTCGCCGATCGGGGCGGCGGCGAGCAGCGCGAGCGCGTCCAGCCGGCCCTCGCCGTAGACGTTGTTGTCGTCGGTGGTGCCGCCGCACTGGGCGTCGGCCTTGTCGACAGCCGTGTCGTTCAGCAGCGCGCGCGTCGCCGTGACGTCGCCGACCAGGGTGGGCGCCGCCGACCAGAGCAGCGCGATCGCGCCGGCCAGGTGCGGCGCCGCCATCGAGGTGCCGCTGATGCTGGCGTACGAGTTGGTCGGCACGCTGGAGCGGACGTTGACGCCGGGTGCCGAGATGTTCGGCTTGATCTCGCCGCTCTGCCCGGTGCCCCGGGACGAGAAGCTGGCGATGTTGTTGTTGACGTCGTACGCGCCGGCCGAGTAGTTGCTGGCCAGGCTGCCCGGGGAGCCGCTGGTCTGGCAGGACGGGCCGTTGTTGCCGTTGGACCAGACGCCGAAGATGCCGGACGCGGTCCAGGCGTTCGTGACGTCCTCCATGAACGGCTGGTTGGACGGCGCCGTCGTGCCCCACGAGTTGTTGATGATGTTCGGCCGCTTGCTGGCGTCCGGGTTCTGCCCGTTGAGGTCGGTGGGCTCCAGCATCCACTGGCCGGAGGAGATCAGCGCGGCGTCGGTCGGGCAGCACCCGTTCGCGGCGATCCACTTGACCTCGGGGGCGACACCGATCTGGTTGGCCCCGTCGGCGCCGGCCATGGTGCCCATTGTGTGCGTGCCGTGGCCGTCGGAGTCGCACGGCGCGGTGGCGCACTCGTCGGCGGCGTCGAACCAGTTGTAATTGTGGTCGAAGGTGCCGTCGCCGTTGTTGCCCCGGTACGAGTTCACCAGCGCCGGGTGGTTGTACTGGACGCCGCTGTCGATGCTGGCCACCGTGATGCCGGCGCCCTTGACGCCGTACTGGGACCAGACGTCGTCGGCGTTGATGTTCGCGATGCCCCACTCCAGCGCGTTCGCCGACTTCTCGTCGGTGCCCGGGGTGGTCTCGGGGAGCTTGTACTCGACCGGCGCGTACAGCCCGTCCACTTCGGAGTGGGCGGCGAAGTTCTGCGCCATGGTCAGCGAGCCGTCGGTGACCTTGATGGCGTTGGTGGCCCAGAAGCTCTGGTACTTCGTGCCCGAGCGGTCCAGCTCGGCGCGGATCTTGGCCTGGCTCTCCGCGGCGGTCTTCTTCAGCGCCGCCGCGACGGCGGCGCCGCGCTCGTTCCAGTCCTTGGTCGCGGCGGCCTTGCCCAGGTCAGCCTTGCCCGAGAAGTGGATCCAGAAGTCGCCCTCGCTCTTGCCCTGCAGCTGCCGGGTGAGTTCGGGGCGGATCTTGTCGCCGGCCGACGCGCCGGCGCCCGTGCCGGCCTGCGCTCCCGTGCCGGTTGCGGCCAGCGCGGTCGCGGCGAGCACCAGGGCGGCGCCTGCGCTCACCAGCCGCCGGGCCGGGCCCCATCTGTGTGGACGTCTCAGCATCGGTGCTGCCTCCTACTCCGATGACCCGCGGATGATCGAGCCATGGCAGAAGGGCCAGGAGATGTGCTCTCCCGACTGGTCGCACCGGTATTACAAGAACCCCCCAGGCCCCCTAGGCGGCCGTGCGGGTCTGCGCCGGTCACCTGAATGGACACTATGATCGACATGAGGGAACGATCAATGACCGTACGTGAGCAACATGTCACCAACAGGCCCCCGGATCGGATGGCTTGTTGACAGTTTTTGTCACGGTGGGGCGCGGTGACGACTGACGGCACGAACGCGGCGAACTCCGGCACCGAGCCGCCGGAGCGGCCCTTCTCGCTCGTCATCGGAGTGACCTCGTCCCCGGCCGAGCGGCTGCGGCTGACCGAGCTGCTCGACGGCGTCGCGCCCCTGTTGATGGTCGCCGATCTGGACGAGCTGCGCGAGTTGATCACGGCGGACACGCCGGCCCAGGCCGACGCGCCGGCCCCGCGGGACGCGCCGCGGTCGCCCGTACCCGGGGAGGAGCCCGCGCCGGACGGCGCCCTGGTGATCGACGCGACCCGCTCCACCGCCCGGTGGGGCGACCGCGCGATCCCCCTGACCCGGCTGGAGCGTGACCTGCTGACCTGCCTGACCACCGAGCCGGTACGGGTGTGGAGCTACGCCGAGCTGCACCGGGCGGTCTGGCGCGACGCGCCGACGCACGGCCGGGCCGACGTGCAGTCCCTGGTGAAGCGGTTGCGACGCAAGCTCGACGAGCTGGGCACCGGCGTCACCATCGCGGCGGTACGCGGTGTCGGCCTGCGGCTGACCGACCACCGTCACCCCCGGGTGCGGGGCGACTGACCGCCGCGGCGGCCGGACGGCGGCGCGGGTGACCCGATCGGAGGAGCAGGGCTGCCGGTGTGGCCGGAATTGATGGCGACCGGTCGATTACCGGTGCGGCACGTATCGCGAGATGTCTTTGCCTCCTACGGTGGCGTCCGGCACGCGGACGGAGGGACCCGGGAATCACCCGAGGGCGGCCGTCCCGGCGGACAGGGAGAGTTGTCTCGATGCGAGTTTGGAGTCGCGCGGTGGCGGTGCTCGCCGCCGGCGCGGTCGTGGTGGTGGGCGTACCGGCGCTCGCCGGCACCGTCGTCGTGCGAGACGCCGGCGCAGCCGGCCGGACCGGCGCCCAGGCGACCGGGAGCAGCGCCGCGCTCGGCGCCGCGCGCACCACTGCCACCCGGGCACTGGTTACCCCCGGGGACACCCGGCTGATGCCGACCACGCCCCGCACCGACACGCCGCGGATCACCAACGGCGAGATCACCGACATCGAGGTGATCGGCAACCGGGTCTTCGTCGCCGGCACGTTCACCTCGATCGCGAACGTCGGCGGCACCGCGATCGCACAGAAGTCCCTCGCGTCGTACAACCTGGACACCGGCAAGGTGGACACCGCCTTCAAGCCGACGATCGACGGCGCGGTCACCGCTGTGGAGGCGTCGCCGGACGGCACGTCGCTCTACATCGCCGGCACCTTCAACACGATCAACGGGGTCACCAAGCGCAAGATCGCCCGGCTGAACCCGGCCACCGGCGCGCCGGTCGCCGCGTTCACCGCCACCGCCAACGCGCGGGCCACCGCGCTCGCAGTGAGCGCCAACGCCGTCTACGTCGGCGGCCAGTTCGCCACCGTCAACGGGGTCAGCCGCAGCGGCCTGGCCGCGCTCAACCCCACCACCGGCGCCGTCGACACCGGCTTCAACCTGCCGCTCACCGGCGGCATCGGCGTCGGCGGCATGCTCACCGTGCAGCAGCTCAAGCTCACCCACGACCGCAGCAAGCTGCTGGTCGTGCACACCGGCCGCCAGATCGCCGGCCAGGACCGCTACGGCGTGGCCCTGATCGGTACGGCGAGCAAGGCGCTGCTGCCCTGGCGTACCCGGCTGTGGGAGGACAACCTCTCCTTCGTCGGCGGCATCCAGCGCGTCTTCGCCGGCGACATCGCGCCCGACGACTCGTACTTCGTCGTCACCAGCGGCTCCGGCGGCGACCGCCCGCCGATCAACGACACCGCCATCGCGTACCCGCTGACCGGAAACGACAACGTCGAGCCACTCTGGATCTCCCGGCACTTCGACAGCATCTACTCGGTGGCGATCACCGACACCGCCGTCTACGTCGGCGGGCACTTCAGCTGGCAGGAGTCGCCCACCTCGAACGTGCCGTGGCCCGGCCTGGACAACGTCGGCTACGGCACCGGCCAGGGGCTCAGCGGCTACGGCCTCGGCGACCAGGTGGTCCGCCGCGACCACCTCGGCGCGCTGGACCCGCTCACCGGCACCGCGCTGGAGTGGAACCCCGGCTCCAACTCGTACGAGGGCGAGAAGGCGATGCTCGCCACCTCGCGCGGCCTGCTCGTCGGCGGTGACGGCAACGTCAAGGGCGGCAAGACCACCGGCCGGGTGGCCTTCTTCGACCTCTCCGAGCAGCCCGCGCCGGCTCCGCTGGACACCACTGTCACCACGCCGATCGAGGGCGCGGTGAAGCCGGCCGGCGAGTCGTTCACCATCAGCGGCCAGGCGCTCGCCCCGGCCGGAGTGGCCCGCGTCCAGCTGGAGATCCAGGACCGCAACAGCGGCAGGTACCTCCAGGCCGACCTGACCACCTGGGGCGCGTTCAAGGCGATCAACACGACGGTGGCCGCGCCGAACGCCACCTCCACCACGTGGAGCCTGCCGGTGACGCTGCCGGCCGGCGTCTACCAGTTGCAGGCCAAGACGTTCGACCGCAACGGCGCCGGCGACACCACAAAGGCGGTCAAGAAGATCGAGACGTTCCGCTTCGACGACCTGCCGCCGTCGACCCGGATCAGCTCACCGTCGGCCGGCCTGCTCGCCACGCAGACGTTCGTGGCCTCCGGCACCGCCACCGACGACAAGGGCGTCAACTCGCTGATCTACTCGTTCCGCACGGCGGACAACAGGTACCTCCAGGACGACGGCACCGTCGCCGCCGTCTACAACACCTTCCGCGGCGAGCCGGACGTGATCGGCGCGACGTCCGCCACCTGGCAGTACGAGGTCACGCTGCCGATCGAGGGGCAGTGGAAGATGACCGCCACCGCCGTCGACACGACCGGGCAGAGCGACCTGCGCGGTGACACCCGCGACTGGACCGTCTCCGCCAACGGCGTACCGCCGACAGTGGCGATCACCTCGCCGGTGGCGATGACCCCGCCGGGCAACCCGGCGCCGCTCACCGTCGCACCGGGCGGCACGATCACGTTCGCCGGTACGGCGAGCGACGACGACGCCCTCAAGTCGGTCGAGATCTACCTGCGTAACAACACCACCCGCGAGGCGCTCGCCACCGACGGCACCTGGGGCGCCGACTCGGTCGCCGGCTACCACCGGATCTCCCCGACCAACCTCGACGCGGCGACGTTCGACTGGTCGTTCACCACGGTGCCGCTCACCCCCGGCGTCTACGACTTCCGGGTACGGGCGACCGACAAGCTCGGCCTGACCACGTCCAGCAACAACATGGGCCGGCTCACGGTCACCGCCCAGGTGCCCGGCGACGCCTTCCCGAACGGGCTGCTCAGCTTCACCGGCACCAACCAGGACATCGACCGGCTGCACCTGGACCTGACCGGCACCGCCACCGACGACAAGGGCGTACGGGCGGTCCGGATCGCGCTGCGCGACCTGGACACCGGCCGGTACGTGCAGCCCAACGGCACCATGGCCGCCGCGTTCGCCACAGTCGACGCGACGCTCGCTTCGCCCGGCGCGACCAGCACCGGGTTCACGCTCTCGATCGACCTGCCCACCCGGGGCACCTACAGCGTCGAGGCGTGGGCCGTGGACACCGCGGGCCAGCAGGACAACTCGACAAGCGGCGCGACCGCCCGTTACCTGGTCTACCCCGGTGACACCGACCCGACGCTGGAGCCGAGCATCACGCCGGTCGAGGGACAGGCGTACACCGGTGGCCGGATCGTGATCACCGGCCGGGCCGTGGACGACGGCGGGATGCAGAAGGTCGAGGTGCAGATCGGCAACAGCGCCGGGCAGGGCATGAACTCCGCCGGCACGTTCGGCCGGGCAGGCGCGCCGAGCAACTGGCCGTGGATCGCCACGTTCCTCACCAGCCCGGGCTCGCCGGGGTCGAACTTCGCGTACACGTCGCCGGTGATCCCGGCCGGCACGTACACGGTGACGATCCGCGGCATGGACAACCGCGGGCAGTACCAGCAGCCGCCCCGGACCGTCACGGTGACCGTCACCGACTGATCGGGCCGCCTCGCGGGCCGGTCCGCGCCGGGTCTCCCGGCGCCGGGCCGGCCCGCGCCCGTTCTCAGGGCCGGATCAGGCACATCCCGGCGACGGCCGGCCGGTCCATCGTCGCCAGCGCCTCCGGCGCGGCGGCCAGGTCGACGGTGCGGGTGACCAGCTCGGCGGGGCGCAGCACCCCGGCGGTGACCAGCCGCAGCATCTCCGGGTACGCGTGGGCCGGCATGCCGTGGCTGCCGAGCAGCTCCAGCTCGTACGCGATCACCAGGTCCATCGGCAGCGCCGGGCGGCCCTGCGCGGCGGGCAGCAGCCCGACCTGCACGTGCCGGCCGCGCCGGCGCAGGCCCTCGATCGACGCCACGCAGGTGGCGTGAGCGCCCAGCGCGTCCAGCGACAGGTGCGCGCCCTCGCCGGTGGCGTCCCGGATCGCGGCGGCCACCTCGCCCGGCCCGCCCAGCGCGCTCGCGTCCACACAGACGGCGGCGCCGCAGCGGCGGGCCATCTCCAGCGCGGCGGGAGACACGTCCACCGCCACCACCCGCGCCCCGCTCGCCGCCGCGATCATCACGGCGGACAGGCCGACGCCGCCGCAGCCGTGCACCGCCACCCATTCGCCGGCGGCCACTCGGCCCTGCGCGGTCACGGCCCGGAACGCGGTGGCGAACCGGCAGCCGAGCGCGGCGGCGGCCGGCTCGTCCAGCTCGTCCGGCAGCCGGACCAGATTGACGTCGGCGTGCCGCACCGCGACCAGCTCGGCGAACGAGCCCCACCCGGTGAAGCCCGGCTGGGTCTGCCGCTCGCAGACCTGCTGGTCGCCCGCCAGGCACGAGGGGCACCGCCCGCAGGCGCAGACGAACGGCGCGGTCACCCGGTCACCGGGCCGCCAGCCGCGTACGTCCGCGCCGGCCGCCACGACGACGCCGGCGAACTCGTGCCCCGGCACGTGCGGCAGGCGGATGTCCGGGTCGTGGCCCTGCCAGCCGTGCCAGTCGCTGCGGCACAGCCCTGTCGCACCGACCTGGACGACCACCCCGTCCGGCGCCGGCGCCGGGTCGTCCACCTCCCGGACCTCCGGCCGCACCCCGAACCGCTCGAACACCACAGCACGCATGCCCCCGATCCTCACACCCACCCCACCCGCCCTCGGCCCCGCCCTCCGCCCCTCCCGCCCTCCGCCCCGCCCTCCGTGCCTCCCGCCCTCGCCCGCTCTCCGCGATCTTGCACTCGCGGCCCTGTCGATGTCGTGAATGTCCCATCCGACCGGGCAGAAAGTGCAAGATCGCCGGCGAGGGAGCCGGTGCCCGCCTCGCCTGCCCGTCCCAGGCGTGTCATGTCTCCCATGAGCTGAGATTCGCGGTCCATATCCCGGGAGCTGTCGTAGATCTTGGTGCGAAAGTGCCCTTATAGGGGCCGTTTCGTACCAAGATCTACGGGCAGCTCGGGCAGCTCGGGCAGCTCGGGCAGCTCGGGCAGCTCGGGCAGCTCGGGCAGCTCGGGCCGCCGGGACGGGGGAGGGTGCGCGGGGCGGCTCGGAGCAGCGAATCAAGGAGTTCGGGGCGGGTTCGGCTCTCACGCCTCGCCCTCTGACGTCGGTGATCAAGGAGTTCGTGTCCTCACCAGCGCGGTGTCAGCCCGCAAACTCCTTGATCATCGGGTGAGAAGGGGAGAGGTGAGGCGGCTCGGGAGGGCTACAGGCGGTGGCCCTGGGGGTCTCGGGCGGTGATGCCGTCGAGCGGGGTTCCCGGGGTGAGGGTCTTCGGGTCGAACCAGAAGATCACCACCTGGGGGTCCTCGCTCCACCTGGCCAGCTTCGCCTCGACCTGCCGGCCGTCGACTGTCCCGACGATGCGTGCCGCCGGGCCGACGAAGTAGCCGAACGTCGGTACCGACGTGTCGGTGGGCACCCGCTGCTGGTCGTACCCGATCTCGTGGAACCCGGCCCGGCGGTCGCTGCCGTACACGTCGTTGACAAGGAAGTCGGAGGTCAGGCGGCCGTCCGGCGCGCGCCGTCCGGCGACCAGGCCGATCGTCACGCGGGGCAGCCCCGGCACGTCGACCGGGACGACGAAGAAGACGCGTTCGTCGGAGCCGTACCGGATGCCGCTGTCCACGACGGTCCCGAGCGGTCGCGGCGGCGGCTCCGTCGGGGTCGGCGCGGCGGTCGGCGAGGGCGGGGGAGTGGCGGCGGACGCGGTGGCGACCGGCTCGCCGGCCGGCGGGTACGGCGGGCCGGGCCGCGTCGCCACGGCGTCGACCCCGACCGCCACCGCGATCGTCGCCACCGCCGCCGCGACCCCGGCGCCGATCCGCCGGCGGCGGCGCAGCCGACGTCCCCGGCGCATGATGTCCGCGATGTCCAGGCCGTCGGCCCGCTCGGTCACCCGCATCGCGCGGCGCAGCTCGTCCATCTCGGTCACCGGCACGTCTCCTGCGGTCGGGGTGCGGGCAGACCGGCGGTACGCAGCTTCTCCAGCGCTCGGGACGAGGTGCTCTTGACGGTGCCGACCGACACGTCGAGTTCGCGGGCCACCTGGGCCTCCGGCAGGTCGAAGTAGTGGCGCAGGACGACGACTGCGCGTTCGCGCGCGGTGAGCGTGCCGAGCGCGGTGACCAGCCACCGCCGCGTCGCCACCTCCTCGGCCATGTCACCGCCGCGCCGCTCCGGGAGGTCGTCGCTCGGGTACTCGCGGATCGGCCGCCGCCAGGTGTCGACGAGGTGGTTCACCAGCACCGAACGGGCGTAGCCGTACGGGTCGCCGTTGCGGATCCGGGACCAGGACGCGTACGTGCGCACGAGCGCGGTCTGGGCGGCGTCCTCGGCGTGGTGGTGGTTGCCGGTCATGAGGAAGGCGGCGTGCGTCAGACGCGCGGAG
Source organism: Micromonospora echinospora (assembly GCF_014203425.1). Lineage (NCBI taxonomy): Bacteria > Bacillati > Actinomycetota > Actinomycetes > Micromonosporales > Micromonosporaceae > Micromonospora > Micromonospora echinospora. Next base: position 2,829,375 of record NZ_JACHJC010000001.1, read on the forward strand.
GACGCCCGCGCGAACTCGACGAACTCCGCGTCACCCCGGGCCATGCCGGTCCTCTGCACCTCTCACCCCGGTAGGGACGTGCGGAAAGCGGAAAAGGTTGAGTCCCCGCCGGACCAACTTTCGCGACGGGTCACCCGTCCTCATCCCCGCGCCCCCGACCGGGCGCCGAGGGGAGACGAGATGACCAGGACCGTGGACCGGACACGCGGCGGCGCGGCGATGATCGCGCTGGCGGTGTCGCTGGCCGGTTGCACACCGCCGGTCACCGACCAGCCCGCGGTCGCGCTGTCCGGGCCGTCCGCTGCCGCGCCGGCCGCGTCGGCGGCGGCGCCCGTCCGATCCCGGCCGGCGCGGATCGGCTATCCCGCCGAGGGCGGCAACCGATGGCGGTTCGCCGCCGCCGAGCCGGCCACCACAAGAGGTACGGGCCGGCTGCTGCGCTACCGGGTGGCGGTGGAGCGCGACATCACGGGTCTGCCACCGGCCGAGTTCGCGGCGCAGGTCACCGGCATCCTCGCCAGCCCGGGTGGCTGGACGACGGACGGACGGATCGCCCTGCGCCGCGTCGGCGCCGACGGGCCCGCCGACTTCACCGTCTACCTCGCCACCCCCGGTACGCGCGACGACCTGTGCCGGGACGGGCCGGACCGGTACACGTCCTGCCGGCGCGGGGACCGGGTGGTGGTGAACGTGGCCCGATGGGTGCGCGGCGCGCCCGCCTACGGGAGCGACCTCGTCGGGTACCGCCGGTACGTGGTCAACCACGAGGTCGGCCACCGCCTGGGCCACGGGCACGAGCGCTGCCCGGGGCGGGGGCGTCCGGCGCCGGTGATGCAGCAGCAGACACTCGGCCTGCACGGCTGCACACCGAACCCGCTGCCGTTCCTGGGTGGCGAGCGGTACGCGGGCCGGTCCGGCGCGTACGACGACCGCCTGCCTCCGCCGGAGGGCGGCCGGCCGGGGTGAGTGGGCCGTCCGGCGGGCGATCGCGCTTCGCGCGGCGGCCCCAACGCGGCCGGAACAGCGCCGGGGGATGCCATCCGGCGCTCAGAACAGCGTGGCCGGGCCGACCGGCTCCGGCTCCGGCAGCGGCGCGAGCCCGGGCACCCGCTCGCGGACCTGGTCGTGGAAGCGGCGGGCCAGCTCGGGCGCGTCCGCGTTGTCCGGCGTGTGCACGAACATTGTCGGCGAGCGGCCCTCCCGCAGCCAGCCGGTGACCACATCCAGCCACGGCTGCCAGCCCTCGACAGTGCCGGCCGGGTCGTCGCGGCCCAGGTAGCGCACGATGGGCCGGTCGGTCAGCGCCCGGGTACGCAGCGGCAGGCGCGGCTTGCGCGTCCACGCCTCCCGCTCCGCGTCGCTGGTCGGCGGTGTCCGGAAGAACGCTGTGGTGTCGAACGGGACCCACTCCGCTCCGTGCTGGTGCAGCGTGGCCTCCAGCGCGCGTACCGCACCGGCCTCGGTGAAGAAGGCGGGGTGGCGGATCTCGACGGCGTACCGGTGACCGGCGGGCAGCGTGCGCAGGAACCGGTCGAGGTCGGGCACGTCACCGGGGCCGAACGAGCCGGGCAGCTGGATCCAGAGCGCGTCCGCCCGGGGCCCGAGCGGCTCGATCGCGTGCAGGAACGCCCGCAGCTCGGCCTCGCCGCCGGTGAGCCGGTGCTCGTGCGTGACCACCTTCGGCAGCTTTGGCAGGAAACGGAAGTCCGGGCCGGTCTGCTCGGCCCAGGACGCCACCGTCTCCCGGGCCGGGGTGGCGTAGAACGTGGTGTTGCCCTCCACGGCGTCGCACCACCCGGCGTACGCGCGCAGCCGCTCGTGTGCGGGCAGCGGATGCGGCAGGAAGCGGCCGGACCAGGACTTGTGCGTCCACATCGCACAGCCCACGTGCAGGCGCAGCCCGGTCACCGGTAGGGCCAGCTCGTCGAACCGCCGCGCCGCGCCGCCTCCCGGTTCCATTTCCGGGTGAAGTACAGCGCGAGGCAGCCGAGCCCGGCGAGCACCGGGGCGAGCAGCATGAGCAGCAGGCCGGCGCCGAGCCGGAACCTGTCACTCTGGATGCCCTTGGCGGTGGTCAGCGCGAACGCCTCCGCACCGGCGCCAGTGCAGCTCACAAAGTCGGTCTCCATCCAGCCGATGCCCTCGGTGGCCAGCACCGGAGTGAACTGCCTCGGGTCGCCGCGATCGCGCATCACCGCCGCGGTCCCCTCGGGCCGGGCCCCGGTCAGCTCCCTGGTCCGCTGCTCGCCGGTGGAGTAGACCCGGCTCTTCGTGGTGCACCGGACGGTGGCGGGGTCGACTGTGGCGGGGGTGGCGAGGATCAGGATGTTGCCGGGGCGTGCGCCGGTGTCCCGCACCTTGATCTCGGTGCCGGGGGCGAACTCGGCGGCGGCGGAGAAGGTCGACGCGGCCGCGAACGGACCCGTCTGGGTGAGCAGGGCCAGGCCGAGGAACCCGGCCAGCAGGAACCCGCCGCCGCCGACGAAGATCCACATGGCGACCACGGCGCGGAAGCGCTGCACGAGCGAGCTCACTGGACGCGGTCCATGTCGCAGGCGCCCTCGGTGACCTGTCCGGGGTCGGCGGAGTAGACGCTGCGCTTGGCGTCCGGCACGGACAGCTGCACGCAGAGCGCCGACGCGTCGTTGTTGGTGACGAACGTGACGACGCCGACGCCGTCGTAGTCCCCGATCGGCAGGTCGCTCACGCCCCGGGGGAACTGCCCGGTCTCCTGCTTGACGGACACGGCCTCGCGCATCGCGTCGCGGAGGTAGGTCTCGGGGTCGGTGCCGGCATCCCCGCCGCAGGAGGCGAGCGAGAGGGCCCCTGTCGCCAGCGCCGCCGTCAGACCGGTCCTTCTCCGTCGCATCCGTCCTCCTCGCGCGTTACGTCGGCGGGCGGGGCCGCCCGTCCGCCGCGGCCCACGGTAGCCGGGCCGGTCAGCGACGCCGGATCGGGCCGCGTCAGGGCCGCTCCACCCGTACCGGGTCGCCGCGCACGAGGTCGTCGTGGATGCGCCAGCGGGCGTCGACGCCCGCGCGCCGGGCCGCCTCGTCGTCGGCCGCGATCCGCTGCCGCAGCAGCTCGACCGCGATACGGCGGTTGAGGTGCAGGTGCCGTTCGGTGTCCACCACCACGGTCCGGCCGGACGGTCGGTGCGTGGCCCGGACGGCGGTGCTGGCCTTGTTGCGGTGCTGGCCGCCCGGCCCGCCGGTGCGGCACGGCACGAACTCGACGTCCGCCTCGTGGAACGGCGTGACCACCATGTCGGTCCGGCACGGGCGCGCGGTGACGTACCAGTTCTTGCGGCCGTGACCCGTCCGATATGGGCTGGGCGCCTGCCAGCAGAGCGTGCCGGTCCACCCGGACGCGAAGCCCTCCGCCCCGGCGCCGGTGATCCGGACCAGCACCGACCGGTAGGTGCCGGCCCGGTCGCCGGACACCGCTTCGATCCTCGCGGTACGCAGGCCCCGCCGGGCCGCCTCGCCCTCCAGGCGGGACAGCAGCCGGGCGAGCGCCCACGCGCACTCGGCGGGTCCGCGCCCGGCGGACAGCAGCAGCTCGGTCACCGGCGGCCCTTGCGGCGCTCGTCGCGGCGGCCCACGTCCGGCGTCTTGTAGGTGACAAGCGGAACCGTTGTGGTGATCGGGGTGGCGAGGTCGTGCGCCACCAGGTCGCCGATCACCTGCTCGATGCGCTTGTACGCGGTGGGCGCCTCCTCGAACAGCAGCTGCCGGTCGCCGCACACCACGATCGAGCCGACCGGCGTACGCCGAAGCTCCTCGACTGTGTGCTTGGCCCGGCCCCGGCGCAGCGCGTCGGCGCGGGACATCTTGCGCCCGGCACCGTGCGCCACCGAGTGGCCGGCGTCCGGCCCGGCGTGCGCGGCCACCAGGTAGGAGGGTGTGCCGCGGGTGCCGGCGATCAGCACGTCCCGCCCGTCGCCCGGCGCCGCGCCCTTGCGGTGCAGGTAGTGCCCGTCGCGGATCTCGACCAGGTTGTGGCACTGGTCGACGACGGGCTCGGTCGGTTCGGCGCCGAGCGCGTACGCGACCCGCGCCGCCAGCAGCCGCCGGTTGAGCGAGCCCCAGCGCACTGCTGCGTCGTGCCGGGCCAGGTACGCCTCCGGGTCGGGCGCGGGACCGGCGCCGTGCGCCTCGGTGTGCTCGCGCAGGATGCGCTCGCCCAGCCCACGCGACCCGGAGTGCACCACGAGCACCAGGTCACCGGTGGCCAGCCCGAGCCGCGCGGCGTGCTCCGGCGCCAGGATCGCGCCGACGCGGGCCAGCTCCACGAAGTGGTTGCCGCGCCCGACAGTGCCGAGCCCGTCGAGATGCCCGGCCGGCACCTCGCCGTCCAGCACCGACCAGGCCGGGTCGTCCGCGTCCCGGTCCGGGTCGAGCGCCCGGTCCAGGTCGGGGAACCGGGCCGCGAGCCGTTCGGGTACGACCCGGCGCAGCGCGATCGGGAACACCGCGATGCCGCACCCGATGTCGGAGCCGACGAGGAACGGGTACAGCACCGTCGAGGCCATCGCGGCGCCGATCGGCGCGCCCTTGCCGGGGTGCAGGTCGGGCATGGCGGCGACGTGCATCATGCCGTCCAGGGCGGCGACCTGACGGCACTGGTCCAGCGCGGCGGACTCGATCCAGCTGCCGGGGGAGGAGAAGACGGAGACGGTGGCGGGCACGACGGCCCGCCCGGAGGGGTACGCGGACACAGACGCTCGTTTCTGGGGAAGAACGCGGAGAACGGCGGACGGCAGGCGGCGAGGAGGGCCTGCGGGCGGGGATGCGATCCGTCAGAACGTCATGCCGCTCACCTTCTCGGAAGCGGCTCGGGCCGGCAACCGACTTTCGACCCGCCGGAGCGCCCGCGTCGACATCGGGTGACCCGATCCATAGACTCCGGTCGTTCTGGTACCACGAGTCCAGGGAGGACCACCCGTGTCGAGCGAAACCCGAACGCACGCCGCCTTACCCCTGCTGGCCCGCCTTGCCGGGGTGAGCGTGGCCGCCGCGACGATCGTCGCCGCCGCAGGTGTCACCGCCACCGCGGCGCCGGCCGCCGACCCCGCGCCGACCAAGGGGCCGTGCGCGTACACGCCGACGCCGGACGAGCCCGCGGCCCGGCCGGTGTCGCTGCCGCCGGACCCGCGCCGGACGCCGGACCGCGGCACCGTACGGGTCACGCTGCGCACCAACCAGGGGCCGATCGGGTTGACGCTGGACCGCGAGCAGGCGCCCTGCACCGTGCAGAGCTTCCTGCACCTGGTCCGCAAGCGCTTCTACGACCGGACGCCCTGCCACCGGCTCACCGCGTACCCGACGCTGACGGTGTTGCAGTGCGGTGACCCGTCCGGCACCGGCGAGGGCGGCCCGGGCTACCGGTACCGGGACGAGCTGCCCACCGACCTGCCGCCCGCGCCGACCGACCCGACCGGCGTCCGCCGCCTGTACGCGCGCGGCACCCTGGCCATGGCCAACGCCGGCCCGGACACCAACGGCAGCCAGTTCTTCCTGGTCCAGGCCGACTCGGCGCTGCGCCCGAACTACACGGTGTTCGGTCAGGTCGACGCGGCCGGGCTGGCCACGCTGGACCGGATTTCGGCCGGCGGCATCGCGCCCACCCCGGAGGATCCGGCGCCGGTCGACGGTGCCCCGGCGGTGCCGGTGGAGATCTGTCGCGCCAAGCAGGGACGCTGACGCGACGGCCCGGCGGGACGGTCGTCCAGGCCGCCCGCCGGGCCGGTGTCGCCGCCGGTAGCCTGCGGCGATGACGCATGAGCGGGAGATCACCGAGCCGGTCGACCTGTGCCGGCCGGACGGCCGGCTGAACCCGGCGGCGGTCGGCTGGAGTCGCCGGCCGCTGCACCGGGCGAACCTGCGCGGCTGGGGCCGGGCCAAGCGGTGGGAGCACTGGGGCGTGGTCACCCCGACGCACATCCTCGGTCTGGTCGCGTCGTCGCTGGACTACGCCGGAGTGCAGAGTCTCTACCTGCTCGACCGGCGCACCGGCCGGGAGACCACGGCGGAGGCGGTGGTGCCGCTGGCCCGGGGCACGGTGCTGCCCCCGGTCAGCGGCGACGGCCCGGTCCGCGCCCGGGGCGGGAACCTGACCATCGCCGTGGACCAGGGCCCGGACGGCAGCACGCTGCGGGCCACCGCGCCCGGCGTCGAGGTGGACCTGACCGTGCCGCTGCCGCCCGGCCACGAGTCGCTCGGCGTGGTGGTGCCGTGGAGCACCCGCCGGTTCCAGTACACGGTCAAGGACCTCGGCCGCCCGGTGCACGGCACGCTGACTGTCGACGGCACCGCGTACCCGGTGGGGGAGGGGTCGTACGCGGCGCTCGACCACGGCCGCGGCAAGTGGCGGTACGCGGTGCGGTGGAACTGGGCGGCCGGCAGCGGGCCGGGCCGGTCGATCCAGCTCGGCGGCAAGTGGACCGACGGCACCGGCTCGACCGAGAACGCGGTCTTCGTCGACGGGCGGCTGCACAAGATCGGCGCCGATCTGACCTGGGAGTACGACCGCGCCGACTGGCTGCGGCCGTGGCGGATCACCGGCGACCGGGTGGACGTCACGTTCCACCCGTTCCACGAGCGGGTGGCGCGTACCAATCTGGTCGTGCTGGCCGGTGAGACGCACCAGTGCTTCGGGCACTTCACCGGCTGGGCCGCGACCGACGACGGCGAGCGCGTGGACCTGGACGGCCTGGTCGGCTGGGCCGAGGAGGCCCGCAACCGCTGGTGAGGCCGGTCCCCGCCGGGCGGGACGGCCCGGCGGGGAACTCCCGGGGTCAGGCCGGCAGCCGCCAGACCTGGTTGGCGCCGCCGAAGCAGTCCCAGATCTGCAAGCGGGTGCCGTTGGCGGAGCTGTTGCCGGTGGCGTCCAGGCACCGGCCCGACGCCGGGTTGCGCAGCGTGCCGTTGCTCTGCGTCTGCCACACCTGGGCGCCGGTGCCGTTGCAGTCCCAGAGCTGGATCGCGGTGCCGTTGGCGGTGCCGGCGCTCGTCACGTCCAGGCACTTGCCCAGCGCCCGCAGCGTGCCGTCACCGGCGACGGTCCAGCTCTGCGCGGCGGTGCCGTTGCAGCCGTAGAGCTGGATCGCGGTGCCGTTGGCGGTGCTCGCGGCCGCCACGTCCACGCAGGCGCCGCCGATGCCGGTGATCGGCCCGGTACGCCCGGACGGCGGCGGCGTGCCACCGCCGGTGACGGTGTCGTAGATCGCGCTGACCAGCGAGGTCGAACCGGTGGTGTCCTGCGGCAGCTCCCAGTTCATCATCCCGCCGGCGTTGGCCATGGCCCACTGGGTCTTGCGCTTGACTGTCGGTACGCCGTTGTAGCACTGCTGCGCGCCGCTCACCGTGGTGCAGTCCCGGTTGGCGTTGGCCGGGTCCATGCCGACCAGCGCGGAGTAGGTGTAGTAGCCGGGCCGGCTGTAGAAGGGCACGCCCAGCACCGCCTTGGCGGCGGGCAGGCCGCGTGACTTCCACCTGTTGATGCTGGCGATCGACCAGTCGTAGTTGGCGTGCGGGCTGCCGCCGTCGTACGCCATGATGTTCAGCCAGTCCACCGAGCCGAAGACGGCGGTGGGCACGCCGTCGACGTAGTAGCCCTCGGAGACCACGGCGGCGGTGAGCAGCTTGCCGCGGCTGTGCAGGGCGCTGCCGAGCTGCTGCATCAGCAGCGTGTAGTTGTTCGCCGAGGCGCCCGGGTCGGGTACTCCCAGTCCATGTCGACGCCGTCGAGGTTGTACTGGTTGACGAAGGCGATCAGGTTGTTGACGAACGCGGTGCGCGTGCCGGAGTTCGCGGCGAGCGCCTCGAACGCGGAGTCGTCGCCGTCGTTCCAGCCGCCGACGGCGATGGAGACCTTGACGTTGTTGGCGTGCCCGAGCGACACCAGCGAGGAGAGTTTGCTCGGGTTCTCCACCGGGCGCAGGCTGCCGTCGCCGTTGGGGAGCACGAACGCGTAGTTGATGTGGGTGAGCTTGCCGTACTGGATGCTGTTGACGTTGCCGCTCCAGGACGGCATGTAGCCGACGCTCTTGAAGTTGTTCGGCAGCACCACCGCCTCGGCGGCGGGCGGGGCGAGGGTGAGCGTCGCGGCGGTGGTGGCCAGCGCGAGCGCACCGGCGGCCAGGCGCCGCCGGAGGTGAGGTCTGGGCATCGAGGGCCTTCCCGGGGACGGGGGCGGATGGGGGTCTTCCTCGAGGTGGCCCAAATATTAAAGAGTATTAACTAAGCCGTCAACGACGAGTGTCGATGGGTGACCAGCGGTGAGCGTCCGCATACGCGCGGCGTGGGGGGCGGCCCCGGATCCGGGACCGCCCCCCACGCACGGGACACGGGATCAGGCGACCGAGGCCGGGAACCTCTCCCAGACCCGGTGCGCCGCCATCAGCCGCTGCACCTCGGTGAGCACCTCGGCGCCGGAGCCACCGGTGACCACGCCCGGCGTGCCGGCGACGCCGGCCTGGCTCAGCACCTCGGCGCCCGCGCCCCAGGCACCGATCACCTTGGCGTGCCGCCACGCCTCCTCGACCAGCAGCAGCACCCGCGGGTCGACTGTGGACGAGCCCGGCGCGCCCGCCTTGGCGTCGCGGGCCGGCAGCGCGTCCGGCGCCGGGGCCGGGGCGCCGGCGAGCAGCACCGCGTCGAACTCGACCGAGCGGCCGGTGGCGAACGTGCGCTGCACCGGCAGCCCGTCGACGGTGCCGCCGTGCGCGGCGATCAGCAACGGCACCATGCCGGCGGCGAACACCGCCCGGCGTACCTCGTGCACGTCGCCCAGGTCGGCCTGGGCGTCGACCACGATGCCGACCATCCGGCCGTCGGCCGGCCACTCCCGGCCCACCTGGGACAGCGCCGGGCTGGGCTGCACGTCCGCGAGCGGCGCCGTGGGCTGCGGCACGGGCAGGCCCAGGCCGATCGCCACCTGCTCGCACAGCACCGGGTCCACGTTCGCCAGGCACTGGAGCTGCCGCTCCTTGATCGCCTGGTGGTAGCACTTGCCCAGCTCGAACGTGTACGCCCGGATGATGTGCTCCTTCTCCACCGGCGACATGCTCTGCCAGAACAGGCGTACCTGGCTGTAGTGGTCGTCGAACGAGGCGGGCGCGGCCCGCACCTTCGGCGCCTCGGCCACCGTCACCGGCGTGTCCACGAACGCGTGCTCCCGGTCGCCGGCCGGGAACGGGTTGCCGCCGTCGAGCGAGTTCGGCCGGTACGGCGCCACGCCCGCGTGCACCGCGTGCTGGTGGAAGCCGTCACGGAACATGTCGTTGACGTCGGCGTGCGGCCGGTTGATCGGGATCTGGGTGAAGTTCGGTCCGCCGAGGCGGGTGAGCTGCGTGTCCACGTACGAGAAGAGGCGGCCCTGCAACAGCGGGTCGTTCGTCACGTCGATGCCGGGCGGCAGGTGCCCGACGTGGAACGCCACCTGCTCGGTCTCGGCGAAGAAGTTGCGCGGTGTCTTGTTCAGGGTGAGCTTGCCGATCGGCTGCACCGGCGCCAGCTCCTCCGGCACGATCTTCGTCGGGTCGAGCAGGTCGATCCCGGCGAACGTCTCCTCCGGCGTGTCCGGGAAGACCTGGATGCCCAGCTCCCACTCCGGGTACGCGCCGGCCTCGATCGCGTCGTACAGGTCGCGGCGGTGGTAGTCCGGGTCGATGCCGCCGATGAGCTGCGCCTCCTCCCAGGTCAGGGAGTGCACGCCCAGCTTCGGCTTCCAGTGGAACTTGACCAGCACCGTCGCGCCGGCCTCGTCGACCATGCGGAACGTGTGCACGCCGAAGCCCTCCATGGTCCGGTAGGACCTCGGGATGCCCCGGTCGGACATGTTCCACATGGTGTGGTGCTGCGCCTCGGTGTGCAGCGAGACGAAGTCCCAGAACGTGTCGTGCGCGCTCTGGGCCTGCGGGATCTCCCGGTCCGGGTGCGGCTTGCCGGCGTGGATGACGTCCGGGAACTTGATCGCGTCCTGGATGAAGAACACCGGGATGTTGTTGGCGACCAGGTCGAACGTGCCCTCGTCGGTGTAGAACTTGGTGGCGAAGCCACGGGTGTCGCGGACCGTGTCGGCCGACCCGCGCGAGCCGAGCACTGTGGAGAAGCGGACGAAGACCGGCGTCTCGCGGCCCTTCTTCAGGAACCCGGCCCGGGTCACCTCCTCCGCGGTGCCGTACGCGACGAACGTGCCGTGCGCGCCCGCGCCCCGGGCGTGCACCACCCGCTCCGGGATCCGCTCGTGGTCGAAGTGGGTGATCTTCTCCCGCAGGTGGTGGTCCTGGAGCAGGACCGGACCGCGCGGACCGGCCTTGAGCGAGTGGTCGGTGTCCCGCAGCCGGGCCCCGTTGGCGGTGGTGAGGTACGCGCCCTGCTGCCCCTTGGCGATCTTCGGCACGCCGGTCTCGGCGCCGGTCGGGGTCCGGGTGTCCGGCGCGCCCTGCTCGTCCTTGGGCGGCAGCGGCCCGTGCGGCGTGGTCGGCTCCTCCAGTGGCGGCGGCGCGCTGCCGGGAGCGCCCGGCACGTCCGGAGTCAGCGCGTCGCCGACCTTCTCGACGGCGGCTTCGACGACACCCTTGACGATCTGGGTGGGCTTGCTGGATTCCATCAGGACCTGTCCTCCTACAGCTAAATGTCCAGGCCCCTTCGGCCCTACCCCAGCTCAGGGCGGGCAAACCGGAACAATCGCGGAATCGCTGCTCAGGACCGGCGCGGCACGGCCACGGCGGTGAGCAGCAGCCCGCCGGCGACCAGCCAGCGGCCGTCCAGGACGTCCAGCGGCGGGCCGCCGTCGGCGCGGGTGCCGTCGACCAGGATCCGGGCGGTGAACCGGCCGGCCGGGTCGAACGTCAGGTCCGCCTCCTCGAACCCGAGCCAGCGCCCGGTCAGCGGGTACCACGCCTTGTAGACCGACTCCTTCGCGCTGAACAGCAGCCGGTCCCAGTGCGTCGCCGGGTCGGCGGCGCGCAGCGCGGCCAGCCGCTCCGGCTCGCCCGCCACGGTGACCACGCCGGCCACCCCGTCCGGCAGCGGCTCGTGCGGCTCCGCGTCGATGCCCAGACCGGCCAGCGCCCCGGCCGGGGCCACCGCCGCCGCCCGGTAGCCGGCGCAGTGGGTGATGCTGCCCACCACGCCGTCCGGCCAGACCGGCTCGCGCCGGGCGCCGGAGCGGATCGGGACGGGCGCGTACCCGAGGTGGGCCAGCGCCTCCCGCGCGCAGCGGCGGGCCGTGACGAACTCCTGGCGGCGGCCGGTCACCGCGCGCGCGACCAGGTCCTCCTCGCCCGGGTACGGCGTCTCGTCCGGCACGTCGGCGAACGCCTCGACGGCGAGCGCCCCGGCCGGCAGCAGCGCCGCGATCATCCGAGGATCCGCCTCATCGGCGCCGGCTCGCCGCCGCGGCGCCGCCACTCGCGCGGGTAACCCAGCGACACCTCCTCGAACCGCACCCCGTCGTAATGCGTGGTGCGCGGGATGTGCAGGTGGCCGTAGACCGCGACGGCGGCGCGGTGACGCACGTGCCAGTCGGCCGTCTGATCGGTGCCGCACCACTGGGCGAACTCCGGGAACCAGAGCACCTCGGTGGGCTGCCGCACCAGCGGCCAGTGGGTCGCCAGCACCGTGGGCAGCGCCGGGTCGGTGGCCGCCAGGCGCCGCCGGGTCGCCTCCAGCCGCGCCCGGCACCAGGACTCCCGGTCCGGGTACGGGTCGGGGTGCAGCAGCATCTCGTCGGTGCACACCACACCGGCGGCGTACGCCGCGCGCAGCGACTCCTCCTTGGTGGTGGTGCCGGGGGCGCGGAACGAGTAGTCGTAGAGCAGGAACAGCGGCGCCACGGTGACCGGGCCGCCGTCACCCTGCCACACCGCGTACTCGTCCTCCGGGGTCAGCACGCCCAGCTCGCGGCACATCGCCACGAGCGCGTCGTAGCGGGCCACGCCGCGCAGCGTCACCGGGTCGTTCGGGTGGGTCCACAGCTCGTGGTTGCCGGGCGCCCACACCACAGTGGCGAACCGGTCGCGCAGCAGCCGCAGCGTCCGCTCCACGTCGGCGAAGACCTCGCCCACGTCACCGGCCACGATCAGCCAGTCGTCCGCCGTCTCCGGCCGCAGGCCGTCCACCACCGCGCGGTTCTCCGCGTACGACACGTGGAGGTCACTGACCGCGTACAGCCCACCCGTCACCCGGCTGATCCTGCCAGCGGCGCTCCCGGATGACCAGGCTCGCCAGCCGGGCTCTCGACGCGCGCGGTCACCTCGTCGAGCGCGCGCAGCACCTCGCGGGTCACCCCCGGCTCGGCCGCCGAGTGCCCGGCATCGGGCACGATGCGCAGCGTCGCCTCGGGCCACCGGCGGGCCAGGTCGTACGCGGACACCGGCGGACAGCACAGGTCGTAGCGGCCGTTGACGATCACGGCGGGCAGGTGCCGGATCCGGTCCACGCCGTCGAGCAGCTGGCCCTCGCCGAGGAAGCCGCCGTGCACGGCGTAGTGCGACAGGATCCGGGCCACCGGCAGCGCGTGGTCGTCGGCGGTGAAGTGGGCGAGCAGCTCCGGGTCGGGGCGCAGCGCCGAGTTGACCGCCTCCCAGCGTCCCCAGGCGCGCGCCCAGACCCGGGCCTGCGCCTCGTCCGGGCCGTGCAGCCGCCTGTGGTACGCGCCCAGCACGTCGTCGCGCTCGCCCGGCGGGACCGGGGCGACGAACCGCTCCCACTCCTCGGGCTGGAGGTGCCGCAGCCCGCCCTGGTAGAACCAGTCCCGCTCGCCGCGCCGCAGCAGCAGCACGCCGCGCAGCACCAGGCCGGTCACCCGCTGCGGGTGCGCCTGCGCGTACGCCAGACCGAGCGTGGTGCCCCACGACCCGCCGAACACCAGCCACGAGCCGATGCCCAGCCGCTGCCGGATGGTCTCCAGGTCGGCCACCAGATGCCAGGTGGTGTTGGCGCGCACCTCGCCGTGCGGGGTGCTGCGGCCCGCGCCGCGCTGGTCGAACAGCACCGCCCGGTAGCGCCCCGGGTCGAAGAAGCGGCGCGCGGCCGGCACCAGCCCACCGCCGGGCCCGCCGTGCAGGAACACCACGGGTACGCCGTCCGGGCGACCCACCTCCTCCACGTACAGGACGTGGCCGTCACCGACCGGGAGCCGGTGGGTGGCGTACGGTTCGGCGGGCGGGTACAGGCCGGTCATGCCCTGTCATTCTGCCTGCCGCGGCCGGCGACCGGCGGCCCGTCGTTCAGCAGGCGACGTTGCCGCCGAGGTTGTCCAGCAGCGCGTCGGCGACCCAGCCGGAGACACCTGTGGTGACGTTGCGCACGTACGTCCACGTGTAGGTGGTCTTGCCGTTGGCGGTGACCCGGTCGCCGCTGCCGAAGCAGTGGAAGTCGACGTTGTGGTTGAGCTGCCCGTAACCCAGCGAGGCGCAGGTGGTGTGCGGGCCGGTGCGGATGTTGACGTTCGTCGCGTTGAACAGCTGGCCGAACTTGCTGTCGACGTTGGAGTGCGAGTGACTGCACCCGGCGCTCGCCGGTCCGGCCGTAGCGGTCACCACGGCGCCCGCCGTGGCGACGGTCAGGACGACGGCGGCACCGATCGAGGAAATCTTCCGCATACCCGTCAACCCCCGGATAAAGATCGAGATGCACCAGCAGATCGATCCAAATATTTGCATAGAACAAGGTCGATGGGCAAGATGCCGCGCCGCCGGCCCGGCCCGCATCGGCGGCGCCGATCGCTCAGGCGTTAGCCGGCACGCCGTTGTCCGTACCCGTTGTCTCCACCTCTGGGACTCCGCGCGGAGCCGGCGTGCGGACCGCGAACGCGTCGAAGCTCGGCCCGTCCAGCCGCTCGACGAACGGCTCCACGGCGGGCGGCTCCGACCGGTCCGGCTCGGCCGCGTCCGCCTCGATCCGCCCATCCACGGTCCGAGGTGCCGCCTCGGCGTCGGCGGCGACCGCCGGGCGCGCCGACACCTGCGGGTACTCGGCGGTCTCCCCGCCGCCCGCGGCGGCCGCCATGACCGCCGCCGCAGCGAGGTCGGCGACCCGCTTGGCCTCCCGCTGCACCCGGGCCCGGGTGTCCTTGGCGTGCTGCTCGGCAAGGTCCGCCGCGCGCCGCGCCTCGTCGAGCCGCCTGGTCTCGGCGGTCAGCTCCCGGCGTACGCCGACCAGCCGCTCCTCCAGCTCCGCGCCGTCGCGCTCGATCGTGCCGATCTCCCGGCGGGTCTCCTCCAGCTTCCGGGAGACCGTCTCCAGTTCCGCCTTGAGCCCGGTGAGCGTCTCCTGCCGCTGCTGGATCTCCCGCTGCACGCCGGCGAGCTGCTCCTGGTGCGCGGCCGTCTCCTCGTCGGCCCGGTCACGGACCTCGGTGGCGTACTGCTGGGCCTCGGCGACGAGCGCGGCGATGTCCTTCTCGGCGGCCGCGGCCCGATCGGCCAGCTCCTGCTCGGCGGCGGCCCGCCGCTCGTCCAGTTCCTTCGCCATCGTGGCCTGCCACTGGGCCAGCTCCTGCTGGGCCTTGCTGCGGTTGGCCTGGACCTCCTGCTGGATCTGCGTCCGCGCGGCCTTCACCAGCGCCTCGGACGCCGAACGCGCCTGCTCGACCTGCTGCGCGCTCTGCTCGCTGACCCGCTTCGCCTCCTGCTGGGCGCGGTCGTGCACGGCCTGCCCCTCGACGCGCAGCTTCTCCGCCAGCTCCCGCACGGCGGTCAGCTCCGCCTGCGCGGCGGCCCGTCGCTCCTCGTCCACCCGCTCCTGCTCGGCCCGGCGCGCCGACAGCTCCTCGTCCAGCTCGCGCCGCTCGCGCGCGGCCTGGTCCTGCGCCGCGGCCAGCAGCTTGTCCGCCTGCGACTGGACCTCGTCCGCGCGCCGGGTGGCCACCTCGGTGATCTGCCCGGCCTGCTTCTCGGCCAGGTCAAGGATCTGGTCTACCATCGGGCCGAGGTCCCGGAAGGACGCCCGGTCCACCGCCGCCGCCGGACGCTCACGCAGCTCGGCCGCCTCGGCCTGCGCCCGCTGCACCTGCGCGGTCAGCTCCCGCATTTGCGCGTACGCCCGGTCCCGGGCGGTGGTGAGCGCGCTGACCTCGGCGTCGACCTGCTCGACGTACCGGTCCACCTGACGTTTGTCGTAGCCGCGCAGCGCCGGATCGAAGCGCGGGCGCGCGGACACGTCGTCGTGGGGTGCGAACGGATCGTCGCCGTTGGACATGCGCCATCCTCCGTCGGTTCGCCAGCGCCAGGCCGGCGGATGACCGCCCCGCAGGGCACGATGAGGCGCTACGGTACCGCGTCCGCGCGCGCGTCTCGCCCCGCCCCGCCCGCTGCCCGCCGACCGGCGTCGGGGTCAGACCGGGAAGTGCGGGTTCCCCGCCGTCAGACGGATGGTGAAGCCGCTCGCGTCGCGGTGGTGCGTCACGTGGTCGCAACTCTGGTGACTGATCCAGAGACCCAGCCCGCCGTCGGAGCCGTCGCCGACGGGCAGCAGCCCGGCGTACGGGTCCTTCGGTCCGGGGCCCCGGTCGTGGACGGTGACCACGATCCGGTCGGGTGCGCGCCACAGCCGCATCCGCACCGGCGGCTCGCCGTGGCGCAGCGCGTTGCTCACCACCTCGCTCACCGCGATGACCAGCCCGTCGGCACTGTCCGGCGGGAGCAGGCCGTTGTCGGCGGCGCGCACCTCCGCCCGGGCCCGGGCCGGCGTCGGGTCGATCAGCTCGACGAGCGGCGCCGTCCGCTGCATCGGGTCCAGCGGCGCCGGACGAGGCTCGGTCAGGTAGCTCATCGGGTCGGTGTAGAGATCGGCCGTCTCGTGCGCGCCGTCCGGCCGGGCCACCCGGGGATGGGTACGCGCCACGTCGGCCAGCACACGCGCGGGGGTGCTGCGGCGGTCGTAGGCGCAGATGCTCCAGAGCGGAAAGTCGTCGTAGGCGTGGTTGATGGCCGACTCGTAGCGGGCCCACCAGTCCCAGGTCGCGCCGAGCAGCACCGGCGGCAGCTCGCCGACCACCCGGATCTGCGCCGCTCCCTCCGCCATGTACGAGGCCAGGTGCTCCCGGTAGACGCGCAGCGCGACACTGGGCCGGGCGTAGAGGTCGCCGACCGGCAGGAACGTGACGTCGGCGCCGGCGGGCAGCGCCCGGCGCACCAGCTCGGCGTTGGGCTCGTCGAGGTTCACCGCCGTCGGTTCACCCGCGGCGAGCCCGTCCAGCAGGAACGGCACGGCCACGGCGAGCAGCTCCTCGTCGGAGTCGTAGAGGAACGCCTCGTGGAAGTAGCCCACGTGACCGGAGGCGGCGCCGGTCCTCATCGGAGCACCTCCACCCGCACCTCGGTCAGGCCGAGCAGCTCGACCAGCCGGGCCGGTGCCTGGTGCGGCGTGCGCAGCACCGCGACGGCGTCGTGGCGGCGGGCGTGGTCACGCAGGTGCAGCAGGCTGCGGTGATCCACGAAACGCAGCTCGGCGGCGTCGAACACGAGCCGGCCGGCCACCGGCCGCGGGTCGGCCCGCTCCAGCGCCACCGCGAAGCTCCGGTGGTTCGACGGGTCCAGTTCGCCGCCGAGCGCCACCGCCGCGTCACCCACGCCGGAGTGCAGCCGGAACAGCACATCGGCGTTGGTCTCCGGGTGCAGGCAGGCCAGCTCCTCGATCGCCGCGTCGCCGAGCTGCCGGCGGTCGTAGGCGCAGACCGCCGACATCGGCCGGTGCCGCATCCAGTGGTCGATGCGGTGCTCGTAGCGGGCGAAGGCGTCCCGCTGGGCGGGGGTGCGGACGAGGCTGGTCGCCTCGGCCAGCACCCGCAGGCCGGTGTGACCGGCGGCCAGCGCCTCGGTGGTGGCCCGCGCGTACGCGCGGACCTGCCGGTCCGGGTCGACGATCTCGTCGTGCCGGTACGCCTCGCCGACGGGGAGCAGGCGCAACGCGTCCCGCCGGCGCGCGGCGTCGACCCCGGGCACCGACCTCAGCCAGCCGGTCATGGTGGCGCGATCCTGCGGGCCCACCACCCAGACCTGCTCCCCGGCGGCGAGGCCGGCGGTGACCTGCTCGACCGCCAGCGCGCGCAGCGTGGCCGGGTCCTCGTAGGTGAGGCAGCCGTGGGTGTGACCCGGGTACGCCACGCCCTCGCTGGTCACCGGCCCCGCCTCATGGGCCCAGTCTATGTCGTGCCCACCTGCAGGTCCCGCCAGGCCGTGGCCTCGGGCGGCGGGTCGCCCAGCTCGAACTCGGCCCAGTTGTTCCAGTACGCGATCGCGTCCACGTCGTTCTGCTGACGCAGCCAGGTGACGTGCTCCCGGACGGTGTGCGCCCGGCCCGCGCCGGTGGTGTCGGCGGCGGTGCGGCTCAGGCCGTACTCCGGGACCAGCAACCGGATGCCCGGGTACGCGGCGCGCACCTTGCCGAAGGCCACCCCGAACATCCGCGAGGCGGGCCAGTACGCGGCGGTGTCCCGCGCTTGCGTCGGCTCGGCCGCGATCGTCAGGCAGCCGCAGATGGCGCGAAACCCGGTCGCCGCCACGCTGCCCCGCCCGCATCCTGGACCGATGTCGATCAGCGTGCGGGAACTGCGCGTGCCGGACTGGCCGGCGCTCTGGCCGATGATGCGGGACATGGGGCGTCGGCGACGAGCCACCGGAGGCCCACCGGCTCCGCTTCGCCGCGCTGCTCGCCGACCCCCGCTGGGCGCTGCTCGGCGCCACCGGCGCCGACGGGTTGATCGGGTACGCCGCCGCCCAGGACCACGGCCCGCACCTGCGTTCCGGCGACGCGCACCGCACCGTACGCCTGCACGACCTGTACGTCCGTCCGGACCGTCGGCGTGACGGGGTGGGCCGGGTGCTGTTCACGGCGGTCCGCCGCTGGGCGGCCGGCCGGGCGCGGCACCTGGAGTGGCAGGCCCACCACGAGCGGGCGGCGCCGTTCTACGAGCGGCTCGGCCATCGGGGCGACCCGTGCCCACAGCCGGACCACCCGACGTTCCTGCTCGACCTCACCCCGCACTGACCTGACCCCGCAGTGACCCGCCCAAGCGCTGATCTGCCCAAGATCGACACCAGTTCGGGGAGATGGCTGCATCGGTGGGGGTCTGATGCCCCCACCTCCCCGAGCTGGCGTGGATCTTGGAGCGGGATGCCCATGATCGGCACCAGGTCGGGGACGTGGCGCCATCGGAGGCGGTCTGATGCAGCCACCTTCCCGAGCCGGCGTGGGAGCTGGGGGAGGGAGGTGGGGAGGGGAGCTGGGGGAGGGGATCAGGGGAGGGGGTGGGAGATGTCGCGGGCGTGGTCGGCCACCGCCGCGCCGACCACCGTCGCGGTCAGCGGCAGCACCTCCAGGCATCGGCGTACGGCCGCGCCCATCAGCGGGTTCGGCACCCGCATGGACAGCGTGCAGTGCGGCACCCAGCGTCCCGGCCGGTAGTGCTCCACCACCTCGACGCCGGCCCGCGCCAGCCGGTCGTGCACCTCGGCGTGGTGCGCCAGCAGCTCGGGCGTCGGCGCCGGACCGAGCCACAGCACCCGCCCGACGAACTGGCCGGCGTGCTGGAACTCCAGCCGCAGCGGAGCGGCCACCACGGTTCCGGACAGCGCCTCGGCGACCCGGTGCGGGTCCAGGCGGGGTGCTACCGCCAGCGACACGTGCGGGCGGTGCCGCTGCGCCAGCAGTGACCGCAGGCTCGGCACCCCGTCGGACTCCAGGAGGTCCCACAGCAC
Source organism: Micromonospora echinospora (assembly GCF_014203425.1). Taxonomy (NCBI): domain Bacteria; kingdom Bacillati; phylum Actinomycetota; class Actinomycetes; order Micromonosporales; family Micromonosporaceae; genus Micromonospora; species Micromonospora echinospora. Next base: position 2,848,087 of record NZ_JACHJC010000001.1, read on the forward strand.
CCGGATGCGCCGGGTGGCGTCGGTGTCGAGATACAGCTCCAGCGCCGCGACCACCCGATCACACTAGATGTCGGGGTCCGCGACGAGGTTTGCCGGGCACGCTGGGCGGTACTGCCCGGGGAACGGCAGCAGACGGGCGAGGGGAGTGAGGCCGCGTGGACGCGACGGACGTGCTGATCGAGGCGTACGGGCGATTGCCCGATCTGGTCGCCGGGGCGCTCGACGGGCTCGACGCGGCCCAGCTGCGGCGGGCGCCGGCCGAGGGGGCGAATCCGGTCGGCTGGCTGGTCTGGCATCTGACCCGGATCCAGGACGACCACGTCGCCGACGTGATGGGCGAGCCGCAGCTCTGGGCCGGCGGCGACTGGGCGGCGCGGTGCGGGCTGCCGCCCGAGCCCGCCGAGACCGGCTTCGGGCACGGCCCGGAGCAGATCGCCGCGGTACGCCCGGAGAGCGGCGACGTGCTGCTGGACTACCACCGGGCGGTGGTGGACCGCAGCCTGGGCTACCTGCGCGGGCTGCGCCCGGCCGACCTGGACCGGGTGGTGGACGAGAACTGGGATCCGCCGGTGACGCTCGGGGTGCGGCTGGTCAGCGTGCTCGACGACGACTTCCAGCACGTCGGTCAGGCCGCCTACGTGCGCGGGCTCATCCTGGGTTGAGCGCCGCCCGGCGCAGCGCGGCGTACCCGAGCAGGTGGCACGCCTGCGCCTCGGGGGAGGTGCCCGGTCCCGCGAAGTCCGGCGCCCCGCTGACCCCTGTCACCCGGCCGTACCCGTCGACCCGCCGGCCGGCGGCGGCCAGCAGCTCCGCTCCCACGTCGAACCAGGACCGGGGCAGCCATCCGTCGGCCACTCCGGTGAGGGCCGCGTACCCGAGCAGCTGGGCCGTGTTCGCCTCGCGGAACGCGCCGGGGTCATCCAGCACGTCGGGGAAGAGGCCGTCGGCCCCCCGGTACGCGAGGCAGGCCGTCAGCACCTCCTCGACATGCCCGGCCAGCTCGGCGCGGAGCGGGCCCGGCCAGTCCGGCGCGAGGCGCAGCGCGCGGGCGATCCCGGCGACCACCCAGCCGTTGCCGGTGCCCCAGGGTTCGGGCCGGTCCAGTTCGCCCCGGTCCTCGTCCCAGCGGGCGGCGTACAGGCCGGTGCGGCTGTCGTGCAGCCGCTCCCGGTGCCCGGCCACCTGCGCGGCGGCCGGTCCGGCGTGCCCGGTCAGCGCCAGCAGCGGGACCACCATGTAGACCGTGTCCGCCCAGACCTGGCGGCCGTCGAGCAGGTGGAACAGCGTGCCGTCGGCGGCCCGGGGCGCACGGCGGGTCAGCCAGTCGAGCTGGGCGTCCAGCGCCACGGCGTACCTCGGGTCGCCGGTGCTCCGCGCGGCGTGCCGGACCACCTCGCCGCACGCGGCGCCGTTCACCGCGCCCACCGAGCCGGCCGTCTCGCCGAGCCGCCCGTCCGGCCGCTGCCGGGTCACCGCGGCGTCGGCGACCAGCACGGCGGCCTCGTCCAGGCCGAGGTCGAGCAGCGCGTGGCCGAGGATGCCCTGCTCCCAGGACTCGCGTTGCATCGTCAGCAGCGCGAGCAGCACCCGGTCGGCGGCGGCGTTCCCGGTCGTCACCATGGCCGGTGGTTACCCGGCCGCGCCGCCGCGCCTCACCCGGACCGGGTGAGTTCGCCTCACCCGGGGCACGGGGATCCTCGCGGCACGGGCGGCGCCGTCAGGCGGGTGGCCGCGACGACCGACGAGGAGGCCCGATGAGCGTCTCGGCAGCGGAACACCTGGCCCGGGCAGCCGCCGGCCGGAACCCGGAGCTGCCCGAGACCACCTGCGGCACCATTCGGCTGGACCTGCACGACGACGGCCGCACCGAGCACTGGTACCTGACCATCGACCGTCAGGACGTCCGGGTGGACCGGCTCTCCGAGGACGCGGACCTGGTGGTCCGCGCGGACCGGGAGGTGTTCGACCGGATGGCGGCGGGCCTCCTGCATCCGGCCGCCGCGCTGCTGCGCAACGACATCGCCGTGGAGGGTGACCTCAAGCTGCTGATGGCGCTGCGCCGGATCTTCCCCGGGCACCCGGACGCCCGGCATCCCCGGGAGGCGGCCGGGCAGGCGGTGGCCCGATGAAGCAGGAGCTGGTCCACGTCCTCGCCGGAAACGCCTTCGCGGTGAGTGACGCGCAGGGCGACATGGAGATCGACCCCAGCGCTCCGATCGGCCTCTTCTCCTTCGACACCCGGTTCCTCAGCCACTGGGTGCTCACCGTCGACGGGGAGCGGCTGCACGCGTTGTCCCGCGACGACCTGACCTACTTCGAGACGCGTTTCGTGCTGGTGCCCGGCGCGGCCAGCCACTACGTGGACGCGGACGTGTCGGTGATCCGGCACCGCTTCATCGACGAGGCGTACCACGAGAGCATCACGGTGCTCAACCACTCACCCGAGCCCGCCGAGTACACGGTGCGGCTGGAGATGGGCAGCGACTTCGCCGACACCTCCGAGATCCTGCGTCCCGGCCCGCGCCGTCCGACGATCATCACCGACCCGGCCGGGCAGCGGTTGCGGATCCGGTACGAGCGCGGGCGGTTCACCCGGGAGACGTGCGTCTCCAGCTCGGCCCCGGCGCAGGTGGACCGGAACGGGATGACCTTCCGGATCCGCGTCGAGCCGCAGGACACATGGCACGTCGACCTGCACGTCGCCATGATCATCAAGGGGGCCCGGGGACGGGACCTGCGGGCGAACATCGACTCCCACCGCGAGCAGGTCCGGCAGGACATGCGCGAGGACATGCGGCGCTGGTTCGACCGGGCGCCGCACCTGGTCACCGACCGGCCGGCGCTGACCGCCGCGTACCGGCAGGCGCTGAGCGACCTGGCCGCGCTGCGGTACACGCCGCTGGCGTACGTCGACCAGGTGCCGGTCGGCGGGCTGCCCTGGGCGATGACGCTGTACGGGCGGGACGCGCTGATCACCTGCCTCCAGACGCTCCCGTTCACGCCCGAGCTGACCCCGGCCACGCTGCACATGCTGGCCATGTTGCAGGGCGGCCGGCTCGACGACCTGCGCGAGGAGGAGCCCGGCAAGATCCTCGCCGAGCTGCGGTACGGCGAGGCGGCCGCGTTCGACGAGCAGCCCACCGCGCTCTACTACGGCGCGGCGGACACCACGCCGCTGTTCGTGATCCTGCTCGACGAGTACGAGCGGTGGACCGGCGACGTCGACCTGGTCCACGAGCTGCGTCATCCGGCCCGCATGGCGCTGGACTGGCTGACCCGCTACGGCGACCTGTGCGGTGACGGCTACCTGCGCTACCACCCGCGCAACACGGCGAGCGGGGTGATCAACCAGACCTGGCGCAACTCCCCGGACTCGGTGGTCGACCGGCACGGCGTCGTGCCGCCGCACCCGCGGGCCACCTGCGAGCTTCAGGGGTACGCGTACGACGCGCGGATCCGGGGCGCCCGGCTGGCCCGGGAGTTCTGGGGCGACCCGGGCTACGCCGACCGGCTGGAGGCCGACGCGGCACGGCTGCGGGAGCGGTTCGACAGGGACTTCTGGCTGCCGAACCGGGGCTACTACGCGCTGGCCCTCACCCCGGACGGCGAGCCCGTCGACGCGCTCACCTCCCACCTCGGCCACCTGCTGTGGAGCGGCATCGTCGAGCCGGAACGCGCCGACTCGCTGGCCGGGCACCTGTGCGGACCGGACCTGTACTCCGGCTGGGGCGTACGCACCTACGCCCAGGGGCAGACGCCGTACAACCCGGTGGGCGCGCATCTCGGCGCGGTCTGGCCGTGGGACAACGCGATCGTCGCGGCGGGCCTGCGGCGGTACGGCTACGAGGCGGAGGCGGGCGACATCGCCGCCGGCATGTTCGCGGCGGCGGAGACGCTCGGCGGCTCGATCCCGGAGGCCTTCGCCGGCTACCCCCGCGGGGTCACCAAGTACCCGGTCCAGTTGCCGGATGCCGGGCGACCGCAGTCGTGGGCCGCCGGGGGCTTGCTGATGCTGCTCTCGACCATGCTGGGGCTGCGCCCCTGCGGCCCCAACCTGCTGGTGAGCCCGGTGGTCCCGGCCGGTTACGGGCGGATCGAGCTGCTGGACGTGCCGGGCCGGTGGGGACGGGCCGACGCCTACGGCCGGGAGCGCAGCAGGAGCCGGCGGCTGCGGGCGGGCGAGGACGCGCGGCGGGCCGCCTGACCCGCCCACCCCCGGGCGCGGCCGCGCCCGCGCCGCGTCCGACCGGCCGACAGCGGTCAGCCCGAGCCGGTGGGCTCCCGCGAGGCCGGCCGGACCGGCGCCGGCGAATCCGCCGGTGTGGGCGGCGGGGACTGCGCCGCCCCGGACCGGCCGGTCCGGGCGAGCAGCCGGTCCACGCCCACGAACAGCAGGCCCAGCAGCCAGAACGCCAGGGCGAACCCGACCGCGCTCACTGCCACCCCGTCGTACCCGAGGCGGCCCGCGTCCAGGAACGGGTACGGATAGCGGTCCACCACCAGGCCGCGTACCAGCGCGAACCCGAGGTACGCCAGCGGGAACGCCAGCCACCAGGCGGCGTAGCGGGGGCGCAACCGGCCGCGCCTGTCGAACAGCGCCCAGTCGGCGACCGCCAGCAGCGGCACCACTGTGTGCAGGAACTGGTTGCCCCACCACTCGCCCGGCTGCCGGTCCGGCTGCGCCATGGCGAACGGGCTGGCCGGGTTGGCCAGCACCAGGTGGTAGACCGTGCCGGTGATGGTGATGTAGAGGGTCGCCGCGCCCTTGAGGACGCTCGGTGGCTCCGGCCGGTCACGCCAGGCGCACCAGGCGGCGTAGCCGGCGAGGACGCCGACCGCCACGTTGCTCTGGATGGTGAAGTACGGCAGCAGGCCGGTCACGGTGGCCGGGCCGAGCGCGGTGAGCACGACGCCGGCCACCACGGCGAGCACCACTGCGAGGCGGAGGGGGATCGCCAGTCGGCGACGCCGGGGGGTCACGGGGGCACAAGGTACCAGCCGGTCGTCAGCCGGTACGCCGCCCGGGCGGGGTGCCGGAGGACCGCTTCGCCTGCCCCGGCGGGAGGACGTCCCTGCCCGGCGGGACGCCGGACGACTGGACCGGGTGAGCGGATCTGCCGCCGCCTCGCCCGCCGTCGGCCTTCCCCGGCGGGTCGTCGTCGCCCAGCAGCGCGGCGCAGTAGTCCGGCACGCGGTCGCGGCCCCCGGCCGCGGCGACGAGGTCGCGGAAGGCGGGTGTGGCCAGGGCGCGTCCCCGGTCCGCTTCGGCGAGGACCCGGTACGCGACGCAGAGGCCGGGCGGCGCGGACTGCTGCGGTGTCCGGGTCGCCGGTGAGACGGCCGGCAGGGCCGGGCGGGCCGACGGCGCGGGCGGCGCGGTGCCGACCGGCGGCGCCGCCGGGCGCGCGGCGTGCGGCAGGTTCCCGGTCGCGGCGAGCGCGACGCCGCTGGTGAGGGACGCGGCGAGCGCGGACACGGCCACTCGGACACCGAAGCTGACGCGGCGGCGACGGCGTGCGCGCCGGGCCTTCCGGAACGCCGCGACCGCTGCCGCCTCCCCGTCGAGTTCGCCAGTGCCGGGCGCGGTCCGGACGGCGGCCAGTACGGCCATCAGCCCCGGTGGAGCGGACGACGTGTCGCCGGGGCGGCCGGCGAGCAGCCGCTCGACGGTTTCCTGGTCCAGGCCGGATGCGTCCATCTCGTGACCCTCAGCGCCGCCACCCCGCCCCGCGTCACACTCCGGCACGGCGGAACGCCGGTGAGGTCGGTCACCCCGGTGCCGGTCACGGCCCGGATCGCATCTCCGGTTGCCGATGTCCGGCGGTCGCGGTGAACTGAATTACATGGGTGTCATCAAGGTGGGCACGTCCTCGTGGGCCGACCAGATGCTGGTCCGCTCCGGGTGGTATCCGCGCGGGGTCAACACGCCCGCCGGCCGGCTGGGCTTCTACGCCGAGCGCTTCGGCCTGGTCGAGGTGGACACGTCGTACTACGCGGTGCCGGCGCCGGAGACCACGGCGGGCTGGGCGGCGGCCACCCCGCCCGGCTTCACCTTCGACGTCAAGGCGTTCCGCCTCTTCACCGGCCACCACACCCCGGTCGACGCGCTGCCCAAGGACCTGCGCCCGGCCGGCGGTCCGAACCGGGTCCGGTGGCGCGACCTGCCCGCCGGGGCGTACGACGAGCTGTGGGACCGGTTCCACGCGGCGCTGACGCCGCTCGCGGCGGCCGACCGGCTCGGCGCCGTGCTGTTGCAGTTCCCGCCCTGGCTGGCCCGCACCGACGCGGCCCGGCGGCGGATCCTGGACGCCGCGCGGCGCTGCCGCCCCTGGCCGGTCACCGTCGAGCTGCGGCACTCCTCCTGGTTCACCGAGGACGCGATGGCCGACACCGTGACGTTCCTGCGCGAGAACGACCTCGGGTACGCCTGCGTGGACATGCCGCAGGGGCACGTCTCCTCGGTGCCGCCGATCCTGGTCGCCACCACCGACCTGGCCGTGATCCGGTTCCACGGGCACAGCACGGCCTGGGAGAGCGGGGACAAGCAGGAGCGGTTCCGCTACGCCTACGGCGAGCGGGAGCTGCGGCACTGGTCGGTGCTGCTGCGCGAGCTGGCCGGCCAGTGCGCCGAGCTGCACGTGCTGATGAACAACTGCTGCGGCGACCAGGCCCAGCGCGACGCCGCGAGCCTGGCCGACCTGCTCGGCGTGGCGCCCGCCGCCGCGCGCGCCTGAGGTTTTCCCGGCTTCCTCCCGGGTACCGCCGGGTTCGTGGACGACCACGAAGGGGGATCAGTGGAGCAGCGACGCGGCGAGGACGAGCGGGACCCGCGGGCGACCCGGGAGGCCGAGGAGGCCCACGGCGGCAGCATGGCGCCGGGCCTGGTGGACGACACCGGGCACCCGGTGGCGGAGTCGCCGGTGCCGGAAAACGAGCCGTCGGCGCCGGGCCGGCCGGGCGAGGACGGCACCGGCTCCTGACGGCCGCGCTCAGGGGCGCGTCTCCGGGCGCATCCCGGTCGCCTTCTCCAGCGCGTTGTCACCGAGGTCGCCGTCCGCGCGGTCGTCCGGGAACGTCCGCGCCGACGGGGCCGGATCCGGCGGCGCGCCCGGCCCGGCCTCCGGCGTCCGGGTCGGCTCGACGGTCCCGAACCCGTGCCGGCCCGCCTTCGGCCCGCCCGGTCCGGCCCCGGCCGCCCGGCGCTCACCGAGCCGCCCCTCGGGCACTGCCGTCTCCTCGCTGCCCTCGTCCATCGGGTCGTCGTCACCCGCGCCCCACGGCGCGTCGGCGTCGAAGCCGCCGGTGGTGCCCCACGGCGCGGCCGACTCCGGCCCGCGCCCGTCGCCCGTACCCGTGCGGTCCCTGCTGGTCATGGTCACCTCACCTTGGCTGCTGGCCACCGGCGTGGCCGGTCCGGTCCCGGGGGCACCGCGCGGCCGACGGCCCACCCCGATGTGGGCCGTCGGCCGCGCGGTGGTCAGCGGGCGGCCCCGACCAGATGACGGCCGGCCGCGCCGACGGCGGCGACCTTGCCGATGTTCTTCGGCGCGGACATGATGCCGCCCGCGCGGTCCAGCATGCCCCGGAACACCTGCCCCGGCTTCTGCTGCTCACCCATGTACGCCGACACCACGACCAGCGCGCCGGTCATCGCCGGCACCGCCCACTGGAGCAGCTTCATCTGCCTCTGGCTGGCCGCGACGTTCGCCGGTGTGTGGTGGTTCGGCTCGGTGGTCCCCTCGACCGGCGGGCCGCCGGCCCGTTCCAGCCGCCTGCCGACCATCCGGCTGTAACCGGTCACCGCCAGCGCGCCGAGCGTGAGCGCGGTCTTCACCGCGCTGATCTTCCCCACGCCCGCCTGGCGGGCCATCCGCGGGCTCTCGGTGACCAGCTCGCCGACCGCGCCGGCCAGGTGGGCCCCGATCGCCGCCGCGTTGACCGGCGTCCATCGTGCCCAGCCGGCCGAGGCCACCGGCAGCCGCTGGGTCGTGTCGTTGATCCGTGCCGCCGCGCCGTTGACGCCGAGCGCCCCCATCAGGGAACCGCCGAACCAGGCCGCCAGGCCCAGGTCGTGCATCGAGCGCAGCGTGGTGTGCCGTTCTGACATCAGATCCCCCTCCGCCGTGTTCGGGCGGTGCGGCATACCCACGATCGGGCGACTCACGCCCGGGCGTGGCTCAGCGGCGGGGGAGCGTGCCCGCGAACGCGGCGATCCGGGCGGCCAGCGGCGCCGACGCGCGTACCCAGGTGAAGTGGTCCAGCGGCGCGCCCGCCTCGGCGACCGTGTAGCGGTGCCGCGTCACCGGCGCCTCAGCCAGCTTCTCGCAGAGGTGGTCGAGCGTCTCGTGCGGCGTGTACTGGTCGTCGTCGACGCTGACCGCGAGCACCGGGGTGCGGATCCGCCGCACGGCGGCCTCCGCGTCCACGCCGTCCAGCGCCGGGAACCGGCCGGTGCGGGCGGTGTGCGCCCAGTCGCGGATCACGCCGGCGGCCTGCCGGCCGCCGAAACCCCAGCCGGGCCAGACGCCGAGCAGCCGCGCCGTCGCGGCGATCCCCTGGGTGTACGGCAGCACGCCCCACCCGCGCAGACCCGGGTACCGCCGCCACCACGGCAGCCCCACCGCCACCAGGGCCAGGCCGTCCACCCGGTCGGCGTCGTGCAGCGCCTGGTGCAGCACCGCCACCTGGCCGCCGAGGGAGTGCCCGAGCAGCAGCCGGGTCCGCCCGTCCAGCCGGGGCTTGAGCGCGTCGAGCACGGCGCCGATGTCGGCGGCCATCTCCTGGTAGCCGTACCGGCAGGCGCGCGACGGCGCCGGGGTGCTCTCGCCGGTGCCGCGCAGGTCGGCCACGATCACCGCCAGCCCGGCGTCACGCAGCGCGGCGGCGAACGGCCGGTAGTAGCGGGCGCGCACGCCCATGGCCGGCCAGATCAGCACCACCGGCGCGCCGGGCGGACCGGCCGGCTCCGGGTGGATCTGCACGCCGATGCGCGCGCCGTCGACGTCCACGAACTCCTGGGTGTACTCCCCGCTCACCCGGATCAGCGTACGGACCGGCGCTACCGGTGGGTAGCAAGGGGTGGGCGGTTCCGCTGCGCGGGCGCGGCGCCAGGCGTACGCCGCCGGCGTAGCCCGGTCAGGTGGGTGTCGAGCGGGTCCAGGCCGGTCATCAGGCCACCGCCGGTGTGGGCCGGGCCGCGCCGACGAGCGTGCCGTAGACCGCGCCGAGCTGTTCGGCGCAGCGCTTCCAGGAGTACCGGCTGCGGATGCGGTCGAGCGCGGCGGTGGCGTACGTGAAGCGGCGCACGTTGTCGCCGAGCAGCCGGCGCAGCGCGGTGCCCAGCGCCCGGGGGTCACGCGGCGGCACCAGGTCACCGGTGAGCCCGTCCACCACGCTGTCGGCGATGCCGCCCACGTTCGTGCCGATCACCGGCACGCCGCAGGCCATGCCCTCCAGCGGGGTGAGCCCGAACGGCTCGTACCAGGGGGCGGCGACGAGCACGTCCGCCGACCGGTACCAGGCGCCCATCTCCTCCCGCGGCACGCCGCCGAGCAGCCGTACCCGGTCGGCCACGCCGCAGGACTCGGCGAGCGCGGACAGCCGGCGGGCGAACGAGTCGGCGGGCAGCAGGTCGGCCGGCGGGCCGCCCACCACCACGCACTCCGCGTCCGGCACCGCGGGCAGCGCCCGGACCACGTCGAGGAAGCCCTTGCGCTCGACCATCCGCCCGACGGTGAGGATGCGCGGGCGGGCCCTGTGGCGCGGCGCGACCGGGCCGTCCGGGCGGAACACCGCCTCGTTGACGCCGGACGGGACCAGCGCCATCCGGGACCGGGGCACGCCCATCCGCACCAGCTCGGCGACCTCGTCGGCGCACTGCACGATCACCCGGTCGACGGCCCGGCCGAGGGCCCGTTCGTAGCCGATGCGCCCCGGTGGACTCGTGTCCCGGGCGCCCTGGTGGCGGCGCTTGACGGTGCCGAGCGCGTGGTACGTCAGCACGGTCGGTACCCCGGTGCGGCGCCCGGCGTGCACAGTGGCCAGTCCGCTCATCCAGAAGTGCGCGTGCGCCACGTCCGGGGTCCAGCCGCCTCGGCGCCAGGTGTCCGCCAGCCAGCTGCCGAACTCGCCCATGTACGGCAGCAGTTCGTCCTTCGGCGCCCGGCGGGCGGGACCGGCCGGCACGTGCCACACCTCGTAGCCGTCCGGCGCGGGAACCGCCTCGGGCAGCGCGGGACAGTCGCGACGGGTGTAGACGCGGACGTCGTGTCCCGCGCCGACGAGCGCGGACGCGAGTTCCGCGACGTGGGTCTTCTGGCCGCCGCCGTCCTCCTCGCCGAGGACGGCGAGCGGGCTGGCGTGCTCGGAAATCATCGCGATGCGCATGTCTCCTCCTCCAAGATCCGGTCCCGGTCGGCGAGGAAGCGGTCCAAGCCGAAGCGTTCCTTCGCCACCTCGCGTGCGACGCTGTCCGGCCACGGGTAGGTGCGCGCCCGGCCGCGCCCGTACGGCCCCCGGCCCGGGGTTACCACGCGGCGGACAGCTCGGGCAGCTCCCACGCGGAGAACGGCACCGGCCGCTTGCCGTGCTTGCGACGGCTGAACCGCTCCTCCTCGGCGGCGGCCACCACCCGGCCGTCGACCACCAGGGCGGCGGCCGGGTCGTGGAAGATCGCGTTGATGCCGAGGACACGCATGGGAGGACCCCTACCCTCGTGATCCGCCCCTAACCTGTAGATCATCGACTTCCGTGTACGCCGGTTTCCTCCGGTGTGGAGGTCCCCCGTGCGCTGGTCAGGGCATCGACGCGTGTTCACGCGGGGAAGATCGGGTCGGTGAAGTCCTGTTTCGCGGCGGGGCAGTCAGCCCGGCAGCATCCCGGGGCCGAACACCTCGTAGGCGATCTGCTCGTCCGGTACCCCCCGGCGCAGCAGGTTGGCCCGGACCAGGTTCATGAACGCGATCGGGCCGCACAGGTGCGCGGTCACCCCGGCGGGCAGCCGGACGCGGTCCGGGTCGATCAGCCCGGTGGACACCTCCGCCTTCAGGCCCGGCAGGTCGGCTCCGGCGGCGTCGAGATACCAGAGGTGGACGGTCAGGTTCGGCAGCCGCTGCTGGAGCGCGGGCAGTTCCTGCCGCAGCGCGTGCGCCTCGGCGGCGCGGTCGGCGTGCGCCAGCGTCACCCGTCGCCCGGGGTCCCGGTCGGCCAGGTGGGCCAGCGCCGCCATCGCCGGGGTGAGCCCGATACCGGCGCTGGCCAGCAGCAGCGGTCCGTCGCCGCCGGCCGCGTCCACCTCGCCGAATGCCGGGCTGAGCCGCAGCGTGTCGCCGACCGCGACCCGCTCGTGCAGGTGACCGGAGACCATCCCGTCGGGCGCGCCGCCCGCGCCGCGTACCCGCTTCACGGTGATCCGCCACTCCTCGGCGCCGGGGCGGCCGGAGAGGCTGTACTGGCGGATCTGCTGTCCCCGGCCGCCGTCCAGGTCGACAGCGACCGAGACGTACCGGCCGGGGGTGAAGCCGGGCGCGGCGCCGCCGTCGGCCGGCGCGAGGGTGAGCGAGACGACGTCGGCGCTCTCCCGGGCCCGGCCGGTCACCCGCCAGTCCTGCCACACCGGACCGCCCTCGGGTACGCCGGCGCCCGCGTAGAGCCGCGCCTCGCGGGCGATCAGTTCGCAGGCCAGCAGCCAGTAGACCTCGTCCCAGGCGGCGGCCACCTCCGGGGTGACGGCGTCGCCGAGCACCTCGCCGACGGCGGCGAGCAGGTGCCGGCCGACGATCGGGTACTGGGTGGCGGTGATGCCGAGCGAGGCGTGCTTGTGCGCGATCCGGTCCAGGACCGGGCCCCACGGCATGCCGGTGTCGCCGGTCAGGTGGGCCGCGTACGCGACCACTGCCGAGGCGAGGGCGGCCTTCTGCGCCCCGGTGGCCTGGTTGCCCCGGTTGAACAGGTCCAGCAGGTCCGGGTGGGCGTCGAACATCCGCTGGTAGAAGCGGCCGGTGATGGCCTCGCCGTGTGCCCGTACGACGGGCAGGGTGGCGGTCACGACTGCGGCTGAGGATTCCGAGAGCACTACCGAATCTCCTTCCGAGACTCAAACAGGTCGATCTCCACGAAACAGGTATTCAAGATTCCTCTTTAGGGTCGAAGGTCCCGGGAGCGTGGTGGCATGGGTCACCGTGAATCTGCTTGTGTCGCGGATGGCACCGAATGGCTAGGGTCGGTGCGTGAGGCTCAACCGGTCGACCGACATGGCGTTGCGGATCGCCATGCTCACCGCCGCGTCCCCGGTCCGGGCCACAGTCGACGAGCTCGCCACCCGGCTCGCGCTGCCCCGCAGCCACGTCGCCAAGGTGGTGCAGCGGCTGCAACGCATCGGCGTCCTGGTGACCATCCGGGGCCGCTCCGGCGGCGTCGCCTTCGCCGAACACGCGAGTGACCTCACCGTCGGCCAGGTGGTCCGTGCCTTCGAGGGCGACGGCGAGGTGGTCAACTGCGCGCAGCCGGTCTGCCCCCTGATTGCCGAGTGCCGGCTGCGCGGTGAGCTGCGCCGCGCGCAGGCCGCCTTCCTCGCCGTGCTCGACGGGGTACGCCTCGGCGACCTCGTGGACGGATCCGCCGGCCCGCTCCTGCTCAGCCTCGGCGCCCCACCGGCCGGTCGCTGATGGCCGTCTCCCATCCGATCTTCGCCCGGATCTTCGCCCGCGCCAGCGTCGCCATGGACCAGGCCGGCATGGCCGGGCACCGCGCCCGCCTGGTCGCCGGGCTGCGCGGCCGGGTGGTAGAGGTCGGCGCCGGCAACGGACGCAACCTGACGCACTACCCGGCGGGCGTGACCGGGGTGCTCGCCGTCGAGCCGGAACCGCGCCTGCGCGCGCTGGCCCGCGCCGCCGCGCCGGGCGCCCCGGTGCCGGTCACAGTCGCCGCCGGACTGGCCGAGGAACTGCCCGTCGCCGACGGCGCCGCCGACGCGGTGGTGCTGTCGCTGGTGCTCTGCTCGGTGCCGGACCAGGCGGTGGCGCTGCGCGAGGCGCGCCGGGTGCTGCGGCCCGGCGGCGAGCTGCGCTTCTACGAACACGTGGTGGCGCAGACGCCGGGACTGCGCCGGGCCCAGCGCCTCGCCGACGCCACGCTCTGGCCGCTGTTCTGCGCCGGCTGCCACACCGCCCGGGACACGGTGGCCGCGATCGGGGCGGCCGGCTTCACGGTGACCCGGCTGGACCGGTTCCGCTTCCCGCCGACCGGGCTGCCGGGGCCGGCGTCGCCGCACGTGCTCGGCACCGCGATCCGGGCCTGACGCCGGCCGGCGTCCCGCGCGCGGGACGCCGGCCGGCGCTTCTCAGCTCACCCGCACCGTGCCGTCCGACGCGCGGACGCAGGAGACGGTACGGGCGCCGGTCGCCGCCGCGCCGGCCAGGCACCGGCCGAGCACCTTGTGCCCTGCCGCGTTCGGGTGCCACGACTCCTGGCAGGTCTGGAAGTACGTGCCGCAGGCGTTGGCGATCCGCTGGATGTCGAGCTTGTCGTACCCGGAGAGGCTGGTGACGAACGTGCCGGTCGGGCCGTCCATCAGCCGGATCGGCGTGGCCAGGGCGTTGCCCGGGCTGCCTGTCGACTCGCACAGCCGGGCCCCGTCGAACGCGCGCTGCACGTTCAGGTAGACCAGGTCGTCCTGCGGGAACTCACCGGCGAGCGTGCCGCGCACCGAGCTGACCAGCGTGCCGAGTCCCTGCGAGAAACGGTGCCCGGGCGCCAGGCTGGCCCGGTGGATCGGGCAGCCGGCCGCGTACCGCTCGGCGCCGAGCGCGCGGAACTTGTCCCGGGTGTCGTCCCGGCTGTCCTCGGTCCAGTAGCTCTGGTCCAGCTCCGGCGGCAGCGGGTTGGTGTAGTCCTGGAACACCACCCGGTGCTGGCCGTCGGCGTCGACCTCGTCGAGCGTGGTGAGCAGCCGCCGCAGCGCCGTGGTGGCCTCCGTGGTGGCGGCGGCGAACTGCGCGGCCGTGCCGAGGTCGGCGTCCGTGCACGGCTTCTGCTCCACCGGCCCGCCCAGGTACGCCCAGAACTCCCACCAGCCGGTCCAGGCGTCGGCGATGAACCGGTTGGCGCACTTCTCCGCGACGCTGCCGAAGGTGAACGAGCTGTTGTTGGAGCCGAGGCCGACCAGGACCAGGTCGATGTCGTGGGTCCGCGCCACCGTCCGGAGCTGGTCGAGCTGGGCGGCCACCTGCCGTCCCTTGGCCCGGGTGGCCGAGGCGCCGGCGATGTCGTACGGCTGCCCGCCCGAGCAGGCCAGGTTGAACCGCGCGGAGATGCCCGGCAGGTCGGCCTGGAACAGCGAGGCGTTGGGCGAGCGGTGGCAGAAGTAGGCGTTGGCGTTGGCGGCGGACCACCCGGGGAAGCCCTGGGCCACCCCGTTGACGTCCACCACCGGCGCGTACGCCCCGGCGCCCTCGCCGCTGATGAAGCTGTCACCCAGCGCCACCGCGGCGGTGGGCAGCGCGGCGGCGGCCGGCCGGGCGGGCGCCGCCGCGGCGGGTAACGCCACAGTGGCGAGCGCCAGCGCCGCCGCGAGCACGGAACGACGGAACACGGACATGCCCGACCTCCCAGACATAGAAATGTGAAAGATTCTTTGGGATGGCGATCAGATCACGCGCGTGTGACGGACGTCAATGCCCCGACATCTGAGAACCCTCGTCGGGGAAGACATCCGGCTCGCGGGTCGTTGTGCCGCCTGGACGCCCCGTCCGCCCCGCCCGGCCGCCGCACGCGGCGGCGGCGCGGACCCGGACGCGAGGTCCGTCGCGCAACGCACCGCCCCGGTACCGCCGACCTGTCAGGGCATCCGGCTAGGCTCGCTCCGGCGCGCCGCGCCCGGCGATCATCGTGGGGGAGTCACACGGTGAACGGCACCACACCGCCGAGACCTGGGAGTACGACCAGTTGACCGCACAGCCTGAGACCCTTTACGGGGCCGACGACCTGACGCACCTGGAGGGCCTCGACGCCGTCCGCAAGCGCCCCGGCATGTACATCGGCTCGACCGACAGCCGTGGCGTGGGTCACCTCGTCAACGAGATCCTCGACAACTCGACAGACGAGGGTGTCGCGGGTCACGCCACCACTGTCGACGTGATCCTGCACGCCGACGGGTCGGTCCAGGTCGACGACGACGGCCGGGGCATCCCCACCGACGTGCACGCCAAGTCCGGCATCTCCGGCGTCGAGCTGGTGCTCACCCGCCTGCACGCGGGCGGCAAGTTCGGCGGCTCCGGCTACAAGACCTCCGGCGGCCTGCACGGCGTCGGCGCCTCCGCGGTGAACGCGCTGTCCCGCCGCTTCGACGTCACCGTCCGGCGCGCCGGCAAGATCCACGCCATGTCGTTCCGCCACGGCGTACCGGGCGTCTTCGACGCAGACGGCCCCGACGCGGCGTTCACCCCCGGCCCCGGCCTGCAGATCGTCGGCGCCATGAAGCGCGGGCAGCGCACCGGCACCTCGATCCGCTGGTGGCACGACCCTCGCTACTTCGAGACCGGCGCCGCGCTCGACACCGAGGCGGTCCGGCTCAAGCTGCGCAACACCGCCTTCCTCGTCCCCGGCGTGGCCTACCGGCTGCTCGACAAGACCGGCGAGGAGGCCGTCGAGGAGCGCTTCCACTTCCCCGACGGCCTGACCGACATGGTGGAATACCTCGCCCCGGCCGGCGACCGGCCGGTCTCCGGCACGCTGCTGGTCACCGGCGAGGGCACCTACCGGGAGAACGCCGCCGACGCCAACGGCGTCATGCAGTCCAACGTGCAGCGCCGCGCCGAGGTCGAGGTGGCGTTCCGCTGGGGCACCGGCTACGAGCGCACCGTCGAGTGCTTCACCAACACCATCCGCAACGCCCACGGCGGCACCCACCGCAAGGGCTTCGAGCGGGCGCTGGCGCGTACCCTCGCCGACGCCGCCCGCAACGCCCGCGGCCTGCTCAAGCCCAAGGAGGACGCGCCCACCCTGGACGACGTCCTGGAGGGCATGACCGCCGTGGTGCACGTACGCATCCCGGAGCCGCAGTTCACCTCGCAGACCAAGGACGAGCTGTCCACCGCCGGCATCACCAAGGTGCTCCAGGGCCTGGTCGAGGCGCACCTCAAGAGCTGGCTGGACGACCGCCGGACCAAGGCCGAGGCCCGTACGGTGCTCCAGAAGATCGTCGACGCCGCCCGGGTGCGCCTGACCCAGAAGCAGCAGAAGGACGCCGCCCGCCGCAAGACCGCGCTGGAGGGCGCGGCCATGCCGGCCAAGCTGGTCGACTGCCGGGCCACCGGGGTCGAGCGCAGCGAGCTGTTCATCGTGGAGGGCGACAGCGCATTGGGCACGAGCCGCATGGCCCGCTCGTCGGAATACCAGGCGCTGCTGCCGATCCGCGGCAAGATCCTCAACGTGCAGAAGGCCAACCTCCAGCAGGTGCTGGACAACGCCGAGTGCGCCGCGATCGTGCAGGTGCTCGGCGCCGGCTCGGGCCGCACGTTCGACCTGTCCGCCCTGCGGTACGGCCGGGTGCTCATCATGGCCGACGCGGACGTCGACGGCGCGCACATCCGTACCCTGCTGATCACGCTGTTCGCCCGCTACATGCGGCCGCTGATCGAGGCCGGGCGGCTCTACGCGGCGATGCCGCCCCTGCACAAGATCACCACGAAGGGCCGCAACCCGCAGACCGTCTACACCTACACCCAGGCCGAGATGGAGGCGACGGTCCGCAAGCTGGAGAAGGCCGGCAAGCAGATCGTCACGCCGATCCCGCGCTTCAAGGGCCTCGGTGAGATGGACGCCGACGAGCTGTGGGAGACCACCATGAACCCGGCCACCCGGGCGGTCCGCCGCATCACGCTCGACGACGTCGACGCCGCCGAGCGGATCCTCGAACTGCTCATGGGGGAGAAGGTC
Organism: Micromonospora echinospora; assembly: GCF_014203425.1. Taxonomy (NCBI): domain Bacteria; kingdom Bacillati; phylum Actinomycetota; class Actinomycetes; order Micromonosporales; family Micromonosporaceae; genus Micromonospora; species Micromonospora echinospora. The sequence goes on from NZ_JACHJC010000001.1 coordinate 2,865,022, forward strand.
GAGCCCCGCCGCAACTGGCTGATCGACTCCGCCGACCGGGTCGACCGCGACGCCATCGACGCCTGACCACCGGGTTCGTTTCGGAAGGAAACCGCACCATGGCACGCCGCAAGGACGACCGCGCGAAGGCGGATCTGGCCGCCTTCGACCAGGCCGGCGCCCGGGTCTTCGACAACCCGCTGGTCACCGAGGTCTCGGACTCCTACCTGGAGTACGCGTTCTCGGTCATCCACTCCCGCGCCCTGCCCGACGCCCGCGACGGGCTCAAGCCGGTGCACCGGCGCATCCTCTGGTCGATGCACGAGCAGGGCCACCGCCCGGACCGGGGCCACGTCAAGAGCGCCCGCATCGTCGGCGACGTGATGGGCAAGTACCACCCGCACGGCGACACCGCGATCTACGACGCGATGGTGCGGCTGGCGCAGGACTTCTCGCTCAACGTCCCGCTCATCGACGGGCACGGCAACTTCGGTTCCCCGGACGACGGACCGGCCGCGGCGCGCTACACGGAAGCCCGGATGTCGCGGGAGGCGATGCTGCTCACCGGCGAGCTGGGTGAGGCCACCGTCGACGTCGAGCCGAACTACGACGGCTCGCTGACCCAGCCCACGGTGCTGCCTGCGGCGTTCCCGAACCTGCTCGTCAACGGCGCGTCAGGCATCGCGGTCGGCATGGCCACGAACATGATCCCGCACAACCTCGGCGAGGTCGTCCAGGCCGCCCGCTGGCTGATCAACCACCCGGACGCCACGCTGGACAAGCTCATGGAGTTCGTCCCCGGCCCCGACCTGCCCACCGGTGGGCTGCTGCTCGGCCTGGACGAGGTGCGCCGCGCGTACGAGACCGGGCGCGGCGTGGTGCGCATGCGCGGCCGGGTGGAGATCGGCCCGCTGGAGGGCAGCCGCGGCCGGCAGGCCATCACCGTCACCGAGCTGCCGTACGGCGTCGGCGCCGAGAAGGTCATCGCGGCCATCACCAACGAGGTGAACAAGACCAAGCGGCTGACCGGCATCGCCGACGTCAAGGACCTCACCGACCGGGAGAACGGCACCCGCCTGGTGGTGGAATGCAAGGTCGGCGTGAACCCGCAGGCCCTGCTGGCCGACCTCTACCGGCTCACCCCGCTGGAGCAGTCCTTCGGCGTGAACAACCTGGTGCTCGTCGACGGTCAGCCGCGCACGCTCGGGCTCAAGGAGCTGCTCGACGTGTTCCTGGCGCACCGCTACGAGGTGGTGACCCGGCGCACCGCGTACCGCAAGCGCAAGCGGGAGGAACGCCTGCACCTGGTCGACGGTCTCCTGATCGCCCTGCTCGACATCGACCGGGTGGTCAAGCTGATCCGGGCCAGCGAGGACGCCCAGGCCGCCAAGGACGGCCTGATGCAGAAGTTCAAGCTCTCCGAGATCCAGGCCGCGTACATCCTGGACACCCCGCTGCGCCGCCTGACCAAGTACGACCGGCTGGAGCTGGAGGCCGAGCAGGAGAAGCTGCGCGGCGAGATCGCCGAGCTGTCGAAGATCCTGGACGACTCCAAGGTGCTGCGGAAGGTGGTCTCCGACGAGCTGGCCGCCGTGGTGAAGCAGTTCGGCGCGCCGCGGCGCACCACGCTCGTCGACGGTGACCTCAAGGAGGTGCTCGCCGCCTCGGTGCCGGCCGGCCCGCTGGAGGTGGCCGACGACCCGTGCCAGGTGATCCTCTCCGCCACCGGGCTGGTCGCGCGGACCGCGGCCGAGTCGGAGGAGGCCGCCGAGGCGCGCCGGCGCAGCGGCCGGGTCAAGCACGACGCGGTACGCGCGGTGGTGCACTCCACCGCACGGGGGCGCGTGCTGCTGGTGACCAGCGCCGGTCGCGCCTTCAAGATCGACGTGCTGCCGCTGCCGGTGCTGCCCGAGCAGTCCGGCACGGTGTCGCTGCGCGGCGGCATGTCGGCGGCGGAACTGGCGCCGCTGGAGCCGGGCGAGACAGTCGTCGGGCTGGCCCCGCTGGGGCCGTCCGCGCAGGGTTCCCCCGGGCTGGCGCTCGGTACCCGGGCGGGCGTGGTCAAGGTGTGCGCGCCGGACTGGCCGGTCCGCTCCGACGAGTTCGAGGTGATCTCGTTGCGTGACGGCGACGAGGTGATCGGCGCGACGTGGCTGACCGACGGCGCCGAGACACTGGCGTTCGTCTCCTCGGAGGCGTCGTTGCTGCGCTTCGCCGCGTCTGTGGTACGCCCGCAGGGGCCCAAGGGTGGCGGCATGGCCGGCATCAGCCTGCCCGCCGGCGCGCGGGCGGTGTTCTTCGGCGCGATCCGCACCGACGACGCGGCGCACGGTGAGCCGATGGTGGTCACCTCGACCGGCGCCACGGTGAAGGTGACGCCGTTCAAGGCGTACCCGGCGAAGGGGAGAGCGACCGGCGGCGTACGCGCGCAGCGGTTCCTCAAGGGTGAGCTGGAGCTGTCGGTGGCCTGGATCGGCCCGCGGCCGGTGGGCGCGACCGCCACCGGCGACCCGGTGGATCTGCCGCCGGCCGACCCGCGCCGGGACGGCTCCGGCTTCGCCGTGATGCTCGGCCCCACCGTGGTGGGCCACCACATCGACCGCGACTGACCACCGCGCAGGGGGCGGCCACCCCAAGCCACCCGCCCCCCACCCGCGACTCGTTGATCAAGGAGTTTGCGGGCTTCTAGCGCCCTCCACGACCCCCAAACTCCTTGATCACCGAGGTGGGCGCAGGCCACCCCGGAACTCCTGGCGGAACCTGTGCGCCCGAATGCCCGGAGGCACCCCCATCCGCGCGGTGATCAAGGAGTTTGTGGCCCTTTCGCGCCTCCTGCCGCCCCAAAACCCCTTGATCACCATGGCGGTGCCCCGACTGCTGGGGCATTTCGGGTGTTCGGGCAACCGCGTCCCGTCCCCGCGCGGTCGATCATGAGGTTAGCGGCGATAAAACGGGCACGAGGTGCCGTCAACCTCATGATCGACGCGGCCCGGGCAGGGCTGGTCCGACGGCGAGGAACAGCGCTGCGCGATCTTGCAGATCGGGCCCGCTGATCATGAAGTTGACGGTGCAAATTGCCCAATTCCCGCCCGTCAACTTCATGATCAACGGCGGGGTCCGGCGGGAGGCGGGAGGGGAGGGCGAGGGGAGAGGGGAGAGGGGAGAGGGGAGAGGGGGTCAGAGTTCGGGGTCGGGGGACTGGCGGGACTCGGGCGTGGTGCCGCGCAGGCGGGCGATCAGGCGCATGCCGTGGTAGATGATCAGGGCGGCCGCCGTGCCCAGCGCGATGCCGTTGAAGGACAGGTCACCGGCGGTGAGCGTGTAGTTGGCGGCGCCGACGATCACCGCTACCGCCGCCGTGAACAGGTTGATCGGGTCGTGGAAGTCGACCCGGCCCTCGATCCAGATCCGGGCGCCGAGGATGGCGATCAGGCCGTACAGCGCGGTGGTCGCGCCACCCAGCACGCCGGCCGGCACGGTCAGGATCAGCGCGCCGAACTTCGGGCAGAGCCCGAGCAGGATCGCTGTGCCGCCGGCCACCCAGTACGCGGCCGTGGAGTAGACGCGGGTCGCCGCCATCACGCCGATGTTCTCCGCGTACGTGGTGGTGCCGGAACCGCCGCCCGAGCCGGCCAGCACGGTGGCGACGCCGTCGCCGAGCAGCGCCCGGCCCATGTCGCGGTCGAGGTTGCGGCCGGTCATCGCGGCGACCGCCTTGACGTGCCCGGCGTTCTCCGCGATCAGCACGAGGATCACCGGGATGACCAGCACGACGGCGCGCGCGTCGAAGCTCGGCGTGTGGAACTCGGGGAAACCGATCCAGGCCGCCTGCCGCAGCCCGCGTACGGCCTGCTGGTCGAGGTTGCCGGTCAGCGCGGCGAGCACCCAGCCGACCACCACGCCGACGAGGATCGACAGCCGGGCCACGAAACCGCGGAAGAGCACTGTGGTGAGCAGGATCGCGGCGAGGGTGACCACGGCGATCAGCGGCTGCGCCTTGACGCCGGTGCCGGCGCCGCCGCCGTCCCAGGCCACCGGCGCGAGATTGAGGCCGATCAGCATGACGATCGCGCCGGTGACCACCGGCGGCATCAGCGTGTCGATCCAGCGGGAGCCGGCCACCTGCACCACCACGCCGACGAGCGCGAGCGCGACTCCCGCGACCACGATGCCGCCGAGAGCCGCGCCGATGCCGCCGTCGGTCTTCGCCGCGAGCACCGGCGCGATGAACGCGAACGACGAGCCGAGGTACGAGGGCAGCCGGTTTCCGGTGATCAGCAGGAACAGCAACGTGCCGAGCCCGGAGAACAGCAGCGTGGTGGCGGGCGGGAATCCGGTGATCAGCGGGACGGTGAAGGTGGCGCCGAACATGGCGACCACGTGCTGTACGCCCACGCCGACGGTGCGCGGCCAGGAGAGCCGTTCGTCGGGCCGGACCACGTCGCCGGGGCGTACCTGGCGGCCGTCGCCGTGCAGCGTCCACGGGGACCAGCGGGAGGTGGGGGACTGGGTCATCTGTCGCCCTTCGCGTCATCGGGTGACGGGGCGTGATCGACCCTGGGGGTTGTTTCTAGCACGTGCCCAGCGCAGATGTGGGCCCGGCCCGGGCTCAGGCGACGCCGGTGGGACGGAACTGGACGCTGACGCGAGGGCCGACCGGGCGGGTGGTCTTCGGCACGGCGTGTTCCCAGGTGCGCTGGCAGGAGCCGCCCATCACCACGAGGTCGCCGTGGCCGAGCGGGAACCGCAGGCTGCCGCCGCCTCCGCCGCGGGGTCGCAGCAGCAGCGCGCGCGGGGAGCCGAACGAGACGATCGCGACCATCGTGTCGGTGTGCGCGGAGCGGCCCAGGGTGTCGCCGTGCCAGGCCACGCTGTCGCGCCCGTCCCGGTAGAGGCACATGCCGGCGGTGACGAACGGCTCGCCCAGCTCGGGCGCGTAGTGCCGGGTGAGCGCGTCACGGGCCGTCGTGAGCACCGGATGCGGCAGCGGCCGGCCGGCGGCGTACCAGCAGAGCAGCCGGGGCACGTCGACCTCGGTGTCGTACATGGTGCGGCGCTCGGCCCGCCAGGGCACGTCGTGGCGCAACGTGTCGAGCACCGCGTCGGAGCCCCGCACCCAGCCGGGCAGGTGGTCGACCCAGGCGCCCCGGCTCAGCTCGTGGCGGCGCAGCGCCCCGGCGAGCGGGCCCAGGGTGGGGCCCTGCTCGGCCAGGTCGAGCATCGAGGGCTGGTACGCGACGTCGGACACGCCGCCGATCGTACCCTGTTTAGAACAGGCGTACGACTGTCAGCGCCGCAGCATCCGGCGGACCTTGCCCGGGACGGCCTGCTTGATCCGCTCGCGCAGCTGCTGCGAGCGCAGCGCGTCGATGGTCTCGGTGAGCTTGGCGTTCTCGTCGCGCAGCCGCTCGATGCGGGTCAGCAGTTCGGCCGGCGGGGTGGCGGCGGCGGGCCCGACGGCCGGCGGGAACACCGTCTCGCCGACCCGCCGGTCGAAGCGGACGGCGCTTTCGTCGTCGTCGAACGAGATGCCGAGGTCGTGCTTGCGCAGGAACGCGGTGATGGTCTCGAAGCGTGCCTTGTGGCCGTCGGTGAGCGCGGTGTAGTCGGCCTCCGCGTAGAGGTCGGCGGCGTCGACGTCGGCCGGCACGTCGCGCATGATCCGGTGCGGGATGTCGAAGTAGCGGGCCAGTTCCAGCGTGCGCGAGTCGTGCGCGAACAGGTAGCCGGGCGTGCCGGCGGCCAGCGCGGTGATGGTGCCGTGGATGCGGGTGCCGAACGCGAAGTCGTACCCGGACAGGTGCGACATCCAGGTCCACGGGTCGACGAACATGCGCACCTTGTCCTCGACGAACAGCGGGTGCGAGGTGTGCAGTGGGATGTCGCTGCTCTGCCCCCGGTGCTCGGGCGCGTCGCCGTAGAGCAGGGTGCCGAGGGTACGCAGGTCCTGCGGTACGTAGCACAGGTTCGGGTAGCGCTCGTGGTGGTGGCGGACCACCGAGGCCATCGAGCGGACGTACGGGGAGATGGTGAGCGCCACCTTCGACTCGGCGGTCAGCTCCGGCTGCCTCTTCTCCAGCGGGAACGTGTCGCCGTGCAGGAACATCGACGGGCAGCCGATCTGCTCCACGTCGGAGAAGCCCAGCGTGTTGAGGTAGCTCTCGGTCACCTCGCCGCGTACGCCGATGCTGTGCGACCGGTCCAGCACGGCCTTGCAGAAGGCGCGCACCGGCTCGTCGATCGGCCGCAGGTACTCGCGGTCGCCGTCGACGTTGGTCTGCACGCCGACGCCGAGCACCACCACCGGGATCTTCAGCCGTTCGATCAGCCGGGTCAGCGGGGTGAGGCGGTGCACGAAGCTGCGGCGGAAGGCGTTCGCCAGCGGCACGACGAACACGTCGTACCGCTCGTTGATCTCGTCGGCGAGGCGCGGATCGGCCGGGGTGCGGGTCGGTGTGATCTCCGCCGTGGAGGTGGCCAGCAGCTTGTGCGCGGCGTGGCTGAAGACCAGGTTTCCGCTGTTGTCCCCGATCCAGTTGCCGGCGAACGTCTCCTCCGGCGTGAGGACGTCGAACGGGCCCTTGCGGGCGCGGAGCAGGATCCGCTGGTGCATCAGGTTCGCTCACCTTCCGTACGGCACGGCGTGCCGGCGGGCGCCGGTCGGGCGCTCGCGCGTGCAGGAACGGAAATCCTATCCGCCGCCGCGCGGGGACCGGTCGGCCGTCGGCTCGCCGGGAACGTCCCGGTACTCCGGGGTAGGGTGCCCGGAATGACCAGCGCGCCGACCGTCACCCGTGCCCCGCGCCTGCCGTCGCTGACCGGTTTGCGGTGGGTCGCCGCGCTGCTTGTCTTCGGCTTCCACGCCGGGACCATGGGGATCGTCGCCGAGCCGCACCTCAAGGCGGTGGTGGACAAGGCGTTCAGCCTCGGCCTGTCCGGCGTCGAGTTCTTCTTCATCCTCAGCGGGTTCGTGCTGGTCTGGTCGTACCGCGACGGGGAGCGGGCGTGGACGTTCCTGCGCCGCCGGCTCGCCAAGATCTACCCGAACCACGTGGTGACGTTCGTGGCGGCGCTGGCGGTCGCGGCGTGGTTCGCCGACCCGGTCCTGCCGTGGGCGGCGATCGGCAACTTCTTCCTGGTCCAGGCGTGGATCCCGCTGAACGGCTACTTCTACAGCGTCAACAACGTGAGCTGGTCGCTCTCCTGCGAGCTGGCCTTCTACCTGTGCCTGCCGCTGGTGGTGCCGCGGCTGCGCCGGGCCCGTACCGGGGTGCTCCGGGCCGTGCTGGTCGCGGCGCCGCTGCTCATCCTGGCGCTGTGGCCGGGCCAGGAACTGGTGCCGGAGGAGCAGCGGTGGTGGTTCACCCAGATCTTCCCGGTGACCCGGTCGCTGGAGTTCTGGATGGGCGTGGCCGCCGCCGAGCTGATGCGCCGCCACCGCTGGCGCGGACCGAACCTCGCCGTCGCCACCGGCCTGTTCGTCACCACCTGGGTGGTCGCCGCGCTGTGGATCCCGGCCGAGTTCTGGGCGGCGTTGCTCGCCGTGGCGTACCTGCTGGTCATCGCCGCGGCGGCGGACGCCGACGTGCGCGGCCGGCCCACCCCCTGGCGGTCCCGGCCGATGATCTGGCTCGGTGAGGTCTCGTTCGCCTTCTACCTGGTGCACGTGCTGGTCATGGTCACCGTCCTGCGGCTGACCGGGGACTGGGGCACCGGCCTGCCCGGCTGGCGGGGGCCGCTCGCGGTGCTCGGCTTCCTGCTGCTCACGCTCGCGCTCGCCGCCGCGCTGCACCGCTGGGTGGAGCTGCCGATGATGCGCCTGCTCGGTCCGTCCCGCCGGGCCCGCGCGGCCGCCGCGGCGGCGTCGTCGGTGCCGGCTCCGCGTGTGCCCGCCGAGGGTGCGGGAGCCCTGGCCGCCGACGGCGGCGCGGCGTCCGACGGCGGTGCGGCCGAGGGCATCGAGTACGCCGGGCGGCGTCGACCGGACTGACCCGGTGCGTCCCGGTCCGGCCGATTCGCGACACGCCGGGCGGCGGTGCGTTCCGGGGGGATCGGCGGTAATTTGTACCCGTGCTTCCGATCGCGCTCACCTGCCCGGTGTGGTGGGTGGCGCGCTGGACCGCCCGGATGCTGGCCAGTCTCGCCGTGGTCGTCGCCTGTTCGTTCGGCGCGGCCACGCTGCCGGCCGGCGCCGCCCCGGCCGCGGTCGCCGGTCCGGCGTACGCGAGCACGCCGGCCGCCGCCGAGCGACCGAAACACGACCGCACCGCCGGGCGGCAGGCCCGTCCCGTCGGCGCTCCCGCGCCCGCCCCACGGGCGACCGACACGCTCCGGGCCGGCCCACAGCCGGTCCCGGCCGGCCGGATCACCGCGCCGGTCGGCCTGCGGGCCCCGCCCGCCCGCTGATCCGCACACGGGCGCTCGCCCGTCACCGCACCCACCGAACGTCATCCCGCACCCGCCCCTCGACGGCCCGGCGCACGCGCCCCCGCCCCGACCGGCCGTGCGGAGTCTCCCGCCAGGTTCTTCCCGTGAGGTGCCGACCATGTCGCAGACCGCTCTCTACCACTTCCTCACCGCGGTTCCCGAGGCCGCCGCCATCTGGTCCTTCCTGATGCTTCTCGCGTTCGGCCTGCTCGCCGTGCTGGTGGCCCGGCCCGAGCGGGACGGTGCCGTCGAGGCCGCCGCCGATCCGGTGGACGCGGACGCCGCGCGCCGCGACGACCTCGTCCGGTACGCCGACGAGGTGGCGGTCGCCGCCGCAGGCGCCGCCCAGACGGCCCGTCGCCGCCGGGAGCGGTGGCTGGTCGCGCAGGACGAGGCGGAACGGGCCTGGGTGGCGTACGACGAGGCGGACACCGCCGCGCGCCGCCTGGCCGGGGCCGCCGCGCTGGCCGCCCCGCGCACCCCGCGTACCCCTGCGGAGTACGCGGCCCGGGAGCGCTGGCTGCACCACGCCGCCATGACGGCGCACTGGCGTGGCGAGCTGTCCGCCCGCCAGCTCGCCGACGTGCTGGCGCGCCGCAACGGGTGGGACCCGCGCCGGCACCCGGCCGAGCAGGAGGTCGTGCTGGCCCGCACCGTCCGGGACCGGCGCCGGGCCGGGTGGGAGAGCGCCGCCGAGCGGGAGCGGCTGGCCTGGCGGGACGCCGAACTGGCCGCCGAGGCCGCCCGGACGCTCGCCGCCGAGGCGTACGCGGCCACCCTGGCGTTGCGGCCCGCTGCGGTGTCCCGCGGCGCGGCGACGATGCCCCTCGCGGTCGGCGCGTCCGTCCGCACCGCCCGGTGGCGTCCGGCCCGGGTCGGCTGAGGCGCCGGTGGCGACCGAATTGTTACCCGGAATGTGGTGACCCCGCTCACCCAGGACGCGGAAACGGGCGTCCGGCGCAGAACAGGGCAGCGGACCGCGCAATTGCCGGTCACCGGCTCGCCGTCTGTCCCCTTTCCGCCGGCAGGTCACGTCACCACTGCTTGTCCCATTGAGTGAAGTGAGTAACCGACTGTTCCGAAATCCGTTACCGAGGATCACGTTTACGCAGGTGGGAGCGCTTGGCAGGGGCAATACCCACCGGTAGTGTCGGCGCGTCCGGTGCGGTAACCGATCGCAGAAGGCGACGCCGCGCCGACCCGCCTAATCGTGTCAACACGAACCGGGGAACCATGAGCACCATCGGGGTGAATCCGCGGCCACGGCCGCGGTAGGGCGTACTTCCCGCCCGAATCCGTCAGCTAACCCGGTCGGCGGCCACGGAAGGAGTGCCATCCTCGTGCCCACCCCTCGATCGTCCCCCCGCCTTCACGGCTCCGCGGTGCCCGCGCTCGCCTGACGCGACCGGCAAACCGCCCCTGGGCGCCCGGCATCGCGGGCGTACCCGCCCCCCGGCCCATCCGGCCCTGCCAGCACGTGTGGATCACTCCGCGTGCCGGGCCGGCGTGTGCCGATCACGCCCCCCGTGGAGGATTTTGTGAAGCACCACCTGAAGCGTCAGCTGCGGCGGATCGCCACCGAGCGCCCGTACCAGATCATCGCCGGATCGGCCGCGGCGCTCGTGCTGGCCGCCGGCGCCGGCACCGCCCTCGCCGCCGGTGAGGACGCCCCGGTCCACCAGGAGAACAGCGCCTCGGTCGCCGAACTCGGCGCACGCCTCGGCGAGCCCGCCAGCCGGGGCGAGGCACGCATCGTCGTCCCGCCGGCGTCGCCCAGCGCCACGCCCAGCGCGTCGCCCAGCACCTCCCCGTCGGCGAAGAAGGCCGCGGCGGACCCGGACGTCACCAAGGCCGCGCCGAAGCCGCCGTCCAGCAGGACGCTGGACTACGACTACCAGGCGCAGATCAACTACTACTACTGCGGCCCGGCCGCCGTGCGCAACGCGCTCAGCGCCACCGGCGTCGAGCGCAGCCAGGACGCGCTGGCCGGCCCGCTCGGCACCACCGAGATGGGCACCAACTCGGCCGAGGACACCACGCGCGTGCTCAACCAGCAGGTCAAGGGCAACCCGTACCGGACCCGGATGATTCCCGGCTCGGCCAGCGCGGCCCAGATGGACCGGCTCCAGGCCGACGTGGTCGAGGCGATCAGCAACGGCCGGGGGGTCGTCGCGAACGTCGCCGGCACCGCCACCGACACCAACGGCGGCTGGCACTCGTTCCCGGGCGGCCACTACGTCGCGGTGATCGGTTACAAGGACGACGGCCGGACCGTCCGGATCGCCGACTCGGCCGACCCGTCGCTGCCGTCGTACTGGCTCACCACCATCGACCTGGCGCACTGGATCGCCAGCCGCGGCTACTCCGCCTGACCCTCCGCACCCCCCGAAGGCCGGCACCCCACCCCGGGGTGCCGGCCTTCCCCGTCCCCCCGGGCCCTCCCCGGCTCGCTGATCTTGCACTTGTGGCCCTGTCATAGCGGACAAGCCGGGCATCCTGGGGGCCGCAACTGCAAGATCGACGGGCAAGGGGCGGGGGCGGGGGCGGGTCGGCTGGGTTTGGTCTCGCGTGTCCGGGGCGGGCGGTGGCAGACTGCGCCAATGGGTGATGCGACGGGGAACCGGCACCTGATTCTCCTGCACGGCATGGGTGCCACCGGCGAGGTGTGGCTGCCCTGGGCGCCGCTGCTGGAGCGCCGCTGGCCCGGGCGCTGGCTCGCCCCCGACCTGGCGGGCCACGGCTGGTCGCCGCCGCTCGACGGCTACTCCTTCGAGGCCCTCGCTCAGCGCGTGGCCGACGGGCTCGGCCCGGTCCGGCTCGGCCCGCACGACCGGCTGGTGCTGCTCGGGCACTCGCTCGGCGGGGTGGTGGCGCTGGCGCTCGCGGCCCGGCAGCGGGCTCTTCCGATCGACGCGGTGGTGGGGCTCGGCATCAAGGCGGTCTGGTCCCCGGCCGAGCTGGCGAAGGCCGGCGAGCTGGCCGCCCGGCCGGTCACCTGGTTCGCCACCCGGGACGAGGCGGCCCGCCGCTACCTGCGCGTCTCCGGGCTCGCCGGGCTGTTCGCCCCGGACCACCCGGTGGTGGAGGCGGGGCTGCGGCGGGTGGACGGCCGCTGGCGGCTGGCGATGGACCCGGCCGCGTTCGCGGTCGGCGATCCCCGGCTGCCCGCCCTGCTGGCCGCCACCGGCGTGCCGGTGCTGCTGGCCCGCGGCGAGCAGGACCCGATGGTGAGCGACGAGCAGCTCAAGGAACTGGGCGTGCCGGTCGCCACCCTGCCCGGTCTGGGCCACAACGCGCACGTCGAGGACCCGGCCGCCGTGCTCGCCCTGCTCGACACGTACCTCTGAGCGGGGTCTACACCACGGCGCGCTGCGCCGGGACCACCCAGTCGGCCTCCAGCTCGCGGCGGGCGGCGGCGAGGAATGCCTCGGCGTAGGCGTCGGCGGGGAAGTCGCCCAGGTAGCGGGTGCGCGCCGCCCAGCGCTGCGCGGCCTTCGGGTCGGCGTCGAGCAGGTCGGTGAGCACCTGATCCACGTTCGACATGTCGCGCCGCAGCACGTAGCCGGACGCCGCGAGCGGGAACCGCTCGACGAAGTGCTCGCCGTCGGCGCCGGTGTCGGTGACCGCGTACGGCTTGCCGGAGTAGAGCCAGTCGGAGATGACGCCGGAGACGTCGGAGACCAGCGCGTCGGCCCGGTTGACGCACTCGGTGAGCGTCATCTCGCGGGCCGCTGCGGCGCCCCACAGGTGCGGGCGGCCGGTCTTCGCCCGGTCGGCGGCGAGCAGCTCGGTGAGCCGGGCGAGCTGGCGGGCCGAGGCCGGGTTCTTGTCGGTGTACGGGTGGGCGCGCAGGATCACCGCCGCCCCGCGGTCGATCAGCCGGCGGATCAGCGTCTCGGCCACCGGCAGCGAGCAGTAGTTGGCGTCGGCGTGGTGCCCGGTCCAGGTCGGGGTGTAGAGGACCGTCGGGTGCGCCGACGCGGCGACCGGCTCCCGGCGTACCTCGATGGCCTCGACCTGCGGCCGGCCGACCACGACGAACTTGTCGGCGGGGATCTCCACGCCGGCGCGGGCGTACCTGTCGATCGCGGCCTGCCCGGCCACGAAGATCTTGTCGAAGATGGCCGAGACCGGGTTGGCGCTCGGGGCCTTGTCGCTGTCACCGTGGTGCAGCTGCACGTGGGTGAGCTGGTTGAATCGGATCAGGTGGGCGTTCTTCGCGCCGTGGTTGACGTAGAACGCGACCCGCAGGCTGGGCGCCAGCGCCTCGTCGAGCGCCTTCAGGGTTGGGCAGAGGACCACCGGGGCGCGGGTGGCGGCGGCCACCGCGGGCATCAGCTCCGGCTCGCGCAGCACCACCACGAACGGGCGGCCGATCCGTTCCAGGTACGGCAGCCACATGGTGACCTGGTACTCCGAGCCGGGCGGCGCGGAGAAGTGCAGCACGAACTCGGGCTGGTGGCGGCGCAGCGCGCGGCCGACCGGGCCTCCGCCGGCGGGCGGCCGGAACCGGCGCCGGGCGAGGTCGAGCGCGACCGCGCCGCATCCGGCGCCGACGAGCAGCGTGGCGACGAGCGCCGACCAGGCGGGCAGGGTCAGGACGGCGGCGAGCGCCACCAGGGCGAGCAGCGCCAGCAGGGCGTCACCGAGCCGGGCGGCGACCAGCGGCGTCCACGTGCGGACCGGGAGGTTCGCCGCCCGGATCTCCAGCGCGCCGGCCTGTCGCAGCGGGCCGACCAGCAGCACCAGGCCGAGCAGGGCGAGCGCGGTGGCCGCGAGGGCCGGGTCGAAGCCGTCGTCGAGGCGACGGCTGTAGCCGACGAGGATGCCGGCGGCGACGAGCACCGTCTCGGCGAGGCCGTCGGCCGACGGGCGGACGCGGCGTTCCCAGGCGGTGGCGGCGAGCGCCGCGACGGCCAGGGCCAGGCCCCAGCCGGTGGCTCCGGTGAGCGCCACGACGAGGAAGGCCAGCACGGCCAGCCCGGTGGTCAGCACCCGGGCGAGCAGCTTGCGGACCAGGTCACCACGCATCTGGTACGTCCCGTCGGTCTCAGGCGCCGGTGGACAACTCGGACCGGTCGGCGCTTGGCTGCGCCGGTACGGCGGCGGCCTGCTCACCGGGGGCCCGGCGCACGTCGACCACCTGGCCGGTCAGTTCGGAGATCAGCACGTCCAGGGACGCCTGCGCGACCGCCTCGGAGGAGAGCAGCGTGTGCTCCGGCTCCTCGCCGAACGCCCGCGTCCGCATCGGGGTGGCGGTGCGCTCCGGGTTGACGCAGTTGACCCGTACGCCGAACTCGGCCCACTCGTCGGCGAGCGCCTGGGTGAGGTTGACCAGCGCGGCCTTGGTGGCCGAGTAGAGCGCGTAGCGGGCCCGGCCCCGGGTGTACGAGCTGGACGTGTAGAGCAGCAGCTGACCCTTGGTCTGCTGCAGGTACGGCAGCGACTGGCGTGCGATGGTGACCGGGCCGACGAAGTTGACGTGCAGGAGACGGTCCATCGTCTCGGAGTCCATCTCGGCGAGCGCGCCCTTCTCCAGGATGCCGGCGGTGACCACCACGTGGTCGATCCGGCCGGTGGCCTCGAACGCGGTCTTCAGGGCGGCGGTCACGTCCTCGGCGCGCTCGACGTGGGTGCCGGTGGTGGAGCGGCTGAACGGGAAGACCTGGGCGCCGTAACCGCGGGCCAGTTCGGCGAGGTCGTGGCCGATGCCGTAGCTGCCGCCGAAGACCACGATGGTCCGGCCGGTCAGCTCCTCGGCGTAGCTGCGGTGGTCGGTCAGCCGGGGCGCCTGGGCGGCGGCGAGCTGGAACAGCTTGTCGGCCAGGTGCACGTCGACCGGGTGGGTGACCTTGATGTTCTCGTCCGAGCCGTCGATCACCTTGATCGGCGTGCCGGGCAGGTAGCGCAGCACCACGCCGCAGTCGTCGGTGGCGGCGAAGTCGGGGTCGCCCTCGGCGCGGCGGTACGCCTCGCGGATGGTGCCGGAGCGGAACGCCTGCGGGGTCTGGCCGCGGCGCAGCCGGGAGCGGACCGGGATGTCGGTGATGCACTCGTCCGCGTCGACCTGGATGATCGTGTCGGCGGACGGGATGGCCACGTCCACCGCCGAGTACGTCCAGAGCGCGTTGACGCATTCGCGCACGATCCGGGTGCTGACCAGCGGGCGCACCGCGTCGTGGAAGAGGATGTTGACGTCGCCCTCGCCGACCGCGTCGAGCGCGATCCGGGTGGTGTCGTTGCGGGTCTCGCCGCCCTCGATCACCTTGGTGACCTTGCGGAAGCCGGCGTCGGCGACGATGCGCCGCGCGTCGTCGACGTGGCCGGTGGCCATCAGCACGATGATCTCGTCGATCTCGGGCGCGCCCTCGAAGACGGCGAGGGTGTGCTCGATGATCGGCTTTCCGGCGATCTTGAGGAGCTGCTTCGGGATGCCCAGCCCGAGGCGCGTCCCGGTCCCCCCGGCGAGGATCACGGCCACCGTACGCGCGGGCCGCCAGGGTGCCGGGCTCGCCGGCGCGGCGTCCGGTGCGGTGGTGTGGTCCTGCGTCATTGCCGTACCTCACTCTGGGTGAAAGGGGATGGGTCCGAAAACCTTAACGCGGACGGCGGAGCGCACCGATCCGGGCGATCCGGGACCGGTGCGCTCCGGCGGGCTACTTCTGGCCCTCGTACGCGTCGCAGACCTCCTTGGTGGGGCCGTCCATCTTCAGGACGCCGCCCTCCAGCCAGATGGTCCGCTCGCAGGTGTCCCGGATCGAGCCGATCGAGTGGCTCACCAGGAACACGGTGCCGGCGCTCTCCCGCAGCTCGCGGACCCGCTGCTCGCTGCGGGACCGGAACTTGCGGTCACCGGTGGCCAGCGCCTCGTCGATGAGCAGCACGTCGTGCTTCTTCGCGGCGGCGATGGCGAAGCGCAGCCGGGCGCCCATGCCGGAGGAGTAGGTGCGCATCGGCAACGAGGCGAAGTCGCCGCGCTCGTTGATGCCGGAGAACTCGATGATCTCCGGGGCGAGGCGCTTGACCTCGTCCGGGTGCATGCCCATGGCGAGGCAGCCGAGCACCACGTTGCGCTCGCCGGACAGGTCGTTGAGCAGCGCGGCGTTGACGCCCAGCAGGGACGGCTGGCCCTTGGTGTAGACCGCGCCGCGGGCCGGCGGGAGCAGCCCGGCGATGGCCCGCAGCAGCGTCGACTTGCCGGAGCCGTTGCTGCCGATCAGGCCGATCGCCTCGCCCTGGTACGCGGTGAAGCTCACGCCCTTCACCGCGTGCACCTCGCGGATGTTCGGCGCCTTGGTGCGCGAGACGATCCGCTTGAGCGCGGAGACCGGTGTGGTGCCGCCGGCGGCTCCCTTGTGGATCCGGTAGATCACGTGCACGTCGTCCACCACGACGGTGGGCACGCGACCCGAGTCGATCACGGGGCCGGCGTTCAGCGGCAGGGTCTGCTCAGCCACGGCCGTACTCCTTCTCTCCGCGCCAGAAGTAGAGGAACCCGCCGATGCCCATGACGATCGCCCAGAACAGGCCCAGCGCCCAGAGCTTCGGCGGCGAGCTGACCAGGTTGGCCTGGTGCGAGTCGAGCAGCGAGAAGCGGGCCAGCTCGATGAAGACCAGTGGCGGGTTCCACTCCAGGAGGTTCGCGGCCCAGTGCGGCAGGTGCTGGCGGAACAGCGCCACCGGGTAGAGCACGCCGGAGGCGTACAGCCAGGTGCGCATCACGAACGGCATGATCTGCTTCAGGTCGGTGACCTTGGAGCCGATCCGGGCCATGATCATGGTGAGGCCGACGTTGAAGATCGACTGGAGCAGCAGCGTCGGGGCGAGCAGGATCCAGCGCCAGGTCACCGGCTCGCCGGTGAACAGCACGATGGCGGTCAGCACCACCATCGACATGAGCAGCTGCTGGAGCTGCACCAGGGTGACGGTGATCGGCAGCGCGGCCCGGGGGAACTGGAGCGCCCGGATCAGGCCCAGGTTGCCGGTGATCGCGCTGGTGCCGTTCGACACCGCGGTCTGGGTGAACATGAAGATGAACACGCCGGTGCACAGGTACGCGATGAAGTTCGGCACGTTCCGGCTCTGCGACAGGATCACGCCGAAGATCAGGAAGTAGACCGCCGCGTTGGTGAGCGGTGTCAGCACCTGCCAGAGCTGCCCGAGCTGTGTGTTGCTCAGGGAGGAGGCGACCTTCGCCCGCGAGTACGCGGTCATGAAGTGCCGGTACGCCCACAAACGGCGGGCATACTCGCCCAGGGGCGGTCGTTCCCCGGCCACCCGCAACCCGTACCGCCGGGCCAGTTGGGCCCGGGTGAGTCCGGATTCGGGGTCGGCCACCGCGGTGTTGGCCATGATCAGGCGCTCCGATCTTTCGTGCTGATGGGGAGCATTGCGGTGAACAGATCCAGCGTGGCCCGGCGGGGAGGAGCCGCCTCGCTGCTGCATGGAAGGTAGTCCACCGAACGTCGGGACGCAACCGTACCGTCGTTGCGCTACATTGTTCCACGTGACGACCGAGAAGAGGCGTGCCCCGGCCGGCGCGGCGGTGCTGCGCGGGGAGATCACCAGCGCCATCCGTACCGCCGTGATGCAGGAGTTGGCCGAGGTCGGCTACGGTCGCCTCTCCATCGAGGCGGTGGCCCGCCGGGCCGGTGTGAGCAAGACCGCCATCTACCGCCGCTGGCGGTCCAAGCTCGACCTGGTGCTGGACATGGTCTCCGCCGTGGCGGGCCGCAACATCCCGCTGCTGGACACCGGCAGCCTGCTCGGTGACCTGGAGATCCTGCTGCACGTGATGGCGCGTGCGCTGCGTCACCGGCTGGCCGCGCAGATCATCCCGGACCTGCTGGCCGAGGCGGCCCGCAATCCGCAGATCGCGGAGAAGCTGCAGGCCGCCCTGGACGACTACCAGCAGGCGGTGGGCCGGATCCTGATCGGCCGGGCGGTCGAGCGCGGCGAGCTGTCCCCGGACACCGACCGGCGTGCGGCCGTCGATCTCATCGTGGGGCCGGTCTACTGGCGGATGGCGATCTCCAGGGCCCCGCTGGAGCCCGCCGAGGTGCCCCGGATGGCGGCCGCGATAGTCGCCGCCCTGCGGGTAGCATGCGTGGGGCCTGTGCGCGACGAGGTGGAAGTCTGACCCGGGTCGCCCCCGGAGGGCCGTCGTCGATCATGAACAGAAGGTCACATCCAGTCGGACAATCAGCGCGACCCGATTGTTTTTCTGACAGAGCGGTAGCATCCCCCGAAATGTCTCCCATGAACCACGTGTCGACAGGAGGAAGCCCCATGGCCGGGCCGCATCCAGAGTTCATTCCCCCCGCACGGCCGATCATCGGCGAAGCCGAGATCGAGGCGGCCGTCCGGGTGCTGCGGAGCGGCCGGGTCGTGCAGGGCCCCGAGGTCGCGGCGTTCGAGGAGGAGTTCGGCGACCTGGTCGGCGGCCGGCACTGCGTCGCCGTCAACTCCGGCACCTCCGCGCTGCAGCTGACGCTGATGGCGCTCGGCTTCGGCCCGGGCGACGAGATCATCGTCCCCTCGTTCTCCTTCGCCGCGAGCGCCAACGCGGTGCGGCTGGTCGGCGCCGAGCCGGTCTTCGTGGACATCGAGCCGAGCAGCTTCTGCGTCGACCCGGAGGCGGTCGCCGCCGCCGTCACCCCGAAGACCGTCGCGATCATGCCGGTGCACCTCTACGGCCACCCGGCCGCCATGGACCGGATCATGGCGATCGCGCAGCAGCACGGCCTGGCAGTGGTCGAGGACGCCGCGCAGGCGCATGGCGCCGAGCTGAACGGCACCCCGGTCGGCGCGTTCGGCACCGCCGGCTGCTTCAGCTTCTACCCGACGAAGAACATGCACGCCCTGGAGGGCGGCATGATCAGCACCGCCGACGCCGAGCTGGCCCGCACCCTGCGGCTGCTGCGCAACCAGGGCATGGAGCAGCGGTACGCCAACGAGATCGTCGGCGCCAACATGCGCATGACCGACGTGGCCGCCGCCATCGGCCGGGTGCAGCTCACCCAGCTCGGCGAGTGGACCGAGCAGCGCCGCGCCAACGCCAAGTACCTCGACTCGGCGATCACCGGCATGGTCACCCCGCCGGTCGCCGACGGTGCCAAGCACGTCTACCACCAGTACACGGTGCGGGTGCGGGGCGACCGGGACGCCGCTCAGGCCCGCCTCACCGAGCTGGGCATCGGCAACGCGGTCTACTACCCGACCCCGATCCACCGGCTCAAGCCCTACCTCACCGCCGACGGCACGCCCGGCCCGTGGGACCTGCCGGAGACCGAGCGGGCCGCCGCCGAGGTCGTCTCGCTGCCGGTGCACCCGTCGCTGAGCCAGGCCGAGCTGGAGCGGATCGCCGAGGGCGCGAACCTGGCCGGCGGTGCCCGATGAATGAAGGACGCAAGCTGCGGGCCGGTCTGATCGGCCTCGGCGCCATGGGGCGCAACCACGCCCGGGTGCTGTCCAACCTCGACGGCGTCGAACTGGTCGGCGTGGTCGACCCGGCCGGCGACGTGACCGGCACGCTGCGCGCGCCCGTCGTACCCGAGCTGAGCGACCTGCTCGCCCTCGGCGTCGACTACGCGGTGGTGGCCTGCCCGACGGCGCTGCACGAGCCGATCGGCATGGAGCTCGCCGCCAACGGCGTCTGCGCGCTGATCGAGAAGCCCCTCGCGCAGTCCGTCGATGCGGCAACCCGGCTGGTCGAGGCTTTCGAGACCGCCGGCCTGGTCGCCGGCGTCGGCCACATCGAGCGCTACAACCCGGCGCTGCAGAGCCTGCGCACCCGCCTGGAGGCCGGTGAGCTGGGCGAGGTCTTCCAGGTCGTCACCCGGCGCCAGGGCCCGTTCCCGCACCGGATCGCCGACGTCGGCGTGGTGATGGACCTGGCCACCCACGACATCGACCTCACCGCCTGGGTGACCGGCCAGGAGTACACCTCGGTCTCCGCCCGCACGGTGTCGCGCAGCGGCCGGCTGCACGAGGACATGGTCGCGGTCGTCGGTCAGCTCGCCGACGGCACGATGGTCAACCACCTGGTCAACTGGCTGAGCCCGCTCAAGGAGCGGTCCACTGTCGTCACCGGCGACAAGGGCTGCTTCGTGGCCGACACGCTCACCGCCGACCTCACGTTCTACGCCAACGCCGCCATCGACACCGAGTGGGAGGCGCTGCGCGCGTTCCGTGGCGTGGCCGAGGGCGACATGGTCCGCTACGCCATCCCGAAGCGGGAGCCGCTGCTGGTCGAGCACGAGCGGTTCCGCGACGCGGTGGAGGGCAAGCAGAGCGACATCGTCACCCTGCGGCAGGGCCTGCGTACCGTCCAGGTCGCCGCCGCCCTGCTGGAGGCCGCCTCCGACGGCCGTACCGTGGCCGTCGGCCCGGCCGCCGCCGACCGTGACGGGCGCGGCCTGCAGCCGACCCCGGCCTGACACCGGCTCCGGCCGGGCGCCACCGACGCCCGGCCGGGCCCGGTCACACCCTGCCGATCCCCAGCAGGCTGTCGAAGCACTGTGCGTTCACCGACCAGTCCCAGGTGGCCGCGGCATGCTTGGCCGCGGCCTCGCCGGCGGCCCGCCAGACCTGCTCGTCCGCGGTGACCGCACGGACGCGGGCGGCGGCCTCGGCCGGCGTCCCGACCACCCAGTCGGCCGGGAAGACGGTACGCGCGCCGTGTTCCCCGCCGGCGAAGAACGGCCAGTCCCGCACCACCGGCACCGCCCCGCTGGCGGCGCCCTCCACCACGGCACAGTGGAAGCTCTCCCGCACCGAGCTGCTGAGCACCACGCCGACGCCGGTCAGCACACCCGGCACGTCGTCGGTGTGGCCCAGCCGGGTCACCGCCCCGGAGGGCGCCAGCTCGGCCAGCTCCGCCTCCAGCTCGGCCGCGTAGTCGCGTGCCGCCCGGCTGAGCCCGGTGTCGATCCCACCGCCGACCAGGAGCAGACGGTACCGCTCGTCGGTGGCGCGCAGCAGCCGCAGCACCTCGACCGCCCACCGCGGGTCCTTGGCGACCGCGCTGGTGCCCACCAGGCCGAGCGTGAACCGCGCCGCGGGGTCCTTCGGCCGCGCGAACGGCGCCAGGTCCATCGCGTTGCACAACACATGGGTACGCGGCGCGTGCGCGCCGGTGAGCCCGGGCGCCACCCGGAGCGTGAAGTCACGCAGGTGCTCGGAGACGAAGACGACGTCGTCCACCCGGCTGAAGTCGATCAGGTTCGGCCACCTGCCGAACGCCTCGTAGCTGTGCAGCCGGACCACCACCCGGGTGTCGCCGGGATCGACCAGGCCGACCATGACAGCGGTCGCCACGGCCCAGTCGACGAACACCGTGTCGGCCCAGTCCAGGTGCGGTCGCAGCCAGGCCTCGACCTGCCTGCCGTACCCGGTGTCGCGCAGCAGCGCCTCGGCGGTCATGCGCCTGGACTGCCGGATCAGCGGCCCGGCCACCGGGTCGTCGTCCAGCCGCACGTAACGCAGCTCGACACCGGGGTGTGCGGCGTACCGCTCGCGGATCGCGTGCACGAAGTGCGCGCTTCCGTTGAGCAGCAGCAGCACCCGTTGCGGCCGGTCCGTCGGCGGCGGGGCGGCCGGCTGCCGCCGACCGCGCGGCGTCAGCAGCGCCCGCCCCACGGCGCTGTCGTGCAGCGGCGCGAGGAACGCCGCCGGATCGTCCATCAGCGGCGAGCTGAGCTGGTCGAAGTGGATCACCCGGTGGAACTGCGTGTGCAGCACCCGGTGCAGCCGCCGGGCCGCCGCCTCGCCGTCCCCCCGGGCGTACGCCCGGTCCGCCTCGGCCAGGTCGGCCGAGACGGCGGCCGTCAGGTGGGCCGGGGTGCGCCCCTCGGCGATCTCGTCGGCGGCCTCGTGCGCGAGCAGGTCGGCACGGGCGGCCGGGTCCACGCCACCGGCCACCGCGACCAGCGCGGCCCGGGACTCCGCCGCCGGCCAGCCGGCCCGGACCATTCCGGCGCGCAGGCGGCGGGCCAGCGACGACCGTGCGCCGGCCGGCAGCAGCGGCGCGGCCGCCAGGCCGCGGATCAGACGGGCCGCCGCGCGGTGCCGCACCACCCGGGGGGCGGTGACGCGACGGAGCACGCCGGCTGCGAGCTTGCTGCCCATCTGGGCTGGGTCCTTCCGATCGCGGAGGAGGGCGCCGCAACGCCGACACGCGTGGTCGGCGAGCGCGGTGGGTGCATGTTAACGTGGCGCGGTCCCTACTTGCGGCGAGGAAGGTTCGGGTGCCGGCAACTTCTGCACGGGACGTCGTCGTCCTCACGCCCTGGTTCCCGACCCGCGAACTGCCCTTCCGCGGCTCGTTCGTCCAGGCGATGGTCGACGCGACCGCACCGGTTTCCGACCGGATGACCGTCTATCACTGCGACGCCTGGGTGGCCGCCCTCGATCCGGCGGCTGAACGCCGGGTCCGCGACGCCCACCGCGTCCTGCTCGGCCACGCGCGGCACCGCACCCCGACCGTCGGCGGCGCCGACCTCGTCTACGTGCCGGTGCCGGTGCCCCGCGGGCTGGGGCACGCGGAGATCGCCGACCGGCACGACGAGGCGCTGCGCGCGGCCCTCGGCGGCCGCCCGCTCACCGCCCCGGTCGTGCACGCCCACGTCGGGCTGCCCAGCGGCTGGGCAGCGATCCGCAACGCCGGACCGGACACCCGGGTCTTCGTGACCGAGCACGCCAGCTTCCTGGACAAGGTGCTCGAGACCGCCCGTGGCCGGGAGATGTACGACGAGGTGCTCGACCGGTGCGCCGGCTTCCTCGCCGTGGGCGAGGGCGTCCGTGCCCCGCTGGTCGAGGCGTTCCCGCACCACGCGGACCGGATCGGGGCGATCGCCAACCCGATCTCCTTCGACCGGCCCCGCCCGACGCCGATCACCGCGCTGCGCCGGTGGCTGTTCGTCGGCGCGCTCTCCGAGCTCAAGGGCGTGCCGCTGCTGCTGGAGGCGTTTGCGCGGTGCCGGCAGGACGACCCGGCCCTGACCCTGACGCTGGTGGGGGAGGGCGCGCTGCTGGCGAGCCTGACCGCCCGGGCGGCCGAGCTCGGGGTGTCCGACGCGGTCACGTTCACCGGGGCGGTCCCGCCCGAGCGGGCGCTGGAGCTGATGCGGGAGCACGACCTGCTGGTGCACCCGAGCCGCCGCGAGACCTTCGGGGTGGCGGTCATCGAGGCGATCGCGGCCGGGTTGCCCGTCCTGGTCACCCGCTGCGGCGGTCCGGAGCGGACGCTGGCCGGCATCGAGGACGCCGCCGGTCAGATGATCGACGTGACAGACGACCCGGAGACGATCGTCGCCGGATACCGGCGGCTGCGGTCCCGGTTCCCCGACGACCTCGAACCGGCCCACGCCCGTAAGGCGCTCGCCGACCGGTACGGCTACGCCGCCGTCGCCGAGACGCACCGCCGCCTGTGGTTCTCCGACGAGGCCGACCCGGCGATCTGACGCCGGGCGCCGCAGCTGATGGAGTGAGATGCACGTCCTTTTCCTGTCCGTCGGGTCGGTCCGGCGGCGCGCGGTCGTGGAGGAATCCCGCCAGGTGATCGCCGACGGCGGCGCCGCCACTGTGGTGGTCGACCGGATGGGCCCCTGGAGTCGTGAGACGTTCGCCACCGGCGTGCGGGTGATCGACCTGGCTGCCCTGCAACGCCGGCTGCCGGCCGACCGGGTCGAACAGGCGGCCCTGTACAAGGCGCCCCGCAAGCTGCTGCGGACCATCGGCCGCGGTCCGCTGCGGAAGGTGTCGAAGCGGGCCGAGCGGGCGTTCCAGCGGCGCCTCGCCGACCCGGCGCACCGGGCGTTCGTGCGGATGCGCGGCGACCAGCGTGACCGGCTTCTCGCCCGGGCCTGTTCGCGCTCCCCGGTGGATGTGCTTGTCGTCACCGATCCGGTGGCGATGCCGTACGCCGTGCGTCTGCTGGAGCGCCGACCCGGTCACGCGAGCCCGAGAGTCTGCTTCAGCTACGACTACTCTGGAGTGGCGACCGATGGCCAGCACCGACCCGACCCGGATTCCGCCCAGGGGGACACTCCATGACGCGCCCGACGCGCCGACCGCGCATCCTGTACCTGTCCTTCTACTTTCCGCCGTCGCGGGCCAGCGGCGTGTACCGGGCCCGGGCCACCGCCAACTACCTCGCCGAGCACGGCTGGGACGTCACCGCCTTCGCGTCGCCGCTGTCGTTCCTGCACAACGTCATCGGCTCGGTCGACGAGCAGCTGGCCGAGACCGTGCACCCGTCGATCCATGTGGAGCGGCCGAACATCAGCCACTTCGCCTGGGAACGTGATCTGCACGCCTACGGACGGTTCCGGGGCATGTCGCCGATCCTGGCCCGCAACCTCTACAACTTCGGGTTGAAGAAGTTCTTCCCCGAGCACTACCTGTCCTGGGCGCTGGCGTCGGTGCGCAAGGCGCTGCGGATGCACGCCCGGCGGCGCTTCGACGTTGTGCTCGCCACCGGCAACCCGTTCGCTTCGTTCGCCGCCGCCTGGATGATCCACAAGGCCACCGGCGTGCCGTTCGCCGTCGACTACCGCGACGCCTGGACGCTCAACATGTTCACCGAGGAGCCGGGGTACGAGCCGGGCCACCCCGCCTGGCGCTGGGAGCGCCGGATCCTGCGCGACGCCTCCGCCTCGATCTTCGTCAACCAGCCGCTGCTGTCCTGGTACGCCGACCGCTACCCGAACGCCGCGGACCGGATGATGGTGGTCCCCAACGGCTGGGACCCGGACCTGCTGACCCAGCTCGACGCGCCCGCGCCGCCGTCCGAGTCGGACCGCGACCGTCCGCTGCGCTTCGGCTTCCTCGGCACCATGAACAGCACCCAGCCGGTGGAGCAGCTGGCCGAGGCGTTCCAGATCGCCCGGCGGCATCCCGACCTGGCCGACGCGGAGCTGAACATCCACGGTCACCTCGGCTACTTCAAGCAGGGCAAGACCGACCTCATCGCGCGGCTCGGACTGGTCGAGGGCGAGCAGGGGCACGCGCTGCCCGAGTACGGCATCCACTACCGGGGCCCGGTCTCCAAGACCGAGGTCGGCCGGGTCTACCAGGAGAGCGACGTGCTGGTCTTCCTGGCCGGCGGCGCGCGGTACGTCACCTCCGGGAAGATCTTCGAGTACATGGCGAGCGGCAGCCCGATCGTCTCGGTGCACGCGCCCGGCATCGCCGCGCAGGACGTGCTGGCCGGCTACCCCCTCTGGTTCAACCCGGAGAGCCTCGACGTGCACGACATCGCCGAGTCGATGATCGCCGCCGGCAAGGCGGCCCGGGACATGTCGGCGAAGCAGCGTGCCGAGGCGCGCGCGCACGCCGACACGTTCACCCGGCAGGCGGTCACGGCCCCGCTGGAGGCCAGGCTGCGCTCGATGGTCAGGCGCAAGATCGAGGCGGGAAGGATCGCATCGTGACGTTCGACGACGCAACCGGGAACCAGTCGCCCACTGTGGGCGCGCCCCGAACGCCGCGGGCGCTGCTGCTGGCGTTCAACCACAAACCGCACGAGAAGGTCGTGGCGCTGGCCGAGCGGCTCCTCGACGAGGGCGCCCGGCTGGACGTGGTGGTCCTCAGCGACGCGAACTGGGCGGACCTGGTTGGCCGGCCCAACGTGCGGCTGTTCACCCTCGGCGCCGCCGAGAAGCGGCATCCGCTGCTGCGCACCGAGCGGATCGTGGTCACCAGCGGGCCCCGGCGCGTGGCCCGCGGGCTGAGCCGGCTGGCCGGTGGCGGCCCGGCGAGCGGGCTCAGCCGGCGGCAGGAGCGCCTGAGCCGGGCGTTCCACAAGCGCGTGTTCATGAAGGCGTACTCGAACGTGCGCCCGCTGGTGCTGTCCCGGCTGGCCGACAAGCGGCTGTCCGAACTGGACCTGGAGCGCGACCCGGTCGACCTGATCGTGGCCTCCGACGCGCTGTCCATCACGCTCGGCTGGCGGCTGGCCCGCCGCTTCCCGAAGGTGGTCGCCACCACCTCGCTCGACCCGCCCCCGTTGGCGCAGCTCACCGCAGCGGCCTGACGCCGCATCTCACGGCCTGACCGGCCCGCCGGGCGCCGCCGATCGACGGCGCCCGGCGGGCCGATCCAGTTCAGCGGACGTGCTCGGCGAGCACCCGGACCACGTTCTCGGCCGCGCGGCCGTCACCGTACGGGTTGCCCCGCGCGGCGGACGGCCGGGCCCGGGTGGCGGTCTGCACCCAGCCGGCGGAGCCCAGCGCCGACGGGTCCGGCACCAGCCGGTTCCAGTCGTCGGCGAGCGTCTCCACCCACTCCGTCTCCGGGCGCAGCGTGGTGCAGGGCCGGTCCAGCAGGTAGGCCTCCTTCTGCAGGCCGCCCGAGTCGGTCACCACACCGACGGAGCCGAGCACCGCGGCCACCATGCCGCCGTACGGCAGCGGCCGGCCCACGTGCAGCGCGCCGCCACCGAGCTTGATGCCGTGCTCCTCGGCCCGGGCCAGCAGGCGCGGGTGCGCCAGCAGGGCGACCGGCACCGGCAGCTCGGCGAGCGCGCCCACCAGCGCGGCCAGCCGCGCCGGGTCGTCGGTGTTCTCCGCCCGGTGCAGCGTGGCCAGCAGGTACGGCGCGTCCGGGTCGATGCCCGCCGGCAGCTCGGGGCGGGGCTGGTCACCGGCCAGC
Source organism: Micromonospora echinospora (assembly GCF_014203425.1). Taxonomy (NCBI): domain Bacteria; kingdom Bacillati; phylum Actinomycetota; class Actinomycetes; order Micromonosporales; family Micromonosporaceae; genus Micromonospora; species Micromonospora echinospora. Next base: position 2,891,080 of record NZ_JACHJC010000001.1, read on the forward strand.
ACCGCGTCGCGTACGCGCAGGCACACGTCGACCATCACGTCGCCGACCAGCACCGAACGCGCGGCCAGGCCCTCGGCCGACAGGTGGCGCACCGCCTCCTCGGTGGGTGCCAGCAGCAGGTCGGCGCAGTGGTCGGTGAGGACCCGGTTGTGCTCCTCCGGCATCCGGCGGTTGAACGAACGCAGCCCCGCCTCCAGGTGAGCCACCGGCAGGTGCATCTTCACCGCGGACAGCGCTCCGGCGAGCGTGGAGTTGGTGTCGCCGTACACCAGCACCCAGTCGGGTCGTTCGGCCGCGAGCACCGGGTCCAGGGCGGCCAGCGTCTTGCCGGTCTGCACGCCGTGGCTGCCGGAGCCGATACCCAGGTGCACGTCCGGGTCGGGGATGCCGAGCCCGGAGAAGAAGACGTCGGAGAGGTCGGCGTCGTAGTGCTGCCCGGTGTGCACGATGACGTGCTCGTGCTCCGTGGCGGCGAACGCCGCGGCGATCGGTGCGAGTTTGACCAGCTGGGGCCGGGCGCCAACGATGCTGACGACCTTCATGTGGGTGATCCCTCCGATTGACTGTCCGTCCGACCGGGGCGGCGTCCGTGGGCGCCCCGCGGAACCGGCTGAGCCGGCCGGTGAGGGGAACCCCCACGCGGGCGATCCAGGCTAACATCGGGGCATTCCGCTTCTGGACGCCGACAAGGCCGGCACGAGCGCGAGGAATTCCCGTCATGGTCGAGTCGTCGGTCGTTCAAGAGCGCCCGCAGGAGCCGGTTGAGCCGCCCGCTGCCCGGCGGCCGCGTTCCCGGCCGCGCCCCGCGCAGGTCGTGCTTGCGGGGCTGGTCGTCGCCTTCGTCGCCGCGCGGCTGAGCATCGCCGCGCGGGCCGAGGCGTTCCGCACCTTCGACACCCGGTCGTACGCCGGGCTGCTCGACGGGCCGAACCCGACCGCGACGCTCTCCTTCACCGGGCACGCGCCGCGCCTGTGGGGCACCCCGCTGCTCTACACGCTCGCCGGCAGCGATCCCGCCCGCGCGTGGGCGCAGGCCTTGATCAGCACCGTGGCGTGGGTGGTGCTCGTGCTCGCGCTGTGGACGATGCTGCGCGGCACGACCGCCCGGGTCTGCGCCGGGGTCGCGCTGTTCGTGCTGGCGCTGACCCGGGCCGTCTACGTGTGGGACCACACGCTGACCGCCGAGTCGCTGTCCATCAGCCTCGGCCTGCTCGCCTTCGGTCTGCTGGTGCTCTGGGTGCGCAGGCGGTCGTGGCCGCTGCTCGCCGCGATGGTCGTGGTCACGGTGTGGTGGATGTTCGTCCGGCAGGACATGCTGCTGTTCATCGCGCTGGTGCCGGCGGTGCTGGCGGTGCTGGCCTGGCGCAGCCGACCGCACCGCTGGGCGGCGGTGGTGGCGCTGGTCGCGATCGGCGCCGGGCTGGGCTGGAACGCGGCGCTGCTCGGCCCCACTGACGAGACGTTCGCCAAGTGGAGCGCCTCGGGCCGCTCGCAGACCGACGAGACGTTCCTCTACCGGCTGATGGTCGAGGTGCAGCGCGACCCGGAGATGCGCCAGGTCTACCACCGTGAGCTCGGCATGCCGCGGTGCGTGGCGATCGAGGACCCGAACCTGGTCCGGCGGTGGAACGTCCGTAAGTTCTCCGAGGCGTACGCGAACTGCCCCGAACTGCAGCGGTGGGCCGAGGAGCACGAGATGGCCGTCGGCTTCCGGTACGCGGTGGCCGAGCCGGATCACTACCGCGAGATCATGGTCGGCCGGGTCCTGCCGATGGCGCTGGGCAGCACCGAGTTGCACACGTACGGCCGGCCGGTGTCGATGCTGCCGGAAGCGGTCGAGAAGGTCTGGCACCCGCGCCGCGGCCTGGTGCTGCCGCTGCTCGCCGGCGCCGTCGTGGCGGCAGTGCTGGCGTGCGTGCTCACCGGCGCGGTCCGCCGGCGGCGGTGGCTCGTCCTGGCCGGCGTGCTCGGCGTGGCGGTGAGCCTGGCCAGCGTGCTCGCCAGTCTCATGCTGTCGGCCGGGGAGTACAGCCGGTTCGGCATCCAGGAGGCGATCTACCTGCGGATCAGCCTGGTGGTGCTGGCCGTGGCGGCGCTCGACGCGGCACTGACCAGGCCGTGGAGACGCGCCGGGCGGGCGGCCCGGGGGGTGCCGGGCGGCGACGCCGCGCAGCCGTAAACTCCTGCCTCATGACCGTTCCGGACACCCGTCCCACCGAGCCCGCTGCGGCCACTCCCGGCGACAGTTCGCCCGGCGACACGGCGGTGAGCCGGGCGCCGGAGCCGGCGGAGACCGCGACGGACGACGGCGGCCGGAACGAGACCGGCGACGGGGCCGGCGACCGGCCGGTCCGGCGGTGGAGCCGGTGGGACGCCGTGGTCGCGGCGATCTATCTGGCCTGGGCGCTCCTGGTTACCGCCCGCGGGTGGCGCAACCCGGACGGACGCCTGCTCGGCAGCCGCCCGGACGACCAGGGGTTCAACGAGTGGATGCTGGCGTACGCGGCGCACGCGGTCCGGCACCTGGAGAACCCGTTCTTCACCACCGCGCAGAACGCCCCCGACGGCGTGAACCTGATGACGAACGTCGGTATGCAGCTGCCCGGGATCCTGCTGTCGCCGGTGACGCTGCTGTTCGGCGCCCCGACGGCGTACGTGCTGCTGATGACGCTCAACCTGGTCGGCACCGGCTACGCCTGGTACCACGTGCTGTCCCGGCACGTGGTGCAGTCCCGCGCCGCCGCGTTCGTCGGCGGCCTGTTCTGCGCGTTCGCGCCGGCGCTGGTGTCGCACAGCAACGGGCACCCGCACATGACCGCGCAGTGGCTGGTGCCGCTCATCGGCTGGCGGGTGCTGGCGCTGGCTTGGGGCGGTCGGGTGGTGCGGGACGGGCTGGTGCTCGGCGCGCTGATCGCGGCACAGTTCTTCATCAGCGTGGAGATCCTCTTCCTGCTCGCGCTCGGCTGTCTGCTCGCCGTGCTGGCCCATCTCGCGGTGGCGCCGAGGGTCGCGTTGCGGCGCGCCCCCCGGCTGCTGGGCGGGCTGGGGGTGGCCGGAGCGCTGGTCGCTGTCGTCACCGCGTACCCGTTGTGGATGCAGTTCTTCGGGCCGCAGCACCGGATGGGGCACCCCGGCGGCCCCGACGTCTACGCCCTCAAGCTCGGCTCCTACGTGCGCTACGCGACCGAGTCGATCGCCGGCAGCCCGACCAGCGCCGGCGGGTGGGGCCCGAACACCACCGAGCAGGTCAGCTTCTACGGCTGGTCGCTGGTGGTGGTGGCGGTCGCCGCCGCGTGGTGGCTGCGCAAGGAGGTCACCGTCCGGGTGCTGACCCTGGTCGCCGTGGTGTGCGCGCTGCTGTCGATGGGCACCACCTGGACCTGGGGCACCGAGCGGACCACGATCCCGGCGCCGTTCGCGCTGCTGCAGCACCTTCCGGTCTTCGACGCCGTGGTGGTGGCCCGCTTCGGGTTCATCACCACGATGGCCGTCGGTGTCCTGCTGGCGCTGGCTCTGGACCGGGTGGCGCGCCACGCGCGCGCCGGGGACCGGCTGCCGGCCCGGATCGCGGCCGTCGCGGTGGCTGCCGCGCTGGTGCCGATCCTGCCCACCCCGCTGCCGGCCCAGGGCCGTCCCGCGGTGCCGGACTTCGTCACCGCCGGCACGTGGCGTGACCACGTGGCCCCCGGCCGCACCCTGGTGCCGGTGCCGGTGGCGAACATGACCTCGGTCTACTGGGGCTCGGCGGCGCTGGCCGAGTTCGCCGTCCCGCAGGGCTACTTCCTCGCCCCCACGTCGAAGGACGACCCGACCGGGCGGTGGGGCGTCGAGCCGCAGCCGACGGCGAAGCTGCTCACGCTGGTCGCGGAGGGCAAGCGCGGCACCGCGGTGACGCCGGCCGAGGTCGCCCAGGCCCGCGCCGACGCCCGCTACTGGCGGGCGGACGCGGTGGCGCTGCCCAAGCACCGCCGGCAGGACGACCTGCGCGCAGTGCTCGACGCCCTGTACGGGCCGGGCCGCCAGGTCGACGACGTGTGGCTCTGGGACGTGCGGCCCTTCAGCAGTTGAGCGGGGCGGTCACGGCGACCGGTTCCAGATGATCAGGACGTAGCCGCCGAAGTAGGCGGAGAGGATCAGCAGCGGGGCCAGCACGGTGACCGCCCGGGCCCAGCCGGCCCGGGCCAGCGCGACGGCGACTGGTAGCAGGAGCGGGAACGCGGGCAGCAGGAAGCGCGCCTTCGCGTGGTAGTAGCCGGCCGCGCCGAGCGTGGTGAGCAGGATGAGGCCGCTGTAGAGCAGGAGCTGCCAGGGCTGCCGGTCGAGGGCGCTGAGCACGAACAGCGCCAGCGCGATCAGCACCACGAGCGTCACCACGTACATGGTCAGCGCCGAGGGCTGCGCCAGCACGCGCTGGGCCACCCGGACCGTGTCGGCGCCGAAGTCGAAGGTGGTGCCCCAGCCGGCGTCCTGGATGTGGAACCAGCCGTCCGGCCGCCCGGTCTGCCGGCCGACCCAGGCCAGGTACCCGAGCCAGCCGGCCGGGGCGATCACCAGCGCCGCCCACGGACGCCAGCCGTCGCGGCGGCGCAGCGCCGCGATCAGCGCCGCGAGGCAGACCACGGCGAGCAGCGCGGAGCCGGTCGGCCGGGTCAGACCGGCGCACAGGCTGAGCACGGCGGCGAGGAGCCACGAGCGCCGCAGCAGGGCGTACAGGGACCAGGCGGCGAACGCGGTGAAGATCCCCTCGCTGTAGCTCATGTTCTGCACGATGCTGTGCGGCAGCACGCCCCACAGCACGGCGAGCAGGATGCCGACGCGACGGTCGTACAGCCACTCGCCGACGGCGAACAGGCCCCACGCGGCGGCGAGCGCGGCGAGCGCGGCGACCGCCAGCGCGGTGGCGCGCGCGCCGAGCGGGGTCAACGGCTCCAGCGCCCCGACCAGCCGTGGGTAGAGCGGGAAGAAGGCCATGTCGCTCTGGACCCGGGCGTAGCCGTCGTAGCCCTCGCGCGCGATCCGCAGGTACCACACGCCGTCGGACTCGGTGAGCAGCGCGGCCGGCCGGGCCCCGGTGGCGCGGGCCCAGAGCCAGAGCGTGACCAGCCCGACCGCCCGGACGGCGGCGTAGCCGACGAGCGCGGGCAGGGCGTTGCGGAAGGCGGTCGCCAGCCGGTGCCCGAAGGAGGCCCGGTGCTGGGAAACCGTCTCCGCGGGCGGCTGTTGGCCGCGCGTCGGTGCGGTCATGCGTGGTCCTGTCCGAGTGATCTTCGCCCCCGGCGTCGGGCGTCCGGGGCGTCGGCGACCGGCTCCGGAACCGGCGGGAGCGCCCGCCCGGAGCCGGGTGCAGGGTAGCAACGGCGACACCGGTTCCCGGCGCGGCCGGGCATCGACCTCCCGTGCGGCGCTTGTCGTACACTCGCTCGGGTCGCACGTGCGACGCTGGTTGACACGGAGACGGACGGGCATGGGTTCTGACGGGGCGATCTCTGCGGCAGACCTGAGGGCGGCAGCCGCGGCAGGGGGCGCCGTCACGATCGACAACTCGGCCCGGACGGCGGCCGGGCGGTGAGCCGACCGGACGTCACGGTCGTCGTCGCGGTGTACAACACCATGCCGGACCTCACCACCTGCCTCGAATCGCTCGTCAACCAGACGATCGGGCACGACCGGTTGCAGATCGTCGCTGTCGACGACGGCTCCACCGACGGCAGCGGCGCGGAGCTGGACCGGTTCGCGGCGGCGTACCCCTCGGTGCTCACCGTGGTGCACCAGCCCAACTCCGGCGGCCCGGCCGCGCCCAGCAACCGGGCGCTCGACCTGGCCACCGGCCGGTACGTGTTCTTCATCGGGGCGGACGACCACCTGGGCCGCGAGGCGCTGGAACGGCTGGTGTCGGCGGCCGACCGCTGGGGCTCGGACGTGGTGCTCGGCCGCATGGTCGGCGTGAACAAGCGCTACGTGCACCAGGAGATCTACGACCGCACCCGCTCCGACATCGACCTGTTCGACTCGCCGCTGCCGTTCTCGCTGTCGAACACGAAGCTGTTCCGGCGGGACCTGGTCGAGCGTCACCACCTGCGCTTCCCGGAGGACATGGCGGTCGGCAGCGACCAGCCGTTCACGCTGGAGGCGTGCCTGCGGGCGGCCCGCATCTCCGTGCTCGCCGACTACGACTACTACTTCGCGGTCAAGCGGCTCAACTCCACGAACATCACCTACCGCAGCGACCACCTCGCCCGGCTGGAGTGCGTGGAGCGCATCGTCCGGTTCGTGGCCGACATGGTGGAGCCGGGGCAGCGGCGCGACGCGGTGCTGCGGCGCCACTTCGCCTGGGAGATCGCCAAGCTGTTCCGCCCCGACTACCTCACGCTCGACGCCGAGACCCGGGAGCAGGTCCGGGCGCGGGTCGGCAAACTGGTCCGGGAGTACCTCACCGACGGCATCCGCGCCCGGCTCGACGCGGCCACGCGCGTGCTCGTCGGCACTGCCGCGTACGGCCGGCCGGAGGACCTGCTGGCGATCATCCGGCTGACCGCGACGGACGGCCTGCCCTCGACAGTGGTCCGCGACCAGCGCTGGTTCGCCGCGTTCCCGGGTTTCGGCGAGGCGGGTGGCCTGAGTGACGAATGGTACGAGTTGGAGCCGGCCGCGGGCCGTTGGCTCGCCGCCCTGACCGCGGTTTCGGTACGCTCGGTGACCGGGCCCGACGGTGACCGGCGGGTGCAGATCTTCGCCCGCAGTCCCCGGCCGGATCTCGCGGACCTGGTCGGCGGGGACATGACAGTGCGGGTGGGTGAGGCGGACGCCGCGGTGCGGCTGCTGCCCGCCGACCCGATGGGCACGACAGTGGAGGCCACGTTCCGGCTCCAGGATCTGGCGGCCGACCTCGGCCCGGCGGGCACGACCCGGGCGGTCCGGGTCCGGGTGGCCGACAGCGCCGCCGTCCCGGTGCGGGGGTTCCGGCCGCCGCTGATCCACCGGGTGGTGTACCGCGACGGCACCCGACTGCATCTGGTCACGATCAACAACAACCACAAAGGTCACTTGGCGTTCACCGTCTGGCCGGTGACGCTTCGCCGGGTCGCGGCCCGTCTTCGGCGCCGGCTCCCCCGAGGAGGAAAGTAGTTCATGAACATCTGCGTCGTCGCGCTCGGCAAGATCGGTCTGCCGCTGGCTGTCCAGTTCGCGTCGAAGGGGCACCGGGTGATCGGCGCCGACGTCTCCGAGCGGGTCGTCCAGCTGGTGAACGACGGTGCGGTGCCCTTCCCGGGTGAGGCGGACCTGGACGTCAAGCTGAAGGAGACGGTCGCCGCCGGCCTGCTGTCGGCCACCACCGACACCGCCGCCGCGGTCGCCGAGTCGGAGGCGGTCGTCGTGGTCGTGCCCCTGTTCGTGGACGCCGACGGCGTGCCGGACTTCGGCTGGATGGACGACGCCACCCGGGCCATCGCCCGTGGGCTGAAGCCGGGCACGCTGGTCAGCTACGAGACCACGCTGCCGGTCGGCACCACCCGCGACCGCTGGGCGCCGATGCTCGCCGAGGGTTCCGGCCTCACCGCCGGCACCGACTTCCACCTGGTGTTCAGTCCCGAGCGAGTGCTCACCGGCCGGGTCTTCGCCGACCTGCGCCGCTACCCGAAGCTGGTCGGCGGCATCGACGAGACGTCGGCCGCGCACGGCGTCCGGTTCTACGAGGCGGTGCTCGACTTCGACGAGCGGCCCGACCTGGACCGCCCCAACGGCGTGTGGGACCTCGGCTCGGCCGAGGCGTCCGAGCTGGCCAAGCTCGCCGAGACGACCTACCGGGACGTGAACATCGGCCTGGCGAACCAGTTCGCCCGCTTCGCCGACACCGTCGGCGTGGACGTCACCAAGGTCATCGAGGCGTGCAACACGCAGCCGTACAGCCACATCCACTCGCCGGGCATCGCGGTCGGCGGCCACTGCATCCCGATCTACCCGCGGATGTACCTGTGGAACGACCCGGCCGCCACTGTGGTGCGTTCGGCCCGCGAGGCCAACGCGGCCATGCCGGAGTACGCGGTCGACCTGCTCGCCGCCGCGTACGGCGACCTGACCGGGGTCGGCGTGCTGGTGCTCGGCGCCGCCTACCGTGGTGGCGTCAAGGAGACCGCCTTCTCCGGCGTCTTCCCGACCGTCGAGGCGCTGCGCCGGCGGGGCGCGGTGCCGTACGTGTCGGACCCGATGTACAGCAACGAGGAGCTGGCCGCGCACGGCCTGCCCGGCTACGACGGCGAGCCGCTCGGCGCCGCGGTGATCCAGGCCGACCACGCGGAGTACCGCACGCTCTCCCCGGCCGACCTGCCCGGCGTGACGGTGCTCGTCGACGGCCGGCGGGTCACCGACCCGGCGCGCTGGACCGGCGTGCGCCGGGTGGTCATCGGAGGCTGATCGGCACCGACACCCGGGCCCCGGCCGTGCTCACGGCCGGGGCCCGTCGCGTGCCGCCACCAGTCGATCGGCGTCCGCCGTTCACCTGCCGGACACCCCGGCAATACTTGTGTCATGTGGCCCGTTTAGGGTCGCAGCGGTCCGAATCGAACCTGGCCGACGTCGGGGCAGACAGGGAGCGTGTTGTTGTTGAGCAGAATTCGCAGCCAGCAGGGTCTCGCCGCGGTGGGCGCGACGCTCCTCGGCTACGCGGTCATGGTCCTCTCCGGAGTACTCGGCCTGGTGGTGCCGTTCGCGGTGGCCGCCGTGGTCGCCGTCGCCGGTGAACTGGCCCTGGCCGGGCGGCACACCGGGACCGCCGAACTGCTCGACAAGGCCGGTCTCGGCGAGACCTTCCGGCGGCTGGTGCGGGACCTGTCGGTGGTCCTGCTGGTGGTCGTCTCGGCCCGCCCCGGCGTGGCCGGCACGATCGCGGTGCTGCTGCTGCCCGCCGCGCTCTGGACCGTGGCGGTCGCCACGAACGCGGTGACGAAGGTGATCGACGGGCGGGTGGACCCCCCGGCGTACACCCGCAACATCGACCTCGGCGCGCTGCGCCGCGTCCCGGTGCCGCCGGCCTGGGCGCGGCGGCTGGCCGGGCTGAACATGCCGCTGCTCAACGTGCTGCTGGTGCCGGCGGCGGTGGTGGCCGCCGCCCTCGACCGGGTCGCCCCGGTGGTGGTCACCGGCCTGGTTACGCTCGCTGTCGGCCTGCTCACCGCCGCGGTGCTGGCGCTGACCGCGCTGCGCGGCCGGGGCAGCCAGCCGGGCGTGCTGCCGGCCGTGCACGACTGGCTCGCCCGGGAACGGCCCGAGGTCGCCCTCTACTTCGCCGGCCCGGCCAAGGACGTCTACCAGGCCAACATGTGGCTCGCGCCGGTCGAGGCGACCGGCCGTCGCGCGGTGGTGCTGCTGCGCGCCGCGGACGCGTTCGAGCAGCTCGCCGACACCCGGCTGCCGGTGATCTGCGTGCCGGCCGGTGTCGACTTCATGAACCTCGACCTCAGCTCGCTGCACGTGGCCCTGTACGCCGCGAACGTCGGCGCCAACATCCACCTGCTGCGGGAACCGAGCGTGAAGCACGTCTTCGTCGGCCACGGCGACAGCGACAAGCAGGCGAGCGTGAACCCGTACAGCAAGGTGTACGACGAGGTCTGGGTGGCCGGGCCCGCTGGGCGGGAGCGGTACGCGCGTGCTGACGTCGGCGTGCTGGACCGGGACATCGTGGAGGTCGGCCGGCCGCAGCTCGCCGGGGTGCACACGTTCGGCTCCGGCGCCGCCGACCACCGCTTCACCGCGCTCTACGCGCCCACCTGGGAGGGCTGGCTCGACGACGACCCGTACCACACCTCGCTGGTGCTGATGGGGGAGCGGATCGTCTCCGGCCTGCTCGCCGCCGGGGACGTGCGGGTGATCTACAAGCCGCACCCGCTGACCGGCAGCCGGTCGGCGAAGGCGCGGGCCGTGCACGAGCGGATCGTGGGCCGGATCAAGGCGGCCGGCGGCGACACCGATCCGTCCTCGCTGGACGGGACCGCGCATCTGGTGGTCACCGGCCGCACGCCGGGGCTGTTCGACTGCTTCAACGTCACCGACCTGCTGGTCAGCGACGTGTCCAGCGTGGTCTCCGACTTCGTGCAGAGTGAGCGGCCGTACGTGGTGGCGAACCCGGCCGGCCTGCCCGAGGACGAGTTCCGGCGGCAGTTCCCGACCGCGCGGGCGGCGTACCTGCTCTCGGCGGACTGCGGCGAGCTGGCGAAGATCCTCGACGTGACCCGGACCGGCGACGACCCGTTGACCGGGGCGCGGCGGGAGCTGAAGGAGTACCTGCTCGGCCCGGCCGGGTCGAACCCGATGGACCGCTTCCGCGACGAGATCGGCCGGCTCTGCGGCTGAGACGTACCGACGACGAGGGGCGACGACCGGCGTGGTCGTCGCCCCTTGTCGTCTGTTCAGCCCTGGTGCGGCGGGTTGTCGACGTCGCGGGAGACGACCTCGCCCTTGGCGTCGACCCAGCCCTTCGGCCGGGCCGGGTTGCCGGCCACCAGCTGGTACGGCTTGACGTCGCGGGTCACCACCGAACCGGCCGCGATCATCGCGTACTCGCCCACCTCGATGCCGCAGACGAGCGTGGCGTTCGCGCCGATCGAGGCGCCGCGGCGGACCAGCGTCGGGGTGATCGTCCAGTCCGGATTCTGGGCGCGCGGGCGGAAGTCGTTGGTGAACACCGCGCAGGGGCCCACGAAAACCTCGTCCTCGAGGGTCACGCCCTGGTAGACCGAGACGTTGTTCTGGATCTTCACCAGGTCGCCCACCGTGACGCCCGCGTCGACGTAGACGTTGCGGCCGATCACGCAGCCGGCGCCGACCTGTGCGCTCGACCGGATGTGCGCCAGGTGCCAGACCTTGGTGCCGTCGCCGACCTTGGCGCCGTCCTCCACGTCGGCCGTCGGGTGGACGAAGACGGAGGCGGACCGGTCGTTGCTGTCAGTCATCTCAACTCGCATCGTGGCAGGGCGCGTCGCGCCGTCGGGCGGGCTCGACGCAGCATAACTAGCGCTCACCCGAGCAGTTCGGCCACCGCGTCGGCGGCGGGCCGGTCGGCCGGCAGCGGATGCGCGGCGACCACCGCGTCCACCGGCAGCGCGGCGTACAGGTGCGGGAAGAGAGCGCCGCCGCGGGACACCTCCCAGCGCAGCGCGTCGCCGAGCCGCGCCTCGTCCACCGCGAGCAGAGTCAGGCCGGTGACCCCGGCGAAGACCCGGCGGGCCGTCTCCACCACCTGGTCGGCGGCGGAGAGGTGTACGTAGCCGTCCTGCCGGTCCATCGCGGTGCCGGTGAACCGCCCGGCGGCCCGTGCCCCGGCCCACTCGTCGTCGGAGAGAATCTTGTAGATCACGGCAGCAGCCTAGAGCGCGCTCGCGTCCCGGCGGCGCGTCTGCCACCATTCCCAGGGCACACGTCGAGCGGAGGGAGGAACGGGTGCGGATCCTCCTGGTCGAGGACGACCGTCGGGTCGCCGCCGCGCTGTCGTCCGCGCTGACCCGGCGCGGCTACCAGGTGGAACACGCGGCCACAGTCGCCGCAGCGCTCTCCGCCGCCCCCTGCGACCTGGTGCTGCTCGACCTGACGCTGCCCGACGGCGACGGCACCGAGGTGTGCCGCGAGCTGCGCCGGCGCAGCAGCCAGCTCGGCATCATCGCGGTGACCGCGCGCGGCGAGGAACGCGACCGGGTGCTGGGCCTGCGGCTGGGCGCCGACGACTACGTGGTCAAGCCGTTCTCGATGGTGGAGTTGCAGGCGCGGATCGAGGCGGTGCTGCGCCGCGCCGCGCACACCGTCCCGGAGCGTCACCTCATCGAGGCCGGGCCGGTGCGCATCGACGTCGGCGGCCGGACGGTGAGCGTGGCCGGCCGGGACGTGGCGCTGACCCGCAAGGAGTTCGACATCCTGCTCTCGCTGGCCCGCCAGCCGGGGGTGGCGGTGCCGCGCGAGCGGATCCTGCTCGACGTGTGGGGCACCACCTGGGCCGACCGGCACACGGTGGAGGTGCACGTCGGGTCGCTGCGCGGCAAGCTCGGCGACGCGACGCTCGTGGAGACCGTACGCGGGGTCGGCTACCGGCTCCGCGGCGCGTGAGGAGGGGCCCGTGCGTCGCCGCCTGGTGATCAGCTATCTGCTGCTGATGGTGCTCGTCCTGATCGCCCTGGAGACGCCGCTGGCGTTCACGCTGGCCTCCCGGGAGACCGACCGGGTACGCGCCGATCGCCTCGCCGACGCCACCCGCTTCGCCTCGCTGGCCGGCCCGGCGCTGCGCGGCGGCAGTCCTGGCCCGCTCGACGGGGAACTGGCCGCCTACGACGCCCTCTACAACATCGGCGCCGCGGTGGTGGACCGGGAGCGCCGTACCGTGGCCGCCTCGTCGGCCTGGGAGCCGGGCGCGGGCACCGGCCCGGCGCTCGACACCGCGCTGTCCGGGCAGCAGTTCAGCGGGCCGGAGTCGGTCTGGCCGTGGGGCGACGGGCCGGTGGTGACCGCCGTGCCGATCAACGACGGCGGCGAGGTGCTCGGCGCCGTGGTGACCACCAGCCCGGCGGACGGGGTACGCCGTACCGTCAGCACATGGTGGCTGCTGCTGGCCGGCATCGGCCTGCTCGCGGTGCTGGCCTGCGTCTCCACCGCGTTCGGGCTGGCCGGCTGGGTGCTGCGCCCGGTCACCGAGCTGGACGCGGTGACCCACGAGATCGCCGAGGGCCGCCGGACCGCGCGGGTACGCCCCCGGCTCGGGCCACCCGAGCTGCGCCGGCTCGCGACGAGCTTCAACGACATGGCCGACGCGGTCTCCGACGTGATGGACCGGCAGCGCGCGTTCGTCGCGCACGCCAGCCACCAGCTCCGCAACCCGCTGACCGCGTTGCGGCTGCGGGTGGAGGAACTGGGTCCCAGCCTCGGCGACGCCGACGGGCGGGCCGAGCACCGGCTCGCGCTGGAGGAAACCGACCGGCTGGCCACCGTGCTCGACGCGCTGCTGACCCTGGCTCGCGCCGAGCGGGAGGAGAACCAGCGGGTCACCGTGGACGCCGCCGCCTCGGCCGCCTCCCGGGTGGCGGCCTGGCTGCCGCTGGCCCGGCACCGCGAGGTCGCGCTGCGCCTCGACGCGGACGGCGCGCCGGTGTACGCCCGCACCGTGCCCACCGCCATCGACCAGGCGCTGGACGCCCTGATCGACAACGCGGTGAAGTTCAGCGGGGTCGGGGGAGAGGTGACGGTGACCGTCCGGGCCGCCGAGGGCGGTACGGCGCTCACCGTCCGGGACACCGGCCCGGGCATGACGGCCAGCCAGCTGGACCAGGCCACCGAGCGGTTCTGGCGGGCGCCGGACGTGCAGAACGTGGACGGCGCGGGACTCGGACTGACCATCGCCGCGGTGCTCGTGGACGCCTCGGACGGCCGGCTCACCATGCGCCAGGGCGAGCCCCGGGGTCTGGTCGCCGAGTTGTGGTTCCCGGCGCCGGCCGGCGACCCGGTGGAGGCCGGCGACAAGGCCGCGGCGGACAGCCCGGCCGAGGCCGGCGGCACGGTGGGCGCCCGGCGCGACGGCGAGCCGGTCAGCCGCTGACCGCGCCTCGGCCGCAGCCCACAGCCGGGCTCAGGGCTTGGCGGCGCGGTACCACTGCGCCGCGCCCGGGTGCAGCGGCAGCGGGGTGGTGACGATCGCCGACCGAGGGCTCATCCGTCCCGCCGCCGGGTGGGCGGCGGCCAGTTCCGCCCGGCGCTCCATCAGCAGCCGGGTCACGTCGCGCACCAGCGCGGCGGGCAGGTCGGCGCGGACGATCAGGTAGTTCGGGTTCGCCACGGTGCTGACCGGTTCCGCCTGGTACATGGTGCGGGGGATGTCCCGGGTCACGTAGACCTGCCCGTACCCGCGGCGCAGCGACTCGGTCCACTCGCCCAGGTCCACGATCCGCAGCGAGGTCCGCTGGGCCAGGTCGGCGACGCCGCGTACGGGCAGTCCGCCGGAGAAGAAGAACGCGTCGATCCGGCCGTCCCGCAGGGCGGTCATCGAGTCGTCCAACCCGAGGTGCTCCTGGCGGATCCGGCCGCCGTCGAGCTGGGCCACCTTCAGCAGGCGAGTGGCGGTGATCTCGGTGCCGGACCCGTCGGCGCCCACCGAGACCCGGTGGCCACGCAGGTCGGCGAGCGTGCGGATCGGCCCCCCGGCGCGGGTGACCAGGTGCAGCAGGTCGTCGTAGACGCGGGCCACGGCGAGCACGGACGGGTGCTCGGGTTCACGCGGCGGGAGCACGTCGGCCTGGGTGAAGCCCAGTTCCGCCGCGCCGGAGCCGACCAGCCGGACGTTCTGCGCCGAGGCGGCGGTGACCACCACCTCGGCCCGTACCCCGGGCAGCTCCCGGTTGAGCACGGCGGCGAGCGACTGGCCGAAGGCGTGATAGACGGCGGTCGGGCTGCCGGTGGCGATGCGGATGCGGGTCGGCTCGGCCGGCTCGTCCCGGCATCCGGCCAGGCCGGAGACGAGCAGCAGCGCCAGCACGAGCGGGGCGGCGGCGCGCACAGGCCAGTGTCGGCTCACGGGCTGCACTCTGCGCCGTGCACCCGCCACCGCGCAAGCCCACCGCCGCGCAAGTCGCCCCTCGCGCAAGTCGCCCGCCGGGTAGGGCCCGGGCGGCCGGGCCGGTCAGCCGGCGGCGGCCAGCTCCGCGCTCTCGGTGATCCGGGTCCGGTACTCCCCGTTGGGCACGATCACCAGGAAGCAGCCCGCACCCGGCCGCAGCGCCGCCGGCACCTCCAGCAGCGCCGCGCTGCGGACCAGCACCGCCGCCAGGTCGCGGTCGGCCAGCCGGATGCCGAGGCAGTGCCGGCGTACGTGCCGGCCACCGGCGAGCAGCGCCGCCCGCCAGGCCGCCGCCGCCAGCCGGGGCCGCCAGAGCCGCCGTGCCGCCGAGGCGCCCGGGAACGGCCCGCCGAGCAGCTCCCGGCGGCCCTGCCGCCAACCGGTGGTGAGCAGATTCGCGTACGCCGCCCGGTGCTGCGGCGGCACCGCCAGCCGGTGCAGCTCGTACCGGCGGCGCAGGCCACCTGTGGTCAGTTCGTGCTGCACCGGCACGTCGAGCCGCCCCAGCAGCTGCCGCATCCGGTGCGCCGCGTCCTCGCGGTTGAACTCGGCGATCCCGCCCCGGTGCGGTCCGGGGTCCAGGCGGCGTACGTCGGCGGCCGGCGGCGGCGTGCAGCGCACCATGCAGGCGATCTCGAAGGCGTCGGTCAGGGTCAGCCAGTCCAGCGGCGGGGACGGGCGGGGGCGGTCGAGTAGCGAGGTGGGCTCGGCGAGCATCGGCTCAGCTCCTCGGGTCAGAGTCGGGGTACCTCTACCGTCGTCGCCAACCGCCGGGCCGGGAACCGATGCGGCCGAGCCTTGAGCAAAATTTGCGGGAAGCCCGCCGCTCAGAGTTCGGTGACCACCAGGTCGACCTGCCGCGGCCGCCCGGCCGACCGGGGTGCCTCCTCGACCGTGTACTTGAGGTCCCGCAGCACGCCCACCAGCGCGTCGGCGGTGCGCGGCCGGGCGTCGGCGAGCAGCAGATCCCGCACCAGGCGGCCCTTCGTCGCCTTGTTGAAGTGGCTCACCACCGACCGCGTCGGCGTGCCGTCCACGGTCCGCTCGTGCAGCACCCGCACCGTCACCGTGCGTTCGGCGAGCGCGCCGCGCGGCGTCCAGGTGGCCGCGTACGCGCCGGAGCGCAGGTCCAGCACCGGGCCGCGTCCCGCGGCGGGCTCCAGCACGGGGCCGAGCGCGGAACGCCAGTACGCCGACAGCGCCCCGAGCCCGGGCAGCCGCGCCCCGATCGGGCAGCGGTACGGCGGGATCCGGTCGGCGAGGCGTACCGCCCCCCACAGCCCGGAGCTGATCAGCACCTGGCGGCGGGCCGCCCGCTGCGCGTCGGCGGGCAGCGTGTCCAGCCCGAGCGCCTCGTAGAGCACCCCGGTGTAGAGCCGCCCGGCGGGTGCCGTGGCCGCCTCCCGCAGCCGGGCGTTGCGCCGCAGCTCGCCGCGCTGCCCCTCGGTCAGGCCCAGCGCGGTCCGGGCCGCCGCCTCGTCCGGCCCGGCGCACAGGTCGACGAGCGCGGTCAGCACCGCCTCCCGGGCCGGGTTCAGCTCGGTCAGGGACAGCCGGGACAGGTCCAGCCGGCGGCCGGTGCCGGCCTCGGCCTTCCCCTCCGACGGGGGCAGCAGGATGAGCACCGGCACAGCGTACGGGCCGGCCTCAGCGCCACGGCCGCACGGCACGGTCGGGGTGGTACACGCGACTGCCGCCCACCTCGGCCACCACCGCCGCGTCGGCGCGCCCGTCCAGCAGCCGCCGCAGCGTGCGCTCGGCGGGGGAGCCGACGTCCACCACGTACCCGGGCCGCGCCGCGCGCGCCACCCGCTGCCAGTACGCCGGATAGCGGTTCTGCCCCGGCGTCAGCGCACCGTCGAGCACGCCGCAGGCGACAGTTTCCCCGGTGTTGAAGATCAGCCGGTTGCAGGTCCAGTAGTCCCCGTACACCTCGTGCAGGCCGGCCCGCCGGACCGTGTCCGCCAGCCGCCGGGCCGCCTGCTCCTCGGCGCGTACGCCCGGCACGCCGGCCAGGAACGCCACGGTGCCGGCCAGCGTCGCGGCGGTCAGCCCGGCCAGCACCGCCGCCGCCGTGGCGCCGCCGAGGCGGGCGGCCCGCCCGGCGGTGGCCCGCAGCGCGTGCGCGGCGGCCAGCCAGAGCGGCCACAGCACGGCCGGCAACGAGATCTGCAGCACCGACAGGTAGCGGGCGTTGCCCAGCGGGTCGGTCGCGGCGAGCGGGCTGCGCACGTACGCCAGCAGGGTCAGCGCCGCGCCCACGACCAGGGCGAGGATCGCCGCGGCCCGGACCCGCGCGGCGCGGTCGGCGGCCCTGCGGTAGGCGACCAGGCCGAGCGCGGCGGCGGCCACCAGCAGCACCGGGTAGAGCAGGCCGAACCACTGCGCCCAGCGCGCGCAGCCGTCCATCGGGCACAGGCCGGACGCCAGCGGCACCCCCTCCAGCAGTCCGCCGCGCAGCCGCTCGGCGAGCGACGGCGCGACGCCCTCCTTGGTGCTGATCTCCCGGAACACCGACAGCGAGTCCTGCCCGGGCGGCGCGACGATGTTGTCCTTGACCACCGGGGCGATCCCGGCGGCGAAGCCCGCCACCAGCAGCACGCCCGGCCAGCCGATCAGCTCCCGGGGCACGGCCAGGACCAGCACCACGCCCGCCACCAGCAGGTACGGCGCGATCAGCCAGTCCGACCAGAGCGCCAGCCCGGCGAGCAGCCCGAACGCGCCGGTGGCCAGCCAGCGGTGCCGGACCCGGTCCTCACCGAGGGCGACCGCGAGCAGCAGCATCGCCAGCACCGCCGGCTTCACCTCGGGCCGGCCCCCGACCACGGTGAGCTGGTCGCGGACCACCCGCTCCGAGCCGAGCGCAAGCAGGCCCACCACGACCACGGCGAGCCAGGGGGAGAACAGGCGGCGGGTCAGCCGGTACGCCAGCCACAGGAACACCGCGAAGAGCGCGAGCAGCGGCAGCCGCAGCACCGGCCAGCTCGGTCCGGCCCAGCCGACCAGCGGCGCGGCCAGGTAGGACTCCAGCACGCCCATGTAGCGCTGGCCGTAGAGGAAGACCGGCCGCTCCCGGCCGGCGGCGATGTGCAGCGCGGCCAGTCCGAACGTGGCCTCGTCGCTGTTCGACGCGGGCACTGTGAGCAGCGTCAGCACCAGGCGGTAGCCGACACCGGCCACGCCGAGCAGCAACGCCACCAGCGCCGGTGCGTCCGGACGCCGTCGTACCGGGTCCCGCTTCGCTGTCGACACGACCAACGCCCCCGTCGTCGCCCCGACCGCAGTCTGTCACGGCGCGACGCGGCTCCGAGGGCCGATCGGTGTGGATCACTCGCGTGGCCGGGCCCGGCCGGTTGTGGCAGTGTTGCAGCGTGCCACCCACACCACCGGACCAGCTGGCCGTGCCGCGACTGCACCGCGCCGCGCGCTTCGAGGACGCCGTGCACGGCCTGGTGGAGCGCCGGTTGCGGCGCACCGGGTGGCAGCCCAACATCATCGCGTACGCGGGCTACGGCGCCCCGGGCTGGGCGCGGGTGCTCTGCCGGGTGCTGCTGGGCCGCCCGGACACCCGGCGGCGGGGCCGCCTGGACAAGGTGCGGGGCTGGCGCAGCTTCGCGACGCTGCCCGCCAAGCACGTCCGGGTGACCATCGAGGCCGACGGCGTGCGCCAGGAGGTGACCGCGGACCGCAGCGGGTTCGTCGACACCGTGATCGAGGGCGACTTCACCCCGGGCTGGGGCTGCGTACGCCTCAGCGTCGCCGACGCCGAGCCGGTGGAGGCGCTGGTCCGCGTGCTCGACCCGGCTGTCCGTTTCGGCATCCTCTCCGACATCGACGACACCGTCATGGTGACCGCGCTGCCCCGGCCGCTGCTCGCCGCGTGGAACACGTTCGTGCTGGACGAGCACGCCCGCACCGCCGTGCCGGGCATGGCGGTGCTGTACGAGCGGCTGGCCACCGCCCACCCGGGCGCGCCGGTCTTCTACCTGTCCACCGGCGCCTGGAACGTCGCGCCGACGCTGACCCGGTTCCTGTCCCGGCACCTCTACCCGGCCGGGCCGCTGCTGCTCACCGACTGGGGGCCGACCGCGGACCGCTGGTTCCGCAGCGGCCGGGAACACAAGCGGGCCACGCTGGCCCGGCTGGCCCGGGAGTTCCCCGAGGTGCGGTGGCTGCTGATCGGCGACGACGGGCAGCACGACCCGGAGATCTACCGGGAGTTCGCCGCCGCGCACCCGGACCACGTCGCAGGGGTGGCGATCCGGCAGCTGTCGCCGACGCAGTCGGTGCTGGCCGGCAGCCTCCCGGCACCGCCCGGACGTTCCTCATCGGGCCCGATCGGCCAGAAGTGGCTCAGCGCCCCCGACGGCGCCGGCCTATGGAAGCTCCTGCGCGAATCCGACCTGGTCTGACTCCTGCGGTCGCGCCCGCGCCGACGGGCGGTCGCTCAACACGTTGCGTAGTCCCGCCCCAGGAAACTCCTCCTCGCGACGGTTATGACTCAGAGGCATAAATATTCCTCTGAGTCATAACGCTCAAACCGAAAACCTGCCGCCGGCCCGGGTAGCACCGGCGAGGTGATCTGGGGACCGGGAGCAGGGTGCGGTCGGGCGACCACCGGGCAACGCCGTCAGGCCGGGCGACGCCGTCAGGCCGGACGGAGCCGTCAGGCCGGGCGGAGCCAGAGGACGCCGAGCGGGGGGACGCGCAGGCAGACCGACGCGGGCAGGCCGTGCCAGGGGATGTTCTCCGCGTGCACCTCGCCCAGGTTGCCCACGCCGGAACCGCCGTAGTGGTTTGCGTCGGTGTTCAGCGCCTCGGCCCACGTACCGGCCGCGGGCAGGCCGATCCGGTAGTCCTCGAGCGGTGTGGCGGAGAAGTTGGCCACGCACACGAGCGTCCGGCCGTCCGGGGCGATCCGGATGAACGACACCGCGTTGTTCGCGACGTCGTCCCCGGCGATCCAGCGGAATCCGGCCGGGTCGGTGTCCTGCGCCCAGAGCGCCGGGGTCTCCCGGTAGACCCGGTTCAGGTCGGCGACGAGCCGCTGCACGCCCGCGCGCGCCGGATCGTGGGTGAGGTACCAGTCGAGGCCGCGCTCCTCGCTCCACTCCCGGTCGTCGGCCAGCTCACAGCCCATGAAGAGCAACTGCTTGCCCGGGTGCGCCCACATGTACGCCAGCAGCGCCCGCGTGGTGGCCAGTCGCTGCCAGGTGTCGCCGGGCATCTTGCCCGCGAGCGAGCCCTTGCCGTGCACCACCTCGTCGTGACTGATCGGCAGCACGTAGTTCTCGCTCCACGCGTACGCCAGGGAGAACGTGAGCTGATGGTGGTGGTGCTGCCGGTAGATCGGGTCCTTCGAGGTGTAGAGCAGGGTGTCGTGCATCCAGCCCATGTTCCACTTGAACCCGAACCCGAGCCCGCCCTCCGAGGTCGGCTTGGTGACGCCGGGCCAGGCGGTGGACTCCTCGGCGATCATCAACGCGCCCGGGTGGTGCCGGTATACGGTGGCGTTCACCTCCTGGAGGAACGCGATCGCCTCCAGGTTCTCCCGGCCGCCGTGCACGTTCGGGGCCCACTGCCCCTCCTGCCGGGAGTAGTCCAGGTAGAGCATCGAGGCGACCGCGTCCACGCGCAGCCCGTCGATGTGGAACTCGTCCAGCCAGTACAGCGCGTTGGCGACCAGGAAGTTGCGCACCTCGTTGCGGCCGAAGTCGAAGACGTACGTGCCCCAGTCGGGGTGCTCGCCGCGACGCGGGTCGGGGTGCTCGTACAGCGGGGTGCCGTCGAAGCGGGCCAGGGCCCACTCGTCCTTCGGGAAGTGCGCCGGCACCCAGTCCAGGATCACCCCGATGCCGGCGGCGTGCAGCCGGTCCACCAGGTACCGGAAGTCGTCCGGGTCGCCGAACCGGGCCGTCGGCGCGTAGTAGCCGGTGACCTGGTAACCCCACGAGCCGCCGAACGGGTGCTCCATCACCGGCAGGAACTCCACGTGGGTGAAGCCCATCTCCAGCACGTACGCGGTGAGCTGCTCGGCCAGCTCCCGGTAGCCCAGGCCGGGCCGCCAGGAGCCCAGGTGCACCTCGTACACGCTCATCGGCTCCTGGTGCGGCGCCTGCCGCGACCGGCGCGCGAGCCAGTCCGCGTCGCCCCACTCGTACCGTGACTCGTGCACCACCGACGCGGTGGAAGGCGGCACCTCGGCGCGCGCGGCCATCGGGTCGGCCTTGTCCCGCCACCGGCCGTCGGCGCCCAGGATGCGGTACTTGTAGCGGCTGCCCACCGGCATGCCCGGCACGAAGATCTCCCACACGCCGCTGGACCCGAGCGACCGCATCGGCCAGCCGTCGTCCGGCGCCCAGCCGGTCACGTCGCCGACGAGCCGCACGGCGCGGGCGTTCGGCGCCCAGACGGTGAACGCGACGCCCTCGTCGAAGACCCGGGCGCCGAGCGCCGCCCAGAGCCGCTCGTGGCGGCCCTCGCCGATCAGGTGCAGGTCGAGGTCGCCGAGCGTGGGGGGGTAACGGTACGGGTCGTCGTGCGCGGTGCCGTCCACCTCGACCCGGTAGTCGAGCACCTCGCCGGGCAGTACCGCCTCGAAGACACCGGCGTCGTGCACCCGCTTCATCGGGTGCGCCTCGCCGTCGACGAGCAGCGTCACCTCGCCGGCGCCCCGGCGCAGCGTCCGGATCGTGGTGCTCCCGCCGGCCGGGTGTGCGCCGAGCACGGCGTGCGGGTCGTGTACCTCGCCGGTGATCAGCTGGTCCATCGGGCGTCGTCCTTGTCGGCCGGTGCGGTCGGGGCGGTGCCGCCGGAAAGGTCGGCGGGTACGTCTTCGACTGTCAGGTCGGGCGCGGCGGTCTCCGGTACGGCCGGCTGCGGCGGCTCGGGCGCGGCCGGGCGGCGCACGGTGAGCACGTGCGCCGGTTGCAGGTACGGGTCGAGGCGCACCGCGTTGCGCTGCCCCCAGTCGTACTCGGCGCCGGTCAGCTCGTCGCGCACGGTGAACCGCTCGTGCCAGTCCAGGCCGAGCGCCGGCATGTCGAGCGTGGTGTTGCCCCACTGCACCTCGCGGGAGTCGAACGAGCAGACCACGATCACCGTGTTGCCGTTCTCCGGGTCGTGCTTCGACCAGCACAGCAGCGCCGGGTTGTCGATGTCGTGGAACCGCAGGTTGCGCAGCTGGTGCAGGGCGGGGTTGTCCCGGCGTACCCGGTTCAGCGTGGTGATGAACGGCGCCAGCGACCGGCCCTGCGCCAGCGCGGCGTCCCAGTCCCGGGGCCGCAGCTCGTACTTCTCGTTGTCCAGGTACTCCTCCGCGCCGGGGCGGGCCACGTGCTCGAACAGCTCGAACCCGGCGTACATGCCCCAGGAGGGGGAGAGCAGCGCGGCCAGCACCGCCCGGATCTTGAACATCGGCGGCCCGCCGTGCTGCAACGACGAGTGCAGGATGTCCGGCGTGTTGGGCCAGAAGTTCGGCCGCATCCAGTCGACCGAGGCGACCAACTCCTCGCAGTACTCCCGCATCTCGGCCGCCGTCGTACGCCAGGTGAAATAGGTGTACGACTGGGTGAAGCCGATCCTGCCGAGCCCGTGCATGATCGCCGGCCGGGTGAACGCCTCGGCCAGGAACAGCACGTCCGGGTCCACCTTCTTGACCTCGGCGATCAGCCAGTGCCAGAAGTCGAACGGCTTGGTGTGCGGGTTGTCCACCCGGAAGATCCGGATGCCCTGGCCGACCCAGTGCAGCACCACCCGCAGCATCTCGGCCCGGATGCCCTCGGGGTCGTTGTCGAAGTTCAGCGGATAGATGTCCTGGTACTTCTTCGGCGGGTTCTCCGCGTACGCGATGCCGCCGTCGGCGCGGGTGGTGAACCACTCCGGGTGCTCGGTGACCCACGGGTGATCCGGCGCGCACTGCAACGCCAGGTCCATCGCCACCTCCAGGCCCTGCTCGGCGGCGGCGGCCACGAAGTCGCGGAAGTCCTCCGGCGTACCCAGATCGGGGTGGATGGCGTCGTGGCCGCCCTCGGCCGCGCCGATCGCCCACGGCGAGCCGACGTCGTCCGGCCCGGCGGTGAGCGCGTTGTTGCGGCCCTTGCGGTTGACCCGGCCGATCGGGTGGATCGGCGGCAGGTAGAGCACGTCGAAACCCATCGCCGCGACACCCGGCAGTCGTTCCGTCGCGGTGGCGAACGTGCCGGAACGGGCGGGCGCGTCGACTGTGGCCGGGATCGCGCCCTCGGAGCGGGGGAAGAACTCGTACCAGGCGGAGAAGAGCGCCCGCGGCCGGTCCACCCACAGCGTGCGCTCCTCGCCGGTGGTGACCAGCTCGCGCACCGGGTGCTCCCAGAGCAGGTCGGCAAGGTCCAGCGCCGCGCTCACCCGCCGCGGCAGGTCCCGCTCGTCGTCGGCGAGGGCCCGCGCGGCTTCGCGTACGCGATCACGGTCGGCCTTCGGCACCAGGTCGAGCGCGGCGGTCAGCACGCGTACGCCCTCGGCCAGGTCGTTTGCGAGCTCGGCCGCGCCCTGGCCGGCGGCGATCTTCTTCGTGACCGCGTTCTGCCAGGTGAGGTACGGGTCCTGGAAGGCCTCCACGGTGAAGCGCCACAGGCCCACCGCGTCCGGGCGGATGGTGGCGTGCCAGCGGTCCTGGCCGGGCTCGCCGGAGCGCATCCGGGTGAACGGGCGGGCCGCGCCGTCCGGGCCGAGCCAGACCACGTTGCACCCGAGCGCGTCGTGGCCCTCGCGATAGGCCCGCGCCGACACCGGCACGACCTCGCCGACCACCGCCTTGGCCGGGTAGCGACCGCAGGAGACGACGGGGGAGACGTCTTCGATCGGGAACCGTCCAGTCACCCGCTCAACCTACTGCGCGAGATCCTTTCGCGCTCGGTTGCACGCTGCTTCCACGGCGACGCGCCGGGCCCGGCCGCGCCCCGGTGGGCGGCCTGCCGGGTCAGCGCCGGGCCCGCCACGCCTTGGCACGACGCATGTAGCGCAGCACCCCGGCCGGCCCGGTGGAGACGGGCCAGTCGTCGGTGCGGAAGTAGGCGTCCGAGCCACCGTCCAGGAAGATCACCGAACCGCAGAGGAAGTCGGCGGCCGGCGACAGCATGAACGCGACCCACTCGCCGACGTCCGCCGGCCGGCCGCGCCCGCCGATCGGCACCGGCAGCCCTTCGACCGCCTCCTTCTGGCCCCGGGCGATCTGCTCCTCCAGCAGCGGGGTGGCGATGATGCCGGGGGCCAGGACGTTCACCCGGATGCCGGCGCCGGCCCACTCCGGTGAGATCGCGGCGCGGCGTGCCCACCGCGTCACCGCCAGCTTCGAGCTCGCGTACGCGAACGGCGCCGAGCGCTTGCCGAAGCGCCCCACCACGCGCAGCGCCCCGTCGGCGTCGCGGTCGAGCAGGGCCCGTACGGCGCGCTCCGGCACCATCGGGGTGAGCGTGACGGAGTTCGAGCCGAACACCACGACCTTGCTGTTGCCGGCGGCGGCCAGCGTCGGTCGCCACGCCTCAAGCAGCTCCACCACGCCGAAGAAGTTGACCTGCTGCACGAGCCGGTCCCGGCCGGGGATGCCGCCGAGCCCGGCGGCGCAGACCGCCCCGTCGAGCCGCCCTCCGGCGCGCTCCAGCACCTCGGTGGCCGCCGCCGTGCGCCCGGTCGGCGTGGAGAGGTCGGCGACGACCTCCACGTCCCGCAGGTCCACGCCGACGACTGTGTGCCCGTCGCTCCGCAGCCGCTCGGCGGACGCCCGGCCCATGCCCGAGGCCGCGCCGGTCACCGCGTACGTACCCATGTCGGTTCCTCTCCGCTTCGCCGACGGTCGGTCCGGGTCGGCCCCGTGCGTCCTGCCGGATGCTGGCACGCCGGGCGGCCCCGGGTGCGACGAAACCGTGCCTATTCCGCCGTCCGGCGGGCCGTGGCCTGGTCGGCGGCGGGGAGCTTGCCCGCCGCGTGCCGCCCGACGATGTAGCCGTAGACCAGGCCCTGGCCGATGGTCGCCCCGGCCCCCGGGTAGGTGCGGCCGAAGGCGTTGGCGGCGGCGTTGCCGATCGCGTACAGCCCCGGGACCGGGGTCCCCGCGTCGGACAGTGCCCGGCCGAGGCCGTCGGCCCGGATCCCACCGCAGGTCCCGAGGTCGGACAGGACGACCCGGACGGCGTACAGGTTGCCGGCCAGGGGCCGCAGGTTCGGGTTCGGCGTCACCGTCGGGTCGCCGTAGTAGCGGTCGTACGCGCTGGCGCCACGCGCGAAGTCGTCGTCGACGCCGGCGGCGGCGAGCTGGTTGAACCGCGCCAGGGTGGCGCTCAACGCGTCGGCGTCCACGCCGATCGACCGGGCGAGGTCACCCGGGGTGCCCGCGCGGTGCGCGATGCCCGCCGCGTACCAGGACTTCGGCAGCGGGGCGCGGGGGAACTGCGTGCCGGCGAAGACGTAGCTGTTGCGGTACCGCTGGTCGAAGACCAGCCACATGGCCGGCAGCGCTCCGCCCTCGTGGGCGAGGCCGAGCACCCGCTGCCCGAACGTCATGTAGTCGCAGGACTCGTTGACGAACCGGCGGCCCGTGCCGTCCACCATGAGCGACCCGGGCAGGGAACGCTCGGCGAGGAGCACCGACGGCGCGGCGTCGCCGACCGGCGCGACGGCGGGGAACCACCACGCCTGCTCCATCAGGTCGGTGCCGGCGCCCGCCTCCTGGCCGGCGCGGATCCCGTCGCCGGTGTTGCTGTCCGCGCCGAGGCTCCAGTCGCCCAGGTCGCGGTGGTGGTGGGCGTGCCGCAGCGGCAGGTCGTGGTCGAAGCCGCCGGTGGCGAGCACGACACCCCGCTCGGCCCGTACGGCGAACGTCGTCTCCCCGTGGCGCAGCTCGGCCCCGACGACCCGGTCCCCCTCGACCAGGAGCCGCTCCAGCGCGGTCTCGGTCCAGACCGGGATGCCGGCGCGGCGGACGCCGGCGAAGAGGCCGGCGGCGATGGCCTGGCCGCCGGCGGCGTACTCGCGCCCGAGCGCGAGGCCGCCGAGGCCCTGGGCGAGGCGGGTCACGATGCGGGGCAGCGCGCGAACCGGGGTCTTCGCCATCAGGTTGAGCCACTTGTAGTCCGCGCCGGTGACCGGCATGGGCACGGGCGCGGAGAGGACGGCGGGACGCAGCCGCGCGCGGTCGGCGCCGAGGAGCTTCAGGTCGAGCGGGCGGCACTCGCAGCTCCGGCCGGCGGCGGTGCCGCCGGGCAGCTCCGGGTGGTAGTCGGAGTAGCCGCGGGCCCAGAGGAACCGCATCGGGGTGGTCCGCGTGAGCATCTCGATCGTGGCGGTGCCGTGCTCGAGGAAGCTGCGCCAGCGCTGTTCGGGCGCGGAGCCGTCCACGACGGCCTCCAGGTACGCCGCGCCGCGCTCGGGCGTGTCCCCGGAGCCCTCGGTGGTCAGCACGGGATTGGCCGGGATCCAGAAGGCGCCGCCGGAGCGCGCCGTGGAGCCGCCGACCCAGCGCGACTTCTCCACGACCACGACGGAGAGGCCGGCCTCGTGGGCGCTGAGCGCGGCGGCGAGGCCGGTGCCGGAGCCGATCACGACGAGGTCGACCGAGGTCGGCCGGGGCTGCCGGGGTACGGACATCAGGAAACTCCTTGCTACGGGGCGACGACGGGGCGGGTGCCGGCGGCGACGAGCGCGGCCGTCCCCTCGGCGTCCAGGGGGCAGTGGGTGCCGGTGAAGATGCTGGCGGCGCAGAGGTTGCAGTGGGTGCAGCGCGACCGGGTGGTGGCGTCGCGGCTGATCTTGTTGATCAGGTCCGGCTCCCTGAGCAGGGCGCGGGCCATTGCGACGTACTCGAAGCCGTCGCTCATGGCCGTGCGCATCCCGTCGAGGTCGGTGACGCCGCCGAGCAGGATCAGCGGCATGGACAGCTCGCGGCGGAACTGGAGCGCGAGGTCGCGGAAGTAGAGCGGCTGGTAGGGGTAGTCGCGGAACAGGAACCGGCCGAACATCTTCATGCCGAGCCGCAGCAGCGGCGGCTGGGGCGCGGCCATCGCCGCGAGCGGGATGTCGCCCCGGAACAGGAACATCGGGTTGAGCAGCGAGGACCCGCCGGTGAGCTCCAGGGCGTCCAGGTGCCCGTCGGCCTGCAGCATCCGGGCGAACGGGATCGACTCGTCGAGATCGAAACCGCCGCGTACGCCGTCGCTCATGTTCATCTTGGCGATCACGGCCACGTCGTCGCCGACGGCCTCCTTGACGGCGGCCAGGATTCGGCGCGGGAACTCGGCGCGGTTGGCCAGCGCGCCGCCGAACTCGTCCCGGCGTCGGTTGAGCTTCGGCGACAGGAACGACCCGGCGAGGTAGGTGTGGCCCAGGTGCACCTCGACGGCGTCGAAGCCCACCTCGCGCGCCGCCGCGGCGGCGCTGCCGTGTGCGGCCACGACGCGGCGGATGTCGTCGTGCGTCGCGGCGCGGTCGAGGCCCATCGCCAGGGGGTTGAACCGCGCCGACGCGGCGAGCGAGGGCAGCCCGTTCGAGCGGGAGTTCGCCACCGGCCCGGCGTGCCCGATCTGGGCGCTGACCTTGGCGCCGGTGGCGTGCACCGCCTCGGTCAGCCGCCGCAGCCCGGGCAACGCCTCGGGCCGCCAGTAGACCTGGCCCCGTTCGGTGCGCCCCTCGGGCGCGACGGCGAGGTAGGCGACAGTCGTCATGCCGACGCCGCCGCGGCCCACAGCGGTGTGGTACTCGATCAGGCGGTCGGTGACCAGGGCGTCCGGGGTCGCCCCCTCGAAGGTGGCGGACTTGATGACCCGGTTGCGCAGGCGAACCGGGCCGAGGGTGGCGGGGGCGAGCGGGTCGGGAATCGGGCGCGTGGTGGTCACGGGGCTTCCTCGGGTGTGGTGATGCGGATGTCCAGCCGGCGCAGCAGGGCGTCGACGGCGTGGGCGGGCGAGCCGTCGGGGCCGCCGCGGGCCCAGTCGTACAGCGCGGCCTGGGCCGCCTCGCGGTACGCGGCGGCGACGGCGTGGCAGATCGCCGTCGGCGCTCCCGGTCGACGCCGGGCGATCTCCCGGGCGAGGGCCTCGGTCCAGGGCGCGTAGGCGCGGGCGGAGGCTTCCGCCAGCTCGGGTTCCTCGGCCACGACCCGCATCCAGTACCCGCCCGCGCTGAGCACGAGCGCGTCGTCGGAGACGGAGGCGACCACTGCGGCGCGCAGCGCGTCCGACAGCGGGATGTCGAGGGGCAGCGTGCGGAACGTCTCGGTCAGCCGCCGGGTGGCGGCGGGCACGCCCACCCAGGCGAGGGCGGCCTTGGACGGGAAGTGCCGCATCAGGGTGCGGGCGCTGATCCCGGTGGCCGCGGAGATGTCGTCCCAGCCGGTGGCGCCGTAGCCGCGTTCGGCCCAGAGCCGCAGGGCCGCGGTGCCGACCGCTTCGGGATCGAGCACTGTGGGCCGGCCACGTCGGCGTCGCACGGGCGGGGGGTCCGAGGCCATGTGACCAGTGAAGCATTTTTGGCAGGAAGCGTCAATAATCGGCGGCCGGCCGACGACGCGCTCCGCGTCTAGCTCGTCCGCTGCGCGAAGAACACGAACTCCCGACCGGGGCGATCAGGCGCCTCCCGCACGTCGAGCACCCGGTATCCGGCGGCGGTCAGGCTCGACTCGACCTCGGCGCGCTCGCGGAACCGCAGCGTCGAGTCCGACGTGACCACTGCCCCGTCGGCCAGGAACCGGTAGGTGAAGCGGAAGGAGACGAACGGCAGGTCGATCGCGGTGACCCGGAAACGCCGTTCCACCCGCCCGACGCCCGGGACGGATCGGATGACCGGGCCGGTATCGGTCGCCCACTGCTCCCAGGCGCGATGTCCGGGACGCCGGGTCTCGAAGACGAGATGCCCCTCCGGCCGGAGCGCGGCGTGGATGCTCCGGAGCGTCCGTCCCCAGTCGGCGTCGGTCAGGAAGACCTGCGCCACGTTCCCGGTCATCGTGGCCAGGTCGGCGGCGAGCGAGGGCAGCGCCGTGGCGTCGCCGTGGATCCAGCGGACCGTGCCGGCCTCGTCCTTGGCCCGCGCGACGTCGAGGGACGCCTCGGCCGGGTCGACGCCGACGACCGCGTGCCCGTGCCGGGCCAGCAGGACCGCCAGCGACCCGGTCCCGCAGCCCACGTCGAGCACCGTGCGCGCGCCCAGCTCACCGACGAGCGCGAGGTAGGCGGCCAGGTCGTCCCGGTCGGAGTCGAAGGCGTCGTAGACCGGCGCGAGGCGCGGATGAGCGAAGATCGCATCGGGCATCGGGCGACCCTAACCCGGCTTGTGACGTCCGCACGTCGTAGCGCCCGGGTGCGGCGGGCCGCACCCGTTAAGAAGGGGCCCTTCCTCTACCGGAGGCGTTAAGAAGGGGCCCTTCCTTACACGCCCACCGAGCGGTACACCTCGATCGTCTGCTCGGCGATCGCCTGCCAGGAGAAGTGCTCCACCGCGCGCCGCCTCCCCGCCGCGCCGAACGCCGCGATCCGCTCCGGGGCGGCCAGCAGTTCGTTCATGCGCGCGGCCAGGTCGGCCACGAAACGCTTCGGGTCCAGCGGGGTGCCGGAGCCGTCACCGGCCTGCTCGATCGGCACCAGCAGCCCGGTCTCGCCGTCGGCGACGACCTCGGGAATGCCGCCGGTCGCGGTGGCCACCACGGCGGTCTCGCAGGCCATCGCCTCCAGGTTGACGATGCCCATCGGCTCGTAGACGGACGGGCAGACGAAGATCGTGGCGTGGGTGAGCACCTGGATCACCTCGTGCTTGGGCAGCATCGCCGCCACCCAGACGACCCCCGACCGCTTCGCCCGCAGTTCGGCGGCCAGCTCCTCGACCTCGGCGGCGATCTCCTGGGTGTCCGGCGCGCCGGCCAGCAGCACCAGCTGGACGTCGGCAGGCAGTTCCCGGGCCGCGCGCAGCAGGTACGGCAGGCCCTTCTGCTTGGTGATCCGCCCGACGTAGACCACGCTGGGCCTCCCCGGGTCGATGCCGAGACGGTCGAGCACGTCGGTGTTCCGGTCCGGCGCGTACTGCGCGGTGTCGATGCCGTTGTAGACCACGCGGACCCGGTCCGGGTTCACCGCCGGGTACGCGGTGAGCACGTCGCGGCGCATCCCCGCGCTCACCGCGATGATCGCGTCGGCGGCCTCGAACGCGGTCCGCTCGCACCAGGAGGAGAGCGCGTACCCGCCGCCGAGCTGCTCGGCCTTCCACGGGCGCAGCGGCTCCAGGCTGTGCGCGGTCACCACGTGCGGCACCCCGTGCAGCAGCTTCGCGGTGTGCCCGGCCAGGTTGGCGTACCAGGTGTGGCTGTGCGCCACGTCGGTGCCGGCCGTGCCGGCGGCCATCTCCAGGTCGACGCCCATGACCCGCAACGCGGCGTTCGCGCCGGCCAGCGCGGCCGGCTCGGCGTACGCGGTGACGCCTGGCTCGTCGCGCGGCGCGCCGAAGCAGTGCACCCGCACGTCGGCGAGCCGGCGCAGCTCGCGGGCGAGGTATTCCACGTGCACTCCGGCGCCGCCGTACACCTCCGGCGGGTACTCGCGGGTGAGCAGGTCGACGCGCATCGGTGCCATGCCCGCACCCTAGTGCAGAGCGGGGTGTCGCACGCGGTGCGCAAAGTGTGGGCGTCCGAGTGGTGAAGTCGGTTCCAGGTCGTTAGCGTCTGAGCATGGCTGCCAAGGTGCTCGCGATCGTCCTGGCCGGCGGGGAGGGCAAGCGCCTGATGCCCCTGACGACCGACCGGGCGAAGCCCGCCGTCCCCTTCGGCGGGATGTACCGCATGGTCGACTTCGTCCTGTCCAACCTGGCGAACGCCGGCTTCCTCAAGATCGTCGTGCTGACCCAGTACAAGTCGCACTCGCTGGACCGCCACATCACCAAGACCTGGCGGATGTCGACGCTGCTCGGCAACTACGTCACGCCGGTGCCGGCGCAGCAGCGCCGCGGCCCGTGGTGGTTCGCCGGCTCGGCCGACGCGATCTACCAGAGCTTCAACCTGATCAACGACGAGCAGCCCGACTACGTCATCGTCTTCGGCGCCGACCACATCTACCGGATGGACCCCCGGCAGATGGTCGACGACCACATCGCCTCCGGCGCCGGGGTGACAGTGGCCGGCATCCGGCAGCCGCTGTCGATGGCCGACCAGTTCGGCGTGATCGAGGTCGGCGAGGACGGCAAGCGCATCCGGGCGTTCCGGGAGAAGCCCACCGACGCGGTGGGGCTGCCCGACGCGCCGGACCAGATCTACGCCTCGATGGGCAACTACGTGTTCACCACCCGCGCGCTGTGCGAGGCGGTCGAGCGCGACGCGGCGGACAAGACCAGCAAGCACGACATGGGCGGCAGCATCATCCCGATGCTCGTCGAGCGCGGCGAGGCCAACGTCTACGACTTCAAGGACAACGAGGTGCCGGGCAGCACCGACCGCGACCGCGGCTACTGGCGGGACGTGGGGACGCTCGACTCGTTCTACGACGCGCACATGGACCTGATCAACGTGCACCCGGTGTTCAACCTCTACAACTTCGAGTGGCCGATCTACACCGAGCAGCCGCCGTACCCGCCCGCCAAGTTCGTGCACGCCTGGGGCGAGCGGGTGGGCCGCGCGGTCAGCTCGATGGTGTCACCCGGTTCGGTGATCTCCGGCTCGCTGGTGGAGAACTCGATCGTGTCGCCGAAGGTGAAGGTGCACTCCTGGGCGCACATCGACGGCGCCGTGCTGATGGAGGGTGTCCAGATCGGCCGGCACGCCGTGGTCCGGCGCGCGATCCTGGACAAGAACGTCCACGTTCCCGAGGGCGCCGAGATCGGCGTCGACCTGGAAAAGGACCGCCAGCGCTACACCGTGTCCGACAACGGCATCGTCGTCATCGGCAAGGGCCAGCGCGTCGAGCCCTGAGCAAGCACCACCGCAACCCGAGGAGAATCCCGCAGTGGCCCACCCCCGTGCCGGCCAGCCCGCGCAGCCCGACGATCTGGTCGACGTGCCCCGGCTGGTCACCGCCTACTACGCCGAGCACCCGGACCCGAACGACCCGGCGCAGCAGGTCTCCTTCGGCACCTCCGGCCACCGCGGGTCGAGCCTGCGCCACGCGTTCAACTCCGACCACATCCTCGCCGTCACCCAGGCGCTCTGCGACTACCGGCGTGAGCAGGGCCTCGACGGGCCGCTGTTCCTCGGCCGGGACACCCACGCGCTGTCCGCGCCGGCCGAGGCCGACGCGCTGGAGGTGCTCGCCGCCAACGACGTGACGGTGCTGCGTGACAGCCGCGACGGCTACACCCCGACGCCCGCCGTCTCGCACGCCATCCTCACCCACAACCGGGGGCGGACCAGTGGCCTCGCCGACGGGATCGTGATCACCCCGTCGCACAACCCGCCGTCCGACGGCGGCTTCAAGTACAACCCCACCCACGGCGGGCCCGCCGACACCGACGCCACCAAGTGGATCCAGGACCGCGCGAACGCGATCCTCGCCGCCGGGCTCAAGGAGGTCAGACGCATCCCGTACGCGCGGGCGCGCGCCGCCGACACCACCGGCGAGTACGACTTCCTCGCCCGCTACGTCGACGACCTGCCCGCCGCGCTGGACATCGACGCGATCCGCGACGCCGGGGTACGCATCGGCGCGGACCCGATGGGCGGGGCGAGCGTGGCGTACTGGGGCGAGATCGCCGAGCGGCACCGCCTCGACCTCACCGTGATCAACCCGCTCGTGGACCCGACCTGGCGGTTCATGACGCTCGACGGCGACGGCAAGATCCGGATGGACTGCTCGTCGCCGAACGCGATGGCCTCGCTGATCGCCGCCCGGGACGACTACGCGGTCTCCACCGGCAACGACGCCGACGCCGACCGGCACGGCATCGTCACCCCCGACGCCGGCCTGATGAACCCCAACCACTACCTGGCCGTGGCGATCGGCCACCTGTTCCGTACCCGGGAGCAGTGGGGCCCGGCCGCGGCGGTGGGCAAGACGCTCGTCTCCTCCTCGATGATCGACCGCGTCGCGGCCGACCTGGGCCGCCCGCTGCTGGAGGTCCCGGTCGGGTTCAAGTGGTTCGTGCCCGGCCTGCTCGACGGCGCCGTCGGCTTCGGCGGCGAGGAGAGCGCCGGGGCGTCGTTCCTGCGCCGCGACGGCGGCACCTGGACCACCGACAAGGACGGCATCCTGCTCTGCCTGCTCGCCGCGGAGATCATCGCCACCACCGGGCGTACGCCCAGCGAGCACTGGGCCGAGCTGGCGGACCGCTTCGGCGCGCCCGCGTACGCCCGGATCGACGCCCCGGCCGGGCGGGAGGAGAAGGCGGTCCTGGCGAAGCTCTCGCCGGAGCAGGTCACCGCCACCGAACTGGCCGGCGAGCCGATCACCGCGATCCTCACCACCGCGCCCGGCAACGGCGCCGCGATCGGCGGCCTCAAGGTGACCACGGAGTCGGGCTGGTTCGCCGCCCGCCCGTCCGGCACCGAGGACGTCTACAAGATCTACGCCGAGTCGTTCCAGGGCCCGGAGCACCTGGCCCGGATCCAGGAGGAGGCCAAGGCGCTCGTCGACGGGGTGCTCGGGGCGTCCTGACGGTCAGCGGGGCGGGGGCAGCTCCCGGCGGTTGAACTGCTCCCGCAACCCGTCCGGCAGCAGCTCGCGGAGCTGGTCGGGCAGCAGCGGCAGGTCCAGCAGGCTCAGCTTGAGCTGATTGCGCTCCTGGTAGCGGCGCGGGTCGAGGCGGACCACCCGGCCGGCGTCGCGGACGTACCGGATGTGCACCGAGCCCTCGGTCGCGGCCTCGCGGATCAGCAGCCCGTCCATCTCCACCGCCACCGGCGCCGAGTCCGCCCGCAGCTCCAGGTGCACCGTCTCGTGCGCGGAGAGCAGCACCGAGCGGGAGATCCCGGCCATCGGCGCCGACGGCGTCACCACCATCGCCTCCGTGGCCGGTGAGATCAACGGGCCGCCGGCGGCGTAGCTGTACGCGGTCGATCCGGTCGGCGTGCTCACCACCAGCGCGTCGCAGCGGTAGTAGCCGTACCGCTGGCCGTCCACCGCCAGTGTGGCCGTGACGAAGCCGGCGCCGGGTTGCCGGACCAAAGCGATGTCGTTGAACGCGACCACGTCGTCACCGCAGACGTCGCAGGCCAGGCAGGCGTGCGACTCGACGGTGAAGTCGTGCTCCACGAGCCGTTCCAGCGCCCGGGGCAGATCGGGCGGCTCCACCTCGACCAGGAAGCCCAGCCGGCCCAGGTGTACGCCGAGCACCGGCTTCGGGTCGCGTACGGCCATCCGCAGCGCGCCCAGCATCGTGCCGTCGCCTCCGATGCTGATCAGCGCGGCGCAGCGGTCGGCCAGATCGTCCGCGGGCAGCGCCTCGACCGAGGCGGGTACGCGCGCGCGGTCCTCGGCGCGTACCGCGAGGGTGATCCGGTGTCGGGCCGCCCAGTCCGCGATGATCCGCACCACCTCGGAGACGTCCCGGGTCGGGTGCAGCACCAGCCCCAGCACATCGCCCGCCACCGCTACAGCTCACCACATCCGGGACCCCTCGGCGGCGGATACCGCACAGGCGTGGCCGTTACGAAAGCCGATCACAAGCGGTCGCCTCCGGGGATGTCGCCCGGAGGCGATCCGCTCTCATCGGCCGGACGGTGCCATCCCCGGGGCGGCCCGTCGGCGGAGAGGTCGTCGAGCATGCGCTGGAGTCGGGCGGCCATGACCGTTCTGGAACGGTTCTTCTCGATGTATCGGCGCCCTCGGTCGCCCATCGCGATCAGGGCCGAGTCGTCGAGGCCGACGATCTTGCTCAGCCCGGCTGAGAGCTCACCCGGCTCGACCGCCGCCCCGGCGTCGCAGCCACGAACGATCTCCTGAGGCTCGTCCGGACAGTTCGTCACGACCGCCAGGCCGGCGGCGAGGTAGTCGTAGACCTTGTTCGGGCTGGCGCCGAGTCGGAAGACCGGTACGTCGGCGAGGATGTGCACGCCGATGTCGGCGCCGCCCAGGATGGCGGCCAGCTCGCTCTTCGGTATCGGATTGAGGAAGTGGACGTTCCTCAGGCCCTCGGTCCGAACCCGGTCGAGCAGCCGCTCTTTCTCGATGCCGTCACCGATCAACGCGAAGGTATGCTCCGGCAGCGTGGCGGCCGCGTCGAGCAACTCGTCCAGACCGTTGGCCGGGCCGTGCGCACCGGCGTAGACGATCAATCGCCCGGTGACGGGGATCCGGTCGCGGAGCGGCCGGTGGAGATCGGGTCTAGGCACGAAGTCGGCCGGCTCCGCGCTGTTGCTCACCCACTCCAGCTTGTCGTCCAGGCCCAACGAGGCGAAGTAGGAGTGCCAGCCGTGGGCGACGATGACGATGCGGTCGGCGCGGCGGTAGAGCCAGCGCTCCAGCCCGCGGAGAGCCCGGTGTGTCGGCGAGCCGGCCCGCACATGCCCCGTGCTGACCATCGACTCAGGCCACAGGTCGCGGATCTCCAGCACGAATCGTGCCCGCCGCAGGCGGGCCACCGCCCAGCCAGCGACGGGGGCCAGGATGTGTGGGGACGAGGCGAAGACGACGTCCGGCCGGGGCTGCTGCATGGCCGCGACGAACGCGCTCCGCGCGTAACTGATCCAGCTCAGCACGCGCCGATGGTCGTTACGCGTGTAGCTGGTCACCGCGACGGACTGGAAGTGCGGGTCCGACACGGCCAGTCGCTTCTTGGAGACGTGGTCCAGGTCGGCCGTGATGATGAACCAGTTCCAGTCGCGCAATCTGCTGAACAATTCGACGTGACGAGTTCCACCAGCATGGGACAGGGGCTTGGCATAATGATTCAACACGAGAACGCGACGCGTTCTTGGTGGCGGTACCTCCATGGTTTCATCTCCCGTGATTTCGTCGTGCCTTTCGCAACGGCAGCAACGGGCGCCACGTGGTTGTCGCGGCGGGCCGCGGCGAATTTCCGCACGGATTCCTGTCCTGGTCAACGATGGGCCAGCGATTTTCGATTCGCAACCGGATTCGCGTTTCTCGCAGCGAAAAATCTCTCGGATAGGGGCTCGCTGCGCCTGCCTCGCAGAGGCCGACGGCATTGCTCGTCGCGGAGCGAAGTAACTTCATTGGATTTCGGTCGTTGAGCCTGACGGTCCTGAATCAGTCTGGGCGAAGTCGGCGTTCCTGCTGAGCGATCGAGATGGAGGAAGATGCCGTGGGCGCGGTCCATTACTCCGTGGCACCACGGTTTTCCTGGCGGGACGCCCCGACCTCAGGTCGTCTGCCCGGCCTCGAGCAACCACCCGGATCGGGGCCGGGGAGCAGGTCGCTGTTGCCACCGCTGCTCCTGCTTTTCCCGGTGCTGGCCGCACTCGGCCGGTACGCCACCGTCGACCTCTCCCCCCGGATGTTCCCGAACGTCTACGTGGCCGTATGCGCGGTGACGGTGTTGCCCGCGTCGCTCTCCCTCTTCCGCGGCAGTCGTTGGCGCGGGGCCCTTCCCACCGCGTTCGTGGCGCTGGTGGTGGCCTGGGTGGTCTGGGCCCCGGCAACGCTCGTGTGGGCTCCAGACGTCGCGTTCGGCATCGACCGCATCTCGCTCGTCTCGGGGGCGCTGATCAGTGGCGTCTGCGTCCTGGGCCTAGTCAGCCGCATGCCGAGCGGCCTGCGCCTGCTCCGGCTGGGCTGGACCGGTGCTTTCGTCGTGACTGCCGGCATCGCACTCTGGGAGTTGAGTACCGGCCGACACCTCGATGCCGCCCCGGGGGCCATCCGTTCCGCCTACGTGGTGACGAGCACCTTCTACAACCCGAACAGCTACTCCGGCTTCCTTCTCTCCTGCCTGCCGTTCCTGACCTGGAACGGCATCGCCGCACGTTCGTGGGCAGGACGCTACCTCCATTTGGTCTTGGTCGCCCTGTGCCTCATGCTGATCGTGGCGACGCAGAGCCGGACGGGTGTCATCGGTGCGATGGCCGCCCTGCCGGTGATCGGAGTGTGGGTGGTTCGTGCGGCCTGGCTCAGGAGACGCCCCATCCTGTTGCCCACCCTCTTCTTGGGCCTGCCGATCGCCGTCGCGCTCGCGTTCCTCTCCACGACGACGCCGGCGCAGCAGATCCTGACTCAGTTGCAGGCGCAGTTCGTCTCGGACGGCATCAGCGAATCCGACCAGGCGCGACTCAACCTCACGATGCTCGGGTGGCGCATGTTTCTGGATTCGGGCCTGCTCGGCCAGGGTGCCGGTTCTTTCGGCATCGTTTCCAACTATTGGACCGGCATCGAGACGTTCGGTTTGACGAACGCGCACAACGGCGTGATCGAGGTGGCCGCCGAGTACGGCCTACCGGTGCTCGTGCCGCTCCTGGCGGTCGTCTGCGTGCTCGCTTTCTGGGCGGTCTTCGGTCCTTTCCCGGCCAGTTCCCGCGCCGAGGCACTGGACTTGCGAATGGCGACCGGGTTGGGGCTCGCCGCGGTGGTGGCCAGCAATCTGGTGGCTAGTTCCGTCCTGATGACGCCGTCGTGGTGGCTATTGCTCGGGCAGATGACCGCCCAGGCGTGGCTCCTGCCCCAGATATGGAGCGAGGCAGCCGGTCGCACCGGCGTACGGGATCCGGGTGCGCACAGAACTGGCCAGGCCAGCCGTCACCTGTGGGCCGGGTCCTCCGCCGGAGGTACCTAGGAGTGCTCCGGCTTCCGCTCGGCCGGCGTCGCGCGATCCCCTTCGTCCGCCACATCTCCGTACTCGCGATAGGCACCGTGCTGTCGCAGGTCACGCTTGTCCTCGCCTCGGTTCTGCTGGCGAGGCTCTACATGCCACGGGAGTTCGGCGAGTTCTCAATCGCGCTCTCGCTGGCGATGATCCTGGCCGTTCTCGCGACCGGGCGGCTGGAGATGGCAGTGCCACTGGCGGAGGACGATCAGGAGGCGAGCACGGTGGCCGTCACCGCCATGCTCTTCGCGATCCTGTTGTCCCTGGCGCTGCTGGCGCTGCTGGTGGGTTACCGACTGGTGGCCGGGCGGTCGTGGCCGGCGTTCGGCGCCGGCGCCTCGGCCTGGCTGGTGCCGCCGGCAGTAGCGGGACTCGGGGCGCTGGCCGCCGCCCGTAATCTGCAGAGCCGTCGTGAGCTCTTCTCCCGGGTCAGCTTCTCCCGGGTCACCGCATCCCTCGTGCAGAGCGTGGGACAGCTCGCGGCCAGTCCGGCGGGCGGGCTTGGGCTCTCCGCCGGATTCGTCGCCGGCACCGTCTGGAACGCCGTGTCCCTGTCTCGAGGATTGCGGGCCAGGCCGCTGTCGACCTGGCGGGCGGCCGCGGCGAAGTGGCGGAGGTTCTCGCTGCTGCTGATGGTGCCCAGTGTCCTCAACGTGGCGACCGTCGGAGCGGTGGCGCCGGCCGTCGCCCTCCTCTACGGAGTGGCGAGCTCGGGGCTGTTCACCTTTTCCACCCGGGTCCTGGCGCTGCCGGCTGTGGTCATCGGGCAGGCGGTGAGTGGCGCGTTCTTCCCGAAGGTGGCCGAACTTGAGCGAAAGGGCCAGCCGCTCGCCCCGGCCATGCACCTCGCCGTCACGGGCCTGACGATGGCGTCCGTACCCATCTTCGGTCTCGTGCTGCTGCTCGGCCCGGAACTGTTCGGCGTCGTATTCGGCGACCGGTGGCGGGGCGCCGGCGAGATGTCCGCGGTGCTCGCCCCGTGGTTGGCCGTCGCGTTCGTCTCCTCTCCGTTGAGCACGTTGATGACGGTGAAGAACGAGCTACGCCGGCTCCTGGTGCTGTCGCTCGTGGAGGCATCTCTGCGACTCGGATCGCTCTCGGCCGGGCTGATCGACGGCCGGGCGATGACCGGCAT
This sequence comes from Micromonospora echinospora, assembly GCF_014203425.1. Classification (NCBI taxonomy): domain Bacteria; kingdom Bacillati; phylum Actinomycetota; class Actinomycetes; order Micromonosporales; family Micromonosporaceae; genus Micromonospora; species Micromonospora echinospora. The sequence goes on from NZ_JACHJC010000001.1 coordinate 2,929,494, forward strand.
CGTGGCCTACTCGGTGTCCGGTTGCCTGATCTGCCTGTACTACGTCAGGTGGTCCCTGCGGCTGGCCGGTTCGAGTCTGCGCAGTTGGCTGCGCATCGTCCGCGGATACCTCCTCGTTGCGGCGGTCGCGTACCCGTCGTTGCTGGCGACCAAGGGGCAGCTGCCCCTGCCCTGGTTCGGCTCCTTGGCCGCGGCGCTGACGCTGCTGCTGCTCGGCTGGGCGGCGGCGTGGCTGTACCGGCATGCGCTGGTCGGGCATCCCCCGGAACCCGACCACGACGGACTGGGAAGCGAACCCGTGGACCAGAGGACGGCGGCGGGATCTGTGCGGTGAAACCGTCGGCGGTGATCGAAGAGCCCTGACAGACAACGGAGTCGACGATGAGTCAGCAGATGAGGGCCGACCGACGGTTGGCGATCGGTCCGGCCAACTTCGCCGAGCAGGCGTACCAGTGGGCGCGGGCGGTACAACGGCACCTGGACGTGCCTGCGGTCTCGTTCGGACTCAAACCGATCCCCACCAGGGGGAAGGGTTTCCAGTTCTCCGCCGATCACCGCATACCGCATCCGCGCCTGATGACGCCGTGGGGCCGGGCGCTGCGCATGGCGCGGATCCTGGACGGGGCCACGCATCTGGCGCTCGACGGCTTCATCGCGCTGCACCACCTCGGCCTCAGATCGGACTTCGATCAGGCACGGCGACGGGGTATGAAGATGGCGCTGATCGCACATGGCAGCGACATCCGTGACCCCGACGCCCACATGGCCCGGTACGACTTCTCCTACTACGCCAGCGCCCCGGTGGAGTGGGTGGCTAAGCGGCGGCGACGCTCCCGGCGGAACCGGTCGGCCGCCACCGGTCTCGGTGCCCCGGTCTTCGTCAGCACCCCCGACCTCCTACTCGACATGCCGGACGCCACCTGGCTCCCGGTGACCATCGACACCACGCGGTGGCTGCCGGCCAGGCCCGCGCTCACTGGAGGCGTGCCGACAGTGCTGCACCGGCCGAGCCACAGCAACCCGCCGATCAAGGGTACGGAGATCATCGATCCGGTGCTGCGCGACCTCGCGGCGCGCGGACGCATCCGGTATCTGGCGCCGGAATGCGTACCCCATGCCGCGATGCCCGGCCTCGTTGCGCAGTCCGACATTGTGGTGGACCAGGTCCTGGCGGGCTCCTACGGTGTCGCCGCGGCCGAAGGGCTGGCTGCCGCGCGCCTTGTCGTCGGTTTCGTCGGTCCCGAGACCCGGGCGTTGATGCCGGAGGAGCCACCCATCGTCGATGCGCCGCCCGGCTGCTTCGCCAAGGTGATGGAAACGATCCTGGACGACCGGGAGACGTTTTCCGCCATGGCGGACGCAGGTCCGGACTTCGTGCATCGGTGGCATGACGGCACCGCTGCGGCCTCGGCCCTGCGCCGGTTTCTCGGCTGAGCGGGTGGACCGCAGGACCGGGCCGCTGGTTCGTCAGGAGCGTGCTGGGGCCGGTGTGCGTGCGGCGATCGGCCGAGGCGCGGAGGGGGCATGCTCGCCCGGCGGTCTGCAGAGTTCCCGCAGGGCCGCCGCCGCCCGGTCCATGTCTTCGTCGCTCCACCGGACGTCGGTGTGCAGGTAGAGCAGGCGCCGGGAGAGGTCGAGCAGCCGGGGCGGTGTGGTCTCCGGAGGAAGGGTCCACAGCATGGCCGGGTAGATGTCGCGCTGGATCAGCCCGTGCCGCACCCTGTCCCGAGGTTCCGGGCGGGTGAACTCGAGCAGGACGCCGAAGGTGTGGGCATGGACGCTGACGCCGGGTAGGCCGACCAGTCGGGTGGCGAGCCGCGCCCCGTTGCGGGTCCGGCGTCGGCGCAGCTCCGCCATCGGCAGGACCCGTAACGCCTCGCGCGAGTAGTCGGAGATGTCGCTCACCGTACGCGATCGTAAGCCCGTCTCGGCGGTGCCGAACAGCTCCAGGTAGCGGCTCTTGTCGACCGACTCGCCGGCCAGGTATGCGCTCTTGAGGGCCATGGCGGTCAAGGCACGCCCCGCGGTCGCCAAGTGCTCCGGATCGGGCGGCGCCGCGGGCGGCAGGGGACGGCCGGTCGGCGACCAGACGATGCCGCCGTCGGGCAGCGGCAGCGTCTTACGCAGCGACGCGAACACGAAGTCGGCGCCGCCGGCCCATTCCGCGACCGGATCGTGGGTCGCGTCGACGATCACGTGCGCCGGGGTGGTCGGCATCGTCGGGGCCTGTCCGAAGTAGGAGACCGTCAGGAGGACCTCACCTGGCCGGGTCGGCGGCGGCGGTGGCGGTGGCCCGACCGGCGTGGCGTCATAGCGCCGCAACGGCAACAGGTCGACGACGCTCTCCACCACCTCCGGGCAGTAGTAGGCGGGGACGTGCAGAAGCGTCCAGCCGTACTCGCGGCGGCCGTGCTCGATCAGCGCCCGCAGCGCCTGACGGCCGGAGCCGTAGAGCCGGTGCTCGGGCAGTGGCGTCGGCGTACCGCCGGTGGGCAGTATCAGCGGGAAGGACGAGCCGCACTCCCACCGATCGGTCACCGCACCCGCTCCAACACCGGGGGTACCAGGCCGATGTCGTCGACCTCGGCGGGCGTCTGGCCCACGATCTCGCCCCGGCGGAACGGTTCCAGCGCGGTACGAAACAGGATCTTCACGTCGAGCCAGAGGGACCAGTTGTCGAGGTAGGAGACGTCGAGGTCGAGCCGCTGGCCGAACGTTAGGGAGCGGCGCCCGCTGACCTGAGTGAGGCCGGTGATGCCGGGACGGCATTCGTGGCGGCGGGCGTGGTGGGCGCTGTACCGGGGCAGGTACTCCATGACCAGCGGGCGGGGGCCGACGAGGCTCATCCGGCCGGTGAGGACCAGGGTTAGTTCGGGAAGTTCGTCCAGGCTGGTACGGCGGAGGAATCGCCCGAGCCGGGTGGTCCGGATCTCGTCGGTGGTCCACGGCTCCTCGCCGGGCCGCGGATCCCGCATTGTTCGGAACTTGTGCAAGGTGAACGGTTCGCCGTGCAGGCCGGGTCGTACCTGGCGGAACAGCACCGGCCCGCCCGACGTCATCAGGATCGCCAGTGCGATGACGGCGATGACCGGGCTGAACAACGCCAGCAGCACTGCCGCGCCGACGATGTCCAGGGCTCTCTTCGCGCGTGAGGCCGCTACCACGACCGACTCCATTCTCGCCGCCGGGCGGCGTCTACTCTCCGCTTCGCCTCCGGTCAGGTCAGGGACGCGACGGCAACGGGCGGACCGATTTAGCCATTTTAGGGAGGTTTTGAGCGGTTATTGGGCGTATGGCGACTTCAGGTGGAGACGCGATCGTCATCGCGGCGCCGTCGGCGGACCGGCCTCTTCCGGTATCTGCTGGCGGTACTGCGGAAAGAACTCCGGGTCGGGTTGCCAGGCCGGATCGCGCCGGGCCGCCTCTGCGTGATGTGCCTCGGTGAGCCGGTCGTAGCGATTTCGGTCGAGCACCCGGCTGCCGGTCGAGTACGTCACCAGGTTGTCCGGGGCAAAGGCCCGCTTGTAGCGGAAGATGCCGTCGTCCGGCGCGTACCCGCCACCGAGGATGAACCGGTGCCGTCCCTGCTCCCGACCCCAGCGGAAGATCTCGAACTTGAGCAGGTCATTCGGGCGGAGGTCGAACGACTCCTCCTCGGTGCCGCCGAGGAACGAGTACATGTTCCGAGCGGAGAGGAGTACCACCTCGGTCGAGACGACACGACCGGCGTGCCGGGCGTGGAACAGCACTGCCTGGCCCGGCAGCTCGCGCAGCAACGTACCGAAGAAGGAGCGGGGGAAGTGGTAGCCGGCGGCGGCCTGCCGGCGGTGCATGGTGGAGGCGTAGATGCGCAGGAAGTCGTCGAGCCCCGCGCCGGACTCGTCCACCTCGATCGTCACGCCCTCGCGCCGGGCGCGGTTCACGTTCTTGCGGACCTTGTGCTCGAACTCCCGCCACATCTGCTCCGGTGGCGTTCGCAGGTCCCGCACCACGTTGACGAGTCGTGGCTGGACCTGGCCGGGATAGGGCAGCAGCTCGTCCCGGAACAGGTGCAGGCGGCAGAACTCGGTGAGGACCCGCCGGGAACGGCAGAACTCGTCAAAGGCGAGCCAGAACGACTTGGCCCCTACTTCGTCCATGCCCTCGTGGAAGGCCCCGCCGCTGCCGCCGTACGGGCTGGTGATGTCGTACGCCGTAGGGCCGCCGTCGACGAGGTGGGCAGCGTCGATCGGCCGCAGCAGGAACGGATAGAGGACGAAGCCGTCTCCGCTGCGTGCGTACGCGGCCAGCGGCTCGGCCCGATCCCCGGCGAAGAGTCGCACGTACGCCGGGTGGGCGCACACCTCCCGCCCGCTCCACGCCTCGTAGGCGGCCAGCCAGCGCGCTTCGTCCGCCGGCTCGCGGGCGTTCCAGATTTCCAGCTCCATCAGCGCCACTCCAGGTCGGAGGTCAACCGCGGTCGAGGAAGTCGGTGATCGTGGCGGCCACCCGCTCCACCTGGTCCTGTCTCATCCCGGAACCGCTGGGCAGGGTCAGGCCGTCCGCGAAGAGCCGTTCGGCTGCCCCGGAGAGCACGGCGTGTGCACCGGCGAAGACCGGCTGGAGGTGCAGGGGCTTCCATACCGGCCGGGTCTCGACGTGATGGGCCGCCAGATGGCGAGCGAGGTCCGCGGCCCGCCACCCGGTGACCGCCGGGTCGACGACGATGGTGGTGAGCCAGCAATTGGCACCCGCGTCCTGGTCGGCGAGCAGGCTGACTCCCCGGGTGGCGCCGAAGAGCTCGGCGTAGCGGACGCGGTGGGCCCTCCGTCGGGCCAACATGCCGTCGAGCCGGCGCAACTGCGCCCGGCCGAGTGCGGCGAGCAGATTGCTGAGCCGATAGTTGTAACCGGTGTCGACGTGTTCGTAGTGCGGCACCGGCTGGCGGGCCTGGCTGGCCAGGTAACGGCAGCGGGACACGAGGTCGGCGTCGTCGGACACCAGCATCCCGCCACCGGACGTCGTGATGATCTTGTTGCCGTTGAACGACAGCGCCGCCGCGCGACCGAAGGAGGCCGCCGGCCGGCCGGCGTGCACCGCGCCGAGCGCTTCCGCGGCGTCCTCCACGATCGCCACGCCTGCCTTCTCGCAGATGGGCACAATCCGGGTGTAGTTGGCACAGGATCCGAACATGTCCACGGGCAGTACGGCGGACACCCGTCGCCCGGCCCGCCGCAGGTCCGTCAACGCCTGCTCCAGTAGATCCGGGTCGAGGTTGCCGGTCGTCGGCTCGCAGTCGACGAAGACCGGCTCGGCGCCGGTGTAGACGGCCGCGTTGGCGGTCGCGACGAAGGTCAGCGTGGGCACGACCACGACGTCGCCGGGGCGAGTGCCGAGGGCGACCAGCGCCAGGTGGAGCGCCGCGGTGCCCGAGGAGAGAGCAACGGCATGTGCCCGTCCGGTCCGCTCGGCGACCTCACGCTCGAACGCGTCGAGCTCGGGGCCGACCGGAGCGATCCACCCGCTGCGCATCGCGTTGAGTAGGAACGACTCCTCCAGTGGGCCGACGTCCGGGGGCGAGAGCAGCACCGGCTCCGCCACCGCCGGATGCCGCCCCGCGACCTGTTCGCGTACCACCATGCCGGTCACCCCCCGCTCGCCTACGGGAAGGTCAACGAGTCGGTCGCCAGCCGGTGTTGCCCTGATCTGAACAAGAATGTCTTTCCATCCCGCCCGTTCTGTCTGCCTCCACCGCGGCCCGGATGCGGCCGGTAGCGTCCCGGTCGGCGGTGCGGACCCAGCCACCGCCGGGCTGGTGGGAGCTGGGGATGTTGCACCTGCGGATCATCGTGCCGGCCGACCGGTCGGCCGCCGCGACGGAACTGCTCGCCGCCCACCCGGGCGTCACTCACCTCGCCGTGATACCGGGCGCGGCCCGGCAGCCCGCCGGTGATCTAATTCTGTGCGACGTGGTGCGGGAGAGCGCGGACCAGGCGTTCAAGGCATTGCGGGATCTCGTGAGCAGACGGTCCTCACCGGCACGTTCCTCGCCCTGATCGTGGTGGCCACCATGATCGCCGGGATCGGTGTGCTGCTGGATCAGCCCATCCTGATCGTCGGCGCGATGGTGGTCGGCCCGGAGTTCGGCCCGCTCGCCGCGCTCTGTGTGGCGTTGCTGCGGCGTCAGCCGGCCGCTCGGTGCAGGCCCTGACCGTCGGCTTCGTCGTCGCCATGGCGGCCACCGTGCTGAGCACCTGGGCGCTCACCGCAGCCGGCCTGGTCGGCCGGGACATGCTGCTGGCGGAACGGCCGATGACCGACTTCATCTGGCGGCCCGACGCGTTGTCCTGGGTGGTGGGCCTGCTCGCCGGCGTGGCCGGCATGCTGTCGCTGACCTCGAAGAAGTCCGGGTCGCTGGTGGGTGTGCTGATCTCGGTGACCACCGTGCCGGCGGCGGCGAACGTCGCTGTCGCGTCCGCGTACGGCGTGTGGCACGAGGCGGCCGGCTCCGCCCTCCAACTGGTGATCAACCTGGCCGCGATCGTGCTCGCCGGGCTGCTCACGCTCGTGGTCCAGCTCTGCTGGTGGCGGCACGTCGCCCGGCGGGCTGCGCACGCGGTGCCACGGCAGCGGGCAGATCGGCGTCCGGCTCCGGTCAGCGCCAGTCGTCGCCCGCGTCGAGACGACGGCTGAGCAGCGTCGCCAGCGGCACCGACTCGCCGTCACGGCCGCCCCGGCCGACCACCAGCGGCGGCGCGCTGGGCGGCGGGTCCGCCCCGAGCAGCCGCGCCCGCAGGCCCGGCGGCACGGTGAGCAGGTAGAACCGCCCCTCGGTGTCCACCGCGCGGCTGTGCGCCCGATCGACGTACCAGCCGGTGATCCGCGTGCGGTAGCGACCGCGTCCGTCATGGCCGGTCGCGGTCAGCCGGTTGGCGCGCAGCCCGCGGCGCAGCGCCTCGGCGGCGAACCGGGCCACGAGATCCGCGGCCTCCGCCTGCTCGGCCTCGCGTTCCCGGGCGGCGGCCTCCGCGTGCGCCCGCACCGCGTGGCGTTGCCGCTCCCGCCACCGCTCGTCGTCCTCGCCACCCACGCCCGCGAGGGTACGCGGAACCGGCGCCGCCCGGCGTGATCAACTCCAGCTCGCCGAGGTGGTGGTGTCGCGGAGCCTCTGATGCCACCACCTCGGCGAGATTGTGTTGATCAAGGGTGGTGATGCCGCTGCCTCGGCGCGTGACCCCTGCCGGACCGCGTGACCGCGACACGGGCCGGCACGTGGCGGTTCCCCGGCGGGCGCTGCCGGGCTGAGCCGTTCGTGACCTCAGCCCGGCAGCGGGACGTGTCAGGCCAGCCCGGCCCGGCGCAGCGCCTCCGCCATGGCGTCGTTGACCGGGGCGCCGCCACCGCGCCCGGGCCGCTGCTGCTGGCCACCGCGCGACGCGCCGCCCTGTCCGCCGCCGCGTTGCCCGCCGCCGTCCGAGCCGCCGCGTTGGCCGCCTCCGCTCTGCCCGCCGCCCGAGCCGCCGCGCTGGCCGCCGCCCTGGCCGCCCCGCCCCTGGCCGCCCGGCCGAGGGCTGGCGCCGCCCCGGTCCCGTCGGCCGTCGCCGCCCGCCGGGCGTCCGCCGCCGGCCGGCGCCTCGTCCTCCAAGCGCAGCGTCAGCGAGATCCGCTTGCGCGGCACGTCCACGTCGAGCACCCGGACCTTCACCACGTCGCCGGACTTCACCACGTCACGGGGGTCCTTGACGAAGGTGTGCGACATGGCCGAGACGTGCACCAGACCGTCCTGGTGCACGCCCACGTCGACGAACGCGCCGAACGCGGCCACGTTCGTGACCACGCCTTCCAGCACCATGCCCGGCGTCAGGTCGCTGATCTTCTCCACGCCCTCGACGAACGTGGCGGTGCGGAACTCCGGGCGCGGGTCGCGGCCCGGCTTCTCCAGCTCGGCCAGGATGTCGGTGACGGTGGGCAGGCCGAACGTGTCGTCGACGAAGTCGGTGGCGCGCAGGCCGCGCAGAATGGCGGACCTGCCGATCAGCGCGCGCAGGTCCTGCCCGGTGGAGGAGAGGATGCGGCGCACCACCGGGTACGCCTCGGGGTGCACGCTGGAGGAGTCCAGCGGGTCGTCGCCGCCGGGGATGCGCAGGAAGCCCGCGCACTGCTCGAACGCCTTGGGCCCGAGCCGCGGCACCTTCTTCAACTCCGCCCGCGTACGGAACGGCCCGTTGGCGTCGCGGTGCAGCACGATGTTCTCGGCCAGCCCGGCGCCGATGCCGGAGACCCGGGTGAGCAGCGGCGCGGAGGCGGTGTTGACGTCGACGCCGACGCCGTTGACGCAGTCCTCCACCACCGCGTCCAGCGAGCGGGACAGCTTCACCTCGGACAGGTCGTGCTGGTACTGCCCGACGCCGATCGACCGCGGGTCGATCTTCACCAGCTCGGCGAGCGGATCCTGGAGGCGGCGGGCGATCGACACCGCGCCGCGCAGCGAGACGTCCAGGCCGGGCAGCTCCTGCGAGGCGTACGCGGAGGCGGAGTAGACCGACGCGCCGGCCTCGGAGACCACGACCTTGGTCAGCTTCAACTCCGGGTGCTGCTTGATCAGGTCGGCGGCGAGCTTGTCGGTCTCCCGGCTGGCGGTGCCGTTGCCGATCGCGACCAGTTCGACGCCGTGCGCGGCGGCGAGCGTGGCGAGCGTGTGCAGCGAGGCGTCCCACTGCCGGCGCGGCTCGTGCGGGTAGATCGTGTCGGTGGCGACCACCTTGCCGGTGGCGTCGACGACTGCCACCTTCACGCCGGTGCGCAGGCCCGGGTCCAGGCCCATGGTGGGACGCGCGCCGGCCGGCGCGGCCAGCAGCAGGTCGCGCAGGTTGGTGGCGAAGACCCGCACGGCCTCCTCCTCGGCCACCTGCCAGAGCCGCATCCGCAGGTCCGCGCCGAGGTGGATGAGGATCCGGGTACGCCAGGCCCAGCGCACCGTGTCCGCCAGCCACTTGTCGGCGGGCCGTCCCTGGTCGCTGACGCCGAAGCGTCCCGCCACGGCGGCCTCGTAGCGGCTGGGGCCGGTGGTCGCGTCGGCGTCCCCGTCGGCCTCCGGGTCCATGGTCAGCTCCAGCACGCCCTCCTTCTCGCCCCGGAACATGGCGAGGATGCGGTGCGAGGGCAGCTTCGGGTACGGCTCGGCGAAGTCGAAGTAGTCGGCGAACTTCGCCCCGGCGGTCTCCTGGCCCTCGCGTACCCGGGAGACCAGGCGGCCCCGCGACCACATCTGCTCGCGCAGCGTGCCGATCAGGTCGGCGTCCTCGGCGAAGCGCTCGATCAGGATGGCCCGCGCCCCGTCGAGCGCTGCCGCGGCGTCCGCGACGCCCTTGTCCGGGTCGGCGAACCCGGCGGCGACCGCCTTCGGGTCCTGCGTCGGGTCGGACAGCAGCGTGTCCGCGAGCGGCTCCAGCCCGGCCTCGCGGGCGATCTGCGCGCGGGTGCGCCGCTTCGGCTTGTAGGGCAGGTAGATGTCCTCCAGGCGCGACTTCGAGTCGGCGGCGAGGATCTGCGCCTCCAGCGCCTCGTCGAGCTTGCCCTGGCTGCGGATCGACTCCAGCACCGCCGCGCGCCGCTCGTCCAGCTCGCGCAGGTAGCGCAGGCGCTCCTCCAGCGTGCGCAGCTGCGCGTCGTCGAGCAGGCCGGTGGCCTCCTTGCGGTAGCGGGCGATGAACGGCACTGTGGCGCCGCCGTCGAGCAGCTCGACTGCTGCCCGCACCTGACGTTCGGCGACGCCGAGTTCCTCGGCGATCCGCTGGTGCACTGACTGGGTCACGATTGTCATCCGCCTTCTCGGGTGGGTTCCGCCCTGCATTGTGCCGTTCGCCTCTGACCGGCTGTGCCCGGCCCGCCGCCGTCTGCGCTAGCGTGGCGATCATGGAGGCACCTGCGGATCCGCGGGCCCGGCGGCTCTTCGGGGGCAGCGCCCGGGCGCTCGGCGACCTGGCCGCCGGCCCGTTCCGGGCCGACCGGGACCGGATCGTCGGCTCGCCGTTCTTCGCCCGGCTGAACGGTGTCACCCAGGTGATCAGTCCCGGCGGATCGGGGCTGCTGGTGCACAACCGGCTCACCCACAGCCTGAAGGTGGCCCAGGTGGCCCGGGCGATCGCGGAGCGGCTGACGGCCGACCCGGCGTACCGGGACCTGCTGGACAAGCTCGGCGGCTGCGACCCGGAGGTGGTGGAGGCGGCCGCGCTCGCGCACGACCTCGGCCACCCGCCGTTCGGGCATCTGGGGGAGCGGGTGCTGGACCGGCTGGCCCGGCAGCGGCTCGGGCTGGCCGACGGCTTCGAGGGCAACGCCCAGTCGTACCGGATCGTCACCAGCACCGAGATCCGCGGCGCGGCGACGACCGGGCTGGACCTGACCGCCGCGGTCCGGGCCGCGATGCTGAAGTACCCGTGGACGCGGCTGGACCACCCCGACCCGCACCCGCGGCACCTCGACCCGGCGCCCCGGGGCGCGGCGGCGCCGCCGGAGGATCCGGAGAGCGGGTCGGTGAAGTTCGGCGCGTACCGCACCGAGCTGGACGACCTGCGTCAGGCGCGGGAGCCGTTCGCCGGGCGGATCCCGGACTGGCAGCAGACCCCCGAGGCGTCGGTGATGGACACCGCCGACGACATCGCGTACGCGATCCACGACGTCGAGGACTTCTACCGCGTCGGTGTGCTCCAGCAGGGCGCGGTGGCGGCCGAGCTGATGGCATGGCAGCGCGAGTGCGGGCACCTGCGGTCGATCACCGCCCCGGCGCTGGAGGGGGCGGGCCGGCGGCCGGGAGCCGCGATCGAGCGGCTGCGCCGGCAACTGCACCGCAAGGACGCCTGGATCGCCGACGACGAGGCGTTCGCCGCCGCTGTCGAGCACGTCCGCGAGGAACTGGTGGAGGGGCTGCTGGCGTTGCCGTTCGACGGCTCGATCGAGGCGGAGCAGTACGTCGCCCGGTTCTCCGCCCGCTGGACCACTCGCTTCGTGGACGCCATCACGGTGACCCCGGAGCCGCACGTCCGCTCCGGGTACGTGCTGCTGACCAAGGCGCAGTGGCACGAGGTGCAGGTGCTCAAGTTCGTCCACCACCGGTTCGTGCTGGCCCGCCCGGACCTGGCGCTGCACCAGCGCGGCCAGGCCCGGCTGCTGGGCACGCTGGTGGAGGCGCTCTGGGAGTGGCTGCTGGACCCGGACGAGGAGTCCCGGCTGCCGCGCCGGCTGCACGACCTGGTCGAGCTGGCCGAGGCGGAGCTGCACCCGCGTACCCCGGACCGGATCGGCCGGGCCCGAGGCCGGGCGATCATCGACTTCGTCGCGCAGCTCACCGACGGCCAGGCGGTGGCGATGCTGGACGCGCTGTCGGGCCGTTCGGGCGCCTTGTGGACGGACGCCTTCGTGTTGTGACCCCCCGGGTCAGCGGAGCCCGCTGCCCTCGGCCGGTGAGCGATCAGTCGGCCCCGTGTCCCGCGGTGGCGGCGAGGCGGTCGTGACCGTAGCCCGGCTCGGGTTGGGACGGGACGGACGGCCGGGGCCCACACACCCGTTCGACGTACTCCTCCGCCGCGGGAAGGGCGTCGAAGTCCGATCGCAGGGCGGCGACCCGCAGAAGGTCGTGCCAGGTGCCGCGGCGGAACGCGGCCTCGCGCTCCCGCCCCTCGACCCGCCAGCCGCAGTGCCGGACGTAGGCGCCGAGACTCGCCCCGTTGAACGGCAGGATGGTGCTGTGCAGGCGCCGGAGCCCGACCTCGTAGAAACTCCAGGCCATGGTGAGCATGATCGCGTCGGTGCCCGCTCCCCTCGGCGTCAACCCGGGCATGAGCTTGATCCCGGTGAGCGCGCCCTGGTTGTGCCAGTCGATCTCCCACAGGCCGGTGGCTCCCCACGGCTGCCCCGACACCGGGTCGACGACTGTCATCCGCTGGACGCCGGGATTGGCCTGCGAACGCCGTAGCCACTCGGCCTGGGCGTCGCGGGCGACCGGCCAGCCCCAGCCGCCGACGTTGTGCCGCACCTGCTCGTGATTGGCCAGGTTGGCCAGGAAGTCCAGGTCTTCGCTTCGGGTGGGACGGATCGACACCAGGCGGCCGTTCAGCATGCTGCTCCTCGATGAGGCGAACGAGCCGGCGGAGGGGACACCGGACTGACGACGGAGCCGGACGAGGGACGGCTCACCTCAACGGTCTACCAGACATCGAGGGACGACCTGTCGTCAAACGCCCAACAAGTGGTCAGGCGACCGACTGCCACCACCCGTCCACCGCCGGCGGCTCGTCCACCACCACCCGCTCGCCGGGGCGCGGCACTGCGAGCCGCACGTCCCGGGCCTTCGTCTCGGCCCAGAGCCGGTTCACCGGCTCGGACCAGTCGTGCAGGGCCAGGTTGAACGTGCCCCAGTGCACCGGCACCAGCAGCCCGCCGCGGACGTCGAGGTGGGCGGCGACCGCCTCCTCCGGGAACATGTGGATGTGCGGCCACGCCCTGTCGTACGCGCCGATCTGCATCAGCGTCAGGTCGAACGGGCCGTGCTCGGCGCCGATCGCGGCGTACCCGTCGAAGTAGCCGGAGTCGCCGGTGTAGAAGACCTTCCGGTGCGTGCCGGTGATCGTCCAGGAGCTCCAGAGCGTGCCGTCGCGGCGCAGCCCGCGCCCGGAGAAGTGCTGCGCGGCGGTGGCGGTGAGCGTCAGCCCGCCGACCCGGTGGCTCTCCGACCAGTCCAGCTCGACGATGCGGTGCTCGGGCACGCCCCAGCGGGCCAGGTGGGCGCCGACGCCGAGCGGCACCACGAACGGCGCGGACTGGAGATCGGCCAGCGTACGGACGGTGTCCATGTCGAGGTGGTCGTAGTGGTCGTGCGAGATCAGCACCGCGTCCAGCGGAGGCAGGTCGGTCAGGCGGACCGGCGGCTCGTGGATGCGCCGCGGGCCGACCAGCCCGGACGGGGAGCACCTGTCGCTCCACACCGGGTCGAGCAGCACCCGCTGCCCCTCGATCTCGACGAGCGTGGAGGCGTGGCCGTACCAGATCACGTTCAGCTCGCGGGCCGGGTCGGCGGCGGGCGCGGCGCCGGGGCGCAGCAGCGGCACCGGGCTGAACGGGCGCCGCTGCTGCTTGCCGAAGATCAGTTCCCGGAGCAGGTTGCGGCCGGGGTCGGCGACCATGGTGGCGCTGGCGCCGGCCGGGTTGTGGAACGTGCCGTCGCGGAACCGCGGGGACCGGGCCGCCCGTTCCGCCCGGTCGCCGGTGAGCCGGCCGCCGAGCTGCGCCGGTACGTCCCGTGTCGCCCACGCCAGTCCGGCCACGGCGGCCAGCCCGGCGAGTTTCCACATCCGCCCGCCGCGCGTCCGGTCCGGTTCCTGCCCCGTTGCCTGCCGCATGCTCGTCCCTCCGCCGTGTCCCGCCGTACACGGTAACCACCCCTGGCGGGCTCCGCCGGGCCGACGGGCGCGGCGGCGGTCAGGGCAGCCGGCGCCGCACCGCCGACGCCACGCCGGCCGCGCGCCCACCGGCCGCGCGTACCAGTTGTGACACGTCGGGCACCCATCCGCCCCGGACCGCCTCGCCGGCCGGGTTGGGCGTGAACACGATGCCCCGGTGGGCGGCGACCGGCTGCCGGGTCAGCCCGGCCAGGCGCATCAGCGGCCCGACCAGCACGTCGTACACCCCGGGCAGGGCGGTGAAGCCGAAGCGCATGATCACGTTGAGCCGTCCCACCGAGACCTCGCGGCGGGGCCGGTCGAGGCATCCGGCGATGGCCCGGGCCACCCGTTCGGGTGCGGCGACCGGGGGTGGCGGCCGGCCGATCCGGCCCAGGTAGTTGGCCGCCTGCCGGTAGACGGGTGTGTCGACGCTGCCCGGGTTGACCAGGCAGATCGCGATGCCCGGTGTCTCCCGCGCCTCCTGCTGCAGCGTGCGGGCCAGCCCTTGCAGGCCCCACTTCGCCGCCACGTAGCCGCTCATGTAGGGCGCGGTGATGTGCCCGAGCACCGAGCCGGTGAGCACGAGCGTGCCACCGCCGGCGGCCCGGAACCGGAGCAGCGCCTCCCGGGCCACGGCCGCGGCGGCCAGCAGGTCGGTGCGGACCACCTGCTCGAACACCTCGGCCGGGGTCTCGTCGAAGCGGCCGTAGGACATCACCGCGGCGGTGTGCCACCCAGGCGTCGACGCCGCCGTACTCGGCCTGCGCCGCGTCGGCGAGCGCGGCCACCGCGCCGGGCTCGGTCACGTCCATCGGTACGGTGATCGCCGCCGCGCCCGCGGCCCGGCACTCCTCGCGCACCTCGGCGAGCGTGGTGGGGGAGCGGGCCGCGAGGACCAGCCGGTCCCCGCGGCCCGCCAGCTCAAGGGCGGTCGCCCGGCCGATCCCGCTGGTCGCGCCGGTGACGACCACCGTCCGGGTCACGGCGCGAGCACGACCTTGACGCAGCCGTCCTCCTTCTTCTGGAACATCTCGTACGCCCGCGGCGCGTCGGTCAGCGGCAGCCGGTGGGTCCGCAGGTCCTCCACGCCCAGCGGGTCGTCGTCGCGCTCCAGCAGCGGGATGATGTCGTCGACCCAACGCCGCACGTGGCACTGCCCCATGCGCAGCTGGATGCCCCTGTCGAACATCTCCATCAGCGGCATCGGGTCCTGCTCGCCGCCGTACACGCCGGAGATCGACACGGTGCCGCCGCGCCGGACCGCCTTGAGCGCGGCGTGCAGCACCACCAGCCGGTCCACGCCGGCCTTGTCGGTCATCGCCTGGGCCAGCTTGTCCGGAAGCAGCCCGGCGGCGGTCTGGGCCATCTTGCCCAGCGGCGCGCCGTGCGCCTCCATGCCGACCGCGTCGATCACCGCGTCCGGGCCGCGCCCGTCGACCAGGTCGATGAGCGTGCCGGGTACGTCGTCGAGCTGGCTGACGTCGAGCACCTCGATGCCGTGGCGCCGGGCCATCTCCAGCCGCTCGGGCACCAGGTCCAGCCCGATCACGCGGCCGGCGCCCAGGTGGCGGCCGATCCGGGCGCAGAACTGCCCGACCGGGCCGAGCCCGAACACGGCGAGCGTGCCGCCGGGCGGGGTGTCCGCGTACTTCACGGCCTGCCAGGCGGTGGGCAGGATGTCGGACAGGTAGAGCCAGCGCTCGTCCGGGCCGCTGTCCGGGATCGTGATCGGGCCGAACTGGGCCTGCGGCACGCGCAGGTACTCGGCCTGGCCGCCGGGGATCGAGCCGTACAGCGAGGTGTAGCCGAACAGGGACGCGCCCTTGCCCTGGCTCTTGACCTGCGTGGTCTCGCACTGGGCGTAGAGCTGCCGCTCGCACATCCAGCACGAGCCGCAGGAGATGTTGAACGGGACGACCACCCGGTCGCCCTTCTTGAGCCGGGTCACCCCGGGCCCGACCTCCTCGACGATGCCCATCGGCTCGTGCCCGAGGACGTCGCCGGGCTTCAGGTACGGCCCGAGCACCTCGTACAGGTGCAGGTCGGAACCGCAGATCGCGGTCGAGGTGATCCGGACGATCGCGTCGGTCGGCTCCTCGATCCGGGGGTCCGGGACGTCCTCGACGCGAACGTCCCGCTTGCCGTGCCAGGTCAGTGCCTTCATGCCCGTATGTCCCCTCTCCGGTGCCGTCCATGGGACTGCTACCCGGCAGGGGACCGTTGAATCGGCTGCCGATCACCGTGGTGCGAGGTCGACGGCCACGGCGATCGTCCTGGTGGTGGCCGCCGTGACGGCGAGGGCGCCGATGTCGAGGCGGCGGCCGGCGCCGTCGGTGACGGCACCGGCAGCGAGCCGCAGGCCGGCGACGGGCGTGCCGAGCGTCGCCGACGCGGCCTCCAGCAGCCGGCGGCGGGCCACGGCCGCGGCGACCAGCACGGGGGTACGGGTGGCCACGGCCGGCCCCGGTCCGGCGCGCCACCGGCCGGCCGCCGGTCGTGGGCGCGCGTCGGCCGGTGGGACGCGCACGCGGCGGCGCGGCAGGGACAACTCCTCGGCGATCAGCTCGGCGGCCGAGGCGTCGCCGCCGTGCCCGACCCGGCCCGGCGGCAACGTGACCGACACGGTTCCGTCCGGGCCGACCTCGACGGAGATCAGTTCCGCCGCCGGCAGCGCCGTCGCGGTCAGGACGTGGCCGAGGCCGAGCAGGCCGGTCACGTCCGGCGACGGCAGCCGGGCGGCCCTCGGGTACGCCGCCGCGAGTTCGGCCGCGGTGACGAGGACCGGCGCGGCCAGCACGTACCCGAGGAACCGGGGGACGGATGCGCTCATCGTGGCCCGCGCGGTGCGCAGGTGAGCCGGGGACACGGTGGTCAGAACTCGCGGTTGCCCAGCGGGATCTCGATGTTGATGGACTGTCCCTCGGACAGGAACAGCAGGGCCAGCTTGCGCAGGAACTCGTCGAAGAGCCAGTAGCACTCCGGCGCGAGCGGGAACGGCAGCAGTGCCTCCCGCACCGCGATGAACGGGCCCCAGCTCGTCCGCAGCAGCGTGTCCCAGAGCAGGTCGCGGGGGATCTGCAGCCAGTTGGCGATCTGGTTGCCGAGCATGAACCGGGTGAACGAGCCGAGGATGGGCTTGCTCAGCAGCCCGGCGTCGATCTCCTTGCCGAGGCCGAGCAGGATGTCTGCCAGCGCGTTGCCCTCGCGGGTGGGCGCCAGCACCGGGTCGAGGACCTCGGCGGCCTGGGCGTTCGCCTCGCTCCAGGAGGCGGGAATGTACTCGTCCTTGATGCCGAGCATGTGGGCGGCGACCTGCCACAGGTGCAGGAACGCGGCCGACTCGGCGGCGGGGATCGGGACGCGCCAGTCGGTCAGCTTCCGCATGACCGTGGTGGGCAGGCTGTGCCAGGTGACCATGAGGTCCCGCTGGCTGATCGGGATGTCCTCCGGCGCGACCTCGGCCCAGTCCGGTGACTGCGGCAGGAGGTGACGGACGCCCGCGTGGGCCAGCCGGGTCTTGACGGCGGTCACGATCATCGAGCCGTCGGGCTGGTAGGCGTTGGCGGTGCCGATGTCGTACCCGAGCTTGGCGGTCTTGGAGATGCGGTCCTTCATGTCCGCGCCGCCCTTGGAGTAGTAGACGGCGCGGGCCTCCTTCGGGATGACGGTGCTCATCATGCCGCTGGCCAGGCCGTACAGCACGCCGAGGTAGAGCCCGCGCTTCTCGTTGAAGCGCACGGCGGTGGCCAGCTTGCCCTGGTCCACCCAGGACGGCAGCACGCGCGCGCGTTCGATGAACTGGCGTACGTCCGCCGGGAGGCCGGCCGGCAGCGGCTGACCGTTCTTCGTCCACGTCCGCAGCAACTGGTTGACCAGTGGCGCGTCGCCCCGGTCGAGGAGCGAGGCGACGAGCGGGTCGGCCTCCTCGTCCCACACCCACCGCGGGTCGACGCCCGCTCCGGCTCCGGCCACCGAGCCCTGGGGCGACCAGGTCCACGCCGACCTGGCCTGGGCCGGCGCGGCGACGCTCAACGCGCCGAGCGCGCCCAGCGCCCCACCGGCTTTCAACATCTTGCGCCTGCTGACTGGTTCCACGTCCACTCACTCCTCGGGGGTCGAGGCCGCTGATACGGTGAAACAAATGTTGCGCCCGTGTATCACATGAGAGCACGCCGTAACGGTGTCCACAAGGCTCACGGTGACAACTGTCGATGGATCAAGCAGAGGGGAGTCCACCGTGGCGGTGGTCGGAGAAGCGCTGTCGGGCAAGGTCGCGTGGGTGACCGGGGCCAGTCAGGGCGTCGGCGCGGCGATCGCCGAAGGGCTGGCACGGGCCGGCGCGTCGGTGATCCTCCAGTCCCGGCGCGCGGACGCGCTGGCCGCGGTGCGGGACCGGATCGTGGCCGCCGGCGGCACGGCCGAGGTGGTCGCCGGGGACGTCGCCGACGAGTCCGCCGCCGACGCGGTCGTGGCCGTGGCGCGGCAGCGGTGGGGGCGCCTGGACGTCCTGGTCAACAACGCCGGCATCAGCCCGGCGCTGCACCGCAGTGAGCGGCTGAACCTCGCGGACTGGCAGCAGGTGATCGACACCAACCTGTCCGGGGTGTTCGTCTGCGCCCGCGCGGCCGGCGCCGTCATGATCGAGCAGGGCGCGGGCAGCATCGTCAACATGTCCTCGGTGCACGGTCAGGTCGGCTTCCCGCGCCTGGCCGCGTACAGCGCCAGCAAGGGCGGGGTCGAGCAGCTCACCCGGACGCTGGCGCTGGAGTGGGCGGCGGCCGGCGTGCGCGTCAACGCCGTCGCGCCCGGCTACCTGGAGACTCCGATGACGGAAGGGCTGCGCGGCCACGAGCAGTGGTCGAGGCGGCTGCGCGAGCGCATCCCGATGGGCCGGTTCGGCCGGCCCGAGGAGGTCGTCGGAGCGGTGCTGTTCCTGGCCTCGGACGCGGCCGGCTACGTCACCGGCAGCGTGTTGCACGTGGACGGTGGCTGGACCGCGCAGTGACCGAGGGCGTCGCCCGCGTGGTTAGCCGGCGTTCTCCCCGTGGGCGCGCATCCGGTCGCGATGAGCACGTATCGACCGCTGCTTCTTCCCAGGAAGTTAACCCTCGTTTACAGTGCTGCCATCGGCTGCGGAGCCCCGCGGCACCACGGCGAGGGGTGCGGCCAGCCCTGCCACCACCAGGCCCGGTTGCGTGCGAAGGAGAACTCCATGGACCCCGCCGACGTCCTTGCCGACCAATGCGCCAGGAAAGCCGCCGACCTGACCGTCCCGGCGCTGCTGCACCGCAACGCCACCGAGTTCGCCGACCTGCCGGCGCTGACCACGCTCGGCCGCGACGACACCCGCACCTGGGCGCAACTGCGCGACGAGGTCGCCGAGCTGTCCGGCGGCCTGGCCGAGATCGGCCTGGAGGCCGGGCGGCACATGCTGATCATGATGTCCAGCCGTGCCGAGCACTGGCTGGTCGACCTCGCCGCGGTTCACCTGGGCGCGGTGCCGTCCACGATCTACCCGACGCTCAGCGCCGAGCAGATGCGCTACCTGGCGCGGCACAGCGCCGCCCAGGTGCTCGTGCTGGAAGGGCCGGCCGAGCTGGAACGCTGGCGGCCGATCCTGGCCGACCTGCCGGACCTGCTCCGGGTGGTGCTTGTGGACGAGCCGGGCGAACCGGCCGCCGACGCGGTGCCGCTGTCGCGTGTGCGTACCCTCGGCCGGGCCGCGCGCGAGGCGGACCCGGACGCCTTCGAGCGGCGCTGGCGCACGATTCGCCCCGAGCAGCCGGTGACGCTGCTCTACACGTCCGGGACGACGGGCAACCCGAAGGGTGTCGTGCTCAGCCACCACAACGTGATCTACCAGGCGGTGGCGCTGGACGCGATGGTGTCCGTCCCCGACCACGCGCCGACGGTGGCCTACCTGCCGCTGGCGCACATCGCCGAACGGTTCCTCGGCATCTACAACGCGATCTACCGCGCCGGGCACGTGACCATCTGCCCCGACGCCACGCAACTCGTCGGGGCGCTGCGCGCTGTCGGTCCCGCCTCGTTCTTCGGGGTGCCGCGGGTCTGGGAGAAGATGGCCGCCGGTGTGCAGGCCCACCTGGCCGGCGCGGAGCCCGCGGTACGCGCCGCCGTCGCCGCCGCGAGCGCGGTGACGCTGGAGGCGTACGAGCTGCGCGCGGCCGGAAAGCCGGTGCCCGACGAGCTGGCCGCCCGGGTGGAGCAGGCCCGGGCCACTGTGCTCCGGCCCCTGCAGTCCACGCTCGGCCTGCAGAACATGGTCTGGCCCGGCAGCGGCGCCGCCCCGATCCCGGTGGACGTGCTGCGGTTCCTCGCCGGGCTCGGCGTCGACGTGCTGGAGGTGTGGGGCCTGACCGAGACCACCGGCACCGCCACCCTCAACACCCCCGACCGCTTCCGCACCGGGTCGGTCGGCCGGCCCAACGTGGGCATGGAGGTGCGCCTCGCCGACGACGGCGAGATCCTCGTCCGGGGTCCGCTGGTGTGCTCCGGCTACCTGCGGGAGGACGGCGGCGTCGAGCCGGTCGTCGACGCCGACGGCTGGCTGGCCACCGGCGACGTCGGCACGCTCGACGACGACGGCTTCCTCACCATCACCGACCGCAAGAAGGAACTCATCATCACCTCCAGCGGGAAGAACATCTCGCCGGCGCAGATCGAGAACCTGCTGCGGGCGCACCCGCTCATCGGTCAGGCGGTGGCGATCGGCGACCGCCGGCCGTACGTCACGGCGCTGATCGTGCTCGACGAGGAGGTGGCGCCCCAGTGGGCGCGGACGCAGGGGATCAGCGACCCGCAGATGCCCGGCCTGGCCTCGAACCCGGTGCTGCTGGCCGAGATCCAGTCCGCCGTGGACGCGGCGAACGCCCGGCTCGCCCGTCCCGAGCAGGTCAAGTCCTTCCAGGTGCTGCCGTCGGCCTGGACGCCGGAGTCCGGCGAGCTGACCCCGACGCTGAAGCTACGGCGCCGGATCATCGTCGACAGGTACGGCGACCGGATCGACTCCCTCTACACGGCCGCCGGGGTGGCGGCGGAGCCCGTCACGCAGTAGCGCCGGGTCGATGCCGGGCGGGGGTGGCGGCGCGCCGAGGTCGGCGGGCCGGTACCCCCGCGGGTAGCCGGGATAGGTGCGGTTGCGCGGCGCGCGGGTCAGCCGGCTCGTGGTCCGCGCGGGCAGCAGCCGCACCACCGCCGCCCGGGCGCGCAGCCCGGCGGTGAGCGCTCCGGACAGCCGGCGTGGCGCGGCCGGGAAGCCGAACGCGGCCCGCAGGTCGGCGGGAAGCAGCGCGAGGACGCCGAGCCGGGCCGCGCGGCGCAGCGGCGGCGGGTACCAGGACGCGAACAGGTCGAGCGTGGACGCGCCGACGCGCTCGTTGCTCGGGGCGTAGCGGAAGTTCGCGCGCTCGTACTCGCGCTTGAAGTCCCGGAAGGCGTCGAAGTCCGCCGGGACGTCCCGGATGCCCATCCGCGCGCCGACCGCGCGGTAGTAGTGGAACGCGGCCAGTCGTTCGTGCTCGTGCAGCGGGCGCCAGCCGTACCGGTCCAGCCAGTCGATCGGCTCGTAGACGAACGTGGACAGCACGTAACGCATGTCGTCGTCGGAGATCGCGTACCGGCCGTGCGCCCGGTTGATCACGCGCAGCGCCTCCCGGCCGCGCGGTGAGTCGTACCCGTGCTCGACCATCTCCGCCATCAGCAGCGCGGTGTCGTCGTAGCGCTGCTGTGCCCGCACGCGGAACTCGCCGGTCGCGTCGAGCAGCGCGGAGATGCTCGGCACGCAGTACGTGCGCAGCAGCGCCAGCTCCAGCGCGCGCTGGTAGTCGAAGGGGAACTCGTACCCGGCCGAGAGCCGGTAGATCTCGTGATGGTCGCGTACCGGATCGAGCTGCTCGATCCGTCGCAACCAGCGGTACCGCCCGCCACCAGCCATTCCGACCACCTCACCACCCACCCTTGCCGACGAAGTCAAGCTCCTCTATGTTAATAGAAAATCACATCCCCGGATAACTCGAAACCTGCTTGTGCGCACCTCACGGGCCGGTGTTCAGGGCGATGTCCGGTCGAACCGGGAAGTGGTGCGAATGGAGAATCTCAGTAGACGCAGCCTCCTGACCCTCGGTGCCGCGCTGGGACTGGTCGCCGTGGCCGACACCCCCAAGGCGTGGGCGTGGTCGTCGTCCGGCTCGATCGCCGGGACCGACACGGTCACCGACCCGTGGGACGTCTGGGACGACGACACCGACCCGCTCGTCGCCTCGCTGCTGGACGCCGGTCAGATCCCGGCGGTGAACACCGCGTTCGCGTCCTGGATCCGCAACGGCGACGCGCTGCCCGCCGGCCTGCCCCCGGCGCTGTCCACCTACCTGCGGCGGGTCAACACGCTGCCGTCCTGGGCCGACCAGGCCAAGCTGGACCGCGCCGCCCAGTTCAACAAGCGCATGAGCATGTACCTGTTCCTGCTCTACGGCCTGGGCAGCGGGATCATGAGCACGGTGATCCCGCGCGAGGCCCGCAACGTGTACTGGTCCGAGGGCGGCGCGGACATGAAGTCGCGCGCCGCGAAGACCTTCACCTACGGCTACGACCTGAGCGCCCCCGACGCGTTCAAGGCCACCGGCAGCTTCGTCGTCACCTCGCACAAGACCCGCCTGACCCACGCGGCGGTGCGGCACCTGCTGCCGCAGTCCGCGCCGTGGCGCGGCGTCACCGACCACCCGATCCCGATCAGCAACGGCGACATCCTCATCACCTTCCACAGCCTCGGCACGTACGTGCACCGCAAGCTGCTCGACTGGCGTCGCTGGGGCCTGCGGATGTCGGCCGCGGAGGAGGAGGCCTACCTGCACATGTGGCAGGTCGCACTGCACCTGCTCGGCGTGCGCGACGAGTTCATCCCGAACAGCTGGGCCGCCGCCGAGGAGCAGTCCCGGTACGCGCTGACGCCGCTCCTCGCGCCGACGCCCGAGGGCATCGACCTGGCCGACGTCCTGCTGAACCTGACGTCCTCGGTGGACCTGGGCGTCACCCGGGGATTCCAGCGGGAGTTCGCGCGCTACGTGCTGACCGACCGGATCGGCGACTGGCTGCGGCTGCCACGCGACTACATCTCCCGGGGCGTGATCGAGGCCGGCTGGCCGACGTACGTCATGTTTCGCGAAGGACTCTCGCCGCTCGTGCCGGAGACGTTCGGCCTGTTCGACAGGTTCATCCGCGGGCTGGCGATGCTGTTCCTCAACAACGGCTCGTCCGCGACGCACACCCCGATCACCATTCCGGTCATGAACCGGCCGGGCACCTGAGCCGGCGCCGGGTCACCGGGTCAGGGCGCCGGTGACCAGCGCGGTGACGGCATCCCGGTGGCCGGGCGAGTCCTGCCAGCGCAGGGCGCGCCCGGCCTCCACGGCCACCCCGAATCCGGCGTGCACCAGCAGCCGGGCCTGCCGCCGGTCCAGGTCCGGGCGGACCGCCCGCAACTGCTGCTCCCAGACCGCGATGTGCTCGCGCTGGGCGAGGATCAGCGGGCGCCGCACGTCGGCCGGGAGGCCGGCCACCTCGGCCTCGGCGACACTGTTGAGGGCGTTGTGCTCGAAGCAGTAGGCCACGTACGCCGCCGCCAGCGCGACCACCGCCTGCCGGGGGTCGGACGCCCGCTGGAGGCTGCGGTCCACCGCCTGGGCGAGCAGTTCCGCCGCCTGGAGGCAGGCGGCCACCAGGATGTCCACCTTGCCGGGGTAGTGGCGGTAGAGGGCGGACGGCGCGAGCCCGACGGCCTGGGCGATCTGCGCGTTCGTGACGGTGGCGAACCCGTCGCGGGCGAACAGCGGGACGGCGGCGGCCAGGATCTGCGCGCGCCGGGTCCGGGGCACCGGCTGGGCGGGCAGCTCGACCAGCCGTGCGGTGCCGGCGGCCGTCGTGGGGTCGGTGGCCGCCACGCGCATCGCGGACCGGAGCACCAGATCCTCGATCCGGCGCTGCGCGATCGAGGTGTGGTGCATCGTCACCGAGCCGATCACCCCGAGGGCCGCCACGGCGCGCAGGCGCTCGTCGGGCAGCGGGTACTCCCGCCGTACCGTCTCGGTGACCCGGCCCACGACGCGGTCGAACTTCGTGCGGAGCAGGCGGCGGTCCTCGCGGCCGAGGTAGCGGGCCTCCCACCGGTACAGGCCGCCGGAGGCGCGGTGCGCCACGGTGACCCGGGTGAGGGCGAGGAGCACGTCGGACAGCGCCGCGTCGGACGGCCACTCGTCGATGACCTCGACGAGGTTGTCCACCATGACGTTGGCGCACGCGGCGAACAGCGCGTACTTGTTCGGGAAGTGCCGGTAGAGCGCGGGCGCGCTGATGCCGACGGCGGCCGCGATCTCCTCCATGGATGCGCCGTGGTAGCCGCGCTCGCTGAACACCTGCCCGGCCGACTCGACGATGACCTGCCTGCGGTTGCGTGGCCGGGTGGCAGCGGCCGGCCCGGTGGTCACCGGGCCGGCCGATCGGCCGCGGGCGGGCACAGCACCATGCGTGTCAGTCAATCACAGCGCCTCACGCCGCCCGTGTGGTCGCCGCGGCCCGGCGGCGCCGGTCAGGCGCGCAGCACCGTGAGTGCGAGCCGGGCGGTCTGGGTGTCGTAGCCCTCGGTGCGGTCGAAGCGGCCGATCCGACCGACGTCGGTGACGACGTTCAGCGCGGCGTGCACGAGAACGCGGGCGTCCCCGGCGGGCAGGTCCGGTCGTACGGCGCGGACCAGGCCCACCCACTCCTCGACGTGCAGGCGCTGCGCGCCGCGCAACTGGTGCCGGTCCCGGTCCGGCAGGTTGTTGTTCTCCGCCAGGTAGACCGCGACGAGGTCGCTCTGGGTGAACGTGAAGTCGACGTAGGCCCGCACCACCCGGCGCAGCGCGTCGGCCCTGTCGCCCGCCTCGGCGATCGCGGCGGTCGTGGCCCCGGTCAGGCGGTCGGTGGCGCGGTAGTAGGCGGCCGCGAGCAGGTCGGCCTTGCTCGGGAAGTACCGGTACACGCTGGATGCCTGCATGCCTGCCGCGCGCCCGATGTCCTCGACGGCGACGGCGTGGTAGCCGTGGCGGTGGAACAGGCGGATCGCCTCGACCAGCAGCAGCTCGCGGCGCGACGCCGGACGCACCGGCCCGGTGACCGGCGTGTCCTCCGACGCGGGACGCCGCCGGGGCGGCACCGAGGGAGCGTCGGTCCGCAGCAGGGTCCAGGCGACGCGGGTGAGCAGGCGTTCGGTGTCGGCGCCGGTGGCCGCGGCCCGGTAGGTGGTCACGCTGCCGAAGGCGCTCAGCGCCGCGTTCGTCAGCAGGTCCGCCTGCCCGGCGGTCAGCTCGGGGCGCAGCTCGCGCAGCGGCCCGGCCAGGCGGCCGACGAGCGTGGTCATGCTCGCGGCGAACTCCTGCCGGTGCTCGGCGGTGAGATACCGGCCCTCCCACTGGTACAGCCCGGCCACCCGTCGCCGGCTCACCGCGGCCCCGGCGAGCGCGTGCAGCAGCTCGTCGAGCCGCGCCTGCGGGTCGGTCGCGGACGGCTCCTCGGTGGCGGCGAGCAGCGCGCCGACGACCTCCCGGGTGGCGTGCACGAGGATCGCGTACTTGTTCGGGAAGTGCCGGTAGACGGCCGGGCCGCTGATGCCGACGGCCGCGGCGATCTCGTCCACCGACACCCCGTGGTAGCCCCGCTCGCAGAACAGCTCGGCGCCGGCCAGCGCGATGCGGGCCTTGCGGTCCTTCGGCCGTCTGGCAGGTGCCGGCGCGGTGTCGCTCGCTGCTTGTCGCACCCCTACACGTTAGCGCCACCTCGCGGGATCTCCGTGTCACCCCGGCGCCTCAACGGCCGCCGAATCCGGGCCGGGTCGATGGCGGCCAGCGCTCTTCGGGCATCGACGCTTCTTGACAAGCTGCGGTGGGCTCAAGAAAAGTTAGGCGAAATTCGCATGCGGGTGAGCAATGAGGAGCTTGGCATGACGACCGAGGCGTTCATCTACGACGCGTTGCGCACACCGCGCGGGCGAGGCAAGCCCACCGGGGCCCTGTACGGGGTCAAGCCGGTCTCGCTCGTCACCGGCCTGATCGAGGAGACCCTACGGCGGATGCCCGGCCTGGACCCGGCGCTGATCGACGACATCGTGCTCGGCGTGGTGTCCCCGCTCGGCGACCAGGGCGCCGACATCGCCCGCACCGCCGCCGTCGCCGCCGGCCTGCCCGACACCGTGGCCGGCGTCCAGCTCAACCGCTTCTGCGCCTCCGGGCTGGAGGCGGTCAACATCGCCGCGCAGAAGGTGCGCTCCGGCTGGGAGGATCTCGTCCTCGCCGGTGGCGTCGAGTCGATGTCCCGGATACCGATGGGCTCCGACGGGGGAGCGTGGGCGCTGGACCCGGAGACCAACTACACCACCGGCTTCGTGCCCCAGGGCATCAGCGCCGACCTCATCGCCACGATCGCCGGCTTCGACCGCGAGACCGTCGACGCGTACGCGCTCCAGTCGCAGGCGCGGGCCGCGAAGGCGTGGGCGAACGGCTACTTCACCCGTTCCGTGGTGCCGGTGCGCGACCGCAACGGGCTCACCGTCCTGGACCGCGACGAGCACATCCGGGCCGACTCGACGGCGGAGAGTCTCGCCGCACTGCGCCCCTCGTTCGCCGGGATCGGCGAGCAGGCGGGCTTCGACGCGGTCGCGTTGCAGAAGTACCACTGGGTCGAGCGCATCGAGCACGTCCACACGGCGGGCAACTCCTCCGGCATCGTGGACGGCGCCGCGCTCGTCACGATCGGCAGCGAGGCGGCCGGCGCCGCCGCCGGGCTCACGCCCCGGGCCCGCGTCGTGGCGACAGCGCTCAGCGGCGCCGACCCCACCATCATGCTCACCGGCCCGGCCCCGGCCGCCCGCAAGGCGCTGGCCAAGGCGGGTCTCGGCGTCGAGGACCTCGACCTGGTCGAGATCAACGAGGCGTTCGCCGCCGTGGTCCTGCGGTTCGTCGCCGACCTCGGAGTCAGCCCGGAGATCGTCAACGTCAACGGCGGCGCGATCGCGATGGGGCACCCGCTCGGCGCCACCGGCGCCATGATCCTCGGCACGCTCGTCGACGAGCTGGAACGGCGCGGCGGCCGCTACGGGCTGGCCACGCTCTGCGCCGGCGGCGGCATGGGCATCGCCACAGTCATCGAACGAATCTGAGGAGCACGAATGGCAAACACCATCCGGTGGGAGCACGGCGACGACGGCATCGTGCTGCTCACCCTCGACCACCCCGGCCGCTCGGCGAACGTGATGAACGCGGAGTTCGGCGCGAGCCTCACGACCACTGTGGACCGGCTCGAAGCCGAACGCGACCGGATCACCGGCGTGATCGTCACCTCGGCCAAGAAGACGTTCTTCGCCGGCGGCGACCTGGGGACCCTGGTGCGGCTGACCCCCGCCGACGCCGAGACGTCAGCCGCCGGCGCGGCCGCGCTCAAGCACGCCGTACGCCGGCTGGAGACGCTCGGCCGTCCGGTCGTCGCCGCGATCAACGGATCGGCCCTCGGCGGCGGGCTGGAACTGGCACTGGGCTGCCACCACCGCGTCGTCCTCGACGACCCCGCCATCGAGATCGGCTTTCCCGAGGTCACGCTCGGCCTGCTGCCCGGCTGCGGCGGCGTGGTGCGTACCGTCCGACTGCTGGGCGTGGTCGACGCGCTCACCAACTGGCTGCTGCGCGGCCAGCGCCACCGGCCGCAGGACGCGCTGGCGCATGGGCTGGTCGACGAGATCGCCGCCGACCGGGACGCCCTGACGGCCGCCGCCCGCGCCTGGATCGCCGCGAACCCGGACGCGACCCAGCCGTACGACCGCAAGGGCTACCGGATGCCTGGCGGCACGCCGTCCACCCCGGCGCTCGCGGCCCAGTTGCCGGCCATGCCGGCGCTGCTGCGCAAGCAGCTCAAGGGCGCGCCCTACCCGGCGCCCCGCAACATCCTCGCCGCCGCCGTCGAGGGCGCCCAGGTCGACCTGGACACCGCGTTCGCGATCGAGGGGCGGTACTTCACCGAGCTGGCCACCGGCCGGATCGCCAAGAACATGATCAAGGCGCTCTTCTTCGACCTCCAGACCGCCCGGTCCCGGGCCGCCGGCGGGGACCACGAGCCGGTGCGCAGCGTCGCAGTCGTCGGCGCGGGCATGATGGGCGCGGCCATCGCGTACGTCTGCGCCCGCGCCGGGATGCGCGTCGTGCTCAAGGACGTGACGGCAGAGGGGGCGCTGCGGGGCAAGGCGTACTCGGCTGGTCTGCTCGACAAGGCGGTCGCCCGGGGCCGGTCCACGCCGCAGAAGCGCGACGAGATCCTGGGCCGGATCCAGGCCACCGGTGACGTCGCCGACCTCGCCGGCGTCGACCTCGTCATCGAGGCGGTCTTCGAGGACCCGGCGCTCAAGCACAAGGTGTACGCCGAGATCGAGCAGGTCGCGCCGGACGCGCTGATCGCCTCCAACACGTCCACGCTGCCCATCACGCTGCTCGCCGAGGGCGTCAGCAAGCCGGAGGAGTTCGTCGGGCTGCACTTCTTCTCCCCGGTGGACAAGATGCCGCTGGTCGAGGTGATCCGTGGGGAGCGGACCAGCGAGGCCACGCTGGGGCGCGCCCTCGGGGTCGTCCGCGCGCTGCGCAAGACGCCGATCGTCGTCAACGACAGCCGGGGCTTCTTCACCAGCCGGGTGATCGGGACGTTCACCAACGAGGGCGTGGCGATGCTCGCCGAGGGCATCCCGGCGGCGACCATCGAGCAGGCCAGCAGCCAGGCCGGGTACCCCGCGCCGGTCCTCGCGCTGATGGACGAGCTGACCCTCACGCTGCCCCGCAGGATCCGGCAGGAGACGGCCGCGGCCACAGTCGCCGCGGGCGGCACCTGGCATCCGCACGCCGCCGACGCGGTCATCGACCGGATGATCGACGACTGCGGCCGGACCGGACGCTCCGGCGGCGCCGGCTTCTACGACTACCGCGACGGGAAGAGAGCCGGGCTCTGGCCGGGGCTGCGCGAGCAGTTCGGCGGCACCAACCTGGACACGCCCTTCGAGGACCTCCAGGAGCGGATGCTCTTCATCGAGGCGATCGAGTCGGTGCGGTGCCTGGACGAGGGCGTGCTGACCTCCGTGGCCGACGCCAACGTCGGCTCGATCCTGGGCATCGGCTATCCGAGCTGGACCGGCGGCGTCCTGCAGTACGTCAACCAGTACGACGGCGGGCTGCCGGGCTTCGTCGCCCGCGCCCGCGTGCTCGCCGAGCGCTACGGCGAGCGCTTCGACCCGCCGCCGCTGCTGTGCGCGATGGCCGAGCGGGGCGAGCGGTTCGAGTAGCGACGGTCAGAGCGCGGCGGCGAGTCGCTGGACGTTCATGTACGCGATGGCCTCGACGGAGATCATCGGGTTGACGCCCAGCGACGCCGGGAAGGTGGACGCGTCGGCGAGGACCAGGTTGGGGACCTCCCACGTCGCGCCGTCCGGCCGGGCCACCGACGTCGCCGCGCTGCCGCCCATCCGGGCCGCGCCCATGATGTGCAGGGCGGCCATGGCGACCTGCCCGGGCGCGGTCCCGAGAGTCCCGGTGTGCCTGATGAACTCGTCGACGGAACTCGTGCCGCGTTCCCAGACCGGGCCGCGCTGGTGTCCGGACCAGAGCCGCAGCGCCCCGGCCGCCTCGACGATCCGGGCCGCGCCGGCGATTCCTGCTCGCATGTGGGCGGCGTCGTAGGGGGATAGGCGGTAGCGCACCACCGGCTCGCCGTCGCGGCCGACCCGGACCTCACCGCTGTCGCGGTCGCGGGTGATCACGCCGACGCCGCCGAGGTGCGGCAGCGCGCGCATCCGGTCCAGGTGTGCCCGTCCGCCCGTCCAGCTCATGAAGGACACCGCGGTGGCCGGATTGGTGGCGGCGGTCTCGTAGATGACGCCGTAGCCGCGGCCGTCGAGGTCAGCGTGCTCGGTGGAGTACCGGGTCTGCATCCCGCCCTCCCACGGCCGGACCTCCTCGGCGAACACGCCCCAGACGCCGGTCGCCGGGTGCAGGTGCAGGTGCCGGCCGATGTTCGGGTTGGTGAGCCCGGAGCGGCGGAGCAGGGCCGGTGTCTGCACGCTGCCGGCGGCGACCACCACGGCGCGGGCGCGTACGGCGACCGGACGGCCGTCAGCGGTGTGGCCGGTCACGCCCGTCGCCCGGCCGGCCTCGACGGTGACGGTCCGCACGTCGACGCCGACGACGAGCCGCGCGCCGGCACGTTCCGCGTCGACCAGCCACGTCTTCGTCGCGGATCGTTTGGCGCCGATCCGGCAGCCCAGGCCGCAGCGCCCGCACTCGACACCGGTGTCGCAGCCGTCGACGTTGCGGGGCATCTCGTCGACGTGCCAGCCCAGGCGGTTCAGTCCGCGCTCCATCAGCGCGTCCCGGGAGGAGATCCGGCCGTGGTCGCGGTTGACGCCGAGCCTCGACCACACCGCGTCGAGGCAGCTGTCGTACTCGTCGGTGGCGAACTGCGGCACGCCCAGCGCGGCCCACTCCTCGCGTACCCGGGTCGGGGTGGGGAACGACGTGGTGTAGTTCACCACTGTGCCGCCGCCGAGGCACTGCCCCTGGAGGATGCTGAGCTGGCCCTCGGCGGTGGCGGAGGGGCCCGGTGCGTAGAGCCGGGACAGCCCGGACAGCTCCCCGCCGTCGAAGTCCCTGTCGTCGTAGTAGCCGCCCTTCTCGACGACGACCACGTCCAGGCCGTGCCCGGCGAGGACCGCGGCGGCCGTGCCGCCGCCGGCACCGGATCCGACGACGACGACGTCGCAGTCCAGCGTGGTCGGCGCGGACGGGCGGACCGGGGTCAGCGACGGCGCGGGCGCGTCGGGCCGGACGCCGAGTGGCCCGGGGTAGCCGATGGCGTCCCACACGGGCGAGCGCCCGCCCGGCCCCGGAGTCAGGTAGTAGGAGAGGGTGGCGGCGCCCTTGAGCGCCTGGAACAGCGCCCGTTTGGCGGTGATCCGCGAGTCGGCCAGGGCGAGCAGCGTCCGCTCGCGGCGTTCCTGCGACTGCCGGGAGAACGGCTGCGCGGAACCGCCGAGAACGAGCTGGGTGACGGGGGAGTCCCACCGGTCCAGCAGCCGCAGGAACTGCCGGACCTCAGCGGCGCGCGGATTGTGCAGCACGAGCGCGGCCATCACCTCGGGCGCGCCGAGCCGGCTGGCCGACGGGACCTCGGCCCCGTCGCCCGGCGCGAACGTGTCACAGATGCTCGCCAGGGCGGCGCGCTGGCGGTCGGACAGGTGCACGGTGCCTCCGAGTGGCCGAGGGGGCCGGGTGCGTCAGAGCATCCGGTCGGACAGTCCGTACGTCTTCGCGATGATCTCGCGCTGGATCTCGCTCGCGCCGCCGTAGACGGTGGACACGATCGACGAGCGCACCAGGCGCTCCATGTCGAACTCGGTGGTGTAGCCGTAGCCGCCCATCATCTGCATCGCGTCCAGGGCGACCCGGCGGGCGGTCTCGGTGGCCTTGAGCTTCGCCATCGAGCTCTCCCGGGGCAGCATCGTGTCCGGGGACCTGTCGACAGCGGCGGCGGTGTCGTAGACCAGCAGCCGGGCGCACTCGATCTCGGTGGCCAGGTCGGCGAGGCGGTGCCGGATCACCTGGAACGACCCGATCGGCCGGCGGAACTGCCGCCGGTTCTTGACGTACTCCACGACGTCGTCGAACGCCCGCTGCGCGGTGCCGAGCATGATGCTGGCGAGGATCAGCCGTTCCATGTTGAGCCCGGCCATCAGTTGCCGCCAGCCGTTGTCGACCTCGCCGACCACGGCGTCGGCGGGCAGCACGCAGTCGGTGAAGTAGAGGTCGTTGACCTCCCGGCCGCCCATGGTGTCGATGCCGGACACGGTCAGGCCGGGTGCCGTGGCGGGGACCAGGAACATGGTCAGGCCGTGGTGGTCGCCGGCCCGGCCGGAGGTACGGGCGACCAGCAGGATGTGCTCGGCCAGGTGGGCGTTCGAACACCACGTCTTCTGGCCGTTGACGACGTACCCGTCATCGCGGCGCTCGGCGCGGCAGCTCAGGTTCGCCACGTCCGAGCCGGCCTCGGGCTCGGACATCGCCACCGCCTCGATGACGCCACGGGCCACCCCGGACAGGATCAGCTTCTTCTGCGCCGGTGTGCCGAACCGCTGGTAGGTGGCGGCCACGATGATCGAGGTGGTGAAGCCGCCGATCGGGGCCATCGCGCGGGCCGTCTCCTCCAGGAACAGGCACAGCTCCGTCATGCCGGCGCCGCCGCCGTCGAACTCCTCCGGCAGGGACAGGCCCAGCCAGCCGAGGTCGGCCATCCTGCGGTACAGCTCGGGGCTGTGCGGTTCCCGGCCGCCGTTCGTGAGGTTCTGCCGCTGCTCGCGGGTGCCCACCTCGCGGCGGCAGAAGTCCCGCACCGCCTCGACCAGGGATCGTTGCTCGTCGCTCCACTCCACTGCGGTACCTCCAGCGCGTCAGCAGGGATTGACAGCAAGGCTAGACTATCGAATATCAAATGTCAGGAGGCTGCCGATGACGTCCCTCGTGGAGCGCCCTCGCCGGTTGCGCGTCGCCGACCCGGTCACCGGGGAGCACCGCGCCGACTACGAGATGGCCGACGACGAAGCCGTACGCGCCGCCGTCGGGCGGGCCCGCGAAGCGGCCGGCTGGTGGGCGGGCCTGGACGCCCGGCAGCGCCGCCGGCACCTGCTCGCGTACAAGGCGTCGATCGCCGGCGGCATCGACGAGCTGGCCGGCATCATCCGGAGCGAGACCGGCAAGTCCCTCGCCGGAGCCCAGCTCGAGGTGATGCTCGCCGTCGAGCACCTGGACTGGGCGGCGCGCCATGCCCGGCGGGTGCTCCGGCGACGGTCGGTCTCCTCCGGCCTGCTCGCGTTCAACCAGGCCGCCTCCGTCGAGTACGTGCCGTACGGCGTGGTCGGCGTGATCGGCCCGTGGAACTACCCCGTCTACACGCCGCTGGGCGCGGTGTCGCACGCGCTCGCCGCGGGCAACGCGGTGGTGTTCAAGCCCAGCGAGTTCACCCCGGGCGTCGGGGTGTGGCTGGCCGAGCGCTGGCGTGCGCTGCTCCCCGGCCACCCGGTCCTGCAGGTCGTCACCGGCGACGGCACGACCGGTGCCGCGCTGTGCCGCGCGGGGGTCGACAAGGTCGCGTTCACCGGGTCGGCCGCGACGGCGCGCGTGGTGATGGCCGCCTGCGCCGAGAGCCTGACGCCGGTGGTGATCGAGGGCGGCGGCAAGGACGCGCTCATCGTCACCGCCGACGCCGACCTCGACGCCGCCGCCCGGGCGGCGGTCTTCGGCGGCCTCGGCAACGCCGGGCAGACCTGCGCCGGCGTCGAGCGCGTCTACGTCGAACAGCCGGTGTACGAGCAGTTCCTGACCAGGCTGACCGAGCTGGCGCGGGAGATCCGCCCGGGCGCCGAGCCGGACGCGCCGTACGGGCCGATGACCACGCCCGCCCAGCCGGACGTCGTGCGGCGCCACGTCACCGACGCGCTCGACCGGGGCGGCCGGGCGGTGGTCGGTGACGCGAACTCGGTACGGCCCCCGTTCGTGGAGCCGGTCGTGCTGGCCGAGGTGCCGGAGGACAGCGCGGCGGTGACCGAGGAGACGTTCGGGCCGGTGCTCGTGGTCAACCCGGTGGCCGACGCCGACGAGGCGGTACGCCGGACGAACGCGACGACCTACGGGCTCTCCGGCTCGATCTTCACCCGGGACCGCCGCCGTGGCCTGGCGCTCGCCGGGCGGCTGCGGGCCGGCGCGGTGTCGATCAACTCGGTGCTGGGGTACGCGGGCGTGCCGTCACTGCCCTTCGGCGGTGTGGGCGACTCGGGGTTCGGCCGGGTCCACGGCGCGGACGGACTGCGCGAGTTCAGCCGGGCGCGGTCGGTCACGTGGCAGCGGTTCCGGCCCGCGATCGACGTGATGACGCTGCAGCCGTCCGCCGCCGCCATGCGCCGGTCGCTGGCGATGTTCGCCAGGCGTCATGGCCGCCGGTGACTCACTCGTTCCACACGCCGAGGCCGTCGAGGTGCTTGACCAGCCGCTCGGCGCCGTCGGTGAAGTGGCGGGCCATGACCGGCCGGACGGTCTCCGGGTCGCGGGCTTCGAGCGCGTCGAGCAGGGCCTCGTGATCGGCGACCATGCCGGCGCGCCACTCCGGGTCGGCGGCGTAGAAGCGCGAGGGCGTGTAGCGGGTCACGGTCCGCAGCAGCCAGGACAGCTTGCGCGCGTCGGCGAGCCGGTTGATCCGCCGGTGGAACTCGTACTCCAGTTGCTCGACCCGGCTGACCTGCCGCGCCTGGGCGGCCCGGCGCAGGCGCTCGTGCTGCTGCCGCAGGTCGTCGAGCTGGTCGGGCGTGATGCTGAGGGCGACCCGGGCGGCCAGCTCACCGGCGATGTGGCCCTGGAGGCCGAACACGTCGATGATGTCCTGCCGGGACAGCGGCGCGACCACGTGCCCGCGGCGCGGTTGCAGCTCGACCATGTCCTCCGCGCGCAACATCAGCAGCGCCTCACGCACCGGCGTGATGCTCAGCCCGGTCTCCTGGGCGACCTTCTCCAGTCGGATCCGTTCGCCGGGGCGCAGCTGGCCGGACATGATCCGGTCACGCAGCAGGCCCGCCACCGTCTCGGAGAGCTGGGGCTGGGACACGCTCGGGGTCTTGCCACGTTCCGCCACCGGACAAGGGTATCAAATGTCAAATGTCGCAAAAACCGAACCGGCGGGTGAGGGCTTGCTGGCCGCCACCGCCGGTGGCGTCCGCACCATCTGGTTCGACCGGCCCGACCGGCGCAACGCGATGTCACTGGAGATGTTCCGCGACTACTACGCCGCGCTCGTGGCCGCCGACGCCGACCCTCAGGTACGGGCGATAGTGGTGACCGGCGCCGGCGACTGGTTCTGCGCCGGCGCCGACCCGGAGGCGCTCGTCGCGCTGCTGGACGAGCACAACCGTGACCTGCTCGCAGACGAGTTCGGCTTCCCACCGCACCTGCCGTCGACGCTCGGCACGCCGATCGTCGCGGCGGTGAACGGCGGAGCGGCCGGCCTGGGCCTGGTCCACGCGCTCTACGCCGACGTGCGGTTCCTTTCCGAGCGGGCGCGCCTGTCCACCTCGTTCAGCCGGCTCGGCCTCGTCGGCGAGTACGGCAGCGCCTGGCTGCTGCCCCGGCTGATCGGCGTCGGCAACGCGCTCGACCTGTTGCTGTCCGGCCGCAAGGTCGACGCCACGGAGGCGTACCGGATCGGGCTGGTACAACGTGTGCTCCCGCGCGACGAGGTGCTGGCCGAGGCGCAAGCCTATGCCGCGGACCTCGCCGAGCACTGCTCACCGGCCTCCATGGCGGTGATCCGGCAGCAGGTCTGGTCGGGCCTGGAGACCGGGGCGGCCGAGGCGGCCGGCGACGCCGTCCGGCTCATGACCGCCTCCCTCGCCGGGGCCGACTTCGGCGAGGCCCTGCTCAGCCAGGCCCAGGGACGCGCACCCCGCTTCGCCCCGCGGGCCGGCGCGTGAGCGGCCCGCTCGCCGGCGTCCGGGTCGTGGAACTGGCCGGGATCGGGCCCGGCCCGTTCGCCGCCATGCTGCTGGCCGACCTGGGCGCCGACGTGGTGCGCGTCGACCGGCCGGAGCCCGGCGCGTTCGCAGCCGGCGAGCCCGGGCGGAACCTGCTCAACCGGGGCAAGCGCTCGGTGGTGGTGGATCTGAAACACCCCGACGGCGCCGAGGTGGTCCTCGAACTCGCCGGCCGGGCCGCGATCCTGATCGAGGGCTGGCGTCCCGGCGTGGCCGAGCGGCTCGGCGTCGGACCGGAGGCCGCGCTGGCCCGCAACCCCGCTCTGGTCTACGGACGGATGACCGGGTGGGGGCAGGACGGACCGCTGGCCCGCGCCGCCGGCCACGACATCGGCTACATCGCCGTGGCCGGGGCGCTGCACCCGATCGGCCGCGCCGACGGGCCGCCGCAGATCCCGCTCAACCTGGTCGGCGACTTCGGCGGCGGCGCGCTCTACCTGGTCGTCGGCATCCTGGCGGCGCTGCACGTCGCCGGCGCCACCGGGCGTGGGCAGGTCGTCGACGCCGCCATCGTGGACGGCGCGGCCCACCTCACCACCCCGTTCGCCGGGCTGCTCGCCGAGGGCGCCTGGCGACCCGAGCGGGGCCGCAACCTGCTCGACGGCGGCGCGCCGTTCTACGACGTGTACGCCACCGCCGACGGCGGGCACATGGCAGTGGGCGCGCTGGAACCCCAGTTCTACGCCGAACTGCTGCGGCTGCTCGGGCTCGCCGACGCGGACCTGCCGGACCGGCACGACGTGACCGGGTGGCCGGTGCTGCGGGCCCGCTTCGCCGAGGTGTTCGCCGGCCGTACCCGCGACGAATGGACAGCGGTGTTCGACGGCACCGACGCCTGCGTCGCGCCGGTGCTGTCGCTCACCGAGGCGCCGGGCCACCCGCACCTGCTCGCGCGCGGCACGTACGAGGAGCACTTCGGCGTCCGGCAACCCGCCGTGGCGCCCCGCCTGTCCGGGACACCGGGGCGGGTCGGCGGCCCGCCGCCCGCACCGGGCGCGGACACCGGGCCCGTCCTCACCGACTGGGGACTGGGCGCACACCTACGACGGTGGCGGGACGGCGGCGCCGTCCGCCAGGGACAGGGAGTTCGCTGATGCGTATCGGGACGACGCTTGCCTACGCCGCCGACCCCCGCGGTGGCGCCGACGACGTGGCCGCCTGGGAACAGGACGGCCTGGACGTGGTCTGGGTGTCCGAGGCGTACGGCTTCGACGCGCCCACTGTGATGGGTTACCTCGCAGCCCGTACCAGCCGGGTGCACATCGGCTCCGCCATCCTGCCCATCTACTCGCGTACCCCGGCGTTGCTGGCCCAGACCGCGGCGGGCCTGGACGCGATGTCCGGTGGCCGCGCCATCCTCGGCCTGGGCGCGTCCGGGCCGCAGGTGATCGAGGGCTGGCACGGCGTGGCGTACGACCGGCCGCTGGCCCGCACCCGGGAGGTGATCGACATCTGCCGGCGGGTGTGGCGGCGCGAGACGCTGACGAACGACGGGCTCTACCGGTTGCCGCTGCCGCCCGGTGAGGGCACCGGGCTGGGCAAGCCGCTCAAGATCCTCACCCACCCGGTCCGCGACCGCATCCCGATCCACGTGGCCAGCCTGGGCGACCGGAACGTGCGGATGACCGCCGAGATCGCCGACGGGTGGCTGCCGTTCCTCTACGACCCGCAGCGCGCCGGCGACGTCTGGGGTGACGCGCTGGCGGCGGGCCTGGCCAAGCGGCCCGCCGATCTCGGGCCGCTGGAGGTGGTGGCCGGTGGCCCGCTGGCCATCGGCCCGGACGTGACCGGGCTGCGCGACCTCGCGCGGCCACTGATCGCGCTGTACGTGGGCGGGATGGGCGCCAAGGGCCGCAACTTCTACCACGACCTGCTGTGCCGCTACGGCTACCCGGCCGAGGCGGACCGCATCCAGGACCTCTACCTGGCCGGCCGCAAGGCCGAGGCCGCCGCCGCGGTGCCGGCGGAACTGCTGGAACGCACCAGCCTGATCGGGCCGGAGAGCTACGTGCGCGACCGGGTGCAGGAATTCCGCGACGCGGGCGTGACCGTCCTCAACGTCGCGCCGCTGGGCGACGATCCCCGGCGTCTCGTCGCCGCCGTCGCGGACATGGCCCGGTAGCGCACGGTAGGGAGCTGACACACATGAACCGCGCCGTCTTCACCGCCGACCACCTCGCGTTCGCCGAACTGGTGCGCGCGTTCATCGACAAGGAGATCACCCCGCACCACGAGCGCTGGGAGGCCGACGGCATCGTCGACCGCGCCGTGTGGCGGGCCGCCGGGGCCGCCGGCCTGCTCGGCTTCTTCGTCGACGAGCGGTACGGCGGCGCCGGGGTGACCGACCGGCGCTTCCACGCCGTCCTGACCGAGGAACTGGCCCGGGCCGGTGCCAGCGGCCCGGCGTTCGGCCTGCACAACGACATCATCGGGCCGTACCTGACCGGCCTGACCACCGAGGAGCAGAAGCAGCGCTGGCTACCCGGCTTCTGCTCCGGCGAGATCGTCACCGCCATCGCCATGTCCGAGCCCGGCGCCGGCAGCGACCTGCAGGGCATCACCACCACGGCGGTACGCGACGGCGACGACTGGGTCCTCAACGGGCAGAAGACGTTCATCAGCAACGGCATCCTGGCCGACCTGGTCATCGTGGTCGCCCGTACCGACCCGGACGCCGGGCGGCGGGGGATCAGCCTGCTGGTGGTCGAGCGCGGCATGCCGGGCTTCGAGCGGGGCCGCAACCTCGACAAGCTCGGGCAGAAGGCGCAGGACACCGCCGAGCTGTTCTTCGCCGACGTCCGCGTGCCCGCGGCCAACCTGCTCGGCGTGGAGGGGGAGGGCTTCGCCTACCTGATGCGCAACCTGCCCCTGGAACGGCTGTCGATAGCCGTCGCGGCGCTCGCCGGCGCCGAGACGGTGTTCGCGCAGACGCTGGAGTACTGCAAGCAGCGTCAGGCGTTCGGCCGTCCCATCGGCAGCTTCCAGCACAACCGGTTCGTGCTCGCCGAACTCGCCACCGAGCTACGACTGGGCCGGGTCTTCGTCGACGACTGCCTGGTGGCGCCCGACCTCGGCGCGGAGACGGCGGCGATGGCGAAGTGGTGGTGCACCGAGTTGCAGAAGCGCACCGTCGACAGGTGCCTGCAACTGCACGGCGGCTACGGCTACATGCGCGAGTACCCGGTGGCCCGCGCCTACCTGGACGCCCGTGTCCAGACCATCTACGGCGGCACCACCGAGATCATGAAGGAGGTGATCGGCCGGTCACTCGGCCTGTGAGCCGGTCTCCAGCATGGGTACGAGGAACCGGCGGGCCATCTCCCGCAGCGCGTCGTCGTCGTCCAGGTCGATGACGTGGCTCGGGGTGAGCAGGAAGGAGCAGGACAGCCGGGTCATCAGCTCGGCCACCACCTCGACGTCCACGGCGCCGGAGATGGTGCCGGCGCGTTGCTCGCGGCGCAGCTGCCCGGCGACGAACCGCTGCACGGTGGCCAGCGTCCGCCCGCCGTCGCTGATCATCGAGGGGATGAGCACGTCCGGCTCGACGCTCATCAGCCCACCGATCAGCGGGTTGCGGCGGATCGCGCCCAGCGCGCTGACGAAGCCCAGCACCACCCGGTCACCGGCGGTCTCCGCCCGCTGGATGTCGAGGAGGAACTGGTCGAAGTAGCGGCGGAACTCCCGGCGGACCACCTGCTCGACCAGCCGGTCCTTGGTGGCGAACCGGCGGTACGCGGTGATCCGGGAGACGCCGGCCCGCCGGGCCACGTCCTCCATCGTGGAGCGCCGGATCCCCATGCGGCAGAACTGCTCGTAGGCGGCGTCGAGGATCCGGGTGGCCACCTCGTCGGTCTCGTCGGCGCTCTGCAGCGCCTCGGTGAACGCGCGTTCCAGCAGCGACTCCGGCGGGCCGGCCGGTCGGTCGTGACCCGCCTGGGGGGAGGACGCCTGCACGGGAGCGGTCCCGGCCATGTTGCCCTCCCGGGAGAGACGGTGACGCGACTGGCGCTTCACCGTACCAACCGCCGGGGCGTACCCCCGGGAAAGCGCGACCGCCGCGCTCCCGGGTGCGGGGCGCGGCGATCGCGGCTGGCGTGCGGTGCTCAGGAGCCGGCGCGCTTGGCCGTCGCCTTCAGGTAGTCCCGGTTGAGCCGGCCGATGGTGTTCAGCGGGATGCCCTTCGGGCAGGCCGAAGCGCACTCGCCGATGTTCGTGCAGCCGCCGAAGCCGGCTTCGTCGTGCGCGTCCACCATGCCGATCACCCGGGTGTAGCGCTCCGGCTGGCCCTGCGGCAGCAGCGAGAGCTGGGTGATCTTCGCGGCGGTGAACAGCATGCCGGAGCCGTTCGGGCAGGCCGCCACGCAGGCGCCGCAGCCGATGCAGGCCGCCGACTCGAACGCGGCGTCCGCGTCGGCCTTCGGCACCGGCACCGAGTGCGCCTCCGGGGCGCTGCCGGTCGGCGCGGTGACGTAGCCGCCGGCGGCGATGATCTGGTCGAACGCGTTGCGGTTGACCACCAGGTCCTTGACGACCGGGAAGGCCCGGGCCCGCCACGGCTCGATGTCGATCGTGTCGCCGTCGGAGAACTGCCGCATGTGCAGCTGGCAGGCGGTGGTGCCGCGCTGCGGGCCGTGCGCCTCACCGTTGATCATGAGGCTGCACATGCCGCAGATGCCCTCGCGGCAGTCGTGGTCGAACGCGACCGGCTCCTCGCCGTCCAGGATCAGCCGCTCGTTCAGCACGTCGAGCATCTCCAGGAAGGACATGTCCGGCGACACGTCCTGCACCGGGTAGGTCACCATCCGACCCTTGTCCTCGGGGCCGTGCTGGCGCCAGATGCGCAGGGTCAGGTTCACTTGTAGCTCCGCTGCGTGGGGTGAACGTATTCGAAGGTCAGGTCTTCCTTGTGCAGCACGGGCTCACCGGTGCCGGTGTACTCCCAGGCCGCCACGTACGCGAACCGGTCGTCGTCGCGCTGTGCCTCGCCGTCGGGCGTCTGGTGCTCGGCCCGGAAGTGGCCGCCGCAGGACTCCTCGCGGTGCAGCGCGTCGATGCACATCAGCTCGGCCAGCTCGAAGAAGTCGGCCACCCGGCCGGCCTTCTCCAGCGACTGGTTGAGCCCCTCGCCGTCGCCCGGCACGCGCACCCGCTGCCAGAACTGCTCGCGCAGCGCGCGGATCTCGTCGATCGCCTTGCGCAGCCCGGCCTCGGAGCGCTCCATGCCGCAGTGCTCCCACATGATCTGGCCCAGCTCGCGGTGGAACGAGTCCACGGTGCGGTCGCCGTTGATCGCGAGCAGCCGCTTGATCCGGTCCTCGACGTCGGTACGCGCCGCGACCGCCTCGGGGTGGCTCGCGTCGACCTTCTCCAGCGCGCCGGAGGCCAGGTAGTTGGCGAGCGTGTTCGGCAGCACGAAGTAGCCGTCCGCCAGGCCCTGCATCAGCGCCGAGGCGCCGAGCCGGTTCGCGCCGTGGTCGGAGAAGTTGGCCTCACCGATCACGAACAGGCCGGGGATGCTCGACTGCAGGTCGTAGTCGACCCAGAGGCCACCCATCGTGTAGTGCACGGCGGGGTAGATCCGCATCGGCACCTCGTACGGGTCCTCGCCGGTGATCCGCTCGTACATCTCGAAGAGGTTGCCGTACTTGGCCTCGATGGCCTTGCGGCCGAGCCGGTCGATCGCGTCGGCGAAGTCGAGGTAGACGCCGAGGCCGCTCGGGCCGACGCCGCGTCCCTCGTCGCAGACGTTCTTCGCCGCGCGGGAGGCGATGTCGCGGGGGACCAGGTTGCCGAAGGACGGGTAGATCCGCTCCAGGTAGTAGTCCCGCTCGTCCTCGGGGATCTCCCGGGGGCTGCGCTGGTCGCCCTTGGCCTTCGGCACCCACACCCGGCCGTCGTTGCGCAGCGACTCGCTCATCAGGGTCAGCTTCGACTGGTGGTCGCCGGAGACCGGGATGCAGGTCGGGTGGATCTGGGTGTAGCAGGGGTTGGCGAAGTACGCGCCCTTGCGGTGCGCCCGCCAGGAGGCGGTGACGTTGCAGCCCTTGGCATTCGTGGAGAGGTAGAAGACGTTGCCGTAGCCGCCGGTGGCGAGCACGACCGCGTCGGCCATCTCGGTGCTGATCTCGCCGGTGACCATGTCGCGGACCACGATGCCGCGCGCCCGGCCGTCGACGATGACCAGCTCGAGCATCTCGTGGCGGGCGTTCATCTCCACGTTGCCCAGGCCGATCTGCCGCTCCAGGGCCTGGTACGCGCCGAGCAGCAACTGCTGGCCGGTCTGGCCCCGGGCGTAGAAGGTGCGCTGCACCTGCGCGCCGCCGAAGGAGCGGGTGTCCAGCAGGCCGCCGTACTCGCGGGCGAACGGCACGCCCTGGGCGACGCACTGGTCGATGATGTTTACCGAGACCTCGGCGAGCCGGTGCACGTTCGACTCGCGGGAGCGGAAGTCACCGCCTTTGACCGTGTCGTAGAAGAGGCGGTGCACCGAGTCGCCGTCGTTGCGGTAGTTCTTGGCGGCGTTGATGCCGCCCTGCGCCG
Organism: Micromonospora echinospora; assembly: GCF_014203425.1. Lineage (NCBI taxonomy): Bacteria > Bacillati > Actinomycetota > Actinomycetes > Micromonosporales > Micromonosporaceae > Micromonospora > Micromonospora echinospora. The sequence goes on from NZ_JACHJC010000001.1 coordinate 2,971,098, forward strand.
CGATCGAGTGGGCGCGGCGCGGGCTGTCCTGGTAGCAGTAGGACCTGACCTGGTAGCCCTGCTCGGCGAGCGTCGCGGCGGCGGAGCCGCCGGCCAGGCCGGTGCCGACCACGATCACCGTCATCTTGCGGCGGTTGGCCGGGTTGACCAGCTTCATCTCGAAGCGGTGGCGCTCCCACCGCGTCTCGATCGGGCCGTCCGGGGCCCGGGTGTCGGCGATCGGGTCGCCTTCGCTGTAGAGATCCATGTCAGGACACCAATCCGGTGATCACGGCGAACGGGACCAGCAGGTAGCCGCCGACGAGCGCGACGGCGAAGACGAGCGCGGCGATCTTGGCCCGGCGCTCGCCCTTGGGCGTCTGCTGGCCGAGGCTGCGGAACGCGCTGAACGCGCCGTGGCGCAGGTGGAAGCCGAGGGTCACCAGCGCGAGGGTGTAGAAGAGCGTGACGTACCAGCGCTCCGGCGCGAAGCCGGCGACCACGTTGCCGTACGGGTTGGCCGGGTCGCCCTGCGGGTTCAGATGACCAGTGGTCAGGTCGAGGATGTGGTAGATCACGAAGAGCAGGATGATCACACCACCCCAGCGCATCGTGCGGGCCGCGTAGTTCACGTGGATCTTGCGGCGGTGCGCGTACTTCACCGGGCGGGCGGCGCGGGACCGCATCGCGAGCATGGTGGCCGCGCCGATGTGCCCGAGGACGGCCACGGTTAGCACCGTGCGCTGGATCCACAGGAACCACGTCGTCGGCAGCAGCGGCGTGCCGATGTCGCGCAGCCAGTGCGCGTAGTGGTCGAACGAGGTCTCGCCCGTGAAGATCTTCAGGTTCCCGAGCATGTGCAGGATCAGGAACAGCACAAGGATGATGCCCGTCACCGCCATGACGGCCTTGAGGCCGACGTTCGAGCGGATGGGCGACCGAGTTTTCGTGATTACCACGCGAACGACGCTAGGAGCACTTCGATCAGGCGTCCAATGCATCGAAATCGCAGCGTTGATAGCCGTAGGCTATGTAGATGCAGCTCCATCAGCTTCGGTACTTCGTAGCGGTCGCCGAAGTACGACATTTCACCCAGGCGGCCGATCTTGTCGGCATAACCCAGCCCTCGTTGAGTAAGCAAATTCACGCGCTGGAGACCGACCTGGGGGCCCCGTTGTTCGAGCGGGTAAGGGGCAACATCACACTCACCGCGGCCGGCGAGGTGCTGCTGCCACTGGCCAAGCGGATCCTGGCCGACGTCGACACCGCGACCCGCGAGGTGCAGGAGCTGGTCGGGCTGCGCCGCGGCCGGGTCCGGCTCGGCGCCACGCCCAGCCTGGCCACCTCGCTCGCGCCGCCGGTGCTGCGCCGGTTCCGCGACGCGCACCCCACGATCGACCTGCGCGTGGAGGAGGGCGGCTCGCAGGACCTCGTCCGGGACCTGCTCCGCGGCGGCCTCGACCTCGCCCTGATCATCATGCCGTCGGCCGGCACCGACCCGGGGCTGCGCGCCGACCCGATCCTGCGGGAGAGCCTGGTGGTCGCCTCCGTCGACCCGCTCCCCGGCGCCTCGGCCACCGGCGAGCTGTCCATCACCGACCTGCGCGACCAGCCGCTGGTCATGTTCCGCGAGGGCTACGACCTGCGCGACGCCACGCTCCAGGCGTGCCGGGCGGCCGGGTTCGAGCCGACCCTGTCCGTCGACGGCGGCGAGATGGACGCGGTGCTGAGCTTCGTCGAGGCCGGGCTCGGCGTCGCGCTGGTGCCGGGCATCGTGGTGGCCCGCCGCGCCGGCATCCGGGTCACCCGGCTCGTGCCGCCCGGAGTCCGCCGGACCATCGCGGTGGCCCGCCGCCGCGACGTGGTCCCCACCCATGCCGGGCGCGAGCTGCGCCGCATCCTCCTGGAGTACGTCCACGACGCCACCGCCGCCGACCAGCTCCCGCCCGGTGTCGAGCCGTTACCGGCTGTTTGACGGATCTCCGACATGTCGGAACGAATGTCCTTGCTCGTCCCGGTCGACGGGAACAGCATGGGAAGGCTGATGCCCAGCATGTGAAGACACGGGAGGTTCGCATGCGCCATCAAGACCCGTCCGAGGCCGCCGGCCCGACACCCGCACTGAGCCGGCGCGCCGTCGTCGCCGGCTCCCTGGCCGCCGCTTCGGTCCCGCTGCTCGGCGGCGGCCCCGCCTGGGCCGCGGCGTCCCCGACGACCTCGCTCCTGGTGCCGGCGGACCCGGTCATCGACCCGGCCCTGGAGATCGGCCCGCCGGGGCCGGTCGAGCCACTGCCGGAGGTGTCCGCGATCCCGGCCCGGGACGTGCCCCGGCTCGCCCCGCGCGCGGCGTCCACGCCGGGCGCCGGCCGCGTCGGCGGACCGACCCGCCGGTACGCCGCCACGGCGTCGGTGCCGTTCCAGTTCCGGTACGACGACTTCGAGATCCGGGAACTGCCGATCGGCATCGAGCCCTACCACATGACCTCGCCGGTCCCGCTCGTCGATCCCGGCGTGCACGACTCCACCGGGGTGCGCATGGCGCGCCTCGGCGGCCGGCTCTACGACCACCCGGTCGCGCAGGCGCAGTACGGCCTGCACCTGATGGAGGCTCACCGGATCACCGGGAACCAGACGTACCTGAACCGGGCGAAGCTGCAGGCGCAGCGCCTGATCGACCGCCGCACCCTGCGGTCCGGCGCGTGGTTCTATCCGTACCCGTTCGACCACCGGCTGCACGGCGGCCCCGACCTCTACCCGGCGCCCTGGTACTCGATGATGGCCCAGGGGCAGGCGCTGAGCCTGTTCACCCGGCTCTACCAGCGCACCGGCGAGACGAAGTGGAAGGGCGCCGCGGACGCCACCTTCGCCTCGTACCTGCTGCCCGCGGCGGCCGGCCAGCCGTGGGGCGTGTACGTGGTCGACGGTCTGCTGTGGCTGGAGGAGTACCCGCACCCGAAGGCGGTCCGCGGAGACCGCACCTACAACGGGCACATGTTCTCCGCGTACGGCCTCTACGACTACTGGGTGCTCACCCGCAACGCCGACGCCAAGCTGATGCTGCAGGGCGCGATCACCACCTACCGGGACGTGTGGGAGCAGGCCCGGGTGCGGCACTGGCGCAGCCGCTACTGCCTGACCCACGGCATCGACGCCGGCCAGTACCACTCCACCCACATGTTCCAGTTCGTCCAGCAGTACGCCATCACCGGTGACACGTACCTGGCCCAGCTCGCCGACCTCTGGTACACCGACTACCCGCCCTACGGTGTGAAGGGCAACATCCGGTTCTCCTCCGGCACGCACACGGCGTACAAGTTCAACAGCGCCGGCACGGTGACCGCGCGGACGAAGATGACGCTGGCCCGCGCCAGCGCCGCGCCGTCCGGCGACCGCGTGAAGATCATGCGCCAGACCGGGATCTGGTACGCGATCACCGCCGGCACCCTGACCGGCTACTACGTGCAGGAGTACTCGCCCTACCGGTACCAGGTCGGCATCTGCGCCGGGTTCGGCTACAAGCTGCACCGGCCCGGCACGATAGCTGTCGACGCTCCACCGGCGTACTCGATCGACGCCGCCGGGCTGATGAAGTCGGTGCCCACCACCTACCGGATCGGTGACCCGGTGGCGATCGACGGCCGCTCGGTGCTCAACGGCCGCGAGCACGTCCGCCTCGTCGAAGGGCCGTACGCCGGACGCTGGCTCGGCTTCGGCGCGGTGATCCGCCGCTGACCGGACCGCCGCGCCGGCGTCGGCCGGCGCGGCGGCTCAGCGGCCCTCGGCGTCGTCCATGGCCCGGTAGATGCGCTGCTCGGAGACCGGGTACGGGGTGCCGAGGGCCTGCGCGAACACGTTCACCCGCAGCTCCTCGATCATCCAGCGGATCTGCCGGGCAGCCGCCGCCTGGCGCCGGGCGGGCGGCAGCGCCGCGAGCATGTCCTGGTACTCCTTCTGCACCACGGCGATCCGGTCCTGCTGAGACTTGTCCCGCTGCGGGTTGCCGGGCAGCCGGTCCAGCCGCCGCTCGATCGCGGTCAGGTAGCGCAGCAGGTCGGGCATGCGCGCGTAGCCGGCCTCGGTGATGAAGCCCTTGTGCACCAGGCCGGTGAGCTGGTTACGGATGTCGGCCAGCGCGGCCACCACCGCGAGGTTCCGGGTCGCGCCGAGCCGCTGCTCCACCGCGTACGCGGCGGCCAGCACCCGCCGGACCCGATCCATCACCTCGACGACCGTGTCCACCAGGTCGGCCCGCACCTTGTCGCGCAGCGCGGCGAAGCCCTCGGCGTCCCAGGCCGGGCCGCCCGCGTCGCCGATCAGCTTGTCGATCGCCGCCCCGGCCGCGTCCTCGATCAGCTCCGGCACGCTGCCGTGCGGGTTGCGGGACAGCGCCAGCTTCGCCTCGTTGCTCAGCCGCCCCTGAAGGAACTTCGCCGGTGACGGCAGCGTCAGCCGCAGCAGTCGCCGGGTGCCCGCCCAGTGCGCGGCCTCCTGTTCGGCGGCCGAGTCGAACACCTTCACCCCGACGGTGGCGCCCTCGTCCACCAGCGCCGGGTACGCGGTCACCGCGAAGCCGGCGCGGACCTGCTCGATGGTGCGCGGCAGCGCGCCGATCGACCACTCGGTCAGGCCGGAACGTGCGACGTCCGGCGCGGCGGCGGCCACGACCTGGCGTACCTCCTGGCGCAGCTCGCGTTGCAGCGCCGGCAGGTCCTTGCCCTCGGCGACCGGCTTGTCGTCGTCGCCGAGCACCCGGAACGTGACCCGCAGGTGCGGCGGCAGCCTGTCCAGGTCCCACGCGTCCGCCGGGACCGTCACCCCGGTCATCCGGCGCAACTGCCGGGTCAGCGCGGCCAGCAGCGGCTCCTCGCCCGGCGTGATCGCGGCCAGCGCGGCCCGCGCGTAGTCGGGCACCGGCACGAAGTTGCGCCGCACAGGCTTGGGCAGCGACCGGATCAGCGCGACGACAAGCTCCTCGCGCAGCCCCGGCACCTGCCAGTCGAAGCTCTCCGCCGGCACCTGATTGAGCAGCGGCAACGGGATGTCCACAGTGACGCCGTCGGCGGGCGCGGTCGGGTCGAACGTGTACGTCAGCGGCAGCGTCACGCCGTCGGCCCGCCACTCGTCCGGGTAGTCCTCCTCGTCCACCCCGCCGCGACCGTCGTTGACGAGCAGCTCGCGGGTGAACGTGAGCAGGTCCGGCTGCTCCCGGCGGGTCTTCTTCCACCAGGAGTCGAAATGCCGGCCGGAGACCACGTCGGCGGGGATGCGCTGGTCGTAGAAGGCGAAGATGCTCTCGTCGTCGACCAGGATGTCGCGCCGCCGGGCCCGGTTCTCCAGCTCCTCGATCTCGGTCAGCAGTCGCTGGTTGTCCCGCCAGAAGTGGTGGTGGGTCTGCCAGTCGCCCTCCACCAGGGCGTGCCTGATGAACAGCTCCCGGCTCAGCGCCGCATCGATCCGCCCGAAGTTCACCTTGCGGGAGGTGACGAGCGGGATGCCGTACAGCGTGACCTTCTCGTAGGCCATCACCGCGGCCTGCTTCTTCTCCCAGTGCGGCTCGCTGTAGCTGCGCTTGACCAGGTGCTGGGCCAGCGGCTCGACCCACTCCGGCTCGACCCGCCCGGCCACCCGGCCCCACAGCCGCGACGTCTCCACTAGCTCGGCGGCCATCACCCAGCGCGGCGGCTTCTTGAACAACGCGGATCCGGGGAAGACGGCGAACTTCGCGCCCCGCGCGCCCAGGTATTCGTGTTTCTGCGCGTCCTTGAGGCCGAGGTGCGACAGCAGGCCGGGCAGCAGCGACTGGTGCACCTTCGGGGTGTCGATCTCCTCCGGCAGGTCGGCGCCGGCGCCGCGCCGGCCCTCACCCATGTCCGAGGTACGCAGGACCTGGCGCAACTGGCTGACGATGTCCTGCCACTCGCGTACCCGCAGGTAGTTGAGGTATTCGGCCTTGCACATCCGGCGGAACGCGCTGGAGGACAGCTCCCGCTGCTTCTCCCGCAGGTAGCGCCACAGGTTCAGGTACGCGACGAAGTCCGACTCTTTGTCGGCGAACCGGGCGTGCGCCTGGTCGGCCTGGGCCTGCTTGTCGGCCGGGCGTTCGCGCGGGTCCTGGATGGACAGCGCGGCGGCGATCACCACCACCTCGGTGGCGCAGCCGTTGCGCTCGCCTTCCAGGACCATCCGGGCCAGCCGGGGGTCGACCGGGAGCTGCGCCAGCCGGCGGCCCAGCGCGGTGAGCCGCTTCGCCGGGTCGGTCTCGGCCGGGTCGAGCGCGCCCAGCTCGTGCAGCAGGTTGACGCCGTCGGTGATGTTGCGCCGGTCCGGCGGGTCGATGAACGGGAACGCGGCGACGTCGCCGAGCCCGATCGCCGTCATCTGGAGGATGACCGAGGCCAGGTTGGTACGCAGGATCTCCGGGTCGGTGAACTCGGGCCGGGAGTCGAAGTCCTGCTCGTCGTAGAGGCGGATGCAGATACCGTCCGAGGTACGCCCGCAGCGGCCCTTGCGCTGGTTGGCGCTGGCCTGCGAGACCGGCTCGATCGGCAGCCGCTGCACCTTGAGCCGGCTGGAGTAGCGGGAGATCCGGGCGGTGCCCGGGTCCACCACGTACTTGATACCCGGCACGGTCAGCGAGGTCTCCGCGACGTTGGTGGCCAGCACCACCCGGCGGTTGCTGTGCGCGGCGAAGACCCGGTGCTGCTCGGCGGTGGAGAGCCGGGCGTACAGCGGCAGGATCTCGGTGCCGAGCAGCGACCGCTTGGACTGCACCAGCTTGCCCAGCGCGTCGGCGGTGTCCCGGATCTCCCGCTCGCCGCTGAGGAACACCAGGATGTCGCCCGGCCCCTCGGCGGCCAGCTCCTCGACCGCGTCGCCGATGGCCTGGATCTGGTCCCGGACGTTCTCCTCGTCGGCCTCGTCCTCCTCCTCGGCCTCGGTGACCTCGACCAGCGGCCGGTAGCGGACCTCCACCGGGTAGGTGCGCCCGGACACCTCGACCACCGGCGCCGGGTTGCCCTCGGCGTCGGCGAAGTGCTTCGCGAACCGGTCGGTCTCGATGGTCGCCGAGGTGATGACCACCTTGAGGTCGGGCCGGCGGGGCAGGAGCTGCCTGAGATAGCCGAGGATGAAGTCGATGTTGAGGCTGCGCTCGTGCGCCTCGTCGATGATCAGCGTGTCGTACTGCCGCAGCATCCGGTCGGTCTGCAACTCGGCCAGCAGGATGCCGTCGGTCATCAGCTTGACCAGGCTGTTCTCGCCCACCTGGTCGGTGAAGCGCACCTTGTAGCCGACCACGTCGCCCAGCTCGGTGCCGAGTTCGTCGGCGATGCGGTCGGCGACCGTGCGGGCCGCCAGCCGACGGGGCTGGGTGTGCCCGATCAGGCCGGTGATCCCGCGCCCCAGCTCCAGGCAGATCTTGGGCAGCTGGGTGGTCTTCCCCGAGCCGGTCTCACCGGCCACGATCACCACCTGGTGGTCGCGGATCGCGGCGGCGATGTCGTCCTTACGCTCGCTCACCGGCAACTGCGGCGGATAGGCGATCGCCGGCACCGCCGCGCGGCGCGCCTGGAGCCGGGCCTCCGCGCGGGTCACCTCGGCCGTGATCTCGGCCAGCGCCGCCTCCCGCCGCTGCGGGTCACGCAGCCGCCGCACGCCGTCGAGCCGCCGCTGGAGGCGGCGCTGGTCGCGGAACATCAGCGGGGCGAGGCGGCGGTGCAGGTCGCGGGCGGTCTCAGGGGCGGCGGGTACGGCTGGATTCTGCATGTCGTCGCCAAGGATAGGCAGCCGCGCGGCGGACCGCCCCCGGGTTACCGGGCGCCGGGCGCGCCGCCACCGGCCGGACCGCCCCACGGGGATAAAGTTGCCGCCGACGGGGCCGACGAGGGGCGGGGATGATCATGCGGGACACCGACCGGGCGCTCGTGCAGGCCGCCACCGCCGTGGCCAAACTGCGCTGCCGCAGCGACAACCACACAGTCGCCGCCGCCGTGCGCAGCACCGACGGCCGGGTGTTCAGCGGCGTGAACGTCTACCACTTCACCGGCGGCCCGTGCGCCGAGGTGGTGGCGATCGGCGCCGCCGCGACCCAGGGCGCCGGCGAGCTGGAGACGATCGTCGCGGTGGGGGACCGGGGCCGCGGCGTCATCCCGCCGTGCGGGCGCTGCCGCCAGGTGCTGCTCGACTACTTCCCGTCGATCAAGGTGATCGTCGGGCCGCCGGACGGGCTGCGCGCCGTGCCGGTGACCGACCTGCTGCCCGAGACGTACGTCTGGTCGGACCAGCAGGTCGAGGTGCCGGCCGGGCCGCGCGCCCCGCTGTGGCCGACACCGGTGGTGCCGGGCGTCCGGCAGGCCGCCGAGGACTGACCGGCGCGCCGGTCCGGCGTGGTGAGCCGTGACGCTCAGTCGCCGGCGGCGGCCTCCAGCATCGAGCGGGGCACCGGCACCTGCTCGAAGCGGACCTGACCCTCCGGCACCATCCAGCTGCTCACCTGCGCGACCAGATGGCCCGCGCGTACCGCCGGGTCGTTGGCGTAGAGCTCACGGGCCATCTGCGGGTCCACCGACAGCACCGCGAAGCCGCGGATCCGCTCGTCGTCGCCGTCCAGGAACGGCCCGGCCGCGAGCACCGCGCCCTGCTCCACCAGCCCGGCCTGGTGCGCCAGGTGGGCGTCCTGGATCCGGTCGAGGGCGTCGGGCGGCAGGTCCGGCGCGTCGTCCGGGCGGACCAGGAGCACCACCGTGTGCCTGTCGAATCGCATGTCCTCAGGCTAGGTGCTGCCGGGCGTGCAGTGCCCGGATCGACCAGTCCAGCACCGGCGCCAGGCTCTCGGGCGGTGGCCAGCCGTTTACCACGGAGAGCAGATCCAGGTACCGCTCCCGGCGAGGGTCGCGCGCGGTCCGCAACCGGTCCAGCATCCGCCGGCGCAGGTCGGCGTCCTCCGGCCGGCCGCAGAGCTGCGCGTACCGGTCTGCCGCCCTGTCCAGGACGGGGTCGGCCCCGGGTGAGTCCGGCTCGACACCGGCGGCCAGCGCCGGGGCCACCTCCTCCCGGACCACGGCCACCACGTCCCGGCGTACGCCCTCGGTGCCCGTCCGGTCGGCCGCGTGCTGCTCGGCCAGCCGGCGCAGCCCGGCCCGGAATTCCGGGTCCAGAGCCAGCTCGGCCAGCTCCACCCACGCCTCGATCTGGCAGTCGTCCGGATCGTCCGGCAGCTCCGGCGTGAGCGACCGGCGGATGCCCGCGAACCCCGGATCGGTCAGCCCGCCGAAGGACGCGTCGAGGAACTCGTCGACCAGCCGCCGTCGCTCCCGCCTTGCCAGCTCGGCCAGCCGGTGCAGCAGGTTTGCCTGCGACGGGGTGGCCCCGCGCCGGGCGATCACCGTGAGCACCGCGCGGCGCGACCGCAGCAGCCGGATCTGCGCGGTCAACGCGTCCGCGTGCGCCGAGGCGACCTCGGCCAGGGCGACCTCCCGGGTCACCACCCGGCGCACGGTGGGCAGGTCCACGCCCAGCTCGCGCAACGTCCGTACCAGGTCGAGCCGGGCCACCGCGGCCGCGTCGTAGCGGCGGTGACCGGCCGGTCCCCGGTCGGTGGGCGGCACGATGCCACGGTCGGACCAGAACCGGATGGTCTTCACCGGCAGCCCGGTCCGCCGGGCCAGGTCACCGATCGAGTAGCGCTCCGCACCGTCCATGCGCCCACCATCGCGCCTCCCCCCGGTGGAGGCGCAACCCCATCGACAGCGCCCGCTTAGGTACGCCTTAGCAGGTCAGCTAAGGTAAGGCGCACCTAACCGGAAGGCCAAGATCCCTCGTGACCACCGTCGCCGTCCGGCCCGCGCGGGCCGGGGCTCCCGTCCGCCGCGGCACCGTCCGCCGCGTCGCGGTCACCGTGGCGGCGGCGCTCCTGCTCCTGCTGGCGCTGCTGGCCAGCCTGGCGCTCGGCAGCCGGCACCTCCCCGTCGACCAGGTGTGGCACGCGCTGGTGTCCCCGGACGGCGGCGACGCGACCACAGTCGTCCGGGACATGCGGCTGCCGCGTACCGCCCTCGGGCTGGTCGTCGGCCTCGCGCTGGCGCTGGCCGGGGTGCTGTTCCAGGCGGTCACCCGCAATCCGCTGGCCGAGCCGCGCATCCTCGGCATCAGCGCCGGGGCCTCGTTCGGCGTGGTGCTGGCCATCGCCGTGTTCGGAGTCGGCACGCTCGCCGGGTACGTCTGGTTCGGCATCGCCGGCGCGTTGCTCACCGGGCTGCTCGTGTTCGCCGTCGCCAACCGCGCCCGCGACGGCGCCAGCCCGGTCACCCTCGCGCTCGTCGGCGCGGCCCTCGACGCCGGTCTCGGCGCCCTCGTGTACGCGCTGCTCGTCATCGACGCCCGCACGTTCGAGGAGTACCGCTTCTGGGTGGTCGGCGGGCTGACCGGCCGGGACGTCGGCGTGGCCGGCCAGGTGCTTCCGTTCGTGGCGGCCGGGGTGGTGCTGGCCCTGCTGGCCGCCCGTGGCCTGGACGCGCTCGCCCTCGGCGACGACGTGGCCCGGGGACTCGGCCACCGGGTCGCCCTGGTCCGGCTCGCCGCCGGCGGCGGTGGCGTGCTGCTCACCGGCGCCGCGGTGGCCGCCGCCGGGCCGATCGCCTTCGTCGGGCTCGCGGTGCCGCACCTGGCCCGGGCGCTCGTGGGCGCCGACCATCGGTGGACGCTGCTGGTCGCCGCGCTGCTCGGTCCCGCGCTGCTGCTCACGGCCGACGTGGCCGGCCGCCTGGTCGCCCCGCCCGGCGAGATCCCCGCCGGCATCATCACCGCCCTGCTCGGCGCCCCGCTGCTGGCCTACCTGGTCCACCGAGCCAAAACGGTGACGACATGACCACCCCGGTCCCAGGCCCCCGCGATCTTGCACTTGCCGCCCCGGCGAAAGGGGCGATCCCGGCGCCGTCGGGGCAGCAAGTGCAAGATCAACGACGCGGGCCTCGGAGGGCCGGGCGCGGGGTTCTGCGGGTCGGGGCGGTGGTGGTGGTGCCGTTCCGGTGGCGGCCGGTCGTGCTGGCAGTGGTGCTGTTCGTGCTGCTCTGCCTCGCGGTGGTGGTCAGCCTGTCGCTGGGGACGCCGTACGTGGCCCCCGTCGACGTGCTGCGCTCGCTCTCCGGCGCGGGCACCCCGTACGACCTCGTGGTGCGCGACCTGCGACTGCCCCGCGCGGTCCTCGCGGCGGTCGCCGGGGCGGCCTTCGGCGTGGCCGGCACGCTGATCCAGAGCGTCGCCCGCAACCCGCTGGCCAGCCCCGACGTCATCGGCGTCACCCAGGGCGCCGGACTGGCCGCCACGATCGCGCTGACCAGCGGCGCGGCGGCGGTGCTGGTGGCGCCGGCGGCGCTGCTCGGCGGCCTGGCCGCGGCGGTGCTGGTGTTCGCGCTGGGCGCCCGGCACGGCCTGGCCGCCCAGCGGTTCGTGCTGGCAGGCGTGGCGGTGGCGTTCGCGTTCCGGGCGCTGATCGAGGTCGTCATGCTCACCGCCGACCCGATCGACGGGCTGCGTGCGCAGATCTGGCTGATCGGCTCGCTCGCCGGCAAGGGATGGAGCGAGGCGGCCTGGATCGCCGGCACGCTCGCCGTGCTGCTGCCGGTGCTCCTCTGGGCCGGCTGGGCGCTGCGCAGCAGCACGCTCGACGACGACACCGCGCGGGGGATCGGCCTGCGGCCGGTGGCCCGGCGCATGGGGCTGGCCGGTACCGGCGTGCTGGCCGCGGCCATGGTCACCGCCCAGGTGGGCGCGGTGGACTTCGTGGCGCTCGTCGCCCCGCAGGTGGCCCGCCGGCTGGCCCGGACCGAGCGACCGCCGCTGCTCTGCGCCGCGCTGCTGGGCGCGTTGCTGCTGGTGCTCGCCGACCTGGGCGCCCGGCGGCTGCTGGCGCCCACCCAACTGCCGGCCGGTGTGCTGACCGCGGCGATCGGCGGCCCGTACCTGATCTTCGTGCTGCTGCGTACCCGAGGGAGGCGCTCGTGACCGCGCTGCTGTCCACCCGCGACCTGGTCGTCGGGTACGAGGGCCGGACCGTGCTGGACGGACTGGACCTCGACCTGCCGGCCGACACGTTCACCGTGATCGTCGGCCCGAACGCCTGCGGCAAGTCGACGCTGCTGCGCACCATGGCCCGCCTGCTGACCCCCCGGCGGGGCGCGGTGCTGCTCGACGGCGCGGCGATCCGGGACCTGCCCACCCGGGACGTGGCCCGGCGGCTCGGCGTGCTGCCGCAGAGCCCGCTGGTGCCCGAGGGGATCACCGTGGCCGACCTGGTCGGGCGGGGCCGGCAGCCCTACCAGCGCTGGTGGCGGCAGTGGTCGGCCGAGGACGGGCGGGCGGTCGAGGAGGCCATGCGGCTGGCCGACGTCGCGGGGCTGGCCGACCGGGCGGTGGACACGCTCTCCGGCGGCCAGCGCCAGCGGGTGTGGATCGCCATGACGCTGGCCCAGGACACCGACGCGCTGCTGCTGGACGAGCCCACCACGTATCTCGACCTGGCCCACCAGGTGGAGGTGCTGGACCTGCTGCACCGGCTGCGCGCCGAGCGGGGCCGGACCGTGGTGGCCGTGCTGCACGACCTCAACCAGGCGGCCCGGTACGCCGGCCACCTGATCGCCATGCGCGACGGCGCGGTGGTCGCCGCCGGCCCGCCGCGCGACATCCTCACCGCGGACCTGGTCCGCGACGTGTTCGGCCTGGACTGCGTGGTCGTGCCCTGCCCGGTCAGCGGCGCGCCGCTGGTGGTGCCCGCACTCACCCAGAGCACCCGCGCCGAAAGAGCAGCCACCCGGAACGCCGCCGCCCAGCCCGCCGCCACCCAGACCTCGGCCGTTCCGGCCGCCACGCCGGCCACTTCCGGCATCCCCGTCGGCGACGCCTGAGCGCGCCGACCCGCACCACCGAAAGGAACACCATGCGTCGTCTCGCCGTCGCACTCACCGCCGCGCTCGCCCTCGGCGTCGGTCTCACCGCATGCGGGGAGAGCGATCCCGTCGGCGGCGCCGGCACCGGGGAGACCCGGGAGATCACCCACGCCATGGGCACCACGAAGGTGCCCGCCGAGCCGAAGCGCGTGGTCGTGCTCGACACCGACAAGATCGACACCGCGTTGTCGCTCGGCGTCACCCCGGTCGGCGCCGCCACCGCCGGTGAGGCGAAGAGCTGGCCCACCTACTTCGGCGCGGAGAAGCTCGCCGGCATCACCGAGGTCGGCGTGCTCACCGAGCCGGACCTGGAGGCGATCAACGCGCTCAACCCGGACCTGATCCTGGGCAGCAAGTTCCGGCAGGAGAAGTTCTACGACGAGCTGTCCAAGATCGCGCCGACCGTCTTCACGGAGAAGGTCGGCATCACCTGGAAGCAGAACTTCCTCCTCGACGGCGCGGCGCTGGGCAAGGAGCAGCAGGCCAAGGACCTGCTGGCCGAGTACGAGAAGCGGGCGAAGGACTTCGGCGCGAAGCTCGGCGACGCCGCGTCCCGCAAGGTCTCCATCGTGCGCTTCATGCCGACCGAGATCCGCCTGTACGGGCCGGACTCGTTCTCCGGCATCGTCGTCGGTGACACCGGCCTGGGCCGCCCCGAGCGGCAGCTGCTCGCCGGCAAGGAGGACAAGCGGATGGACCGGGTCAGCCCGGAGCGCATCGCCGAGGCCGACGGCGACGTGGTGTTCGTGACCGCGTACGGCGAGAAGGCCGCCGCCGAGCAGGCCAAGGTCACCGGCGGCACGCTGTGGAAGGGCCTGTCGGCGGTCAAGGCGGGCAAGGCGCACGTGGTCTCCGACGAGATCTGGATGACCGGCATCGGCGTCGGCGCCGCCAACAAGATCCTGGACGACCTGGAGAAGTACCTGGCCGCCTGAGCCCCGGCACACCCGCGCCCGTCCAGCCGCACGAGGCTGGACGGGCGCGCGTGTTTCAGGCGGCCAGCTGCCAGAGCAGGAACGCGTTGAGCGCCACCACGAACGCGGTGATCGCCACCGCCGCCGCGGTGGTGGCCCGGCGGTTGACAAGGCTGCCCATCAGGTCCCGGCGGCGGGTGAACATCACCACCGGGATCAGCGCGAACGGGATGCCGAAGCTCAGCACCACCTGGGACAGCACCAGCGCCCGGGTCGGGTCGACGCCGATCGCGAGCACGGCCAGCGCGGGCAGCAGCGTGATCATCCGGCGGATCAGCAGCGGAATCCGGCGGCGCAGGAAGCCCTGCATGATGACCTCGCCGGCGTACGTGCCGACGCTGGTGGAGGCGAGGCCGGACAGGAGCAGCGCGACCGCGAAGCCGACTGCCGCTGCCGTGCCGAGCGTGGTGGCGAGCCCGGCGTGCACACCTTCGAGGGTGTCGGTGCCGGGGATCGACGTGCCGTGGAAGCTGCTCGCCGCCACCAGCAGCATGGCCAGGTTGACCGCCCCGGCGACGCCGAGCGCGATCAGCACGTCGACCCGCAGCCCTTTGGCGACCACCCGCCGCTGCGCCTCGCCCTCGGTGGGCAGGCGGTTCGGGGTCAGCGCCGAGTGCACGTAGATGACGTGCGGCATCACCGTCGCGCCCAGGATGCCGGCGGCGAGCAGCATGCTGTCGGTGCCCTGCATCCGGGGCAGCAGCCCGGCCGCGGCGTCGGACACGTCCGGCTGCGCGGTGACCAGGTTGACCGCGAACGCCAGCACGATCACGCCGAGCAGCACCGCGATGGCGATCTCGAACGGCCGGAAGCCTCTGGAGCGCAGCGCCAGGATGGCGAACGAGGCGGTGCCGACGATCAGGCCGCCGGGTAGCAGCGGGACGCCGAACAGCAGGTACAGGGCGACCGCCCCGCCGATCACCTCCGCCAGGTCGGTGGCCATGGCGACCAGCTCGGCCTGCGCCCACATGAAGCGGTTGAGCGGCCGGGGCAGGTGCTCCCGGCACAGCTCGGGCAGGCTGCGCCCGGTGGCCAGGCCGAGCTTGGCGGTGAGCGTCTGCACCAGCATGGCGGCCAGGTTCGCCGCCACCACCACCCAGACCAGCAGGTACCCGTACCGGGCGCCGGCGGTGGAGTTGGTGGCGAAGTTGCCGGGGTCGACGTAGGCCACCGCGGCCACGAACGCCGGTCCGAGCAGGATGAGGCGGCCGCGTACCGGGCGCGGGGCGCGGGCGGTTCGCAGCGGGGGTACGACGGGCGAGTCGTTTGTTACCACTGTTGCTCCTCGACGACGAACGACGGAAGACGGACGACGGAAGACGGGACGACGAACGGCGGGGGCGGCAGGGGTGACGGGCGCGGGCGGGGTCAGGCGGGCTCGTGCCGGGCGGGCGCCCGGTGGGCGGCCGGCGCCGGGTCGCGCTCCAGCGCGTCCGCGAACGGGACCAGCACGGTGAGGGCGGCCAGCGCGAGGATCGCGGGCAGGGCCAGGCCGGCGCCCACCGAGACGAGCGTGAGCAGGGCGAGGACGGCCGTCCTGGCGCGGTTGGACGTGGACATGACGACTCCCGGACGGGTGCGGCACGCAGGACGGGGGTGTCGCGCCGGGCTGCCGCGCGGACGGCCCGGCGCGGGCGGAATCAGGTGAGCTTGCTCTTGACGGTGTTGGCGACCTTGCCGGCCATCCCCGGGTTGGTGCCGTACAGGCGCGGGTCACCGGGGGCGAGCACCGGCTCGGGGGCATGCGCCCGCGGGCTGCTGTCGTAGCGGAACTCGCCCTTGCCGTCCGGCGTCGGACCGGACGCCCACCGGCCCTCGGCCGCGTCCCGGCCGGTGGAGAAGTCCAGGTAGGTGTAGCTGAACTCCTCGGTGAACTCGGGCGAGTCGGGGAAGGCCTCCGGCACCGGCATCTCCTCCAGGCCGTCTTCCTTGAGCTGCTCGATGGCCGCCATCCACATGTTCTGGTGCATGGTGTCGCGGGCCAGCAGGAACCGCAGCATCTGCTTGACGCCGGGGTCGTCGGTCATGTTGAACAGGCGGGCCACCTGGAGCCGGCCCTGGGCCTCCGCGGTGACGTTGAGCAGGAAATCCGCCATCAGGTTGCCGCTGGCGGTGATGAAGTTGCCGTTCCACGGCACGCCGGCGCTGTCGACCGCCAGGGCCCCGCCGCCGCCGTGGATGAAGTGCGCCGGGTTGGATCCGCCGTAGATGGCGCCGACCATCGGGTTCTCCTCGGCCGCCTCGTCCAGCGACAGTGGCGCGTTCTCCAGCAGCCGGGTGATCATCGTGGCGATCATCTCGACGTGCCCCATCTCCTCGGTGCCGACGTCGAGCAGCAGGTCCTTGTACTTGCCGGGCAGCCGGCAGTTCCAGCCCTGGAACAGGTACTGGTTGGCGACGGTCATCTCACCCCACTTGCCACCGAGGACCTCCTGGAGGCGGCGGGCGAACGCGGCGTCCGGCCCGTCCGGCTTGGCCTCGAACTGCAGGTCCTTCATGTGCGTGAACATCGCGTCTCCTCCGGTTCACCGGTGCTGTCCGCTCCCGGGTGCCCGCTCCGGCGGCCCGCCGGGGCCGATCCGTGTCCCGGACGGGTCAGCCCGCACCGGGACCGGCAGCCGGACGTCCACCGCGAGGCCGCCGGTACGCGGGCGGCGGGCGCGCAGCGTTCCGCCGTAGGTGTCGACCAGGCGTCGCACGATCCACAGCCCGAGGCCGTGCCCGGTGGCCGACGGAGCCGGCCGGGCCAGGGCCGTGCGCAGCGCGGGACACGGCCCGCCCTGGTCGCGGACCGACATCGTCAGCGTGGCTTCGCGGATCGTGGCGCGGACGACGATCTCGCCGCCGGCCGGGCCGTGGCGCAGCGCGTTGCCCACCAGGTTGGCGAGGATCCGCCGGACGTGCTGCTCCGGTACGGGCAGGCCGGCGGCGGCCCGGTCGAGCCGCGTGCGGAGCCGGGAACCGGCACCGGCCGTCACCGCGCGGACCACGGCGGCCAGGGGGGCGTGGCGGGGCGGTTCCGGCTCGTCGCGAGCGCCCGGCACGCCGAGGTCGTCCAGCAACGACCCCAGGTGTACGGCGTGCTCGTAGGCCAGCGCGGCGATGGCCCGGCGGTCCGGCGTGGTCAGGGCCGGCTGCTCGGCGAGGGCCCGGGTGAGGGCCGCCAGCGCCTGTACCGGGGTCCGCAGCTCGTGGCAGAGCACCCGGATCGACAGCGACTCGTCCCGGTCGTCCGGGCGTCCCCACGGGGACATGGAGGCCACAGCCATGCCGGGTTGTTCCCGACGCTTACTCACATATGCCACTAACCTGAGCCAGGAGGAGGAAAGCAGTCATGGGGGACGGCACCGTCCGGCTCGCGGTGGTGGACGACCACGCGCTGTTCGTGCGAGGGCTGGAACTGCTGCTGTCCGCCACCGCCGACGGCCGGACCCGGGTCGTCGGCTCGACCACCGACGCCGCCGCAGCCGCCGCGCTCGTGGCCCGGTGCGCACCGGATCTCGTGCTGGTGGACCTGCACATGCCGCCGCCGGGCGGCCTGCGGGCGATCGCCGCCATCCGCCGCACCAGCCCACGCGTGCGCGTCCTCGCGATGTCCGGCTCGGACGACCCGGCGCCGGCGGTGGAGGCACTGCGCTGCGGCGCCGAGGGCTACCTGCCCAAGACCAGCGAGCCGGAGGACCTGCTACCCCCGCTGCTGGCCGTGCTGGACGGCTGGGCGGTGATGCCGGGCGCGCTGCTGCGGCGGCTCGTCGGGCCCGTCCGGTCGCCCGGACTCAACCTCGACGACGAGGAACGCCGGCTGCTGCGGGCGATCGCGACCGGCGAGGGCGCGGTGACGATCGCCGAGCGGATGCACACCTCCGAGCGGACGGTGAAGCGGATGACCGCCGCCCTGCTGCGCAAGCTGCGGGTGACCAACCGGGTGGAGGCCGCCGCGCTGGCCGGGCGGGCCGGACTGCTGGACGAGCGCCCGGAACGCTGAGCGGGCGTGCCGCCACCGCCACGGCGAACGGCCGCCCTGGTGAGGGCGGCCGTTCGGATCGGTCGGTCAGGCGGCGGTGGACCAGATGGCGCGGAACGCGGCGGCCTCACCGGCCAGCCACTGCTCGATCTGCTCGGGCTTGACGTCGGCGGGCATCCGGTGCGCCTCGCCGCGCCGTACGTCTACCAGGACCGGCTCGGCGTGCGGCAGCACCGCGTCCATGTGCCGGGCCATCAGGTGCAGCGTGGCGAGCGTGGCCTCCTCGCTCGGCGGCGTCTCGTCGAAGTGCAACCGGATCGCCTCGGCCCGGCCGTCGGCGTACCGGACGCCGAACTGTGGGTTGATCTTCACGGGCAGGTCACCCAGCATCGCCAGGGCGTCGCGGGTCTGCGCCAGGTCGACCCCGGCCGGCTCGCCCAGCGAGTGCAGCCAGCGGGTCGCGCCCGGCACGAGCGCCTCGTAGAGCGGCCGCCAGCGCGGCTTGACCAGGTCGGCGACCTGCGCGAGGTGGGTGCCGCCGGTGTGGAACGCGACGTCGGCCTTGAGCGCCTTGACGAACTGGCCGTGCGGGTTGAAGCCGTGCCGGCTGGCCCGCTGCCGGCGCAGCCCGCCGACGAAGGTGGCCTTGGTGGGCCCGGTGCGGTCGACGTACCGGGTGAAGCCGAGGAGGGTGGCGTAGGGGGTGACAGGGGCGGCGGAGGTGGGCGCGGTCACTGGCGTCCTCCCAGGTCAACGACTGGATTAGTACATACATTCTAATCGACGGGTCTGACATCGCCCAGGGCTTCGGCGGACGTTCTCGGCCTGCCCACCGGTGGTCGGCCGGGCCCGGTCGGCGCAGGACTCCGGCATCGACGCCGGCCGCCCCCTATACTCGCCGCATGGCGGCGTCACCTGCTGTCGTCGCAGACCTCGGCGACGAGCTGAGAGGGCTGGGCTGGGTCAGCGACCTGATGGTGGCGGGTTCACTTGCCACCGGCGACTACGTGCCGGGCGTCAGCGACCTCGACCTGGTCGCGCTCGTCGACGGACCGGTCGACGCCGGCCGGCGGGACGCACTCGTCGCGATTCATCGTCGCCTCGACGGCGGCAGCGGCGAGGGACTCAAGCTCGGCTGCGTGTACGTCGAGGGCGCCACCGTTCCCGACCTCGGCCTGCGGCATCCGACCTGGACCCACGGCCGGCTCGTCCACCGCGTCCTCTCCCGGGTCACCAGAGCGGAGCTGGCCCGGCACGGATACGCGGTCCTCGGGCGCTCGCCGGGTGACGTCTTCCCCGAGGTCTCCGCCGACGACATACGAGCGGCGGCCCGCGCCGAACTGACCGGCTACTGGGCCTGGGCCGCCCGACGTCCATGGCTGTGGCTGGACCCCACCGTCGCCGAGCTCGGTCTCACCTCGATGGCACGGGGCCGGCACGCGCTCCGCGAGGGCGCGCTGCTCACCAAGACGCAGGCGATCAGCCAGGCGCACGCCCCCGCCTGGCTGATCGACCGGCTCGCTGCCAGACGGCGGGGCGAGGACGTCTCCCCGCCCCGGATACGGACGGCCTTCGTCGCCTGGCGCGACGCCCGCCGAACGGTCGCCCACGCACGGCGCGTCCGCTGAGCGGCGGGCCGCCTCAGCGCGCCGCCGCTACAACTGGCCGACGTCGGTGATCCGGACCGCCGCCGCGCCGATCTCGTCCGAGGCGGCGAGGTCGATCTCGGCGCTGATGCCCCAGTCGTGGTCGCCGTCCGGGTCGTCCAGGATCTGCCGTACGGTCCACTTCTCGCGGCCCTGCTCGATCATCAGCAGCGCAGGCCCGCGCGCGTCCGGACCCACCCCGATCGAGTCGTACGCCTCGAAGTACGGGCCCAGCGCGTCGGCCCAGGCGTCGGCGTTCCAGCCGTCGCCGGCATCCAGCTCGCCGAGCAGGTCCCAGCGCCGCAGCGCGGCCAGCTCGACGCGGCGGAACATCGCGTTGCGCACCAGCACCCGGAACGCCCGCGCGTTGCGGGTGACAGCCGGCGGGCGGTCGTCCAGCGAGGCGGCCACCTCGGCCACGTCCGACGGGTTGCGCAGCCGCTCCCACTCGTCGATCAGGCTGGAGTCGACCTGGCGGACCAGCTCGCCCAGCCACTCGATGAGATCGACCAGCTCCTCGGTCTTCGCGTCCTCGGGGACGGTCTGGCGCAGCGTCTTGTACGCGTCGGCGAGGTAGCGCAGCACCAGCCCTTCGGACCGGGACAGCCCGTAGAACTGGACGTACTCGGGAAACGTCATCGCCCGCTCGTACATGTCGCGGACCACGGACTTGGGGGAGAGCTGGTGGTCGGCGACCCACGGGTGGCCCTGCCGGTACATCTCGTACGCGGACTCCAGCAGCTCGGCGAGCGGCTTGGGCCAGGTCACCTCGTCGAGGAGTTCCATGCGAGCCTCGTACTCGATGCCCTCGGCCTTCATCGCGGCGACCGCCTCACCGCGCGCCTTGAACTGCTGCGCGGAGAGCACCTGGCGCGGGTCGTCCAGGATCGACTCGATGACGCTGAGCACGTCGAGCGCGTACGACGGGGACTCCCGGTCGAGCAGCTCGACGGTGGCCAGCGCCAGCGGCGACAGCGGCTGGTTGAGCGCGAAGTCGAGCTGGAGGTCGACGGTGAGGCGTACCCGGCGGCCGGTCTCGTCCGGCTCGGGCAGTTCCTCGACCACGCCGCCGGCCCGCAGTGCCCGGTAGATGGCGATGGCCCGGCGGATGTGCCGGCGCTGCGCGGCCGGGTCCTCGTGGTTGTCGGTGAGCAGGTGCCGCATCGAGGCGAACGCGTCGCCGGGACGGCCGATCACGTTGAGCAGCATCGAGTGGCTGACCTGGAAGCTGGACGTGAGCGGCTCCGGCTCGGCCTCGACCAGGCGCTGGAACGTCGGCTCACCCCAGCCGATCGAGCCCTCCGGCGGCTTCTTCTTCACCACCTTGCGGCGCTTCTTCGGGTCGTCACCGGCCTTCGCGAGCGCCTTCTCGTTCTCGATCACGTGCTCGGGCGCCTGCACCACGACCCGGCCCAGCGTGTCGAACCCGGCGCGCCCGGCCCGCCCGGCGATCTGGTGGAACTCGCGGGCCTTGAGCAGCCGGGTACGGGTGCCGTCGTACTTGCTCAGGCCGGTGAACAGCACGGTACGGATCGGCACGTTGATGCCGACGCCGAGCGTGTCGGTACCGCAGATGACCTTGAGCAGCCCGGCCTGGGCGAGCGTCTCGACCAGGCGGCGGTACTTCGGGAGCATGCCCGCGTGGTGCACGCCGATGCCGTGCCGGACCAGCCGGGACAGCGTCTTGCCGAAGCCCGAGGTGAACCGGAAGTTCCCGATCGCCTGGGCGATCATGTCCTTCTCGGCACGGGTGCAGACGTTCACGCTCATCAGCGCCTGGGCGCGTTCCAGCGCCGCGGCCTGGGTGAAGTGCACGACGTACACCGGGGCCTGCTTGGTCTCCAGCAGCTCCTCCAGGGTCTCGTGCATCGGCGTGGTCGCGTACGAGAAGAGGAGCGGGACCGGCCGCTCGGCCGAGCGGACGACGGCGGTCGGCCGCCCGGTGCGCCGGGCCAGGTCGTCGACGAAGCGGGTGGTGTCGCCGAGCGTGGCCGACATCAGCACGAACTGGGCCTGCGGCAGCTCGATCAGCGGCACCTGCCAGGCCCAGCCCCGGTCCGGCTCGGCGTAGAAGTGGAACTCGTCCATGACCACCTGGCCGACGTCGGCGCGGGTGCCCTCGCGCAGCGCCAGGTTGGCCAGGATCTCCGCCGTGCAGCAGATGATCGGCGCGTCCGCGTTGACGCTGGCGTCGCCGGTGAGCATGCCGACGTTCTCGGCGCCGAAGACCTCGCAGAGCGCGAAGAACTTCTCCGAGACCAGCGCCTTGATCGGCGCCGTGTAGAAGGTGGTGCGGTCGTCGGCGAGCGCCGCGAAGTGCGCCGCGATCGCCACCAGGCTCTTGCCCGAGCCGGTGGGCGTATTCATGATCACGTTCGCGCCGGAGACGATCTCGATGACCGCCTCCTCCTGATGGGGATAGAGGCTCAGGCCGCGCTCGGACGCCCAGGAGGCGAACGCGTCGTAGAGGGTGTCGGGGTCGGCGGTCTTCGGCAGCGCGGCGGTGAGAGTCATGGCGGCTCCCATCGTGCCTGGATCACACCGCGCCGCGCCAACCGGGTTCAGCGCACCGGGTTCAGCGCCGCCGGTGGATCAGGTCGAAGACCTCCCGGCCGGCGGTCAGCGCGCGGCGTTCGAACTTCGTCACCGGCCGGTGCTCGGGCCGGGGCGCGTAGCCGCCGTGCACGTCGACCAGCTCCGGGTCGGCGGTGAGCGTCTCGCGCATCGCCTCGGCGTACTCGGCCCAGTCGGTCGCGCAGTGCAACATGCCGCCGGGCGCCAGCCGGGAGCGCAGCAGCGCCACGTGCGCCGGCTGGATGATCCGCCGCTTGTGGTGGCGGGTCTTCGGCCACGGGTCGGGGAAGTAGACGTGCACCGCGTCCAGGCAGCCCTCCGGCATGGCCCGGACCAGGTCCAGCGCGTCCCCCTCGGCCACCCGCACGTTGTCCAGACCGTGCCGTTCGACCAGGTCGAGCAGGTTGGCGATTCCCGGCGTATGGACCTCGACCGCCAGATAGTGTCGGTCCCGGTCGGCCGCCGCCATGGCGGCGGTGGCGTCGCCCATGCCGGAGCCGATCTCCAGCACCAGCGGCGCCCGCCGTCCGAACAGCGCCGCCGGATCGCACGGCCCGTCGAGGGAGGCGATCCTGAGGCCGTACGCGGGCCAGAGCCGCTCAAGCGCGTCGCGCTGCCGGTCGCTCATCCGCCCGCGACGCGGATGGAAGGTGCGGATGCGGGCGGCAGGGAGGTCGGTGAGGGTCACAACGACCCGAGCCTACGCCACCCGGATCGGATGTGATGTGCGGCCGGGGGTGAGAGGATTCATCCCGTACGCCGGGAGGGGTCATGGGGTCGTTCAGGGTACGTGAG
Source organism: Micromonospora echinospora (assembly GCF_014203425.1). NCBI lineage: Bacteria > Bacillati > Actinomycetota > Actinomycetes > Micromonosporales > Micromonosporaceae > Micromonospora > Micromonospora echinospora. Next base: position 2,993,971 of record NZ_JACHJC010000001.1, read on the forward strand.
GCGCTGCTGGTCGCGGTCGCCGCGTGCGCCGCCCCGCTGGTCGGCGCGCTGCCCGCCCAGGCCGCGCCGCGCGCCGCCGAGCCGGTGCCGGACCAGCCCTCGGCCGACGTGATCTTCGTGGAGGTCACCCCGGGCACCGTGTCGCCCGGCTACCTGGTCGGCATCCGGGCGAGCTGCCGGAACAACACGGTGCCGGCGATCGTCGCCTCGGACGCGTTCGGCAGGATCCAGGTGCAGCCGCAGCGCGGCCTGCTCACCGCCTCGCCGATGGTGCACGAGCGCACCCGGCCCGGCAACTACCGGGTCAAGCTGGAGTGCCCCGGCGGGGAGACCGCCTCCACCATGCTCCAGGTGGTCAAGCAGGGGCAGCCCACCCGGCAGCCGACCCACAGGCCCAGTCACCTGCCCAGCCGTGGCCCGGCGACCGGGTTCGGCGGTACCGCCGGGCCCGGCCTCGGTGGCCTGCTGGTGCCGGTCGGACTGGCGGTGACCATGGTCGGCGCCGGGCTCGGTGTGGCCGCGTCCCGCCGCCACGCCCGCGGCGCCGCCGGACGCTGAGGCCCGCCATGGCCGAGCACTTCCTCCCGCCGCCCGCCGGGTCCCGGCGCTTCGGCCGGCCGTTCCTGGCCCTGCCGCCTCCGGCCGCGCCGCCCACCGCCGCGGCCCGCCCGTCCCGGACCGGTCCTCCCGCCGCGCCGCCCACCGCCGCGGCCCGCCCGTCCCGGACCGGTCCTCCCGCCGCGCCGTCCACCGATGCGGCCCGGCCGTCCCGGACCGGTCCTCCCGCCGCGCCGCCCACCGCCGCGGCCCGCCCGTCCCGGACCGGTCCTCCCGCCGCACCGTCCACCGATGCGGCCCGGCCGTCCGGGGCTGATCCGGCCGCCGCTCCCCGCGCCGGCTCGCGCTCGGGGGAGGTGCCTGCCGCCGGGACCGGTTCGTCCGTCGTGCCGGTCTCCGGGTCGCGGCCGTGGCTGCCTCCGCCCGCCGCGTCGCGACCGTGGGATCCGCCGTCGGCCGATGCGCGGGCCCTGCGCCCGCGGCCCGCCGGGCCGCCGCCGGTCGAGCCGCCACCGGCGTCGTCGGGCGGGCGGGGCCGGGGCTCGTGGACGAAGCCGCTGGCCGTGGTGCTGGTGCTGATCGGTGTGTTCGCCACCGGGGCCGGGCTGGGGCGCACGGCGGGGCCGTTCGACTTCGCCGACGCGTCGACCGAGTCGAGCGGATCGGGCGGCTCGGGCGCGGCGGCGGCCCCGGCCAGTGCCGCCCCGGCCCGGAAACCGGCGAGCCGGCCGGTGCGCCTGTCGGTGCCGGCCATCAAGGTCACCGCGCCGGTCACCCCGGTGGGGCAGGCGAAGGACGGCTCGGTGGACGTGCCGCCGCTGACCGAGCACAACCAGACCGGCTGGTACGACAGGGGAGCGGTGCCCGGCGACCCCGGCCGGGCGATCATCGTGGGCCACGTCGACACCAAGAGCGGGCCGGCCGTCTTCTACCGGTTGCGTTCGCTGAAGCCGGGCGCCCGGATCACGGTGACCCGGGCGGACCGCAGCGTGGTCACGTTCAAGGTGGACAGCGTCGAGTACTTCGACAAGGCGAACCTGCCCGCGGCCCGGGTCTACGGCGATTCCGGCCCGGCCGAACTGCGCCTGATCACCTGCGGCGGCGAGTGGGTCGGCGGCCGCACCGGCTACCAGGACAACGTGATCGTCTTCGCGTCCCTGGCATCCTGACGGGCAACGGGGAAGCGGGTCAGGGTTTGGCGGGGACCTGCTGGACGACCTCGAACTCCAGCAGGTTCGCGCCGGTGGCGACCGGCTTGCGCGGCTCGCCGCCCTCGGCGTGCGCGGCCCGGGACGGGCCCTGCGCCCACGCCTGGTACGCCTCCTCGCTCTCCCAGCGGGTGTAGACGAAGTAGCGGCTCTCCCCGGCGACCGGACGCAGCAACTCGAAGCCGAGGAAACCGGGGGAGTTCTCCACCGCGCCGGCCCGGGCCGCGAACCGCTTCTCCAGCTCCTCGCCGGCGCCGGGCGGGACGTCGATCGCGTTGATCTTCACGACTGCCATGTGTCCACCCTAGCGAGCGCCGTCGCGCGGCAGCGGGCGGTCAGAACGTCTCGACGGCCGGCGCCAGGTCGGCGTCCACCACGACCGGGGCGTGGTCGGACGGGCCCTTGCCCTTGCGGGCCTCCCGGTCCACGTACGCGGAGCGGACCGCGCGGGCGAACGGCGCGCTCGCGTACACCAGGTCGATCCGCATGCCCTTGTTCTGGTGGAACATCCCGGCCCGGTAGTCCCAGTACGTGAACGGGTGTGGCCCCTTCATCGGCGTCGGCACCACGTCCTCCAGCCCCAGGTCACGCAGCGCGGCCAGGGCGGCCCGTTCGGCCGGCGTGACGTGGGTGGAGGTGACGAACAGCGCGGGGTCCCAGACGTCGGCGTCGGTGGGCGCGACGTTGAAGTCGCCACAGACAGCCACCGGCAGGGGCCCGGCCACCTCCGGTTCCAGGGCGTCGCGCAGCGCCGCGAACCAGGCCAGCTTGTATGCGTAGTGCGGGTCGTCCGGCGTGCGGCCGTTCGGCACGTACACCGACCAGACCCGCAGCCCGTCGCAGGTGGCCGAGATGGCGCGGGCCTCGGGCTCGGGGAAGCCGGGCTCACCCGGGAAGCCGACCGCCACGTCGGCGAGCCCGACCCGGGACAGGACGGCGACGCCGTTCCACCGGCCGTCGCTGTGGCTGGCCACCTCGTAGCCCAGCTCGCCGACCTCGGCGACCGGGAACGCCCCGTCCGGGCACTTGGTCTCCTGCAGGCATACGACGTCGGGCTTCGTGGTGGCCAGCCAGTCGAGCAGCCGGGGCAGGCGGGCCTTCACCGAGTTGACGTTCCAGGTCGCCAGGCGCATGTGCCCAGCCTGCCGCATCCCCGGCCGCCTTGCCCGCCCGGTCAGCGCTCCGGGGTGTCGCCGGGACGGGTCTGCTCGGCCAGGAAGCGCTCCAGCTCGGCGCCGAGCTCGTCGGCGGTGGGCAGCGGCCCGGTCTCCCCGGCGAGCAGGCTCTTCTCGCCCCGCCCGCGGGCGAACGCGTCGTACTGCTCCTCCAGCGCCTGCACCAGCGTGGCCGCCTCCTCGGTCTGGGTGACCTGGCGGTCGATCTCGACCCGGACCGCCTCGGCGGCGGTGCGCAGGTCCTCGACCGGCAGCAGCAGGCCCGTGCTGCGGGACACGGCCGACAGCAGCGCCTCGGCGGCGGCCGGGTACTCGGCCTGGGCCACGTAGTGCGGCACGTGCGCGGCGAACCCGAGGGCGTCGCGGCCCTGCTCGCCGAGGCGGTACTCCAGGAGGTGACCGACGCTGGCCGGCACCTGCACCTTCTGCAGCCACGGCTCGTGGCCGGCGATCAGCTCCTTGCGGGTGGCGTGCGCGGTGACGCCGCTGGGCCGGGTGTGCGGCACCGCCATCGGGATCGAGTTGAGACCGACGGTGAGCCGGACGTCGAGGCGGGCGCAGAGCCCGGCGACGGCTGCTACGAAACGCTCCCACTGCAGGTCCGGCTCGGGGCCGGTGAGCAGCAGGAACGGCGTCTCGTCGTCGTCGCGCAGGACGTGCAGCTCCAGGGCCGGGCCGTCGTAGTCGGCCCAGTGGTCCTCGACGAACGTCATCACCGGGCGGCGGGAGCGGTAGTCGAAGACCTGGTCGATGTCGAAGCGGGCGATCGTCCGGGCGTCGAGCGAGGTGAGCAGCTGCTCGCGGGCGAGCCGGGTGGCGTTGCCGGCGTCGACGAAGCCGGTGAGCGCCTGGATCAGCACCGGCTGGCCGAGCTCGGGCAGCTCGTCGGTGAGTTCGTAGAGCTCGTGTGGATCGAGCACCGGTGGGGTCCTCCCTGTCGACGCGTACGGGGGAGCGCCGAACGTGCGGTCTCCCCGGTTCGGCCAACGTACCGGGGGGTGTGGTCCATTCCGTTACGGACACCTCCGATGCCCGGATGGTGATCACGATTCGGCTACGCCCCGGTCCGGCGGCGGACATCCGGATCGTCCGAACGGACGAGTTAGTCGATCATCGGGCGGGAGGGGGAGACCTGCGAGGTTCGTGCCGGCGGAGATTGGACCCGTGGCGGGCGGGCGATTCGCCCGGTTCCCGAGGTCCGTCGCCGGCTGGGTGCGGCAGGTGACGAGTGTCCGGCCCGGGCCGCACAAAGTGTGACGAGGGCCACCCTTACGGCCTGGATGATCCCGGTTTGTGCTGCCTAGCCTCGTCGGATGCGTAGCGACGGCACCCTCGACGACCCGAACGGCCCCGGCCGCCCGGCTGACCGTTCGGACGATACCCCCTCCAACAGCCGGTCGGCCGTGCTTCGGGGCCTGATCCGGCGTACCCGCTTCTGGGCGCCGATGAACCCCCGGCCCGGCCGGACGAAGCTCGCGGTCGCCACCGGCGCGGCCTGCTGCCTCGGCCTGGTCGGCGTCAGCCAGGCCGGCTTCGGCGCGCCGGAGCGCGCGGCCGCCCCGGCGCCCTCGGCGGAGGTCGCCGAGCGTGCGGAGGCCGACGTCGCCTCCCGCGCGACCGCCCGCCCGAGCACCGCGCCGTCCACCGCCGCCCCGTCCGCGACGGCGAGCCCGAAGGCGACCGCCAAGCCCAAGCCCACGAAGACGGTTCGGCAGATCGTTCCGGTCGCCGGCCTGGACCGTACCCAGATGAACAACGCCAAGAAGATCGTGCAGGCAGGCAAGGAGATGGGCGTGCCGCGCCGGGCCCTGGTCATCGCGGTGGCGACCGCGATGCAGGAGAGCACGCTGCTCAACTACGCCAGCGGCGTGCTGCCCGAGTCGCAGAGCTACCCGCACCAGGCCATCGGCTGGGACCACGACTCGGTCGGGCTGTTCCAGCAGCGCCCGAGCAGCGGCTGGGGCACCGTCGAGCAGCTCATGGACCCCGAGTACGCGACGAAGGCGTTCCTGTCCGCGCTCGACGAGATCCCCGGCTGGGAGGACCTGCCGCTGTCCGTGGCCGCCCAGGCGGTGCAGATCTCGGCGTTCCCGGACGCCTACGCCCAGCACGAGTGGCGGGCCGGCAAGGTGGTGGCCGAGATCCTGGGCTGACCCCGCGAGGGGTGGTTGCCGAAGCGGCGATTCGGGTATCAAGGGCTTGCCGGTCCCAGGTACACATGAAGGGGACCGCGGGACGGAGGACACCATGTCGCTGATGCAACGGATCACCGCCTTCCTGCGGTCGCCGCGGGGCCAGCAGTTGGTCGACCGCGGCCGGCGTGAGATGTCCAAGCCGGAGAACCAGGCCCGGCTGCGGCAGATCGCGACCCGGCTGCAGTCGCGCCGGCGCTGACCCGCGTCACCCCCGCCGCACGAGCCTCCGGAGCCCTTCGTGACCGACCCCGCCCCCGTCGGGGAGCCCGACGCCGTCCCCGCAGCTCCCGTCCCGCCGGTGGAGGTGCCCGAGGGGCCTCCGGCCAAGCTCTGGGACCGGATGCGTGAGGACCCGCAGTACGCACCGGAGCACCTGGCCCTGGAGGCGGTACGCCGGCTCGGGCCGGAGGCCGCACAGTGGGCCGCCCGGGAGCGTGCCCTGCGGCCGGACGCCCCGCCCGAGCAACTGGCCGACCAGGCGGTCCGCAAGTTCGTCAACCACGCGAGGCTCTCCGGCGCTGTGTCCGGCGCGGCCGGGCTGCCCGGCGCGGTGATCGACGTGGGCGTGCTGGCCTGGACCCAGGCCCGGCTGGTGCTGCACGTCGCGGCCGCGTACGGCGCCGACCCGACGCACGTCGACCGGGCCACCGACCTGCTGGTGCTCCAGCGCGTGCACAAGGCCGCCCAGACCGCCCGCCTGGCGCTCGGGGTGGCCGCCGGCCGCGAGCGGGCCGGCGCGTTGTTCGGCTCCGCCGCCGACCGGGCGCTGGGCCGGGTGATGCTCCAGCTCGGCGTCCGGCTGGCCCGGATGGCCGGGCTGCGTGCCGCCAAGCGGATGTTCGCCAAGGTCGTGCCGGGCGCCGCGATCGTGCTCGGCACCTGGGCCAACTCGTC